>NZ_JBFAJV010000003.1:0-849420 GCF_040655415.1 Actinosynnema sp. NPDC050436 | reverse complement strand
AGGGTGGTTGTCTCCCGACCGGGCCACACGGGGATGACACGACGACCCACGCACTTCCGTCATCCTTGGCGGCTCGCCCGTCCGGCGAGGACTCTCTTGCTCTTCCGCCACTCAGGCACCCGACTCACCGCATGTTGCGCTCGAACACCAGCCGCAACCCCAGCAGCGTCAGATCCGGCACGTGGGCCTGGATGGTCGCCGACTCCGTCACCACCAAAGGCGCAAGACCCCCCGTGGCGATCACCGTCACCGGCCCGGGTTCGGTCACCTGCAACTCGTCCACGATCCGGCGCACCAGCCCGTCGACCTGGCCGACGAACCCGTACACGATCCCCGACTGCAAGCACTCCACCGTGTTCTTCCCGATCACCGACCGGGGTCGCACCAGCTCGACCTTGCGCAGCTGGGCGGCGCGGGCGGCCAGCGCGTCGACCGAGATCTCGATCCCGGGTGCCAGCGCCCCGCCGAGGAACTCGCCCTTCGCGGAGATCACGTCCAGGTTGGTCGACGTGCCGAAGTCGACCACCACGCACGCCGTGCTGTGCAGGTGGTGGGCCGCCAGGGTGTTGATCACCCGGTCCGACCCGACCTCCTTCGGGTTGTCGACCAGCAGCGGCACGCCGGTCCGCACGCCGGGCTCCACGAGCACCTTCGGCACCGCCGAGTAGTACCGCCCGAGCATGACCCGCAGTTCGCGCAGGACCGCCGGCACCGTGGACAGCGCCGAGATCCCGGTGATCTTGTCCGCGTACTCCCCGAGCAGCCCGCGCATGGTCAGCGCCAGCTCGTCGGCGGTCATCCGGGCGTCGGTGCGCATCCGCCAGTCCCGCACCAGCGCGGCCTTGTCCCCCGTCCCGTCGTACAGGCCCAGGACGATGTTGGTGTTGCCGACGTCGATGGCGAGCAGCACAGAACTCTTCCCCTCAGTTCTCGGCCTGGATCAACGCGTCCAACGCCGTCGCGTCCTCGGTCTCCGAAGACCCCACCGACAGCGCCGCCACGTCGGCACCCACCAGGACACCGCCCCCGGCACCGGCAACGGCAACGCCCACACCCACGCCGGCCGCCACCGCCCCGCTGACCAGCCCGGACCCCTCAGGCGCCCGAGCCGCGTCAGACCCCAGCTCCACCACCCGGTTGTCCGCGTCGACGAACACCACGCGCGGCCGGTACGCCCGCGCCTCCGCGTCGTCCATCTGCCCGTAGGCGATCAGGATGACCAGGTCGCCCGGCTGGACCAGGTGCGCGGCGGCGCCGTTGATGCCGATCACGCCGGACCCGCGCTCGCCCTCGATGACGTAGGTCTCCAGCCGCGCCCCGTTGGTCACGTCGACGATCGCGACCATCTCGCCGGGCAGCAGGTCGGCGGCCTCCATCAGGTCCAGGTCCACGGTCACCGACCCGACGTAGTGCAGGTCGGCCTGGGTGACCGTGGCCCGGTGGATCTTCGACTTGAGCATGGTGCGGAACATCGCCGTCCCCCTCACTCGTCGCCGGTGCCGAGCAGCACGGCGATGTTGTCGATCAGTCGGGTGGAGCCCACCCGCGCGGCGACCAGCAGCCGCGCGTCGCCGTTCTCCGGTGCCGGCCCCAGGTCGGGTGCCCGCACCTCCAGGTAGTCCACGTCCACCGACGGCTCGGCCGCGAGCACCGAGGACGCCGCCTCGACCACGGCCGCCGCGCCGCCGCCGCTCACGTGCGCGCCGGCCACCAGCGCGGCCGACAGCGCGGTGGCCGCCGACCTCTCCTCCTCCGACAGGTACCGGTTGCGCGACGACAGCGCCAGGCCGTCCGGTTCGCGCACGGTCGGCACGCCCACCACGGCGACCGGCAGGTTCAGGTCCCACGCCATCCGGTGGACGAGCGTGAGCTGCTGGTAGTCCTTCTCGCCGAACACCGCGTAGGTCGGCTGCACGATGTTGAACAGCTTGGCCACCACGGTCAGCACCCCGGCGAAGTGGCCCGGCCGGGACGCGCCCTCCAGCTCGTCGCCGAGCGGGCCGGGCGCGACCGTCACCGACGCGCCGGGCAGGTACACGTCCTCGGCGGCCGGCGCGAAGACCAGGCCGACGCGCTCCTGCCGGCAGACGTCCACATCGGACTCGAACGTCCTCGGGTACGCCGAGAAGTCCTCCGAGGGCCCGAACTGGGTGGGGTTCACGAAGATCGACACCACCACCACGGTGTTCTGCATGACCTGCGCTTCCCGGATCAGCTTCCGGTGGCCCTCGTGCAGCGCGCCCATCGTGGGCACCAGCGCGATGTTGCGCCCGGCGGCCCGCAGCGCGCGCACCACCCGGCGCAACCGCTCCGGGTCACGGTGCACCGTGACGTCGTTGGGCGCGTAGTCGTCTTTGGTGAGCGGCTTGGTCATCGGTCCTCAAGAGTGGTGCGGACGTCGGCGGCCGGTTCGGGCTTGAGCAGCCCGGCGGCCTGCGCGCGGTCGACGGTGCGGCGCGCGAGAACGCGGTACGGGGCAAGGGTCTCAGGCGCTGCGGAGGCCAGCACGCCCAGGTGCTTCGCCACGGTCCCGGAGTCACCGCGCGCGACCGGGCCGGTGAGCGCCCGGTCGCCGTGCCGCAGGACGTTGTCCAGCGCGGCCGACAGCAGCGGGCCGAGCATCCGCTCGGCGTCGCCGATCCCGGCCGTGCGGAGCAGGTCGGCGCAGTCCGCGACCAGCGTGATCAGGTGGTTCGCGCCGTGCGCGAGGGCCGCGTGGTAGAGCGGGCGGGCCGCTTCGGGGATGCGCACGGGCTCCGCCGCCATCTCCACGACCAGGGCCTCGCCGACGTTCCACGCCGCTTCGTCGCCGTCGGCGGCGGTCACGCCGACCGAGCAGGCGGTCAGCCGCTCGACGTCCTCGGACCGGCCGGTGAACGTCATGACCGGGTGCAGCGCCACGCACAGCGCGCCCGCGTCGCGGGCCGGCTCCAGCACCCCGACGCCCTGCGCGCCGCTGGTGTGCACGACGATCTGCCCGGCGCGCAGCGACCCGGTGGCGACCAGGCCGCGCACCAGCCCGGCCAACTCGTCGTCGGGCACGGCCAGCAGCACCAGGTCGGCCGACGCGGCGACCTCGGGCGGCGGCGCCACCGGCACGTCCGGCAGCAGCTCCTCGGCCCGGCGCAGCGACTCGCGCGACACGGCGGACACCGAGCCGACCACGTGGCCCGCCCTGGCCAGGGCGGCGCCCAGCACCGAGCCCACCCGGCCCGCCGAGATCACTCCGACGGCCAGCCGCGCGGGGCGGGGGGTCGCGTCCATGCGACGTACTCCTTCGATGGCGTTCCAGGCCCTGAGCGGGTACCGGACGACGGCCGCGAGCGTAGTCCCGGGCCCGCCGGGTCGACCTCGACTGCGACGAACACCACCCGCCTACTCCACCCGGCGGGCCCCGCCGGCCGCCTTGAGCGCACCGGGTGCCTCCACGGCGGCCTGACGTGCGGCGACCAGCGCGTCGAGCAGCACGGCGTGACGTTCGTCGGCACCCGTGCCGGCGGTTCCCAGCTTCATCCGGTGCCGCAGGAACGCCAGTTCGGTGGCGGCCACCTGGTAGCCGGCGACGGCCCGCGCCGCCTGCTCGCCGACCTTGCGCCGCACCGTGCGCCGCCACCGCCGGCGGCCCTGCAACGACGCCAGCAGCGTGACCTCGCTGGACGCGATCCACCGCCGCGCGGCCATCTCCGGGAGCTGGCCCGCGACGATCCGCTGCTCGCGCCGGCGCTGCCAGACCACCAGCCACACCATGCCCGCGAAGATCGGGACCATGATCAGGAAGTACAGGTTGATGAACGTCGACCCGGTGCCCACCGTGGTGGAGAAGTTCCACAGCGAGTGCAGCCCGGCCGCGCCCAGGTAGCCAAGCGCCGGCGCGACCCACCGCAGCGTCCGGTTGCCGCTCAGCGCCGCGATGCCGACCCCGATGCCGGTCATCGCCGTGAACAGCGGGTGCGCGAACGGCGAGAGCACCCCGCGCAGGACGAACAGCGCCACGACCCCGCTGGACATGTCGCCCAGCCCGCTGTCCACGAACACCCGCGCGAAGTAGTAGATGTTCTCCGTGTAGGCGAAGCCGGCCGCCGTCACGCCCGCGTAGACGATGCCGTCCACGACGCCGTCGAACTCGTCGCGCCGGCGCAGGAACAGCGCGACCACGAACGCCGCCTTGGTCGCCTCCTCCACGATCGGCGCTCCGACGACGGCCGCGAACGTCGACCCGTCGCCGTTGTTGATCAGCTCGCCCAGCACGTGCGCGGTCTGGTTGAACACCAGGGACGTGATGGTCGCGCCGCACGCTCCCCACGCGAACGCCAGCAGCAGGATCTTCGCCGGTTCCGGCTCCCAGCGGTCCACCCAGAGGAACGCGCCGAGCACGGCGGCGACCGGCACCAGCGCGGCGACCGCGCCGACCAGGATCGGGCCCACGCCGATCTTGCTGGTGCCCAGGCCGAGCAGGATCAGGCCGGACGCGCCCAGCGCGACCAGGCCGGCCACCGGCAGGAGGACTGTCCAGCGGCGCTGGTCCACGCGCTTGCGGGCAGGGGAGGCGGTCACAGTGGGCAACCTTAAAGGGACACTTGACGCATGGAGGACTCGGAAGGGGCGTGGCGCACCGCGCTGTACGGCCCGCAGGGGTTCTTCACCCGGGGCTCGATCCCGGCCGACCACTTCCGCACCGCCCCGCTGATCGGCCCTGAGCTGGCCGAAGCGCTCCTGGTGCTGCTCGACCGGGTCGACGCCGGGTTGGGCAGGCCGCCCCGGCTGGACTTCGTGGACGTCGGCGCGGGCGGCGGCGAACTGGCGGCGGCCGTCCGCGCGCTGGCCGGCGGTCCGCTCGCCGAGCGCCTGCACGTGACCGCCGTCGACGTCGGCCCGCCCCGCGCGCTGCCCGGCGTGGCGTGGGTGCGGGAGCTGCCCGCCACCGTGCACGGCCTGCTGGTCGGCCACGAGTGGCTGGACGCGATCCCGTGCCCGCTGGTGGTGGGCCCGCACGACGACCCGTGGCTGGCCCGCTGGTGGCCGCTGGGGCCGGGCCGGCACGCCGAGGTCGGCTCCACGAGGGACCGGGCGTGGGCGGACGCCGTGGGTCGGGTGCGGGGCGCGGCGCTGGCCGTCGACTACGGGCACCGGAAGGAGGACCGGGTCGCGGGCCGGTACCCGGAGGGCACGTTCGCGGCCTACCGCGACGGCCGCCGCGTGCCCCCGGTGTTCGACGGGTCGTGCGACCTGACCGCCCACGTGGCCCTGGACGCGTGCGCCGACGCGGCCGGCGGCGACTGGGTCCTGGTCTCCCAGCGAGACGCCCTCGCCGCCCTCCTGCCCCCTCCCCACCCCGACGCGAGCCGGCCCACCCGGACGCGCAGCGCCGGCATGGCGTGGCTCGACGCGGCGGCGCGCGCGTCGCGGGTGGCGGAACTCCGGGCGGTCGACGGGCTGGGCTCGTTCGGCTGGCTGCTGCACGGCGTGGGCGTCCCGGTGTCGGACCTGCTCCCACCGCTCCCGCCGTGGCGGCCCTGACCGGACGAGGTTGGCCAACCAGGTTGTCCACCCGCACACTCACCACCGTGGACCACGACCCCGCGCACCCGACCTCCACGCCCACGCACCGAGCCACCCACCCGACCGCCGCGCAACCCGTCTCGATCCTCCTGGCCAGGACGTTCCGCGCGATGACCGACCGCTTCCACGAGCGCCTGGCGGGCCGGCACCGGGAACCGCTGCGCCCCGCGCACGGCTTCGTCCTCCGGTACCTGGCCGCGACGGAGCACCCGACCACCGTCGACCTGGCGGCGCACCTGGGCGTGTCCAAGCAGGCGGCCGGCAAGACCGTCGCGGAACTGGTCGAGTGGGCCTACGTCCGGCGCGAACCGCACCCGACGGACCGCCGCGCGCAGGCGCTGGCGCTCACCGACAAGGGCCACGACTACCTGGCCCTGGCCGACCGGCTGTGGACCGAGCTGGACGCCGAGTTCGCGGCCCTGATCGGCGACACCGCGTTCACCGCCCTCCGCGACGGCCTCACCGGCTACCTGGACCACACCTCCTCCGCAGGCATCCGCCCGGTCTGGTGAGCCCCCTCGCTCCCACCAGTGCCCTCGGCTCCCACCCGTGCCCCAGGCCGACCGCCCCGTCCGAAGACCGCCGGCCGCCCGCCCACCGGACGGCCAGGCTTGCCGCATGAGGATTCACGCGTTGCCCGCCGACGTGGTCGAGCGGGCCCGGAAGCTGGCCGGCACGGACGAGTTCCACGAGCTGCGGGACGAGTCGCCGGGTGCGCCGCTGCGGTGCTGCCTGCGCAAGGCCGGGGTGGGCGAGCCGCTGGTGCTGTTCCGCTACACGCCGACCGCCGGGCGCGGCCCGTACGAGGAGCTGGGGCCGGTGTTCGCGCACATGCTGGCGTGCGACGGGCCGGCCGTGGCGGACGAGGTGCCCGAGGCGTTCCGGCACAACGCGCGCACCCTGCGGGCGTACGACGCGGACGGCCGCATCCACGGCGGCGAGATCGCACAGCCCGACGAGCTGACCGAGCGCATCGAAGAACTGCTGGACAAGCCCGAGGTGGTCGAAGTGCAGGTGCGCAGCGTCTCCCACGGCTGCTACCTGTTCACCGCCACACCGAACTAGCTAACCACCGCCGCCGCGCACCGTCACCACGAGGCGGCACCCCCGCCTCGACGTGCGAGCATGGCGGGGTGGAGATCACCGTTGGCGTCGGTGCCGGGGCGCGTCACCTGGGCGTGGACCGGGTGGTCGACCTCGGCCCGCTGCACCCCTCCGCGCACGGCGCGTACCGGCTCCGGCTGACCGTCCGCGACGACGAGGTCATCACCGCCGCCGAACCGCTGGTCGGCCACCTGCACCGAGGTGCCGAGAAGCTGTTCGAGGTGCGCGACTACCGGCAGGTGCTGACGCTGGCCAACCGGCACGACTGGCTGGCCGCGTTCTGCAACGAACTGGCCGTCGCGCTCGCCGTCGAGCGGATGACCGGCATGGACGTCCCGGCCCGCGCGCAGGCCCTCCGGGCCGTGCTGTGCGAGCTGAACCGGATCATGGCGCACCTGGTGTTCCTCGCACCCCTGACCGGCCCGGCCGCCGCGCGCGGGCGGGAAGCCGTGCAGGCGGTGCTGGAGGAGGCTTCGGGCGGCCGGATCCACTTCATGTTCAACCGGATCGGCGGCCTGCGCGAGGACGTCCCGGCCGGGTGGACCGACCGCGTCCGCGCCGCTCTGTCCACAGTGGACGTCGGTGGCATCCCGGACGGGTTGGCCGGGATCGGTGTGCTGACGAGGGAGGCCGCGCTCGCGTACGGGGTGACCGGTCCGATCGGACGGGCCAGTGGCGTCGACTTCGACCTCCGCCGCGACGACCCGCTGCCGGGCTACCGGGGGCTCGGCGTGACCCCGGTGGTGCGGACCGGGGGTGACGCGCTGGCCCGGGTCGAGTGCCTGGTGGACGAGGTGCGGCAGTCCGTGCGGCTGGTCCGGCGGTGCCTGGACGACCTGCCCGGCGGGCCGGTGAACCTGCGGCTGCCCAAGGCGGTCAAGGCACCGGAGGGCTCGGTGTACACGAGGGTCGAGGCACCGCTCGGCGTGTCCGGGGTGCATTTGGCCTCGCGCGGCGAGAAGACGCCGTGGCGGCTCAAGCTCCGGACGCCGTCGTTCAACAACGTGCAGGCGCTCTCGGCGCTGCTGCCGGGCACCGGGGTGGACGACCTGCCGGCCGTGCTGGGGTCGTTCGCCGTCGTGGTCGGCGACATCGACAAGTAGTCCCCGCCGACCTCCGCCCGGCACGACCTTTCCAGGTCCCCCGCAGGTCCCCCACCGATTCCGGGGTCAGTCCTCGCCTCGCCGCCGACGCCGACGCGGCGACTCGCCCCCGCCGAACGCGGCGAGCAGCTCGCTCACCGACTTGCCGTCCGCGTGCGCGCCGGCCGGGGTGGGCTCGGGTTCGGGGGCGCTGCGCCGACCGGTCGGCCGGTCCTCGGCCCGCCGCCGGCCACCGCCGTCCTCGGCCGCCCGCCGCCCGGTGGACAGCTCGGCCGACGAGCGCCCGGCGGGCTCCGCCGTCACCGGCAGGTACCCGCTCTGCTCGGCGGCCCGGGTGCCGACCGCCTGGTACCCGCGCTGCTCGGCGGCGCGGTCGCCGACCGGCTGGTGCTCGCCCAGCTCGGCGGCCCGGTTGCCGACCGCCGCCTGGTACCCGCTCTGCTCCGCCGCCCGCGTGCCGGGGGCGACGTGGTAGCCGCTCTCCTCCGCCGCGCGGTGGCCCGGGGTCGGCGCGGCCTGCTCCGCGCGGTTCCCGGCCGGCGCGGGGTGGTGGCCGCTCTGGTCGGCGCGCTTCGCCGCTGCGGGGACGGGCTGCTGGTAGCCGCTCTGCTCCGCCGCCCGACGGCCGGGCCGGACGGGTTCCGCGCCGGTCACCGGGGGGAAACCGCCGGTCCGCTCGGCGGCCGTCGGCGTGGTGCGTCGCGCCGGCTCGGGCCGGGCCTGCTCGCCTGCGGGGCGACGGGCGGGCTGGTCGGCCTCCACCGCGTCCCGGCTGAACATCTCGGTCCGCTCGGCGACCCGGCTGCGCCGCTGGACGGTGCGCCCGGTGCGGGAAGTCTCGGTACGAGCAGCCTCGGCACGAGGAGCCTCGGCACGAGCGGCCTCGGGGCGGGACGCCTCGATCCGAGCAGCCTCGGCACGCGCGACCTCGGGCCGGGACGGCTCGGGCTTGCGCGCGACGGGTTCCGCCGGAGCCTCCGACCGCCCACCCTCCGACCGCCCACCGGCAGAACCAGCAGAACCGCCGACACTCCCACCAGCACCACCGACACCGGCACCACCGCCGACACCGACACCGGCACCGCCGACCCGGCTGCCCAGCACCGCGCCGCTGCCCATGACGCCCGGCGCGGGACGGGCCGGGGTCTTCACGTCGGAGAAGAAGTCCGCCTCGGCGGACTGCCGGGCCGGTTCACGCCGGGCCTGGTCGGCGGTCCGGCCGGCCGGTCGCCCGGCCAGGTCCACCCGGCTCACGCGCTCGGTCGGCTCCGGCGCGCGCGCCGCCGTCGCGGGGCGCTGCTGCGCCGTCCGCGCCGGTTCGCGCCGGGTGGCCTGGGCCCCCTCGCGCCGGTCGGGTCGGCTCGGGTCGGGCCGCACGGCGTCGGGGCGCACGGGTTCGGGACGCCGCACGGTCTCCTTGCGCGGGGCCTCGTGCGCGACGCGCTCGATCAGCTCCGTGCGGTCCGGCGCGGAGGGCTTCTCGACGGTCTTCTTCACGGTCGTCTTGGCGGGCCCGGCGGTGATGATCCGCTGGTCGCTCACCGCCATCACCCGGGACTGGTCGGACAGGGCGCGCATCCGGGTCGACTCGGCGCGCAGCGCCACCCGTTCCACCAGGACCTCGCCGCCGAGCAGGGCCTCCAGGTTCTCCCGCAGGGCGCGCAGCTCGCCGCGCAGCGCCTCCAGGTCGTCCTTGGCCTCCTCCTGCACCCGCTTGCGGGTCTCCGCCTCGATCTCCAGCTCGTACTCGCGCCGGGCGGCGACCTCGCGCTCCAGCTCCAGCTCGTACACCGACTGGAGGTCGGCGACCTCGTCCTCGGTGTCCACGACCTGGCGGCGGTAGCGGGCGGCGAGGAACGCGCCGACCAGCGCGGCCCACAGCGCGGCGACGACGGCCAGTCTCAGCCACCGGGCGTTGTCGCTCAGCACCAGCACGGCCGCGGCGCCCAGGGCGAGCGCCAATGCTGCTACCAGCAGTAGTCGCCCGGAGCCCCGACCGTGATCTTGCTGCTCGTCGTCCTGCGACGTGCCTCGCCCGGTCATGGCGTCTACCGTACCGGTCAGTTACCCGATTGAGACCTCCGCACCGGTATTCACCCGTCCCGGTGGGAATCTTTGGGCGTCCGGCAGCAGTGCTCCAGCCACAGCGCCGCGCCGATGAGCAGCACCGCGCAGACCAGTCCCACGACCGCGCTGACCAGGTCGTGGTCGGCTGCCTCGACGTCGCCGCGCGCGGGCAGCACGTAGATCAGCACGCCGGCCCACGCGCCGGCCATGATCGCGCCGAGCAGGGACGACGCCTTGGCCAGCGCCACCGCGCGCGCCGCCGTCAGCGGCTGCACCGGTTCGCTGCCGGGTTTGCGCTGGATGCGGGCGCGCAGCGAGAAGGCCAGCACCAGGTCGACCGCCGCGATGACGAGCAGGGTGAACCCGGCGAAGGTCGGCAGCGGCGGGAGCGTGTCGTAGGCGAGCCGGAGCAGCAGGTGCGCGAGCAGGCCGGCGATGATGCCGGCGGCGAGCAGGTCACGGGGCTTGGTGAACCTCACGCACCCCATGGTGTCATTCGACCAGCGCGGTCTCCCGCGTGCCGAAGAGCTGGATCGCACCCAGCCACCGGGTCGGGTCGGCGTCCCAGTCCAGCGACCGGATCTGACCCTCGCTGCGCCGCCCGCCGACGACCCGCAGCAGCTCGAACGACGACGTGCGCAGGGTGGCCGCCGGGTCGCCCTCGCCGACGATCCGGTCGCCGTGCTCCAGGGTGATCCGCAGCGCGGGCAGGTCGCGGGTGCGCAGCCGCTGGTCGACCTCCTGCAACGGCCGGGTGAGCGCGGCGCGCACGGCGGCGTTGTCCCGCTCGCCGGGCCGGCCCAGCGCGGTCCGGATGTCGTGCTCGTGCTCGACGACCTCGGCGATCAGCACCGCGCCCAGCGGCGAGTCGAACAGGCCCCCGGCGGCCTGGAAGTTGCGCTCCCACTCGGCCAGCAGGTCGCCCAGCGGGTGGTCCCTGCGGTCGCGGACCTGGCGTTCACCCCACTCGCCGGTCTCCACGCCGTCGAACGCGTTGTCCGCGAAGTCGCCCAGGCCGGCCGCGAGGTGCGCCACCACGTCCTTGACCGTCCACCCCGGGCACGCCTCGACCTCGGCCGCCGGGTCGCCGTTGGTGACCAGGCTGACGATCCGCCGCCGCGCGACGTCGTACGTGACCGCGTTGCTCATCGCCGACCTCCTGCGCCGACGCTAACCCCGCTCACCGCCCCCCGCAGCCCCGGAGCGCGCGATTCGCCGCGCGCGGGACTGCGAATCAGGCCAGGCGCAGGTCGTCGCGCCGCGTCACACCGCCGAGGTCGAGGTCCGCGACCAGGTCGGCCACCCGCCCGTGACCGGGCAGCACCGCGCCCGGCTCGACGTCCAGCCACGGGACCAGCACGGTGGCCCGCTCGTGGGCACCGGGGTGCGGCAGCAGCAGCTTCGGGTCGTCCGACACGACCCCGTCCACGGTGACCACGTCCACGTCCAGCGTCCGGGGACCCCACCGCAGGGTGCGCACCCGGCCGGACGCGTCCTCCAGCCCCTGCCCGCGCCGCAGCCACTCCCACGGCCCGAGGTCGCCCGCGACCACCAGCACGGCGTTGAGGAAGTCGTCCTGGTCGGTCACGCCCCAGGGCGCGGTCTCGTAGACCGGGGACACCGCGACCAGCTCGGCCGCGAACCCCGCCACCGCCTGCCGCAGGAAGCCGAGCCGGTCGCCCAGGTTCGAGCCGACCGACAGGACCGCGCGGCTCACCCGCGCTCCCGGCGCACGGTCACCGACACGTCCTCGAAGGTGAGCGGGATCGGCGCGGACGGCTTGTGGACCGTCACCTCGGCGGCCCGGACCCGCAGGTCGGTCATCACCTCGTCGGCGACCTTGCCCGCCACCGTCTCGATCAGGTCGTACGGGCCGCCGGCCACGATCGCCGCCGCCCGCTCGGCCAGCTCGCCGTAGTGCAGCGTCTCGCGCAGGTCGTCCGTCGCCGCCGCGCGGGACAGGTCCAGCCACGCCGTCACGTCGACCAGGAAGTCCTGGCCGTCGCGCTTCTCGTGCTCGAACACCCCGTGGAAGCCGCGCACCCGCAGCCCCCGCAACGAGATCCGATCAGCCACGGCCCGCCCTCCAAGCTCGTGCCACCGCCACCGCGTCCAACGACTTGTCCACGTCGTGCACCCGCACGCCCCACGCGCCGGCGAACGCGGCCAGCGCCGACACCGCCGCCGTCGCGTCCTCGCGGCCGTCCGGTGGGCGGTCACCCGGCCGCGCGCCGGGCAGCGCGCCCAGCAGCGATCCCAGAAAACGTTTGCGGGACGCGCCCACCAGCACCGGGAAGCCCAGCGCCAGCAGCTCGTCCAGGCGCTGGAGGAGCTGCCAGTTGTGGTCGGCGTTCTTGGCGAAGCCCAGGCCGGGGTCGAGCACGACCCGGTCCGCCGCCACGCCCGCCGCCAGCGCGGCGTCCACCCGGGCGCACAGCTCGTCCCGGACGTCGCGCACCACGTCGTCGTACACGGCGAGGCGGTCCATCCCGGCGCTGTGCCCGCGCCAGTGCATCAGCACGTAAGGCACCCCGGCGGACGCCACCACCGACGCCATCGCCGGGTCGGCGAGGCCGCCGGAGACGTCGTTCACGATCGACGCGCCGGCCTCCAGCGCCGCCTCCGCCACCTCGGCGCGCATGGTGTCCACCGACACCGGCACGCCCTCGGCGACCAGCTCGCGGATCACCGGCGCGATCCGGGCCGCCTCGACGGCGGGGTCGACGCGGGCCGCGCCCGGCCGGGTGGACTCGCCGCCGACGTCGACCACGTCCGCGCCCCGGCGGAACATGGCCACGCCGTGCTCGACCGCGTCCGCGCGGCCGAGGTACCGGCCGCCGTCGCTGAACGAGTCCGGGGTGACGTTGACGACGCCCATGACCACGCAGTGCCCCGGCCGAGGCAGGCTCACCTCGTGCGCCCTCGGATCAGCTCGATGGCCTCCGCCCTGGTCGACGCCGAGGACCGCAGCAGCCCGCGCACGGCGGACGTGGTGGTCCGCGAGCCGGGCTTGCGCACGCCGCGCATACCCATGCACAGGTGCTCGGCCTCGACCACGACGATCACGCCGCGCGGCTCCAGCCGGCGCACCAGGGCGTCGGCGACCTGGGAGGTCAGCCGCTCCTGCACCTGGGGCCGCTTCGCGTAGAGGTCGACCAGCCGGGCCAGCTTGGACAGCCCGGTCACCCGTCCCTGCTCGTTGGGGATGTACCCGACGTGGGCGACCCCGTGGAAGGGCAGCAGGTGGTGCTCGCAGAACGAGAACATCGGGATGTCGGTGACCAGGACGAGTTCCTCGTGGCTCTCGTCGAAGGTCTTGGCGAGCACCGAGTCCGGGTCGGTGTACAGGCCGGCGAACAGCTCCCGGTACGCCCGCGCGACCCGCGCCGGCGTGTCCTGGAGCCCTTCGCGGTCCGGGTCCTCGCCGCAGGCGAGCAGCAGCTCGCGCACGGCCGCCTCGGCGCGCTTCTGGTCGAACGTCCGCCTCGTGGAACCGGCCCCCCCGTTCGCGGAGGGGCCGGCCTGGTCGATCTCGGTCACGTGCGGTTGTCCGGATCCGTGTCGAAGGACCGCTTCCCGGCGTCCGCGTCCGTGGGCTCCGGCTGCCACTGGGGGGCGGGCTGGCCGCCACCGGGCACGGTGGCCGGGGTCCACCCGGGAGGTGCGCCGTAGTTCGGCGGACCGGACGTCGGGTGCTGGGGCTGCTGCGGCTGGTAGGGCGTGCCGTTGCCGTTGGGCACCGCCTGCGGCGGCGCGGGCACCGGGTCCCGGTCCGGGGGCAGCTCCTGCCCGAGGGTGTCCTCGATGGCGGGTGGCCACGGCTCGCCGCGCTCCTTCGCCAGCTCCGCCGGGGTCTTGACCGGCGGCTTGTCGGACGGCGTCCGGTTGCCGAAGTCGTTGAACTTCGTGATCCTCGGGCGCTTCTCCACGGCGGCGAAGATCCGCTCCAGGTCCTTCTGGTGCAGGGTCTCCTTCTCGATCAGCTCCAGGGTGAGCGCGTCGAGCACGTCGCGGTAGGTGTTGAGCACCTCGTACGCCTCGGTGTGCGCGGCCTCGATCAGCTCGCGCACCTCCTCGTCGATCTCGTGCGCGACCTCCAGCGAGTAGTCCGCCTGCCGGCCCGCCGTGCGCCCGAGGAACGGCTCGCCCTGCTCCTGGCCGTACTTGACGGCGCCGAGGCGGGCGGACATGCCGTACTCGGTGACCATCGCGCGGGCGATCTTGGTCGCCTGCTCGATGTCGTTGGACGCGCCCGTGGTCGGCTCGTGGAAGACCAGCTCCTCGGCGGAGCGCCCGCCGAGCGCGAACACCAGCCGGGCGATCATCTCGGACCTGGTCATCAGGTCCTTGTCCTCTTCCGGCACGGACAGCGTGTGACCGCCGGTCCGCCCCCGGGCGAGGATGGTGACCTTGTAGACCGGGTCGATGTCCGGCATCGCCCACGCGGCCAGGGCGTGCCCGGCCTCGTGGTAGGCGGTGATCTTCTTCTCCTTCTCGGAGATGATCCGGCTCTTGCGGGCCGGACCGCCGATCACCCGGTCGACCGACTCCTCCAGGGCGGCCCCGTCGATGACGGTGCCGTTCTGGCGGGCGGTGAGCAGGGCGGCCTCGTTGATCACGTTGGCCAGGTCCGCGCCGGAGAAGCCGACGGTGCGCTTGGCCAGGCCGTCCAGGTCCGCCTCGGGGGCCAGCGGCTTGCCCTTGGCGTGGACGCGGAGGATCTGCTTGCGACCCTTCAGGTCGGGCGCGGACACCGGGATCTGCCGGTCGAACCGGCCGGGGCGCAGCAGCGCCGGGTCCAGGATGTCGGGCCGGTTGGTCGCCGCGATCAGGATGATCCCGCCGCGCGAGTCGAAGCCGTCCATCTCCACGAGCAGCTGGTTGAGGGTCTGCTCGCGCTCGTCGTGACCGCCGCCGAGTCCCGCACCGCGATGGCGGCCGACCGCGTCGATCTCGTCCACGAAGATGATGCACGGCGCGTTCTGCTTGGCCTGCTCGAACAGGTCGCGAACGCGGGAGGCGCCCACACCGACGAACATCTCGACGAAGTCCGAGCCGGAGATCGAGTAGAACGGCACCCCGGCCTCACCGGCGACGGCCCTGGCCAGCAGGGTCTTGCCGGTGCCGGGCGGGCCGTAGAGCAGCACGCCCTTCGGGATCTTCGCGCCCAGCGCCTGGTAGCGGCCGGGGTTCTGGAGGAAGTCCTTGATCTCCTGGAGCTCCTCCACCGCCTCCTCGGCGCCCGCGACGTCCGCGAAGGTCGTCTTGGGCATGTCCTTGGACAACTGCTTGGCCTTGGACTTGCCGAAGTTCAGGACGCGGTTGCCGCCGCCCTGGGCGTTGTTCATCATCCACATCAGGAGCAGCAGCAGCAGGCCGAGCGGGACCAGGTACAGCAGCATCTGCATCAGGAACGAGTCCTGGCTGACCTTGGTCTCGACGGTCGGCTTGCCGGTGGAACCGGACTGGTCGCCGGTCCCGGTGAGGATGTTGAAGATCTCGTCGGTGGAGCTCGCCGGGAACTGCGTGATCAACCGGTTGTGACCTTCGAAGGTCACCCCGTCGTTGAGGGTCAGTTTGAGGCGCTGCTCCTTGTCCTCGATCGTGGCTTCTTTGACTTTGCCGTCCCTGACCTGTTGCAGTGCCTGGGACGTCTTGACCGGGGTGTACCCCCGTGCGTCGTCGAAGAGCACGGTGAAGGCGTAGTACAGCAGCAACACCGCCACGATCCACAGCAGCGGGTTGCGAAGCAGGCGCTTGCGGTCCATTCACTTACGGCCGGCGGGCGGCCTCGACCCTCCCTGACTTGGTGACGGGCGCGGACGGGCACGACCCGTCCGACCAGCCTACCGCCCGAGGCGCGGGCGGAGTGCTCCGCGTTGGGGGCTGGCACGTCTCGTGGGAGCAACGGACGGGGCCGGCGCTGTGTTCCCCGCGGTGACCGCGAACACTGTTCGCAGGTCAGGAGCGGTGCTCCCGCGCCGGGCGGGCCGCAGACGGCGGCCGACGGTCCGCCGTAACACTTGGGGGGCGTCGGACGTTACTAGCAGGTAGCCGGGAAGTGAGGTCCGTTCGGGTGACCCAGGCCACGTGAACGGGTCGCCGGAACCGACCGTGTTCTCCTCGGCAGCTACCGAGCGTTCGAATGCCACCCGAAAAGGTGAACACCGACCCGAAGGTACCCAGGTCTATGTCAGCACCGACCGAGCGTCCCACCGGCCGCGCGCGCCGGACAGCACTCCCGATCGGCGCCCTGATCGGCGTCGTCGCGGCTGCGGCGGCCACCGTCGTCGCGGTCCGGGCGGCCGACGGCCCGGACTGCCGGGGCACCCTGCCGCTCAAGGTCGCGGTCACCCCCTCGGTCGAGGAGGTGGTGCGCGGCGCGGCCGACGACTACCAGGCCGACCAGCCCGTAGTGGACGGCAAGTGCGTCCAGGTGCAGGTCGAGGCGCGCGGGGCGGCCGACGTGTCCCACGAACTGCCCACCGCGCAGATCAACCCGCCCGCGCTGTGGGTCCCCGACTCGTCCATGTGGGCGGCCGAGAGCCGCCGCCAGGCCGGCGACCAGGGCCCGGACGCGCCGAGGCTGGACATCAAGGGCTCGCTGGCCTCGTCGCCGCTGGTCATCACCGGCTCCGAGGGCTCGATGAGCGCGCTCGGCTGGCCCGTCACCCCGGTCAGCTGGGCCCGCGTGGTCGACCCGCAGGTGGCGGTCGCGCTCAGCGACCCCACCACATCCTCGGAGGGCCTGGCCACGCTCGCGGTCATCCGCGCCCAGCTCGGCAACCCGGACGGCACGCCCAAGCCCGAGCTGGTCGGCGCGCTGCTGAGGGTCGGCCGAAGCGCGCTGCCGTCCGTGCGGGACGCGTTCGGCAAGGTCGTGCAGGGTGCCGAGAACGCGCCGGTGTTCACCGCGACCGAGCAGGCCGTGCTCGCCGCCAACCGCGCCGCCGGCTCCCGCCGGGTGGTCGGGTCGTACCCGAAGGAGGGCACGATCAGCTTCGACTACCCCGTCGTCCGGGTGAGCCGGAGCGGGGAGGTCGCCGGCACGGCGCAGGCCGCGGCGGGCTTCGAGCAGGCCCTGCGCACCGAGCGCAGCGCCCGGCGGTTCGCCGACGCGGGCTTCCGCACCACCGCCGGCCAGGCCCCGCAGGGCTGGAGCAACGACGAGGAGGGCGTGCGCGGCGACGACGTGGCCGCCATCGGCACGCCGCCACCGGACCAGGTCGCCGAGCTGCTGCGCACGTGGGGCGCGATCGGCCTGGACACCCGGATGCTGGCCGTCCTGGACGTGTCCGGCTCGATGGCGGAGAAGATGCAGGGCAGCGGGCTGACCAGGGCCGAGGCCGCGAAGGAGGCGGCGCTGACCGCGCTGTCGATGCTGCCCGACACCTCGGAGGTCGGGCTCTGGGCGTTCTCCACGGCCAAGGGGCCCCGGGGCTACACCGAGCTGGTGCCGACCGGCCCGCTGGGCGAGCCGATCGGCGGCGCACCCCGCCGTGACCAGCTGCAACGGGGCGCGGGCGCGATCGCCGGCATGGTCGGCGGCGGGACGTCGCTCAACGACACTGTGCTGGCCGCGTTCCGCAGCGCGCAGCAGTCGTTCGACCCGAACAAGATCAACTCGGTGACCCTGATGACGGACGGCAGCAACGACGACATCTCCACCACCGCGCTGCCCGAACTCCTCGACACCCTGCGCCGCGAGTCCGACCCCGCCCGCCCGCTGCCGATGTTCCTGGTCGGCCTGGGCCCGGGAGCCGACATGGACGCCCTGCGCAAGATCGCCGAGGCCACCGGCGGCAAGGCGTACCAGGCGACGCAGCCCGACGACATCAAAACGGTCCTGCTGGACGGCATAGCCCAACGCCGCTGCCGGCCGAACTGCTAGGGCCCGGCCCGCCTTCTGCCCGCTCTCCAACTCGATCACCACGCGAGGCCGCGTCGGTCTGTCGGCTCGCCTCCCACCCCGATCACGCTCTTCGATCGGGGTGGGAGACGAGCCGATGGGCCGACTTCCAGGCGGCCGAGCCGCCGCGACGGAGTCGCGGCAATCAGGTGCTGTAGACCTTGGGGTCGAGGGTGCCGATGTAGGGCAGGTCGCGGTAGCGCTCGGAGTAGTCCAGGCCGTAGCCCACCACGAACTCGTTGGGGATCTCGAAGCCGACGTACTTGACCGGGACGTCGACCTTCACGGCGTCCGGCTTGCGCAGCAGCGAGCACACCTCCAGCGAGCGCGGCTTGCGCGACGCCAGGTTCTTGAGCAGCCAGGACAGCGTGAGACCGGAGTCGATGATGTCCTCGACGATGATCACGTCCCGGTCCGCGATGTCGCGGTCGAGGTCCTTGAGGATGCGCACGACGCCGGACGACGAGGTGGAGGAGCCGTAGGAGCTGACCGCCATGAACTCCAGCTGCACGGGCACCGGCAGCGCCCTGGCCAGGTCGGTCATGAACATCACCGCGCCCTTGAGCACGGTGATCAAGACGAGGTCCGACCCGCCGTCGGCCGGGTGGTCCGCTCCGACCTTGTTGGCCAGCTCGGTGACCTTGTCGCTGATTTCCTGCTCGGTGATGAGCACGGAGGCGATGTCGCCGTCGTACACGGACGATCCCCTTTTTGTCATGATCGAACTGTTTTGAGCAGTGGTTCATCAGGCCGTTCGACGGCCAGCCTGCCATGCGCGCGGCGTGCCACAAAGCCGCCGGGCAGCCAGACGCCGCCCTGGCCGTGCCACTCCCCCACCAGCGCGTCGACCCGGCGCAGGTGGGAGTCGGACAACTCGGGCACGCCCGCGTCGAGCAGCCACAGGCGCAGCAGTCGCCTGCGGAGGGCGGGTGGGAGGTCGTGGAGGTCGTCGGTCGCGCGGGGGTCGCCGGCGAAGCGCCGGGCGATCTCGTCGAGGGCGTCGCAGTCGTCGCGCAACTGGGCGGCGGTGCGCGCCAGCGCGTCCGCGACACCGTGCTGGAGCACGTCCTCCAGCAGCGGCAACACCTCGTTGCGCAGCCGGACCCTGGTGAACGCCGGATCGGCGTTGTGCGGGTCGACCCACGGCTCCAGCCCCAGTTCGGCGCACGCGGCGCTGGTCGTCCCGCGCGCGACGGACAGCAGCGGCCGGCCCCACGGCGGGTCGTGGGGCCGCATCCCGGCGATGCTGCGGGCACCGGAGCCGCGCCCCAGCCCGAGCAGCACGGTCTCCGCCTGGTCGTCCTTGGTGTGGCCGAGCAGCACGACCCCGCTCTCCGGGCGCAGCGCGGCGTACCTGGCCCGCCGGGCGGCGGCCTCCGGACCGCCCGGACCGGCCACGACGACCCTTCGGACCTCCGCCGCCAGGCCGAGCCCCGCGCACGTGGCGGCGGCCCGCTCGGCGACCTCGGCGGACCCGTCCTGGAGGCCGTGGTCGACCACGACGGCCCGCGCGCCGGGCACCAGCCGGGCGGTCGCGGCGGCGAGGGCCAGCGAGTCCGCCCCGCCGGACACGGCGACGGCCACCCGGTCGGGCCGGTGCTCGGCGAGGAACCGCTTGACGGCCGCGCGGACCTCGGCCAGCGGCCCGTTCACGGCGATACGCGGCGCAGCCAGGCGGCCGGGTCGGCGATCTCGGCCCTGGTGGGCAGGGTTTCGGGGCTGGTCCACACCGCGTTGAAGCCGGCCATGCCCGCGCGGTCCACCACGTGCCGGGTGAACGCCGCGCCCTCCGCGTACTGGCGGACCTTCGCCTCGACCCCGAGCAGGGTGCGCAGGATGCGGTCCAGCACGCCGCCGCCCTTGCGCCGGGCGGTGAACCGCTCGCGGATGACCGAGACGGACGGGACGACCTCCGGGCCCACCGCGTCCATCACGTGGTCGGCGTGGCCTTCGAGCAGCGTCGACAGGGCGATCAGGCGGTCCAGCGGCTCGCGCTGGGCCGGGCTCTGCAGCAGGTCGACGAACCCGCCCGCCTCGCGCAGCCGCCGGGGCAGGTCGCGCAGCCTCGGCGCGACGCCCTCGTCCATCGAGCCGAGCAGCGTGCCGACCTGGCCGGAGAAGTGCGCGGCCAGCCACGGCACGGCGGTGAACTGGAGCCGGTGCGTGCACTCGTGCAGGCACACCCACATGCCGAAGTCCGTGCCGGCGACGTCCAGGGCGCGCTGCGCGCCGACGACGTTGGGCGCGACGAGGAGCAGCCGGCCGCCGTCGGAGAACGGGTCGTACTGGCCGAGCACCCGGCCGCTGAGGAACGCGACGACCACGCCCGCCTGCACGCCGGCGGTGCCCGACAGGACGCCGCTGAACGCGCCGGACTGGCGCGGGAGGGCTCCGTCGGTGAGCGCGGCCAGGCCCTGCACGGCCGCGCGCACCCAGCCTGGCCGGTCCACGACCTCGCCGGACCGCAGCGGCAGCCCGTGCCCGAGGCCGGTCAGCTCCCGGACGTGCACCTCCGCGTCGATGGCCTGCTCGCGCAGCCGCCCGACGGCGAGGTCCGCCTCCGCGCGGGGCACCACCGGACCGGGCCGGACCAACCGGTCGGCGGTCGCCACGGCCAACTCCCAGTCGACGGGTCGGCTCCCCGCCCGGTGATCCTGCGTAGAGGCGCTCACCCCGCTGACGCTACCTGCGTCGCCGGGGCCGGCGACACTCCTCGGCCCGTACGCGGCGTCAGGCGCACCCGCAGCCGCGCAGCGCGGCGGCCAGCTCGTCCAGCCCTCCCCGGACGGTCAGCGCGTCGGTCTGGCTCAGCGACATGAACGCGAACACCAGCAGCCGACCGTCGACGTCGACCACCACGCCGGCCAGCGAGTTCACCCCGGTCAGCGTGCCGGTCTTGGCGCGCACCCAGCCCTTGCCCGCCGCGCCCGCCGTGGCGTAGCGGCCGGCCAGCGTGCCGCTGCCGCCGGCGACCGGCAGCGCGGTCAGCAGGGGCCGCAGCTTGGCCGTGCGGGCGTCCGAGGCGTCCGGCTTGGCGGCGGCGACCAGCAGGTCGCCGAGCAGCCGGGCGGGCACCTTGTCGGCGGGCGACAGCCCGGAGGCGTCGACCACGTCGGCACCGGTCAGGTCGAACCCGTTCTCGGTGAGCACGTCGCGCACCGCCTGCACCGCGCCCGCGAAGGTCGGCTCCAGGCCCTTGGCCAGCGCCACCTCCCGGGCCAGCGTCTCGGCCAGCACGTTGTCCGAGATCTGCATCATGTTCTCGACCAGCCGGTCGACCGGCGCGGACTTGACCTCGCCGAGCACCTTCGCGCCGGAGGTCACGGTGGTCGCGCCGACCGCCGTGACGCCCAGCCGGGCGGCCAGCGCGGACGCCGCCGCCGCGCCGGGCGTGGACGTGCGGGGCGTATCGGGCATGGTCGGGTCCTGCCGGCCGCCGTCGGCCATCAGCGGGCCGATCGGGGCCACGTAGCCGTTGGGCACGTCGGTGGGGTCCCAGCCGGGGGCGGTGCCGTCGCCCTTGTAGCGGCTGACGTCGAACAGCACCTGCGTGACCGGGCCGTTCTTGGCGACCTGGGACGCGAGGTCGTCCAGGGTCGCCGCGCCGGGGTAGACGGTGCTGCGGTCGGCGGGGAACGTCGACAGCGTCGGGTCGCCGCCGCCGACCAGCACGACCGTGCCGGGCTGGTCGCCCTGGACGACCTTGGTGGTGAGCTGCGCGGTGTGGTCGAGGGTGAGCAGGGCGGCGGTGGCCACCAGCACCTTCACCGTCGAGGCCGGGGTCAGCGGGGTCGTCTCGCCCTGCTTCCACAGGGTGGTGCCGGAGGCCGGGTCGACCACGGTGCCGGTGAGCGTGCCCAGCGCGCCGTTGCCGGCCGGACCGCGCAGCACGGCCGCGACGCCGGTCGCGGACGGGGCGGGCGCGGTCGAGCCGACGCCCTTCACGGCGAGCGAGACCGGCGCGGGTGGCTGCGGTGCGGCGGTCGTCGGCGTGGGCGCGGTCTCCAGCCAGCCGAGCTGCCAGCCCGCCACCGCGCCGCCCGCGAGCACGACGACCAGGGCCAACGCCCCGACCAGCAGCCACGGCCGCTTGCGCGGAGCCTCCTGCTCGACGGGGTCGGCGGCGGGCGGCACCCGTCGGGGCTCGCTGCGCGGCTCCGGCTCGGCGTCGCGCGCGCCCCCGGCCGCCTGGGCGGCCGAGGCGGATCGACCACCGGGGGTCTGCGTGCCGGACGGCTGACCGCCGGCGGCTCGTGCACGGGAGGGCGGGCTGCCGGCCGTTCGGCCACTGGCAGCGGGACCGCCGCCGTCCGGGGCACCGCCGGCAGCCTGGGCGCCGGAAAGTGCGCCGCCCGCTGCCTGCGCGCTCGCGGGGAACCCGCGCCCGGGGGTCGCCGGGCCGCCCGGCTGCGGGCGGGTGCCGGCCGGGTGCGGGACGGTCGTCGAACCACCCGATGCGGTGACGGCGGACGTGCCCCGGGAGGTGGGCGCGGGTGGCGCCCCGGTGGGTGGCGCAGAGCTCTCACGTTCCGTGATCGGTTCAGCCGACGGCGGCGGAGCCGGCCTCCCGGCGGTCCCCGCACCGCCCGGACGGGGGTTCGCGGGCAGGGGCACGGGGATGCGCATGGTCGGCGGATCGGCCGGTCGCGACCGCCTGACCTGCACGGTCGGCGGTTCACCGGCACTGTCGTCGCCGTCGACGGTCGGCCAGGATGGCTCGTCGGCCACGCAGTCCTCCGGGGTTGATTACGGGCAACGTCACACCCGCGACCTGCACGTGGGTGAGGGGAGGCGACACCTCGTGGTCCACACTAGTGGCGTAACGAACGTCAAAGACGAGCGAGGACCGCGCAGTGGAGTTCGACGTCACCATCGAGATCCCCAAGGGGGTCCGCAACAAGTACGAGATGGACCACAAGACGGGGCGCATCCGCCTGGACCGCACCCTGTTCACGGCCACTCAGTACCCGGCGGACTACGGCTTCGTCGACGACACCCTGGGTGAGGACGGCGACCCGCTCGACGCGCTGGTCCTGGTCCAGGAGCCGACGTTCCCCGGCTGCCTCATCCGCGCCCGCGCCATCGGCATGTTCCGCATGACCGACGAGAAGGGCGGCGACGACAAGCTGCTCTGCGTGCCGGCCGAGGACCCGCGCAGCGAGCACCTCCGCGACATCCACCACCTCAGCGAGTTCTACCGGCTGGAGATCCAGCACTTCTTCGAGGTCTACAAGGACCTGGAGCCGGGCAAGAGCGTGGAGGGCGCGACCTGGGTCGGCCGCGTCGACGCCGAGGCCGAGATCGTCCGGTCCTACCAGCGCCTCAAGGACGCCATCGCCAACGGCGAGGACCACTGACCCGCAGCACGCGAGAAGCGGGCCACCCCCCGACGGGTGGCCCGCTTCCGCACTTCACGCGGCGGACCTGAGCACTGCGGTCCGCCGCGCCCGGCGGGTCAGTGGATGGCGACCGGGGCCTGGGCGGCCTCGTCCTCGTCGTTCACCCGCTCCAGCCCGGACCGGGTGGACAGCGGCACCTCGCGCAGGAACCACACCACCGCGAAGCCGACCACCGTCACCAGGCCGCCGACCAGGAAGACCAGGTCGATCGAGCCGGAGAAGCCGTCCAGGAACGGGCGGGCCAGCACCGGGTCGAGCTTGGTGAGGAACTCGGTGTTGTCCAGGCTCAGCCCGGCGCCGCCGTCCTTCAGCGACGCGGCGAACTGCTGGTTCTCCGGCCGGGCCAGCGCGGCCATGAACTCCGGGTTGCCGAACGCCGAGTTCAGCGCGTTGCCGATCTTGTCGCCGACCGTGCTGAACAGGACGGACAGGAACACGGCGGTGCCGACCGTGCCGCCGATCTGCCGGAAGAACGTGGCCGAGGCGGTGGCGACGCCCATGTCGCGGGGCTCCGCGTCGTTCTGGATGGCCACCAGCAGCGTCTGCATGCACAGACCGAGGCCCGCGCCCATGAAGAACATCAGCACCAGCGGCTGCCAGACCGGCGTGTCCGTGCCGACCGTGCTGAACGTGAACAGCACCACCGACATCAGGCCCAGGCCGACGATCGGGAAGATCCGGTAGCGGCCGGTCTTGGCCGTGTACTGGCCGCTGGTGCCGGCCGCCGTCATGATGCCGAACGTGAGCGGCAGCATCATCAGGCCCGCCTCGGTGGCCGAGTAGCCCTTCACGATCTGGAGGTAGAGCGGCAGGGAGACCATGCCGCCGAACATCCCGATGCCGAGCAGGAAGTTCACCACGTTGCCCAGCGAGAACGTCTGCCGGCGGAACAGCCGCAGCGGCAGCAGCGCCTCGTCGCCCATCCGCTTCTGCACGAACACGAACGCGACCAGGCCGAGGACGCCGACCACGTACATGGCGATCGAGGTGCCGGACGCCCAGCCCCACTCGCGGCCCTGCTCGGCCACGATCAGCAGCGGCACCAGGCCGATGGTGATGGTCGCCGCGCCCAGGAAGTCGATCCGGTGGTTCACCCGCTTGTGCGGGATGTTGAGCACCTTGGCCACGACGACCAGCGCGACCAGCGCGATCGGCACGTTGACCAGGAACACCCAGCGCCAGCCGGCCGTGCCCAGGAAGGTCTCCAGGCCCGCGAACAGGCCGCCGACCACGGGACCCGCGACGCTGGCGACGCCGAACACGGCCATGAAGTAGCCGGTGTACTTGCTGCGCTCGCGCGGCGAGGTGATGTCCGCCAGGATCGCCATGGCCAGCGACATCAGGCCACCCGCGCCGAGGCCCTGCACCGCGCGGAACGCGGCGAGCTCGTACATCGAGTTGGCGATGCCGGACAGCAGCGAGCCCGCGAGGAACAGCGAGATCGCGGTGAGGTACATCGGCTTGCGGCCGTAGATGTCCGACAGCTTGCCGTACAGCGGCGTCGAGATCGTGGCCGTGATCAGGTAGGCGGTGGTCGCCCACGCCTGCAGCGTCTGGCCGTTGAGCTGGTCCGCGATGGTCTTCATGGCCGTGGCCACGATCATCTGGTCCAGCGCGGCCAGGAACAGCCCCAGCAGCAGGCCCGACAGGATCGTCAGGATCTGCCGGTGGGTGAGCAGCGCGGCACCCGGAGGTGTCGCGTCCGCTCGGGTTGTCGTCTCCGACATCACTTCTCCCCTTCTGAGCGCGGCCCCAGTCCGCTCTCAGCGATGAAATTCGGCAGCGCCCGCTCGTAGTCGCCGACGAAGCGCTCGAAGTAGTCGATGAACGCCCCCAGATCCCCCTCGGACCACTCGGCGAACATCCGGGCGATGGACTGGTTGCGCATCAGCCGTCGCTCTTCCAGCAGGCGTTTCCCCGCGTCCGTGACGGCCAGCACGCTGGCCCGGCCGTCGTCGGGATCCGCCCGGCGCTCGACCCACCCCTCCTTGACGAGCGTCGCGACCTGTCGGCTGACCGTCGAGGGGTCCGAGAAGACCGCCTCGGCCAGGGCGCTCGATCGTGAGGGTCCCAGGTTCATCAGGTTCGCCAGCAGCACGAACGAGGCCTTGTCCAGCCCGGCCTTGCTCATGTGCGCGGCGACGCACGCGTGCATCTTGTTCAGCCGCACCAGCGCCATGCCGATGCGCTCGGCCTGCGCGAGCTGCGCGTCCTGCGCCTCGTCACTCACCGGGGTCACCATGGGACACTCCGTTTGCTTGCATCATCCAACTAGTTGCTGGGTACAAGCATGAGCCGATCGGAGAATCTTGGCAAACGAAATAACCGGTGACTCGCGTCTCATGACTACCGGTCGGTAACATCCGGGCCATGAGCGCTGACTACTCGTTCGTCGCCGACGCGATGAAGCAGGCCGTGCCGTGGGTGAAGACCAGCCGGGTGGAGTTCCCCGAGGTCACGGGCGACCGGGTGGTGGCCGAACTCCCGGACGAGCCGGCCACCCACAACCACGTCGCCGGCCCGCACGCGGCGATGATCTTCGGCCTCGGCGAGACCGCGTCGGGCGCGGTGACCATGGCCGCGTTCGCCCCGCACATGGCGAAGGCCACACCGCTGGTGGCCCGGTCGGAGATCTCGTACAAGAAGCTGGCGCTCGGGGCGCTGCGCGCCGAGGCCGTGCTCGGCCGCCCGGCGGACGAGGTGGTGGCCGAACTCGACGCGGGCACCCGCCCCGAGTTCCCGGTGCGCGTGACGGTCACCAACGCCGAGGGTGCCACCACCGCCGAGATGGTCGTCGTCTGGACACTGCGCCCGAACCGGACCTAGTCCTCGACCGCGATCCCCATCGACCGCGCGGTGCCCGCGACGATCCGCTCCGCCGCGTCCAGGCTCGTGGTGTTCAGGTCGGGCAGCTTCCGCTCGGCGACGGCGCGCAACTGGTCGCGGCGCAACGTGCCCGCCGTGCGGTGGCCGGGCCGGTCGGACCCCTTGCCGCCCAACGCCTTGCGAATCAGGAACGCGGTCGGCGGCGTCTTCAGGCGCAGGTCGAACGACTTGTCGTCGCGGACCGTGACGACCACCGGCACGACGTCGCCGCGCTGCCCGGCCGTGCCCTCGTCGTACGCGCGCTTGACGGCGACCAGGTTCACGCCGGTCTGCCCGAGCATCTTGCCGAGGTCCATCATCGAGGCGTTGCCGGCCTCCAGGTTCAGGGTGATCTCGTGGGTCTTCTTCGCTGCCATGCCGGGCACGCTAGGAATTGACGCAACGGCAGACTCAACCCGTTATCCGGCGCCTGGACCGCTCCGGACCCGACCGCGATGGCGGCGGCACGGCCCGCGCGCCGTAGGTTGCCGGTGTGAAGGTGGAGCACCTGGAGATCGACTACGACCCGCGCACCGTCGCCGACACCGCACGCCGCGCGCGAGCCGCCGGCCGCACGGGGTTCTGGCTCGCCGAGACCAAGCACGACCCGTTCCTGGGCCTGGCCCGGGTGGCGGACGTCGACCTCGACCTGGGCACCGCCATCGCCGTCGCGTTCGCCCGCAACCCGATGAGCACCGCCGTGCAGGCCAACGACCTGCAACTGGCCTCCGGGGGCAGGTTCCACCTGGGGCTGGGTTCGCAGGTCGAGCCGCACATCACCAAGCGGTTCGGGATGCCGTGGTCGCGGCCCGCCGCGCGGATGCGCGAGTTCGTCCAGGCGCTGCACGCGATCTGGGACGCGTGGGCCACCGGCGAGCGCCTCCGCTTCCGGGGCGAGTTCTACGCGCACACCCTGATGACCCCGTTCTTCGACCCCGGCCCGAACCCGCACGGCCGGCCGAAGGTGTGGCTCGCGGGCGTCGGCGGGCTGATGACCGAGGTCGCGGGCGAGGTGGCGGACGGCTTCCTGTGCCACAACTTCACCACCGAGCGGTACCTGCGGGAGGTGACGCTGCCCGCGCTGGAACGCGGCCGGACGACCGCCGGGAAGACGCTGGAGGGGATGGAGATCAGCGCGCCGTCGCTGTTCGCAACCGACGACCGGGAGGTCGCGGAGGCCCGCCGGCAGATCGCGTTCTACGGCTCCACCCCCGCCTACCGGAAGGTCCTGGACCTGCACGGCTGGGGCGAGCTGCACGAGGAGCTGCACCGCATGTCCCGCCGACAGCTGTGGGACGACATGGCCGCCGCCGTGGACGACGAGGTCCTGCACGCGTTCGCCGTCGTGGGCTCCCGGTCCGAAGTGGACGCCGAGGTGGAACGCCGCTACGGCGACGTCGCCACCAGGGTGATCAAGACCGCGTGAGCCGGTGGTGGAACGCGGCGAGCCCGACCGCCCCCGTCCGCCGGACCCACCGCCGCCGCCCGACCCGCGCCGCCAGCAGGGCGAACGGCAGCGACAAGACCGTCAGCAGGACCATCACGACCACCACGACCACCTCCGCGTGGACGACGGGAAGTCTGGCCGCACCTGACGCGAACGGCCGAAACGCCACCCCGATGGAGCAGCCCAATCGAGACGCGACCGGCCCGGGTCACCGCCGATCCGGTCGCACTGCGGGTCGACCGGTCCCGGGAACGAGAAAGGACCAGGTCAGAAGTACTGACCTGGTCCTCGTCCCACCGAGCCGCCTATCGGAATCGAACCGATGACCTGCTCATTACGAGTGAGCCGCTCTGGCCGACTGAGCTAAGGCGGCGAGACGCGACAACTATAGCCCAGGCGTCGAGCGTCACCCAGCAGGGGGTGCCGTCGTTAGGTTGTTCGTGACGCCGCTCACGCGTGCGCCGCACCGGACGCCGACGATCCTGGAAGGTGGCAGCACATGCGCCTGATGGCCCTGCCCGCTGTCGCCGTGCTGGTCGCGCTGTGCGCCGCCCCCGCGTCGGCCCAGCCGACGACCACGCCCGTGCCGGGGCCCCGGGACCCGGGCCAGCCGCCCGTGTCGGCCGGGCCCGCGCCGACCACGCACGTGATCGGTGACGCGGGCACCGGGCTGGCCGTGGTGCGGCTCGCGCCCGACTCGACGCCCACCAACACGATCCTGCCCGGGTTCGGGGAGGTGCTGCCCAAGCAGTCGGCGGCGGAGATCGGCGTGGGGCTGGCTTCCGCGCAGGCGAACACGGAGGCGTTTCTGTCCTACGAGCGCGCGGTCGCGCAAGCCTCGCCGCTCGGGTTCGCGGTCCAGGGCCGCGCGCCGCAGACGCCCGGCACGATCGTGCAGACCGCGTCGCCGGACAACGCCCAGCCGGTCACCGGCGGCATCAGCCCGCCGCAGACCCCGTTGGACTCGCTGCTCAAGGTCGGCCTGCTCAACGGCAGCGTGCACGCCCGCTGGGACGACGAACTCGGCCCGTGCGTGCAGCCCATCGCCGACGCCAAGACGTCCGTGGCCAGTCTGTCCGTGCTCAACGCCATCCCGACCCTGCCCAGTTCGACCGACCTGACCGGGATGCTCACGCAGGACACGCCGAAGCTCGACGCCGCCGCCAAGCAGTCGCTGATCGACGGCCTGAAGGGCATGGCGGGACCGCTGAGCCGGCTCGGTGGGCTGCTCTCCGGCACGCCCGAGACCGGCGCCCAGGGCTCGCTGCTCAGCCTGCCGGACGCGCTCAGCGCGCACTCGACCGTCGAACTGGTCGACCTGCCCGGCAGCGCGAACAAGGCCGTCAAGTCCACGTCCACGCTCCAGGCGGCGAGCGTGCGGCTGCTCGCGGGCACGCCGGTGGAGATCCGGATCGACGTGGTCAGCCCGCCGACCCTGACCGCGCTGTCGACCGGCGACGCGGCCACGTCGAAGATCACCTACACCGCCCCCGTGCTCAAGGTGTCCCAGGGCGGCCGGGACCTCGGTACGCTCGACGCCGCCAACCCGGGCCTGGACGTGCCGATCGGCCTCCCGGTGCTCGGCGACCTCAAGCTCCCCGTGGTGGGTGCCCTGACCGAGCGCAAGCTCGACATCGGCGTGCTGCGCCTGCAAGTCGCGCAGCTCACCGAGAAGTCCACGGCGCTCGACGGACCGCTCCAGCAGGGCGGCCCGACCATCAAGGGGTTCATGCTCGGGGCAACCGCGCGACTGCTCGACCTCCAGCTGCTGCCGACCGACGCGCTCGGTCTGCCGAACCTGCCTTCGGCGCTGGCGCAGGTGTCCCTGGGTGAGCAGGTGGTTCGCGCGGCTGCCCCGACTGGCGGGGCGGTGTGCGCGCCGACACCGGGACCTCCCGGTGGCGGCGGGCAGGCCGCTCCGCCCAAGAACACGCCGCAGCTCGCGTACACGAGCGCCGCCTACAAGACCGTCCCGATCTTCTGGACGGGCACGGCGCTGCTGTTCGTCGGCGTGGTCGTGGTGGCCGCGCTGCCGGTGCGGCGCCGGGAGGACGAGGCCGCCGAGGGGTGAGGGCGGGTCAGCCGCGCTGGAGGGTGGTCAGCATCGCCTCGACGGCGATCCGGGGCTTCACGTTGAGTTCCAGCGCGTCCCGGCACGCCAGCACGGCCTCCAGCCGGCGCAGGGTCGACTCCTGGCTCCACGCCCCGGCCGCCGCGCGGGCGTCGGGCTCGCGGTCCGGGTGGTTCAGCACCGCCGCCGCGCCCGAGGACGTGACCAGCACGTCCCGGTAGAACGCCGCCAGGTCGACCAGCGCCTGGTCCAGCGAGTCCCGCTGGGTGCGGGTGGCGCGCGACTTCTGCCGCTTCTCCAGGTCCTTCAGCGCGCCCTTGGCACCCCGGGTCGCGGCTGCCGTGCCCTTGCCGGTGCCGCCCGCGCCCATCGCGGTCTCCAGCGCCTGCCGCTCGGACTCGTCGCGCGCCTCGTTCGCGGTCAGCGCGTCCGCCTCGGCGGCCTGCACCAGGCTGTCCGCGCAGGTGAAGATGTCCGCCGGCCGGCGCAGCGCGAGCGGGATGCGCAGCACCGACTCGCGTCGCGCGCGCACCGACTCCTCGGTCGCCAGGCGGCGCGCGCGGGTCACGTTCCCGCCGCACACCGAAGCCGCCCAGGACGCCTGGTCGGCGGGCACGCCGTCCTCGACCAGCGCCGACGCGATCGCGTCGGGCCGGGGTGTGCCCAGCGGCACGATCCGGCAGCGCGAGCGGATCGTCACCGACACGTCGTCGGGGTGGTCGGAGGGCGCGCAGAGCAGGAACACGGTCCGGTCGGGCGGTTCCTCCACCGCCTTGAGCAGCGCGTTCGACGCGCCCTCGGTCAACCGGTCGGCGTCGGCGATGATCACCACCTGCCACCGCCCGGACGTCGGCCGGCGGGCCGAGACCTGCACCAGCGCGCGCATCTCGGCCACCGCGATCGACAGGCCCTCGGGCGCGACCACCCGCACGTCGGCGTGGGTGCCGGCCAGCGTCGTGTGGCACCCGGCGCACGCGCCGCAGCCCGGCCGGTCGTCGGTCGCCGTGCACTGCAACGCCGCCGCGAACGCCCGCGCCGCGCCGGAGCGGCCCGATCCCGGCGGGCCGGTGAACAGCCACGCGTGCGTCATGGCGCCGGGGGGAGGTGCGCCGCCCGCCACGATCGACGACGCGGCGTCGGCTGCCGCGCTCAGCACGGCGACCGCGTCGGGCTGCCCGACGACCTCGCTCCACACTCCTTTGCCGGCCACGGTCGTCAAACCTACCGACGTTTCAGGAGTTCTCCGCCACCGGCCGCGCGGAAGCGCCGGCCAGCAGCGGCAGCACGGCGGCGCGCACCCGCCCCGCCACCTCGTCCACCGTCCCGTCGCCGTCCACGACCAGGTAGCGGCCGGGGTCGGCGGCGGCCATCTCGGTCAGCAGCCGCTGCACCCGCCAGTGGTGCCCGACGGCGTCCACGGACGCGCGGCCCCCGGTCGGCGTCCGGTCCAGCAGCACGGTCACGTCCGGGCGCAGCCGCCCGGTGGCCCAGTCGACCAGGCCCTCCACCTCGCGCGGCTCGACGCTGCCGGCGGCGCTGAAGTGCGCCAGCGGGCTGTCCACGTACCGCTCCATGACGACCAGCGACCCGTCGTCGAGCGCCGGCCGCACCTCGCGCTCCACGACGTCCGCCCGCACCGCCGCCGCGACCAGCGCGTGCGCCCGGACCCCGGCCAGGTCGGCGGTGGACAGCAGGTCGCGCAGCCGCTGCTCGTCCAGGTCCGGGTCGGAGGCGAGCAGCACCCGGTGCCCGGCGCCGCGCAGCGCGTCCGCCAGCCGCCGGGCCTGGGCCGACGTGTCGGCCCGGCTCTCGCCCTCGACCGCGATCAGCACCCCCGCGCCCTGCCGGGACCGCCCGCGCAGGGCGGCCAGCAGGTCGGACAGGATCGGTTCGGCCCGCCGGTCGTCCATCTGCCGGTAGGCGATCAGGCCGAGCAGCGCCGCGAGCAGGCCCGCGCCGAACATCACCGGCCGGGTGCCGTCGACCTGCATCTCGTGCCCGAACAGCGTGATGTCCCGCTGCTGGATGACGCTGACCAGCAGCGGGGCGGTCGCGGACGCGGCGAACAGCACGACCTTGAGCAGCGACTGGAGCAGCGCGACCGTCCGGCCGCGCATGGCGTCCTCGACCTGGGACCCGACGATGGTCAGGCCGGTCAGGAACGCCGCCCCGGCGCAGCCGCCGACCAGCGCGACCGCGATCAGCGCGGTCCACAGGTGCGGCGCGAGCGCGACGAGCACCAGGCTGGAGCCCGCCAGCACGATCGTCACGCCGAACAGCCGGTCGTAGGGCAGCCGGCGGGCCATCCGGGGCGCGAGCGCCATGCCGACCGCGAGGCCCGCGAACACCGCCACGAACAGCAGGCCGAAGGTCGAGTCGCCGCCGAGCAGGGACAGCGCGTACAGCTTGGCCGTGCCGATCACCGCGCCGGCCGCCGCGAACGCGCCGATCATGCCGATCACCAGGCCCCGGACCAGCGGGGTGCGGCCGGCGAATCGCAGGCCGTCGCGCAGCATGGCGAAGAACCCCTCGCGCTCGCCCTCCTCCCGCTCGACCGCGTTCACCCGACCGGACAGCTCCGGGATGCGGACGGCGACCAGGACCGCCGAGGTCACGTAGAGCGCGCCGTTGACCATCACGGCGATGGTCGCGATCCGGAACTCGACGTCGGTGCTCTGCAGGTGCAGGTAGCCGGGGATGCCGGAGATCAGCGAGTACAGGCCCGCGCCGCTGATCACCGCGATGCCGTAGGTCATCACCAGGCCGAGCTGGTTGGCGGTCTCCACCTGGTCGGGCCGGCGCAGCAGGTTCGGCACGGCGGAGTCCTTGGCCGGGATCCACAGCATCGCGCAGCAGCCGACCAGGAAGTTGGCGATGAACAGCCACCACGCGGTGCCGACCAGGGCGATCGAGAAGAACAGGCCGCCACGCAGCAGGTCGCAGACGACCATGATCCGGCGGCGGTCGAACCGGTCCGCGAGCACGCCGCCGAGCGGGGCGAACAGGATGCCGGGCAGCAGCTGGGTGAGCACGACCAGGCTGAGCGCGAAGCTCTCCCACTGGTAGCTCTGGGTCAGCTTGGAGACCAGGCCGGTCAGCGCGAGCAGCGACAGCCAGTCACCGACGCTGCACAGGTAGGTGACGCCCCACAGCCTGCGGAACGGCCGGATCGCCAACACGCTGCGAATCCGGTGGCTGGTCGAGGCCGCTGTGCCGCCGTCCTGGATGGTGCTCACCCCCGCCGTCCGTGCCGGGGGACCAGGGTAACCGGGGTGCGCCCGCCACCCGACCACCTCCGCCGCCCGGGTGGCGCGGGTCGGTCACGAGAACAGCTCGACCAGCGCCTCGAACACCTCGCGCAGCACGGTGAGCAGCAGGCCGCTGGTCACCAGGAGCGCCACCAGGCACCCGAGCACGCCGTTGCCGCTCTTCGGGGCGGTCTGCTGGACCACCTGGCCCATCGGGGGCCGCTGCGCGAGCGGGACCCGGCCGCCGGTCGGCTGCCGGCCCACCGGCGGCCGGGGCGTGAACGGGCCCGGGGCGACCGCCGGGCGCTGGGTGAACGGCACCGGCCGCTGCTGGTACGCCTGCGCGGCGTTCGGCCAGGCGGGCGCGAGCTGCGGCGCCGGGCCGGGCGCGCGGCGGGTCTGCTTGTGGTGCGCGGGCCGGCGCGGCGGTTCCGCGTACACCGGTTGCGCCGCGACCTGCGGGATCACCGGCGGTCCCGGTGCCGCCGGCCCGCTCAGCGCGTCCGGGAACGGCCGGGGCGGGTCGGCGTCACCGGTCACCAGACCGGCGAGCGAGTCCGGGAAGAGGTGGGGTGGTGGTGGTGCCTGCGTGCCGTCCGGGCCGAAGTCGTCCACCACCCCATCATCCCGCTAGCCCTTCGACTTGGCGGGTGCCTTCTTGCGGGCCGGGGCCTTCTTCTTCGTGACCGGCCCCTTGGCGCGCTTCTCCGCGAGCAGCTCGGCCCCGCGCTCGTCGGTCAGCCCCTCCACGCTGTCGGACTTGCGCAGCGACGCGTTCGTCTCGCCGTCGGTCACGTAAGGCCCGAACCGGCCCTCCTTGACCACCATCGGCTTGCCGGACACCGGGTCGTTGCCCAGCTCCTTCAACGGCGGCGCGGCGGCGGCCCGACCCCGCTTCTTCGGCTCGGCGTAGATCTTGAGCGCCTCGTCCAGGGTCACCGTGAACAGCTGGTCCTCGCTGGTCAGCGACCGCGAGTCGGTGCCCTTCTTGAGGTAGGGCCCGTAGCGGCCGTTCTGCGCGGTGATCTCCGCGCCGGTCTCCGGGTCCTTGCCGACCACGCGCGGCAGCGACAGCAGCCTGAGGGCGTCCTCCAGCGTCACCGCGTCCAGCGACATGGTCTTGAACAGCGAGCCGGTGCGCGGCTTCGGGGCCTTCTTGGTGCCCTCGGGCGCTTCGGGCAGCACCTCGGTCACGTACGGGCCGAACCGGCCCTCCTTGGCCACGATCTCGTGCCCGGTGACCGGGTCGGTGCCCAGCGAGCGGCCCTCCTGCGGGGTGGCGAACAGCTTCTCCGCGACGTCCCGGTTCAGCTCGTCCGGCGGCAGGTCGTCGGGCAGGTTCGCGCGCTGCGACGTGAGCGCGCCGTCCTCGCCCTCGACCTCGCGCTCCAGGTACGGCCCGTAGCGGCCGACCCGGACCACGACCGTGCGGCCCTCCAGGTCCACGAACAGCGGGATCGAGTTCACCTCGCGGGCGTCGATCTGCTCGACGCTCGACCCGACCAGCTTCTTCAGCCCGCCCGAGCGGCCCACCGACGACTCCGGCCCGACGTTGCCGCCGAAGTAGAAGCCGGACAGCCACGTGGTGCGCTCCTGGCGACCTGCGGCGATGCCGTCGAGCTCGTCCTCCAGGGCGGCGGTGAAGTCGTAGTCCACCAGCCGGCCGAAGTGCCGCTCCAGCAGGCCGACCACGGCGAACGCCACCCAGGAGGGGACCAGCGCGGACCCCTTCTTCCACACGTAGCCCCGGTCCTGCACGGTGCTGATGATCGACGCGTAGGTGGACGGGCGGCCGATGCCCAGCTCCTCCATCGTCTTGATCAGGCTCGCCTCGGTGAACCTCGGCGGCGGGGAGGTCGAGTGGCCGTCGGCGGACAGCTCGGCGGCGACCAGCGCCTGGTCCTTGACCAGCTGCGGAAGCCGCGACTCGGCGTCGTCGGACTCGCCGCCCGCCTCCGAGTCGACCGTCTCCACGTACGCCTTGAGGAAGCCCGCGAAGGTGATCGTGCGGCCGGACGCCGCGAACGTGACGGCCTCGCCGCCGGGCCCGGCCGTACCGGGGACCGCCTGCGTGGTGCCGGAGATGCGGACGCTGGTCGTGTTGCCGCGCGCGTCGGACATCTGGGAGGCGATCGTGCGCTGCCAGATCAGCTCGTAGAGCTTGAACTCGTCGGACTCCAGCTCCCGCGCCACCTGGCCGGGCGTGCGGAACACCTCGCCGGCCGGGCGGATGGCCTCGTGCGCCTCCTGGGCGTTCTTGACCTTCCGGGTGTACTGGCGGGGCGTCTTGGAGACGTACTGCGCGCCGTACAGCTCGGTGGCCTGCGCACGGGCTGCCGTGATCGCGGTCTCGGACAGCGTGGTGCTGTCGGTGCGCATGTAGGTGATGTAGCCGTTCTCGTACAGCTTCTGCGCGGTGCGCATGGTCCGGTCGGCCGAGAACCGCAGCTTGCGGCCCGCCTCCTGCTGGAGGGTCGAGGTCATGAACGGCGCGTACGGCTTGCGCGTGTACGGCTTCTCCTCCACCGAGGAGACCGTCATGTCGGCCTTGACCAGGCCGTCCGCGATCGCGCGGGCCTGCGCCTCGTCCAGGACCCGGACCTCCGAGCCCTCCTTGAGCCGGCCGGTCGACTCGAAGTCGCGGCCGGTCGCCAGGCGCTGCCCGTCGACGGCCACCAGGCGCGCGCCGAACTGGCGCGGGGAGGCTTGCCCGCCGGCGTCCATGGTCGCCGAGACGTCCCAGTAGGAGGCGGTCACGAACTTCATCCGCTCGCGCTCCCGCTCGACCACGATCCGGGTCGCCACGGACTGCACGCGGCCCGCCGAGAGCTTCGGCATGACCTTCTTCCACAGCACGGGGCTGACCTCGTAGCCGTAGAGGCGGTCCAGGATGCGGCGGGTCTCCTGCGCGTCGACCAGGTCCTGGTCGAGGTCGCGGGGGTTCGCGGCGGCGGCCAGGATCGCGGGCTCGGTGATCTCGTGGAACACCATCCGGCGGACCGGCACCTTGGGCTTGAGGGTGTCCAGGAGGTGCCAGGCGATGGCCTCGCCCTCCCGGTCGCCGTCTGTCGCCAGGTACAGCTCGTCGACGTCCTTGAGCAGCTCTTTCAGCTCCGCGACGGTCGCCTTCTTGTCCGGCGTGACCACGTAGAGGGGCTCGAAGTCGTGGTCGACGTCGACGCCCAGCCGCGCCCACGACTGGCCCTTGTACTTGGCCGGCACGTCCGCCGCGCCGCGCGGCAGGTCGCGGATGTGCCCCTTGGAGGACTCCACGACGAAGTCGGTGCCGAGGTAGGACGCGATCTTCCGCGCCTTCGCGGGCGACTCGACGATCACCAACCGCCGGTTGCCGCTCGCGGATCCCCCGCTGCTCTTCTTCGCCCGTGTCGATCCAGCCACGCCGTCCCGCTCTCTCCGAACACTGTGTCCCGACCCGCCAGTGTGCACTGTCCTATGTCGCCGCAGGGGCAGCCCTGGTCGGGACAGGGTGACACAACTGTGCCCGATCACCCGCCAGGAGGACCGCTACGCGGCCGGCCAGGTCCGCTCCCCGACCCCGCGCGGAGCCCTCCCGACCAGCTCGGCGAGCCGCTCCAGCCGCCGCCTGCCCACCACCCGCAGCGCCGGCCCGCCGGTCTTGAGCAGTGTCGCCGGAAGTCCCGAAGCGGCCAACGCCTTTTGCAGCGGCTCGTGCGTGTCGGGCGAGCCGGGGTCGAGCCCGAGCACGTACGCCGACTCGGCCCAGCGGCCCGAAGCCAGCGCCCACAGCCGCAGCACGCCCCCGTGGGGGGTGAAGTCGGCGGGCACCACCTTCGTCCCGTCGGCCAGCCACTGGTGGGCCAGGCCGGTGAGGTCGGTCCGGTACGCCGTGGCCACTTCGAGCCCGCCGGACTGCGGCGGGACGACCGGCAGCTCCGCGCCGGAGCCGTCCGGCGGCAGCTCCGCCGCACCGGGCCCGTCGGGCGGTTCCCCACCGGGTTCGCCCGGCGGCGGGGCTGCCCGGGGCAGCACCTCGATCCGGGCTTGCACGTCCCGCTCGGCCAGCGCCGCGACCAGCGCCAACCCGCGCCAGCGCTCGTCCAGGCACACCGAGATGCGGGCCGCGCGACCGCGCGCGAAACCCACCGCCCGCCCGGGCCCGCACAGCAGCCCGGCCAGGTCCGCGACACAGGGCCGGCGTGCCTCGGCCGAGAAGAAGGACAGTTGCCCCACGGTCCCGCAGCGTAGAACACACGTTCGACCTCGGCCAGTCCCCGATCGCGGGTCACCGGCCCCGGGTCCGACCGGCGCGGGCGGCACCGCCCGACCGGTCGGACCGCCGGTGGTCAGCCGCCGAGCGACTTCATCTTCTCGGTGAGCTGGGTGCACGCGGGCGCCTTCTTGAACGCCTCGCTGAGCTTCGGGTCATTCTGCAGCTTCTTGATCTGCACGCCGGCGGTCGTGGTCTCGTCGCCGCCCAGTTCACCCAGCTTGGTGGTGAACTCGGGGTCGTTCGGGTCGAGCTTGCCGACCTCCTCGCTGGCCTTGGACCAGGTCCGCGACGAGTCGTCGAAGAACTTGACCAGCTCGTCGTGCAGCGGCTTGGCCTCCGGCGACGGCGGGCCGACCTCGGCCAGCTTCTTCCCGGCGTCGGTGAACGACTTGCCGGACTTGTCCGCGAACTCGACGATCTTGGCCTTCAGCGTGGCCGGGTCGGTGGTCGCGCCGCCCAACATGACCTGGAGCAGCTCCACCACGCCTTCCAGCGCCGGCGTGATGCCCTCGCAGTAGGTCCCGGCCCACTTCACCGGGTCGGCGGGCGGTGCCGTGGTCGTCGTGCCGCCGGCGGTCGTCGTGGTGCCGGAGCCGGACGGCCCCGACCCGGAGCCCGAACAGGCCCCGGTCACGAGGACGGCCGCGAGGACGGCCGGCACCGTCAAGCGCAGTTTCACGATCATTACCCCCACGTTGTCCGGTTGACGGCCGGATCCTACGACGTCGGGGTTACCGGTTCGGACGGCCGCGAGGTGCGCAGCTTCTGGCAGGCGGGGGCCCTCTCGGCGGCCTCCTTCAGCTCCGGCGTGGCCTCCAGCTGCTTGAGCGGCTCGGCGAACTGGTCCAGCCGCCCGATCACCTCGCCCGCCGCCTGGAGCCCGCCGACCGGGTCGTTCGCGTCGGCCGCCTCGACCGCCGCCTTGGCGTCGCTGAAGGACTTGCCGATGTCGGAGAACGTGGCCGCCATCTTCGTCACCTGCTCGTCGCCGCCCGCCACCGGCGACGGACCGACCTCGCCGAGCTTCTGGGCCGTCTGGTTGAACGCGTCGGCCAACTGGCCCATGTACGTGCTCATGTCGGCCTTGAGCTTCACCGGGTCGTTGGCGTCGAGCTTCGGCGGTGTCTTGGACACCGACACGAACGACGACGCGGCCGAGCACACCTTGTCCATGTAGGCCACGGTGTCGCCGGACGAGGACGAGGACGTCGTCGGGGCGGGGTCGTCGCCGGAACCGCACCCCGCGGCGAGCATCGCCGACGCGGCCACCACGGCCAGCCGGATCCACATGTCGGACTCTCCATTCACCCGGAATGCCGTCCGGGAGCACCCACAGTGTGCCCATCCCCGCCGCTGCGCACACGCCGGAGCGGGCACCCCCTCGTGCCGGGGTGCCCGCTCCGGGTCGGTCAGGCCGAGCCGGTCACGCCGCCCCGTTGGAGACGGTGGCCTCCGCCGGGGTCTCCGCGATCGCGGTGCCGCGCCGCTTCGACACGACGACCGCGCCGATGATCACCACGACCGCGACGAGCGCGATGGCGTAGCGGATGCCCGCCGACTCGCTCGCGCCCACCGAGAACGTGACGATGGCCGGGGCGATCAGCACCGAGACCAGGTTCATCACCTTGATCAGCGGGTTGATCGCCGGGCCGGCGGTGTCCTTGAACGGGTCGCCGACGGTGTCGCCGATGACGGTGGCCGCGTGCGCCTCGGAGCCCTTGCCGCCGTGGTTTCCGTCCTCCACCAGCTTCTTGGCGTTGTCCCACGCGCCACCCGAGTTGGCCAGGAACACCGCCATCAGGGTGCCGGTGGCGATCGCGCCCGCCAGGTAGCCCGCCAGCGGCCCGACGCCCAGGCCGAAGCCCACCGCGATCGGGGCCAGCACCGCGAGCAGGCCGGGGGTGGCCAGCTCGCGCAGCGAGTCCTTGGTGCAGATGTCCACCACGCGGCCGTACTCGGGCTTGACCGAGCCGTCCATGATGCCCGGGTTCTCCCGGAACTGGCGCCGCACCTCGAACACGATCGCGCCCGCCGCGCGGGTCACCGCGTTGACGGCCAGGCCGGAGAACATGAACACGACGGCCGCGCCGATCACGATGCCGACCAGCACGTTCGGCGAGAACACGACGTTGCTGAAGGACACCGGCACGGTCTCGGTGATGCCCGCCAGCGCCTGCTTGATCGCGTCCTGGTAGGAGCCGAACAGCGCGGTGGCGGCCAGCACGGCGGTCGCGATGGCGATGCCCTTGGTGATCGCCTTCGTGGTGTTGCCGACCGCGTCCAGCTCGGTGAGGATCTGCGCGCCCTCGCCGTCCACGTCGCCGGACATCTCCGCGATGCCCTGGGCGTTGTCCGACACCGGGCCGAACGTGTCCATGGCGACGATCACGCCGACCGTGGTCAGCAGGCCGCAGCCCGCCAGGGCCACCGCGAACAGCGCCACGACCAGCGTGCCGGACAGCAGGAACGCGCCGTACACCGCGCCGCCGATGACCAGCGCCGTGTAGACCGCCGACTCGAAGCCGACCGAGATGCCCGACAGGATGACCGTCGCCGCGCCGGTCAGCGACGTCTTGCCGACGTCCTTGACGGGCTTGTGCTCGGTGCCGGTGAAGTAGCCGGTCAGCCACAGGATGACGCCCGCCAGCACGATGCCGATGATCACGGCGATGGCCGCGATCAGCGCCGGGTTGCCCGGCGTGGCGATCACCTCGGGGTCGTCCACGCCCCGCAGCTCGCCGAACGAGCTGGGCAGGAACACGAACGCCGCCACCGTGCACAGCACGGCGGAGATCACCGCCGAGATGTAGAACGAGCGGTTGATCGCCGACAGGCCGCTCTCGCCGGTCCGGGCGGAGGTGATGTAGACGCCGATCACCGCCGTGAGCACGCCGATCGCCGGGACGATCAGCGGGAACAGCAGGCCCTTCGCGCCGAACGCGGCGGTGCCCAGGATGAGCGACGCGACCAGCGTCACCGCGTAGGACTCGAACAGGTCGGCCGCCATGCCGGCGCAGTCGCCGACGTTGTCGCCCACGTTGTCCGCGATGGTCGCCGCGTTGCGCGGGTCGTCCTCGGGGATGCCCTGCTCGACCTTGCCGACCAGGTCCGCGCCGACGTCGGCGGCCTTGGTGAAGATGCCGCCGCCGACCCGCATGAACATCGCCAGCAGGGCCGCGCCGAAGCCGAAGCCCTCCAGCACCTTGGGTGCCTGGCCGGTGTACACCAGCACCACGAGGGCCGCGCCGAACAGGCCGAGGCCCACGGTGAACATGCCCACCACGCCACCGGTGCGGAAGGCGATCCGCGTCGCCTTCTCCCGACCGCCGGGCTCCTTCGCCGCCGCCGCCACGCGCACGTTCGCGCGGGTCGACAGCCACATGCCCAGGTAGCCGATGACGGCGGAGAACGCCGCTCCGACGAGGAAGAACAGCGACCTGCCGATCCGCTCCCCGACGTCCTCCGCCGGGAGCAGGAAGAGCAGCACGAACACGATGACGACGAAAATGCCTAGCGTTCGGAACTGCCGGTTGAGGTAGGCCGCTGCGCCCTCTTGAACCGCCTTGGCGATGTCCTGCATCTTCACGGTGCCCTGGCCGGCGGCCAGGACTTCCCGAAGCAGGACATAACCGACGGCGAGAGCAGCCAGGGCGACCACGGCGACCACGGCCACGAGACCTTGGTCACCTCCGGAGAGCTCTAGGCCCTCCGCGAGGAATTGCCGGGACATCCGTCCTCCTGGTGAGTTTTCCAAGCCCAAGGCGGGAAGCACCGCGCTGCGCCGGGACCGGCCTTGCTCACACGCGACGGTCGGTCCCGACACAACGTGACGCATCCCTCATTGGATGCGATAGCGGCGGAGTCTATTCAAGGTCCGCAAGTACCCGACAGTGAGTCCCCGTCCGTGCACGCACCGTGATAGGCCCAGGAAGCACCCGCGATGTCGGTGGCGTGTGCGAAGCTGCGCCCCGTGGCGAACCAGGGACCTCGACTGCTGGACCGGGTGCTCGCCGGAGTCCCCGCCGGAGAGTCGCCGTTGACGCACCGCGCGGACCTGCCGCGCCGGGCCGCGCAGGTCGTGCCGTGGCCGTCCTGGGCCGCGCCGGAGGTGGTGGCGGCACTGGTGGACCGGGGCGTCCCGGAACCGTGGCGGCACCAGGCGGAGGCGGCCGACCACGCGTGGGCCGGCCGGCACGTCGTGGTGGCCACGGGCACCGCGTCCGGCAAGTCGCTGGCCTACCAGTTGCCGGTGCTCAGCGCCCTGCACGAGGACCCGAGGAGGACCGCGCTCTACCTGTCCCCCACCAAGGCGCTGGGTGCCGACCAACTCCGGTCGGTGGAGGCGCTGGGCGTGCCGCAGGTGCGGGCGGCGACCTTCGACGGCGACACCCCGATGGCCGAGCGGGACTGGGTGCGGGCGCACGCGAACTGGGTGTTCACCAACCCCGACATGCTGCACCGGGGGGTCCTGCCGAACCACGCCAGGTGGATCAGGTTCTTCCGCCGGTTGTCGTACGTCGTGGTGGACGAGTGCCACTCCTACCGGGGCGTGTTCGGGTCGCACGTGGCACTGCTGCTGCGGCGGCTGCGGCGGGTCGCCCGGCGGTACGGGGCGGACCCGGTCTTCGTGCTGGCGTCGGCGACGGTGGCCGATCCCGCGACTTCGGCTTCCCGCTTGACCGGGGTGCCGTGCGAGGCGGTGACCGAGGACTGCTCGCCGCGCGCCGGGAGGACCGTCGCGCTGTGGGAACCGCCGCTGCTCACCGAGCTGGAGGGCGAGAACGGCGCACCCGTGCGGCGGTCGGCGGGCGCGGAGACCGCGCGCATCCTGGCCGACCTGGTCGTGGAGGGAGCCCGCTCGCTGGCCTTCGTGCGGTCGCGGGTCGGCGCGGAGCTGACCGCCATCGGGGCCCGGCGGGTGCTGGCCGAGGTCGACCCGGAGCTGGCCTCCCGGGTGGCCGCCTACCGGGGCGGCTACCTGCCCGAGGAGCGGCGGGCGCTGGAGAAGGCCGTGTCCAGCGGCGACCTGCTGGGCGTGGCGACGACGAACGCGCTGGAGCTGGGCGTCGACATCGTGGGCCTGGACGCCGTGGTGGTGGCGGGCTTCCCGGGGACGCTGGCGTCGTTCTGGCAGCAGGCCGGGCGCGCGGGGCGGACCGGGGACTCGGGCGCGCTGGTGGTGTTCGTGGCGCGGGACGACCCGTTGGACACCTACCTGGTGCACAACCCGGCGGCCGTGCTGGACAAGCCGGTCGAGGCGACCGTGCTCGACCCGACCAACCCCTACGTGCTGGAGCCGCAGCTGGCGTGCGCGGCGGCGGAGCTGCCGCTGACGCCGGACGCGCTGGAGGAGTTCGGCGGCCCGCTCGCGGTCGAGGTGCTGGACGGCATGGTCGGGCGCGGGCTGCTGCGGCGCAGGCCGAACGGCTGGTACTGGACGTCGCACGACCGGCCGCACGGCGAGGTCGACATCCGGGGCTCGGGCGGCGACCAGGTCGTCGTGGTGGAGGGCGACTCGGGCCGGATGCTGGGCACCGTCGACCCGGCGGCGGCCTGCTGGACGGTGCACGACGGCGCGGTGTACCTGCACCAGGGCGAGTCGTACGTGGTGGACCGGCTGGACCTGGAGAGCGGCATCGCGCTGGTGCACGCGGAGAAGCCGGACTGGACGACCACCGCGCGCGACACCAAGGACATCGCCGTCGTGCGGGTGCTGGAGGAGCGGCGGTTCGCCGGGGTGTCGGTGTGCCTGGGCGAGGTGGAGGTGACCTCGCAGGTCGTCGGCTACCTGCGGAAGCTGTCCTCCGGCCAGGTGGTCGACTCGGTGCCGCTCGACCTGCCCGCGCAGACCCTGCGGACCCGCGCGGTCTGGTACACGGTCGGCGAGGAGCTGCTGGGCAGTGCGCCGGGGGGCGCCGGGCTGGACCCGGCGCGCATCCCCGGCGCGCTGCACGCTGCCGAGCACGCGGCGATCGGCCTGCTACCTCTCTTCGCGACCTGCGACCGATGGGACATCGGCGGCGTCTCGACCGCGCTGCACCAGGACACCGGGGAGGCGACGGTGTTCGTGCACGACGGTCATCCGGGAGGCGCCGGTTTCGCCGACCGCGGGTTCGCGGCCGTGGTCCCATGGCTGGTCGCCACGAGGGAGGCGATCGCTTCCTGCACGTGCCCGGCCGGTTGCCCGTCCTGCGTCCAGTCGCCGAAGTGCGGGAACGGCAACGATCCGCTGGACAAGGCGGGCGGGTTGGCCGTGCTGGACGTCGTGCTCGGGGTTGTCGGGGAGTAGTTCCACGACGTCCAACACGGCCGGGCCGGTACTGCTACCGCGGGTGCGTCCGCGGGTGGTGCGCAGGTCGCCGGTGTGAGGCCGACGACCCTTCCAACAGGTGCCGAACCGCCGGAGGAGGACGGCGGTCCGGCCGGCCCTGGTCAAGTGGGCCCGGAGAGGGCCGGTCTCGCTCAGGTCGACCCGGGAGGGGTCGGTGGTGAAGCCGACCCGGGAGGGGTCGGACGTGCCCGGCAGGCCCCGGGTCGGACGGGGGCTGCCGGCGTGGGCTCCGCCGCGCTCGGTTGTGCTCGGGCCGGTCGTGCTCGGGCCGGTCGTGCTCGGGCCGGTCGTCATCGGGCCTTCCCGTCAGCCGGGCGCGGTCAGCCGGTCGTGTTCAGCCGTTGGTGGGTCAGGCCAACCCGCCGGCGACCAGTCCGTAGTCGGCGGCGGCGTGGCCGGCGGGGACGTGGACGGCCTCGGTCAGCGCGTCCTGCACGACGTCCAGGGCGGGCAGCTGCCACGCGCAGATCTGCGGCTTGACCCGCCAGTGCACGACGCCGTGCTGGAACGGCGTCGGCGGCAGCGGGACGTACTCGCCCTGGCCGTAGTGGTGGACGTCGTGGTCGGCGACCCAGTCGGCGTCCAGCGGCCGGCCGGTGGCGACGAGGAACATCCAGCGTCCGGAGGGCGTGGCCGCGATCGGCACCGGGACCCCGGCCGCGCGCAGCGCCACGGCGGCCCGCCGGCCGAGCTCGGCCCCGACCTCGACGGCGTCCACACCGTGACCGGTGGCCAGCAGGAGGCTGTAGGAGTGGCCCGCCCACCAGGTGGCGACCTGCGCCGCCTTGGTGCCGATGCGCTCCTGCCAGTCGTGGTGCACCGGGACCGGGCCGTCGTGCTCGACGCCCTCGCGGCCGGCCCACTGCGCACCCGCCGGATAGGTGCCCGGCAGCACAGGCCACCCGTGCCACGCGAGGTTGACCGCCTCTGCGCGCAGCTCGATGCGGAAGGCCCCGCGCCAGCTATCCGACCACTCCATCTGAGGTTCGCCTCCTTGAAGACCACGACACCGTGTCGGGTGTTCTTCGACACCGCGTCGGTGCCGCCACTTGAACTAACGACATGTCAGGGACTTCTGGTAACCACCAGTCGACAACTGGTAGGTACGGAACGGCGAACGCCGGTCGTCCGGACGGCCGACAGAACTCCCGCGTTCCCGCAGACGGCCGCCGAAGCCGCAACCAACGGGGCTGTGAGTCCGCTCACCGCCGGAGGGCGACCGTTCGTCGCGGCGAGCGGACCTCATGCTTCAGCCGCGCCGGCCCGAGCCCGAGCGCTGGGCGCACCGAACACCGCCCCGAACCCTCCGACAGGCGGCCCCCTGACCTCCACCACCACCTCCGGCCCGCTCCCCTCCAACCCAGCCGGCCCCAACCCAGCCGGCCCCAACTCGGACGGCTCCAACTCGGACGGCTCTTGCTCCGACACCCCTTGTTTCGACGGCTCTCGCTCGGACACCGCGCACGCCACCAGCTCCCCTCCCATCCGCCGGACGACCCACTCGGCCCTCCCGCACGCACTCGCCTCACCACCGCTCACCCACGCGGCCCCGGCGACCGCCGCGAGATCGGCAGCCGCCGCCGCGCGGTGCCGCCCGACCACCACCTCCCCGTACTGGACGCCGAACACCACAGCCACCCCCACCACCCCGAGCACCGCAACGGCCACCCAACTCGCCGCGCCCCGGTCATCCCCGAAGCGACCACCCCTCTCAGCCACGACCACCACCGACAGGCAACTCAGCACCGCGCCCGGACCTGCCCTTCATCTCCACACCAGTCCCGGCATCGGCCCCTACTCCGGTTCCTGCATCGGATTCGGCATCGGTTCCTGCGACTCCCGGTTCCAGCACCGCGTAGGCGTCGGCGCGCACCTCGACCAGCGTTCGCCGCGCCCGGACCTCGACCCTGGCCGTGTCGCCTTCCCGGTGGACGACCAGTTCGGCACCTCTCGGCGCGATCTCCTTCGCGGCGGTGGATGCGCGTGCCGGCTCGCCGCGAGCGACCAGCCGCGCCGCTTCCCGGGCGGCGTCCGTGCACCGGACCTGGGCGACGACGGTCATGACCACCTCGACACCCAGCACCAGGAACGCCACCAGCCCGCAGACCGCCAAGGCGGCCTCCACCGTCACCGCGCCGCGATCACCGTCCACCCAGGATCGGGAGCCTGCAACGAGATCCGGCGGTGGCGGCCGACGCCGGATCACGTCCCCGCCGAGAAGGCTTTGTGCAGCAACCCCCGCATCATCTCGGTCACCCACTCGCCGCCGAGCAGGACGATCAGCAGCCCCGCGAACCCGGCCGCCGCCAAGGTGGCGAGGGCGTACTCGGCCGTCGTTGTCCCCTTGTCGTTCAACACGATTACTCCATCAGTCTGTTGTGGACAGTCACCAGTTCGCGCTCACCCGGCCGGCCAACCCGATCACGACCGGCAGGACTCCCAGGCACAGGAACGCGGGCAGGAAGCACAGCGCCAACGGCCCCGCGACCGACACGGCCGCCCGCTGGGCGCGAGCCTCCGCCCGGTCGTCCGCCCGTGCCCGGAGATCGGCCGCGAGGTCCGCCACGGCCCCGGCCAACGCAGCGCCGGATCGCGCACTGCGCCGAGCCGCCCGAGCCAGCGCGGCGGTGTCGGGGTGGTCGAGCGCCGCAGCCCACGCCGTCACCGAGTCGGCTCCCAACGCCAGCAGGTCGCCGACCTTGCGCAACGCCGCGCCGGGCCCCGGCGGCGCACCCGCCACCACCGCCTGCACAGCCGCTGCCACCGGCAGCCCGGCCCGCAACGCCGCCGCGAGCAGGTCCCACGTCGCGGGCAGCGCGAACGGGTCCGGAGGCGGGGGCTTCGCCCGAGGCACGAGCCTCGGCAACGCGACCACCAGCCACCTGACCACCGGCCACCTGACCACCGGCCACCTGACGGTCCCCGACCGCCCAGCCGCCGACCGCGCGCCGGGCAGCCACATGCCCACCGAGCGCGCGCCAGGCAGCCACGCGCCCGCCGGCCGCGCGGTGGTCGGCCACCCGCCCGCCGACTGTGCGGCGGCCGGCTGTTCCGTGGCCCGCCACCCGCCGGCCAGTCGCTCGGTGACCGGCCGCTCAGGGATTGGCCGTTCCCATGCCGAGCGCGTGTCTGGCGACCACTTGCCCGGCTGAGGGTCGGTGGTAGGCGGGCGGTAGGTGGTCAGGCGGGCCAGTCGGGGGCGGGGCGGTGGGAGGATCGCCAGGGCTGCCGCCAGCAGGAACAGGCTCATGTCAGCACCTGCCTCGTCAGGTGCGCGCTCCACGCCAGGCCGGCGCAGATGAGCACTGCGCCGGACACCAGCAGGACTTGGCCCGCGATGGTGGAGGTCAGCACCGCTACCGGGCCTGAGCCGGTCGCCTCGCCCAGCAGCACGCCGAACACCGGCAGCGCCGCCAGCACCGCCGCGCTCGACCGGGGGCCGGCCATCCGGGCGCGGAACCGGTGGGCGAAGCCGATCCGGCGGCGCAGGTCGCGCCGGACCTCCTCCAGCACGTCCGCCAGCGGCACGCCGTGCTCGCTCGACAGCCGCCACGCCCTGGCCAGCGGGCGCGCGTCCGGGTCGGTCAGCGCGGCCTCCGCGTTGCCGCCCCGCGCCGCTGCCGAGGCGATCGCCCGGAACACGCCGGCAGCCGGAGGCTCCGCGTCCTGGGCGGCACCGGCGGCGGCCTGCGCCGGGTGCGCGCCCGACCGCAGCTCGGCGACGAACCCCGCCAGGCCCTCGGCGAGCGCGGTGGAGGCGCGCAGCCGGGACCGCTCGACGCGGTGCCCGCGACGGACCCGCCACGACGTCCACGCGACGAGCGCACCGGCCAGCGCGCCACCGATGCCGCCGACCAAGCCGACCACCGCGCCCAGCACGACCACCGTCACCTCTTCGGGTGGCCTCCAGCGCACGCGACCGGATCGCCTGCCCTGCAACGCCTTCAGCCGACCGGCCGACGACACCGGGGCCACCAGCACAGCGGCAGCGAGCGGCACGACCACCACCGGCCACGAGGTCATGGCGCACCCACCAGCTCACGCAGGCCGGCTCCCGCCGGCTGCCACCCCCCGTCACGCCGCCAGGCCGTACGGACCAGCAGTTCGCCGTGCCGCCGCTCGAACACCCCGATCTCCGCCAGGTGCCGCTCACCGCCCGGACCCCGGCGCATGTGCAGCACGACCTTCACCGCCGCCGCCAACTGGCTGTGCAGCGCCGGCCGGTCCAGGCCGCCCAGGGCCGCCAGCGCTTCGAGCCGCGCCGGGACCTCGGCGGGCGAGTTGGCGTGCAAGGTCCCCGCCCCGCCGTCGTGCCCGGTGTTGAAGGTGGTCAGCAGGTCGACCACCTCCGCGCCGCGCACCTCGCCGACGACGATCCGGTCCGGCCGCATCCGCAGGGCCTGGCGGACCAGGTCGCGCTGGGTCACCCGGCCCGCGCCCTCGACGTTCGCGCCGCGCGCCAGCAGCCGGACGAACTGCGGGTGGGCGGGGTGCAGCTCGCCGGCGTCCTCGACGCACACCACCCGCTGGTCGTGCGGCACGCAGCCGAGCAGCGCGGCGAGCAGGGTCGTCTTGCCCGAGCCGGTGCCGCCGACGACCAGGAACGCCACCCGCGCCCGGACGACGGCCCGCAGCACCTCGCCGACCTCCCCGGAGAACGTGCCGCGCCGCTCCAGGGCCGCCAGGTCGTGCACGGCGGGGCGCAGGACGCGCAGCGACAGGCAGGTCGACGGGGTGATCGGCGGCAGCACCGCGTGCAGCCGCACGGAACCCGGCAGCCAGCCGTCCACGAACGGCACGGCGTCGTCCAGCCGCCGCCCGGCCTCCACCGCCAGCCGCTGCGCGAGCCGCCGCACGGCCGCTTCCCCGGCGAACGCCACCCCGGTGCGCCGCAGGCCGGCCGGGCCGTCGACCCACACCTGGTCCGGCCCGGTGACCAGGACGTCGGTGTGCTCCGGGTCGCGCAGCAGCGGTTCCAGCACGCCCGCGCCGACGAACTCCTGCCGCAGCACCGTCAGCGCCCGCCGCACGTCCTCCTGGCTGACCACGCCGCCGGCCTCGCTGCGCACGGCAGCGGCCACCGACGCCGACGTCAGCTCCGCACCGCCGTCCGCCAGCCGCTGCCGGACGCGCTCCACGAGTTCGGTCACGACCGAACTCCCGCGCGAATCACCCGTCCGGCCGACGCCCGAGCGGGGACCGGGACGGCGACGCAAGCGCTTTCCACCGGGTGGTGGGCCACCGCGAATCCCGATGGGGTGGACTCGACCGGACGCCACTCACCCACACCCCACCTCCCTCACGGCGTAGGGCTTGGCGGACAGGGGTTTCTGGGCGCGCAGCACCGCCAGCACCTCGCGCGCGGCCGACGCGAGCGGCCCCTTGCGGTGGGCCGGGAACCGGCCCCGGTCCAGCGCGTCGGCCAACCGCCGTTCCGGCCGCATGGAGGTGAGCAGCGGCAACCCCACCGCCTTCGCCACCTGGTGGGCGTGCAGCCCGGTCGGCGACGGCCCCCGGACGACGGCGTGCAGCGCGACGCCCCGGGTGACCACCTGGTCCGCCACCCGCCGCGCCGCCGCGCACGCCCGCAGCCCCGCCGGCACCACCAGGACCGCCAGGTCTGACCGCTCCAGCGCAGCCCCGGCGACGGGCGAGAGCTGCCTCGGCACGTCGCAGACCACCGTCTCGCCCGCCCGCCGCCCGGCCTCGACCACGGCCGCGACGGCCTGCGGTGTCGGGTCGGGGCCGTTGCGCGCGCAGGAGAGGAAGGACAGCCGCCCCTCGCCCCTGGCGCGGGACGGCAGGGCCGAGCGCAGTTCCGCGACCGGCACCCGCCCGCCGCTCAGGCCGAGGTCCGGCCAGCGCTTGCCCGCCTCCCCCTCCGCGCCCAGCGCCAGGTCCAGCCCGCCGCCCAGCGGGTCGCAGTCCACCAGGAGCCCCCGCCCGCCGTCGGCCAGCACGGCCTGGCCGACGGCCGTCGCCAGCGCGGTGGCACCCGCGCCGCCGCAGCCGCCCAGCACGGACAACACCCGACCGCCGCCCGGTGGCGACTCCACCAGGTCGGACAGCACCTCCTGGAGTTCCGCCCGCCCCTGCTCGACGTCGAGCACCCGCTCGACGCCCAGTTCCAGGGCGAGCGGCCACACCGACTGGTCGGGAGGGCCGGTGGACACCACGAACACTGCGGGCCGCCGGGGCAGCGCGGCACCGGCGCACCCCGCCAGGCCCTCGGCGTCGAGCAGCACGGCCGGGGCGGCGCGCCACGGCCCGCGCAGCGCGGCCAGGTCCGGCACCCGCTCCACCTCGGCACCCGCGACGGCGGCGGCCTGGAGCACTTCCTCCAGCAGCGCCGGGTCCGCGACCAGCGTCAGCAGTCGATCCACGATTCCTCCTCGGTCGTTCACGGTGGGTGCTGCCCACGGTCCCGAGTGGTGAGGAAGGCCACAACTGCCGATGATCAATCTGTGGACAGGATTTGGGCCTGTGGACAACCCGGAGCCGCGAATCGGCGGAATTCCCGGTGCCCAAGGCTGGAGGGGAGGCGCCGCGCCGGACCGGCCCGGAACGGGTGCGGGGTCTGGCGGAAGAGGGGACCGATCCGACCCCGGACATGGGACGACCCCCGCCAGGGGGGAGGGACGGGGGTCGTCATTGGTTCAGTCCCGGGGGGTCGGACTGAACCCGTCCGGTCGAGCCGGACCCGTCTACTGTATCCCCACGGGACAGGGTCATGCGTGTCTTCCGTTAGAGGGACACGGAAAATTCGGTAGGCCGCATCACTGTGAGTTCGTAAAGCGCCGAATGACCGTGGTCGTCGGACCCGCCCGACCGGCCCTTAAGCTGGAGCGGTGACCGAGCACGCCACCGAAGGCAGCAGAGTCGCCGCGTTCTTCGACCTGGACAAGACGGTCATCGCCAAGTCGAGCACGCTGGCGTTCAGCCGGCCGTTCTTCCAAGAGGGCCTCATCAACCGGCGTGCGGTGCTCAAGAGCGCCTACGCGCAGTTCGTGTTCATGCTGGCCGGCGCGGACGCCGACCAGATGGACCGGATGCGCTCGCACATCACCGCCCTCTGCGAGGGCTGGGACGTCGAGCAGGTCCGCTCGATCGTGGACGAGACGCTGCACGACATCGTCGACCCCCTGGTCTACAAGGAAGCCACCCAACTCATCCTGGACCACAAAGCGGACGGGCACGACGTCGTCGTCGTCTCCGCTTCCGGCGAAGAACTGGTCGCGCCCATTTCCGCGATGGTCGGCGCGAACCGCAGCGTCGGCACCCGGATGGTCGTCAGCGACGGCCGCTACTCGGGCGACGTGGACTTCTACTGCGCCGGCGAGAACAAGGCGGTCGCCGCGAAGCAGCTCGCCGACGAGCACGACTACGACCTGGCGCGCTGCTTCGCCTACTCCGACTCCATCACCGACCTGCCGCTGCTGGAGGTGGTCGGGCACCCGACCGCCGTCAACCCGGACCGCGCGCTGCGCAAGGTCGCGGCGCAGCGCGGGTGGCCGGTGCTGACGTTCTCCGACCCGGTGTCGCTGCGGGCCCGCATCCCGCGCCCCTCCGGCACGACGGTCGCGGTGACCGCGATCGGGTTGGGCGCGGCGACCGCAGCCGGTGTCGCCTGGTACGGCCTGCGCCGCCGGCGGCGCGGCTGATTCACCCGGCCTCTGCCCGGACAGCGGTACCCGGTGCGGCGCACGAGCGGAAAACGGTGTCACACAAGAAGATCCGCTACTCACGGTCGCTTGACCGGTGCACTCCATCGAGCCCTTGCCGCCGGGCTGGACACGCACTACAAAGGAAGTGCGGACCTCCGGTTGGCCAGGGACGGAGCGGAAGAGAAGCGCCGTTCACCCCGACAGAGCTCCGTGCGCGGACTTCGAGCACCCACGCGCAGCACGCCGCGGGAGGCTTGTCGTCAAGGGCCTGCGTAACGGGACGCCGGACGCCGAGGCCAGGTTGATACGACACGAGTTGCACGCTTGGTAACTCGAACGTCCGCGCTGAAGGCCGGGCCCCCGGTTCGCCGGGGGCCCGGCCTGTTTTTGTGCCCACGTCCGGGACACCTCTGGCAGAAACGCCCGATCGGGTGACGCCGACGAGCCCGGGAATCGTCGGTGCCCGTCCGCACAATGCCTACGCAACGCAACCCGTTGACCCCGTCCCCGTGACGTGGGTAACTTCCGAAAAGGCCCACCACCCGGTGGAAAGATTGCCAAGTGAGGGGGACACCGTGTTCCGTCCGCTCGTCGCCGCGCTCGCGGTCGCGGCGTCCCTCGTGGTGCCGCCGGCCACCGCACGGCCCGCCGCAGGACCGGCCACCGACCGGGCAGCGCCCTCCGCCGAGGCGCTGGTGCGCGGCATGTCGCTGGAGCAGAAGGTGGGCCAGCTGTTCGTCACCTCCCTGCACGGACAGGCCCCGGACGAGGTCCACCCCGGCAACCTGCGCGACTTCGGCGTCGGCACGCCGGCCGAGGTGGTCGCCAAGTACCAGCCGGGCGGGGTCGTCTACTTCGACAACGACAAGTACGACAACCTCGACACCCCTCAGCAGATCGCGCGGCTGTCCAACGGCCTCCGGCAGGCGAGCCGCATCCCGCCGACCGTCGCCACCGACCAGGAGATGGGCCTGGTGACGCGGATCGGCCCGCCCGCCACCCAGTTCCCCGGCAACATGGCGCTCGGCGCGGGCCGCAGCGCGCCGGACGCCGAGCGGGCCGCCGCCATCACCGCGCGCGAGCTGCGCGCCATGGGGGTGAACCAGAACTTCGCGCCGGACGCGGACGTCAACTCGAACCCGGCCAACCCGGTGATCGGCGTCCGCTCCTACTCCGGAGACCCGGCGCTGGCCGCCGAGCTGACCGCCGCCCAGGTGCGCGGCTACCAGCAGCCGTTCCCCTCCCGGCACGGCGTGTCCGCCACCGCCAAGCACTTCCCCGGCCACGGCGACACCGACGAGGACAGCCACAGCACCCTGCCGAAGGTCGACCGGACCGTCGAGCAGTGGCGCGCGATCGACGCCCCGCCGTTCCGCGCGGCCGTGGAGGCGGGCGTCGACTCGGTGATGACCGCGCACCTCCGGCTGCCCCGGATCGACCCGTCGGGCGAGCCGGCCACGCTGTCCAAGCCCGCGATCGACCTGCTGCGCCACGAACTCGACTTCGACGGCGTGGTGATCACCGACTCGCTGGCGATGGCGGGCGTCCGCCAACTGCACCCGGACGCCGAGATCCCGGTGCTGGCGCTGAAAGCGGGCGTCGACCAACTCCTGATGCCGGTGGACCTGGGGCTCGCCGTGGACAGCGTGGTGGCGGCGGTGCGCAGCGGCGAGCTGACCGAGCGGCGCATCGATCAAAGCGTGCTGCGGGTGCTGCGGGTGAAGCTGCTGCGGGGCGTGCTGACCGGCCCGCCGGTGGACGAGGGCGCGGTGGGCGGGAGCGTCGGCACGCCCGCGCACCTGGCCGCCGCGCAGGCGATCACCGACCGCACGGTGACCGCCGTGCGCAACCGGTCGCTGCCGCTCAAGACCACGTCCGCACTGGTCACGGGGTGGGGTGAGGCACCGACCCGCACGCTCGCCGGCCTGCTCGGCGGCACCGCCCTGCCCACCGGCGACGCACCCGCCGAAGCCCAGGTGGCCGAGGCGGTGCAGCGGGCGGCGGAGGCGGACCTGGTGGTCGTGCTGACCAACGGGCTGTCCGCGCGGCCCGAGCAGCAGGCGTTGCTGACGAGGCTGCTGGCGGTGGGCGTGCCGGTGGTCGCGGTGGCGGTGCGCAACCCCTACGACGTGGCGCACACCGCCGCGCCGAACTGGCTGGCCACCTACTCCTCCGGCGCGGGCTCGATGGCGGCGGTGGCGCGGGTGGTGACCGGCGAGGTGCGGCCGACCGGCCGGCTGCCCGTCGCCGTGCCCGGTCCGACGCCGTACCCGCTCGGCCACGGGGTGACCTGGTGACGGCCCGGCGGCCACCGCCGGGCGGAGCGGTGTCGTGAGGCCCGGCGTCTCGCGGCGGCGGCTGCTGACCGGCGCGGCGGTCGGGGCGACGGTCGGCCTGGCGGGTGGCGCAACGGGCACGACGAGCGCGGCGGGCGCTGCGGGCGGCGCGGCGCGAGAGGGGGCGCGGCGGGACGTCGCCACGGGCGCGGAGATCGCGGCGGCGGACGGGTGGCGGCTGCTGGCCGGGCGCGCGGTCGGCGTGCTCACCAACCAGACCGGGGTGCTGCGCGACCAGACCCACGTGGTCGACTCGATGGTGGCCGCCGGGCACGCGCCGAAGGCCGCCTTCGGGCCGGAGCACGGCTTTCGCGGCACCGCGCAGGCGGGCGGCTCGGAAGGCGACTACCGCGACCCGCGCACCGGCATCCCGGTGTACGACGCGCACGGGGCCGATGCCGCGAAGCTCGCCGCCATGTTTGCCAAGGCGGGCGTCGACACGGTGGTGTTCGACATCGCCGACGTCGGCGCGCGGTTCTACACCTACATCTGGACGATGTACGCGGCGATGCGGGCCGCCGCCGCGACCGGTGCCGAGTTCGTCGTGCTGGACCGGCCGAACCCGGTCGGCGGCACCGCGCGCGGGCCGCAGCTCGACCCGGCGCACGCGAGCGCGGTCGGGCGCGAGCCGATCGCGCAGCAGCACGGGATGACGGTCGGCGAGCTGGCGGGGCTGTTCAACGGCGAGTTCCTGCCGCGCCACGGCGGGCAGGCCGCGTTGCGCCGGGTGTGGGCGCGGGGCTGGCGGCGCGACGACCTCGACCCGGGCCTGCCGTGGGTGCCGCCGAGCCCGAACGTGCCCACCCGGGACACCGCACTGGTCTACCCCGGCACGTGCCTGTTCGAGGGGACGGTGCTCTCCGAGGGGCGGGGCACCACCCGACCGTTCGAAACGGTGGGCGCACCGGGGATCGACTGGCGGTGGGCGGAGGACCTGAACGCGGCGGGGCTGCCGGGCGTGCGGTTCCGCGAGGCGCACTTCACGCCGACCTTCGACAAGTTCGCGGGCCGGCCCTGCGGTGGGGTGGCGCTGCACGTCACGCGGCCCGGCGGGTTCGACGCGATCCGGACCGCCGTGGCGATGCTGGTGACCGCGCGCTCCCGCTACCCGGACCTGGTCGCGTGGCGGCCCGACCTGTGGGTCGACAAGCTCACCGGCTCGGACCGGCTGCGCCGCATGGTGGACGCGGGAGCGGGCACCGACGAGGTGGTCGGCGCGTGGCGCGACGAACTGGCCGCGTTCACCCGCCTCCGCCACGACTACCTGCACCACCGGTGAACGGCCGACCGGAGGGACGACACGTGCGGACCCTGCTGATCACCGCCCTGCTGGCGGTCCTCGCCACGACCACCCCGGCGCACGCCGGCGGGACGACCGCGCACGCGGGCACTGCCGGGGCCGTCCGCAGCACCGGGCGGGCCGGAGCCGGCGCGGTCGGCGAAGATGGGGCGGACGTGGTTGCGGCGGGTGGGCGGCGGGGGCGGTTCGACGTGGTTCGTCGGGGGTGGGCGGACCACGTGCTGCGGACCGGCACGCCGGCACGGGCGGGCCTCGACCCCGCGCCGATCGCCGGTGCCCTGGACCGGGTGCGCCGCTTCACCGGGCCGGACGCGTCCGGGCACCCGCTGTTCGCCGGGGCCGTCACGCTGCTCGTCCACGACGGGGTGGTCGCCGCGCACGGGCCCGCCGGCTGGGCGGTCCGCTACGCCGACGCCGCCGGCACCGAGCTGCCGGAGGGCCGGCGGGTGCCGATGGCCCCCGACACGATCTTCGACGTCGCCTCGATCTCCAAGCTGTTCACCTCCCTGGTCGTCATGCGCCGCCAAGAGCTGGGCGAGCTGGACCTCGACGCCCCGGTCGCCCGCCACCTGCCGGAGTTCGGCGTCAACGGCAAGTCCGCCATCACCACCCGCCACCTGCTCACCCACACCTCGGGCCTGGAGCCGTGGCTGCCGCTGTGGTCGGACCACCCGGACGTCCCGTCCCGCCTCAAGGCCGTCATGGACGTGGCCCCGAAGAACCCGCCGGGATCGACCTACACCTACTCCGACCTGAACCTGATCACGCTGGGCGTGCTCGTGCACCGCCTGACCGGCAAGCCGCTCGACGTGCTGGTCCGCGAGGAGCTCACCGAACCGCTGGGCCTGCGGGACACCGGCTACACCCCGCCGGCGGCGAAGCTCGACCGGGTGGCGGCGACCGAGTTCCAGGCGCACCGGGGCCTGGTCCGGGGCCAGGTGCACGACGAGAACGCGTGGTCGCTGGGCGGGGTGGCGGGGCACGCCGGGGTGTTCTCGACGGCCGCCGACCTGGCCGTGCTGGGCCAGGCGATCCTCAACGGCGGGGTGTACCGGGGTCGCCGCGTGCTGCGGGAACGGACCGTCGAGCTGGTGCTCACCGACTTCAACCAGCAATTCCCCGGCAACGCGCACGGCCTCGGCTTCGAGCTGGACCAGCGCTGGTACATGGGGGCGCTGACCTCGCCGGCGACCGCCGGGCACACCGGTTTCACCGGCACCTCGCTGGTCCTCGACCCGCTGTCGGGCTCGATCGCGGTGCTGCTCACCAACCGGGTGCACCCGAGCCGGGACTGGGGCTCGGTCAACCCCGCGCGCCGGGCGGTGGCGGACGGCCTGGCGCGGGCGCTCGCGGTGCGGCCGGAGCGCGGCGGGACCGCGTGGACGGCGACGGCCCACCTCGGCACGCTCACCACGGGGCCGCTGCCGGCCCGGGACGGGCGGCTGGAGCTGGAGTTCGACGCGTTCATCGACCTGGACCCGCACGACCGGGTGGTGGTGCAGGCCAGTGACGACGGGACGTCCTGGCGCGACCTGAAGACGTTGGCCGGCTACGGCACGCGCCGCTGGGAGCGCGTGCGGCTGGTCACCGGGCCGGCTTCCGCATTCCGCTGGCTCTACGTGCGAGGCGACGGGTACGGCGGGCGCGGCGCGTACGTGGACGGTGTGCGGGTGACGGACCGGCACGGCGTGCTGCTCGACGCAGAGCGCGATCCGGGGGCGGTGACCGCTGTCGGGTGGCGTTCGACCGACCGGTAGTGGCCCCCTGCCCGAACAGCCCACGCCACCGGGTGGGATTCGGCACCGGGGGTGGGAACAGCTCACTGCGCGTTGATTTTCCGTTGGGCGGTTAGTAAGTTTCCCACGTGTCCACCGAGAGCACCGACGCCAGCCCCCTCGTCAAGATCCGCTCCCTGCTGCCCGGCCTGGCCCGCGCGGAGCAGCGGGTGGCCAAGGTGGTGCTGGACAACCCGGCGACCGTCGCGCACCGCAGCATCACCGAGGTCGCCGAGGCGGCGGGCACCAGCGAGACGACGGTGACCCGGTTCTGCAAGGCGATCGGCGTCGGCGGGTACCCGGAGCTGCGCATCGCGCTGGCCGCCGACACCGCCCGCACGGCCGCGCGCACGGACCGGGACCTGGGTGGCGACATCGGACCCGGCGACGACCTGCGCCAGGTGGTGGGCAAGGTCGCGTTCGCGGACGCCCGCGCGGTCGAGGAGACCGCCGAGCAGCTCAACGTCGAGACCCTCCAGCAGGTCGTGGAACTGGTCGCCGGCGCGCGCCGGGTGGACGTCTACGGGTTCGGCGCGAGCGCGTTCGTGGCGTTCGACCTCCAGCAGAAGCTGCACCGCATCGGGCGGACGTGCTTCGCCTGGAACGACACCCACATCGCGCTCACCTCGGCCGCCGTGCTGACCGGGCAGGACGTGGCGGTCGGCATCTCGCACACCGGCTCCACCGCCGAGACCGTCGAGGCCCTGCGGGTGGCCCGCGAGCACGGCGCGACCACGGTGGCGCTGACGAACTTCCCGCGCTCGCCGATCAGCGAGGTGGCCGACCACGTGCTGACCACCGCCGCCCGCGAGACGACGTTCCGCTCCGGCGCGATGGCCAGCCGGATCGCGCAGCTCACGGTGATCGACTGCCTGTTCATCGGCGTCGCCCAGCAGCACGTGGACAGCGCCAAGACCGCGCTGGAGGCGACCTACGACGCGGTGTCGGGCCACCGCCTGGGTGCCCGCCCGGACGGCAGGCGTCGCCGGGAGACCGGTAAATGACGCCGCCCCGGGACGGTGTCGCGATCCGGGTGGAGTCGCCCACGGAGGCCCGCAACCCCCGGACCGGGGACATCGACCGGCTGTCCACGCTGGACGTGCTGCGGTTGATCAACTCCGAGGACCACCGGGTGCCCGACGCGGTCGAGGCCGTGCTGCCGGAACTCGCGCGGGCGGCCGACCTGGCGGTGGGCGCGCTGCGCGCCGGCCACCGGGTGCACTACGTCGGCGCGGGCACGTCCGGCCGGCTGGCCACGCTGGACGCCGCCGAGCTGGTGCCGACCTTCAACGCCCCGCCGGACTGGTTCGTCGCGCACCACGCGGGCGGGGCGGAAGCCCTGGTCAAAGCGGTGGAGGACGTCGAGGACGCGGCGGCGGGCGGTGCCGCGCAGATCCGCAGGCACGCGGCGGCGGGCGACCTCGTGCTGGGCCTCACGGCGTCCGGTCGCACGCCGTTCGTGGTGGCGGCGCTGGCCGAGGCGCGCGCGCTGGGCGCGCACACGGTCCTGGTCTCCAACAACCCGATCGCGCCACCGGTCGACGTCGACGTGCTGATCGCGGTCGACACCGGCCCGGAGGTGATCGCCGGCTCCACCCGGATGAAGGCGGGCACCGCGCAGAAGCTGGTGCTCACCTCGTTCTCCACGGCGGTGATGGTCCGCCTGGGCCGCACGTACTCGAACCTGATGGTGTCGATGCGCGCGACGAACGCGAAGCTGCGCGGGCGCACCGTCCGGATCCTGCGCGAGGCGACCGGCCTGTCCGAGGACGAGTGCGCGTCGGCGCTGGTGGACGCGGGCGGCGAGCTGAAGGTGGCGCTGGTGCGGCTGCTGGCCGACGTGCCGACCGCGCGGGCCGCCGAGGCGCTGCACGAGTCCGGCGGGCACGTCCGGCAGGCGCTCAGCCTGCTGTCACCGGACGCCACGGGATAGGCGTCGACAGCACCATCGCCGAGGACGTCTCGCCGTACCCGCCCAGCCGCACGAGCAGGCGTTCCAGTTCGAGGATCGAGCTGGTGACGACCTTGACGACCGAGCAGATGTCGCCGGTCAGCCGCACCACCTCGACCACCTCGGGGCAGTCGTCGAGCAGTTCCGGGTGCACGGTGATGCACCGGGGGCCGTAGCACTTCATCCGCACCAGGGCGACCACGGACCGCCCCACCGCCGTGGGGTCGACCGTCGCCCGGTAGCCGGTGATCACCCCGGCGTTCTCCAGCCTGCGCACGCGCTGCGCCACGGTCGGCGGCGACACGTGCACGCGGCGTGCCAGCTCGTTGTAGGACAGCCGCGCGTCCTCCTGCAACGCCTCCAGCAGGGCCCAGTCGACCCGGTCCAGCTCCACGCTCATGAACCGAAAGCTATCCCCTGAATCCACTTTCATCCATGAGATCTTCGGCGTGGAACGGCCCACGACGGCCATTCAGATCAGCGAAAACGGCCGCCATGATGAAGACATGGAATGCCCGGTCGCACCCAAACTGGACTTCGGCGGCACGACGCCCTACGAGGACTACGTGCACGCTTCCGTGCTGCACTCGTTGCAGCAGCAGTGGTCCCAGGACCCGCGCGAGATGTCGTTCCTGGTGATCACCCAGATCATGGAGCTGTACTTCGGCCTGCTGTGCTTCGAGTGGCGACAGGCGCAGCAGGAGCTGCGCGCCGACGACCTGCGCGCCGCCGTCCGCACGCTCAAGCGCAGCGACCTGCACATGCAGGGCCTGAACGCGGCGTGGCGGCCGATCGCCCGGATGACCCCGACCGAGTTCAACTCGTTCCGGGATGCGCTGGGCGAGGGGTCCGGCTTCCAGTCCGGCCGCTACCGCGAGGTGGAGTTCCTGCTCGGCGAGAAGTCCCGTTCGATGCTGGTGCCGCACCGCGCCGTGCCCGCCCAGCACGACGCCCTGGAAGCCCTGCTCAACGAACCGAGCCTCTACGACGACGTGCTGGCCGCGCTGCACCGCCACGGCCTGCCGATCCCGGAGGACGTGCTCAAGAGGGACCTCGCCGAGCCTTACGAGCCGAACGCGGACGTCGAGCGCGTGTGGGCGGACATCTACCGCGACGGTTCACGTGACCTGCTCGAACTCGGCGAGGCGCTGACCGACCTCGCCGAGGAGTTCGCCCGCTGGCGCTACGACCACCTGCTGGCGACGCGGCGTTCGATGGGCGCGAAGGTCGGCACGGGCGGGTCGGCGGGCGTGGCGTGGCTGGAGAAGCGCACCCGCCGGTCGATCTTCCCTGAGCTGTGGACCGCCCGGAGCTACGTGTGAACCACGACCCGTTGGCGCACGTCCGCGCTCTGTTCGACCTGGACGACGCGGTCGTCTACCTGGACGGCAACTCGCTGGGCGCACCGCCGCGCAACGTCGCGGCGCGGGTGCAGGACGTCATCGCGCACCAGTGGGGCCGGCGGCTGATCCGCAGCTGGTCCGAGGGCTGGTGGCGCGCACCGGAGCGGGTCGGCGACCGGATCGGCCGGCTGGTCGGCGCGGCACCGGGCCAGGTCGTGGTGGCCGACTCGACCAGCGTGAACCTGTTCAAGGCGCTGATGGCGGCGGTCCGGGGCACGGACCGGTCGGAGATCGTGGTGGACGCGGGCACGTTCCCGACGGACGGCTACATCGCGCGGTCCGTCGCCGACCTGACCGGCCTGGTGCTGCGGCCCGTCGACCCCGCGCACCTGGTCGTGGACGAGCGGACCGCCGTCGTGCTGCTCAACCACGTCGACTACCGGACCGGCCGCCTGCTGGACATGGCCGAGCTGACCGGGCGGGTGCACGCGGCGGGCGCGAAGGTCGTCTGGGACCTGTGCCACAGCGTCGGCGTGCTGCCGATCGAGCTGGACCGGCTGGGGGTCGACCTCGCGGTCGGCTGCACCTACAAGTTCCTCAACGGCGGTCCGGGCTCGCCCGCCTTCATCTACGTCCCGACGGGCGCGCAGGCGGGCTTCCACCAGCCGCTGACGGGCTGGACCGGGCACCGCGCGCCGTTCGCCATGACTCCCGACTACACGCCCGACCCGGGTGTCTCGCGGGCCCGCGCCGGCACGCCGGACATCGTGTCGATGCTGGCCCTGGACGCCGCGCTGGACGTCTGGGACCAGGTCGACCTGCGGGACGTCCGGGCGAAGGGCCTGGCCCTGACCGCGCACTTCCGCGAGCTGGTCGAGGGGCTGCCGGGGGTCGAGGTGATCACCCCGGCCGACGAGTGGCGCGGCCACCAGGTCTCGCTGCGGCACGCCGACGCGGAGTCGGTGATGCGGCGGCTGATCGAGCGGGACGTGATCGGCGACCACCGCCCGCCGGACGTGCTGAGGTTCGGCTTCGCGCCGCTCTACAACTCGTTCGAGGACGCCGAACGCGCTGCGGCGGTCCTGAAGGAACTGCTCTAGCGGTCGGGACCGCTAAGCGGAGGCGGCGTCCGCGATGCTGCGGGCTTCGCGGGCGCCGGCCTCCAGCGCCTCGCACCAGAACAGCACCCACTTCGCCACGCCGTCCGGTTCGCCGGTGGAGAAGCCGTGCAGCGCGGCGGCGTAGTCGTCCTGCCGGCGCAGGCAGGCCACCTCGGGCACGCCCAGCGACTTGGGGTCCAGGCCGGTCGCGATGGACGCCAGCCGGGAGGCGGCGCGGGCCACCACGCCGTTGGCCGTGGCGAACGGCGCGAGCGCCATCAGCTCGCCGTGCACGACGGCCACGACCAGCGGCCCCGGCGCGGACGTCCCGCCGGTCACCAGCCCGGCCAGCAGGTCCAGCCGCTCGGAGATGCCGGGTGCGCTGCGCGGCCGGCCGCGTTCCACGCCCAGGTCCGCGCCCGCGAGCACGTGCAGCCGGGCCAGCGCCTGGAGCGGCGCGCGCTGCCAGGTCGGCAGGACGACGCCCAGCGCCTCGGCCACCCGCAGCGACCCGGCCAGCACGGGGTCGGCGACCGTGCCGTCCTCGGGGATCGCGGTGGGCCCGCCGTCGAGGGCCGCCGAGGCGCGCGCGGCGCGCACCGACGCCTCGGCCGCCGTGGTGGCCCAGCCGCGCAGGTTGACCCGGTGCCGGTGCACCTGGAACACGGCGTCGCGGGCGGACTGGACGGCGTCGGCCACACCGGGCAGGTCCAGCAGCGGGGCAAGCGGATCGGTCACGCCGGAGCACACTACCCGCCGGTAAGTGGCCTCTCGGACCTTCCCGGCAATGGCCGTGACAAGGGGCCACTGAGGAGCCTAGGGTCGGGCCATGACCTGGTACGACCGCCCCACCCTCGTCGGTGACCACGTGCGCCTGGAACCGCTGACCGTCGACCACGCCGAAGGTCTGCTCGAAGCCGGCAAGGACCCCGCGATCTGGACGTGGCTGAGCGTGCGGCAGCCGCAGACCCCCACCGAGGCCGCGACCATGGTCGAGACGATCCTCGCCGACCCGGTCCGCCGGGCCTGGGCGCAGGTCGACCCGGCGACCGGCGAGGTCGCCGGCACCACGTCGTACTACGAGATCGACCCCGTCCACCGGGGCCTGTACATCGGCTACACGTGGATCGGCGCGCGCTGGCAGCGCACCGCGCTCAACCGCAACGCGAAGCTGCTGCTGCTCACCCGGGCGTTCGAGGACCTGGGCGCGCACCGCGTCGGCTGGCACACCGACGGCCTCAACGAGCGGTCACAGCGCGCGATCGAACGCCTCGGCGCGACCCGCGAGGGCGTGCTGCGGGCGCACCGCGTCCGACCGGACGGGACGCTGCGCGACACGGTCGTGTACTCGGTGACCGCGCCGGAGTGGCCGGCGGTGAAGGCCCGTTTGGCGGCGTGAGCCTGCTCACGAATGGCGCTGCGGGCCGCCGGCACCGTGCCAGTCAGCGGGATCACCATGGTCAGGCGGGCCGCGCCGGGTTACACAGTTACCCACGTGTTTCGACCATGCTTGAAATTGGTCTGAACCTTTTGGGTGCGCAGTGAGCCGGATCGCACTACCGTCAGTGCGCACCCCCACGGATTCAGGAGGTCCTCGCACCATGACCCAGCCGCAAGCCCAGGGACCGGCCCTGGACAACCTGCTCACCGAGAACCGGACGTTCCCGCCGAGCGCGGAGTTCGCCGCCCAGGCCAACGCCACGCCGGCGCTCTACGACGAGGCAGCGGCCGACCGCGACGCGTTCTGGGCGCAGCAGGCCGAGCGGCTGGCGTGGGACACCCGGTGGACGCAGGTCCTCGACTGGTCGGACGCCCCGTTCGCCAAGTGGTTCGTCGGCGGCAAGCTCAACGTCGCCTACAACTGCGTGGACCGGCACGTCGAGTCCGGCCACGGCGACCAGGTCGCCATCCACTGGGAGGGCGAGCCCGGCGACAGCCGCGCCATCACCTACGCCGACCTCCAGCGCGAGGTCTCCAAGACGGCGAACGCGCTCGTCGAGCTGGGTGTCGGCGCCGAGGACCGGGTCGCCATCTACATGCCGATGGTGCCCGAGGCGATCTTCTCCATGCTCGCCTGCGCCCGGCTCGGCGCGCTGCACAGCGTCGTGTTCGGCGGCTTCTCCGCCGAGGCGCTGCGCACCCGCATCGAGGACTCGCAGGCCAAGCTGGTCATCACCACCGACGGCCAGTACCGGCGCGGCAACCCGGCGGCACTCAAGCCGGCCGTGGACGAGGCGGTGGCGAACGCGGACAGCGTCGAGCACGTGCTCGTGGTCAAGCGCACGGACTCCGCCGTCGAGTGGACCGAGGGCCGCGACCTGTGGTGGCACGACCTGGTGGACCGCCAGTCCGAGCAGCACACCCCGGAGGCGTTCGACTCCGAGCACCCGCTGTTCATCCTCTACACCTCCGGCACGACGGGTAACCCGAAGGGCATCCTGCACACGTCCGGCGGTTACCTGACCCAGGCGTCTTACACGCACCACAACGTGTTCGACCTCAAGCCCGACACCGACGTGTACTGGTGCACCGCCGACATCGGCTGGGTCACCGGCCACAGCTACATCGTCTACGGCCCGCTGTCCAACCGCGTCACGCAGGTCGTCTACGAGGGCACGCCGAACACCCCGCACGAAGGCCGGCACTGGGAGATCGTGCAGAAGTACGGCGTCTCGATCTACTACACCGCCCCCACGCTCATCCGCACCTTCATGAAGTGGGGCCCGGACATCCCGGCCAAGTACGACCTGTCCTCGCTGCGCGTGCTGGGCAGCGTCGGCGAGCCGATCAACCCCGAGGCGTGGATCTGGTACCGGGAGAACGTCGGCGGCGGCCGGACGCCCATCGTGGACACCTGGTGGCAGACCGAGACCGGCGCGATCATGATCTCGCCGCTGCCCGGCGCGACCTCCACCAAGCCCGGTTCGGCCCAGCGCCCGCTGCCCGGCATCGGCGCGAAGGTGGTCGACGACACCGGCGCGGAGGTCCCGCGCGGCGGTGGCGGCTACCTGGTGCTCGACCAGCCGTGGCCGTCGATGCTGCGCGGCATCTGGGGCGACGAGGCCCGCTACCGCGACACCTACTGGTCCCGCTTCGGCGAGCAGGGCTTCTACTTCGCGGGCGACGGCGCGAAGTACGACGACGACGGCGACATCTGGCTGCTGGGCCGGGTGGACGACGTGATGAACGTGTCCGGCCACCGGATCTCCACCACCGAGGTGGAGTCCGCGCTGGTCTCGCACCCGACCGTGGCGGAGGCGGCGGTCGTCGGCGCGGCCGACCCGACCACCGGCCAGGGCATCGTCGCGTTCGTCATCCTGCGCGGCGGGGTGGCCGAGGGCTCGGACGGCGCGGCGGCGATCAAGGCGCTGCGCGACCACGTGGCCAAGGAGATCGGCCCGATCGCCAAGCCCCGGCAGATCCTGGTCGTGCCGGAGCTGCCGAAGACCCGCTCCGGCAAGATCATGCGCAGGCTGCTGCGCGACGTGGCGGAGAACCGCCAGGTCGGCGACGTCACCACGCTCGCCGACTCGTCCGTGATGGACCTCATCTCCAGCGGCCTGAAGTCGGGTTCGGCGGAGGACTGAGCACCACCCGGGGGGTGCCCGCCGCTGCGGCGGGCACCCTTCCGCGTTAACATTGCCCGCAGGTGAGCCGGGAAGTCTGGTCGGCACGAGGATCATCCGTAGCCGACCCACCTGGAGCCACCGTTGAGCCGCAAGCAGAACGCCGTCGCGGACTTCGCCCGCTACCTGCGCACCGAGACCGTCGGCGGCATGGTCCTGCTGGGAGCCACGGCGATCGCGCTGCTGCTGGCCAACTCCCCGGTGAGCGGCGCTTACCAGGCGGTGCGGGACTTCCACATCGGACCGTCCTCGCTGGGGCTGAGCCTGAGCGTCGGGGACTGGGCGAAGGACGGCCTGCTCGCGGTCTTCTTCTTCGTCGCCGGGCTGGAGCTCAAGCGCGAACTGGTGATCGGCGAGCTGAACAGCGTGAAGGCGGCGATCCTGCCCGTCGTCGCGGCGGTCGGCGGGATGGTCGTGCCGGCGGCGATCGCGCTCGGGGTCGGGTGGGGCGAGCCCGGCATCGAACGGGCGTGGGCGATCCCGGTGGCGACGGACATCGCGTTCGCGCTGGGCGTGCTGGCCATCACCGCGTCCGGGCTGCCGAACAGCCTGCGGGTGTTCCTGCTGAGCCTGGCCGTGGTGGACGACCTGGGCGCGATCCTGCTCATCGCGGTGCTGTTCACGGCGAAGTTCGACCTGCTCGCGGCGATCGCCGCCGTGGCGCTGATGGCGCTGTACGCCTACCTCCAGCACAGGCGGGTCACCACGCCGTGGCTGTACGTCCCGATCGCGGTCGGCACGTGGGTCGCCGTGCACGCGGCGGGCGTCCACGCCACCATCGCGGGCGTCGCGCTGGCGCTGCTGACCCGCGTGCGCAAGGACCCCTACGAGCAGCACGCGCCCGCACTGCGCCTGGAGCACCGCCTCCAGCCGTGGTCGGCCGGGGTCGCGGTCCCGGTGTTCGCCCTGTTCGCGGCCGGTGTGCCGGTGAGCGGCGACGCCCTCGGCGCGCTGTTCCGGGACAAGATCGCGCTCGGCATCATCCTCGGGCTCGTGGTGGGCAAGGTGGTCGGCATCGTCGGCGCGTCCGCGCTCGCCGTGCTGTTCCGGGCGGCGGTGTGGCCGAGGGGCGCGGGACCGCGCGACATCGTCGCGGTCGCCATGCTCGGCGGGGTCGGCTTCACGGTCAGCCTGCTCATCTCCGACCTCGCGCTGGACGGCCCGGCCGCCGAGCAGGCCAAAGCCGCCGTGCTGCTGGCGTCGCTGGCGGCGTCGCTGCTCGCGGCCGTGCTGCTGGTGCGGCGCAGCCGGGTGCACCGACGCGCCGACGATGACGCCTGATCCGCCGGTCGAGGGGCCCCGCGATCTCGTCCGTGGCACGATGAGCGGCGTGACCAGCGCTCGGGAGAACACCAACGGCAGCGCACTGCCCCCAGTCCCGTCGATCCCGTTGACCGCGGAGAGCGCGGCCGGGATCGCGCAGGAGACGTCCATCGGCGGCTTGGTCCGCGATGCCACCTCGCACCTGTCCACCCTGGTCAGGGCCGAGGTCGAGCTCGCCAAGTCGGAGATCACCGGCGAGGTGAAGAAGGGGCTCAAGGGCAGCGTCTACTTCATCGTCGCGCTGACGATCCTGCTGTTCAGCTCGTTCTTCTTCTTCTTCTTCGCCGCCGAGCTGCTGGCGGAGTGGCTGCCGCGCTGGGCGTCGTTCCTGATCGTGTTCGGCGTGATGCTGCTGGGCGTGGGCGCGTTCGCGTTCCTCGGCTACCGCAAGCTGAAGAAGCTGCGCGCGCCCACCCGGACCATCGAGTCGGCCAAGGACACCGTCGCGGCGCTCACCCACCGCGGCGACGAGTCCTGAGCAGCGCCGTGCGGTTGCCGCCGGACCCGTCGACGGTCCGGGTCCCCGGGCCCTGGGCGCACCGGGACGTGTCCGCGAACGGCATCCGGCTGCACGTCGCCGAACTGGGTGACGGCCCGCTCGTGCTGATGCTGCACGGGTTCCCGGAGTTCTGGTGGTCGTGGCGGCACCAGCTCCCGGCGCTGGCCGAGGCCGGCTACCGGGCGGTGGCGGTCGACCTGCGCGGCTACGGCGACTCGGACAAGCCACCGCGCGGCTACGACGGCTTCACGCTCGCCGGCGACGTCGCGGGCCTGGTCAAGGCGCTCGGCGCGGCCAAGGCGCACCTCGTCGGCCACGCGTGGGGCGGCCTGCTCGCGTGGACGGTCGCCGCCATGCACCCCCGGCTGGTCCACTCGGTCACCGCGATCGCCGCACCGCACCCGCTGGCGCTGCGCCGCGCGATCCGCCGCCACCCGCGCCGGCAGGGCCGGGCGAGCGCGCACGTCTTCCGCTACCAGGTCCCGCTGCACCCCGAGCGCAAGCTGACCCGGGACGGCGGCGCGGAGGTCGCCCGGCTGCTCTCCGCGTGGGCGGGTCCCAAGTGGACGGTGTCGCCGGAGTACGACGAGGTGGTCCGGCGCAACAGCGAGGCCCTGCGGGTGCCCGGCGCGGCGCACTGCGCGCTGGAGTACTACCGGTGGGCGGTGCGCTCGCAACTGCGGGGCGACGGCCGCCGGTTCGCCGAGGCCGTGGACCGCAGGCTGTCCATGCCCGTGCTCCAGGTGCACGGCGCGGACGACCCGGTGATGCTGGCGACCACCGCCGCCGACTCGGGCCAGTGGGTGGGCCCGAACTCCCGCTTCCAGAGCCTGCCCGAGGTGGGGCACTTCCCGCACCAGGAAGCGCCCAACACCACGAGCAGGCTGATCACCGAGTTCCTGCGCGGGGCCGCAGCACCGCGCTGAACAGCACGAACGTCGCCAGGAACGGCCTGGTGCCGAGGTCGTGCAGCCACCGCTCGGCCTCCGCCCGCGCGAGCCCGCCCCCGCGCACGGCCCGCTGCGCGGTGCGCCGCAGCCCCAGGATCTCGTCGGCGTCCCGGAAGTCCCGGATCACCGGCGCGGTCACCCGCAGGTCCACCTCGAAGCCGGCCTGGCCGGCCAGCCGCGCCACCCGGCGGCCCACCGTCGCGCCCGGCACCACGTGGTCGCACAGGAACTCCCGCACGGCCCGGTTCACCCGCACGTCGCCCGGGTCGACCGTGATCGTGTCCCAGTCCGGCTGCGCCACCACGGCGATCCCGTCCGGCCGCAGCACCCGGTGCAGCTCGACCAGCACCGCCTCCGGCGACGCCACCTGGTGCAGCACCCGGTCCAGCCGGGCCCGGTCGACCGTCGAGTCGGCCAGCGGCAGCGCGGCGGCGTCGCCCAGGTGCACGTCGACCGCCGGGTACTCCCCGGTGCGCTCGCGCGCCGCCGCCACCATCCCCGGGTCGGCGTCGACGCCGATCACCCACTCCGCGCCGGTCGCGGCGAGGTCGACCAGGTCCGTGCCCGGACCGCAGCCGACGTCCAGCACGGTGTGCCGCCGCCACACGTCCAGCTCGCCCAGCAGCCGCTGCTTGTAGGCCCGCGCGGTGTCGTGCCGCGCCACCGCGTCCAAGTACCCGATCGCGTCCACCCCGCCAGCCAAGCAGCGGGTTGTGGAGATCCGGTGATCAGGAGGCGCAGGTTTGCGTGGAAGCGCGCCGGACCTGCGCGGGCGCTTCGGCGACCTCCTTGGCCACCTCCTGCGCGGTGAGCACGAACCCGGTCTCCTGGTCGTCCACGGCCGCGCCGAACACCACGCCCATCACCCGCCCCTGCGTGTCGACCAGCGGGCCGCCGGAGTTGCCGCTGCGGACCTTCGCGCGGACCGTGTACACGTCCCGCGTGACGGTCGCCGCGTCGTAGATGTCCGGGCCGCGCAGCATCGGGATGCGCTCGCGGACCCGCGCCTCGGACGCCGTGTACGGCCCGTCCAGCGGGTAGCCCAGGACGATCCCGTCCTCGCCCTGCTCGATCTCGTCGGTGCGGAACACCAGCGGCTCGGCCTCCAGGTCCGGCACGGCCAGGATCGCCACGTCGGTCTGCGGGTCGTAGTGCACGACGGTCGCGTCGAACTGGCCGCGCCCGACCTCCACGGTGACCTCGCTGGTGCCGGCCACGACGTGCGCGTTGGTCATCACCCGCTCCGGCGAGATGACGAAGCCGGTGCCCTCCAACGCCCGCGAGCACGACGGCGCGCGCCCGCGCACTTTGAGCACGCTGGGCCGCAGCTTCTGCACGACCGGGTTGGCCAAGAGCGCCGGGTCGGGCGGGCCGACCTCCTTGAGCGGCGTCCGGTTGAACGGGTCCATCGCCGCCGGGAAGCCCGACACGTCGAACAGGTTCTGCAGGTCCTCGGACAGCGTCCGCGCGGCCTGCGGCATGGTGCCGTCCACCGTGGAGAGGATCACCGACTGGTTGAGCGCCTTGGCCAGCGACGGCAGGCCGGCGACCATGGTCAGCGGCAGCGCGATCATCCACGCCACGACGAACACCACCGCGCCCTGCACGATCGCGCCCAGCGCGTTGTCCGCGCCGCGCAGCGGGGTGGAGTTGACCTTGGGCTTGATGGTCCGGCCGACGTACACGCCCAGCGTCTCGCCCAGCGCGACCAGCAGCACCACGATCCCGACCGCGAAGACGACCTTGGTGACGACGTTCTCGAACTGGGCGACCACCAGCGGCGCGAGCTGCGTGCCGAGGACCAGGCCGATCAGCACCCCGACGAACGCGGGCAGCGCGACGACCATGCCCTGCCGGGCGCCCGAGACCGCGGCGAAGGCGGCCAGCGCCAGGACAAGCAGGTCAACCCAGTTCACGCAGCCCAACCTCCGTCACGTAGCGCGCAACGCTAGCTCAAGGTCGCGCACGTCGGTCCTGTCCCACGGTCGTTCCCAGCCGCCCAGGGCGAGCAAACCGTCGACCAGCCCGGCGGTGAACCCCCACACCAACATGCCAGGCGCGGAGAACGCGGGGCCGGTGTAGCCGGACGAGTGGGCGACGCGGAACCGGTTCGCCGGGTCGGCGAGGTGCGCGACCGGCACCCTGGCCACGGCGGCGGTCTCGTTGAAGTCGACCGGCGCGACCGGCGACGGCTCGTCCCAGTGCGCGAGCACCGGGGTCACCACGAAGTCCGACACCGGCACGTACAGCTCCGGGAGCCGGGCGACCGGGCGCACGCCGGAGCGCAGCACGCCGGTCTCCTCGAACGCCTCGCGCAGCGCCGTGTCCACCGGGCCGTCGTCGGTCGGGTCGGCCGCGCCGCCGGGGAAGGCCACCTGGCCGGGGTGCGAGCCGAGGGTGTCCGCGCGGCGCAGCAGCAGCACGTCCGGGCCGTCCGGGCCCTCGCCGAACAGCATGAGCACGGCCGCCGCGCGCGCCGCGCCGCCCGGCGGCGGCGACAGCCGGGAGAACGCGCGGGCGTCCACCTCGGCCGTGGCCTTGACCAGCCCGCTCATCCACTCGGGGACGTCGTCCGGGCTCACCAGGGCGCTCACCCGACCACCTCGCGCACCTGCTCGACGCTGGTCAGCACCGGGTACTTGGTGACCTCGGCGAGCACGCCGTCCGCGCCCACCACGTAGGTCACCGGCATACCGGGGCGGGGGCGCACGGCCGCGCGGACCGCGTCCGGCTCGCTGAACACGGCGGGCAGGCGCACGCCGAGCTTGGCCAGCAGCTCCAGGCCGTCCCCCTCCTTGCTCTCCACCAGCACGGTCAGCACCGGTACCGCGCCCGGCTCCCGCGCGTAGGCGTCGAGCACCTTCAGCTCCCCCTGGCAGGGACCGCACCAGGTCGCCCAGAAGTTCACCACCGCGCGCCCCGGCAGGGCGGTGGCCACGTCGATCGCGGAGCCGTCGCCCAGGCACGTGGCGGTCACGCCGCGCAGCACCCCGGGCCCGTCCCCGCCCCGGGGGCAGGGGTCCAGCGCGGCCCGCTCGCGCAGGTGCGCCAGGTCCTGGACCGGTCGGCCGGACGCGGCCGGGCGGCCGTCGGGCGGGGCGGCGTCGGGCGGTGCGGCGTCGGGCGTGCGCGGCCACAGGGCCACCACCCCGGCCACCGCGAGCACCAGGGCGACGGCGGCCCACCGGGCAGTGCGGCTCACGCCAGCCTCTCCCCCGCCCGGACCCGTTCGGCGAGCGCGATCAGGTGCGGTGCCTCCTCGCCCTTGACCAGCTTCTCGGCCTTGGCCGGGTCGACCTGCCCGGTGCCGTAGGAGGGGCACAGCGGGGCCAGCAGGCACGCGCCGCAGGCGGGCGTGCGGGCGTGGCAGACGCGCCGGCCGTGGAAGATCGTCCGGTGCGAGAGCAGCGTCCAGTCCTTGCGCTCGACCAGCGCGCCGACGGCGTGCTCGACCTTGACCGGGTCCTCCTCCTGCGTCCAGCCCCAGCGGCGGACCAGCCGGCCGAAGTGCGTGTCGACGGTGATCCCCGGCACGCCGAACGCGTCGCCGAGGACCACGTTCGCGGTCTTGCGGCCGACGCCGGGCAGCGTGACCAGCTCGGCCAGCGTGCCGGGCACCTCGCCGCCGAACCGCTCCACCAGCGCGGAGCCCAGGCCGATCAACGAGGTGGCCTTGTTGCGGTAGAAGCCGGTGGAGCGGATCAGCTCCTCCAGCTCGGTGCGGTCGGCCGAGGCGTAGTCGGCGGCCTTCCGGTAGCGCCGGAACAGCGCCGGGGTGACCATGTTCACCCGGACGTCCGTGGTCTGCGCGGAGAGGACCACGGCGACCAGCAGTTCCAACGGGGTCGTGAAGTCGAGTTCGCAGTGCGCGTCGGGGTACCCGAGGTGCAGGACGCGGACCATCCGGCGAGCGCGCCGGGTGAGGCCCAGCGGGGTCTCCGGCTTCTTGACCGTGCTGCGAGCCATGGTTGAAGGCTACTGCCACCGACCGACACGCCCGGTCGGACCAGCGGGTCGCGGCGACCCGCGACCCCGGCGCAACCGGCGGGCGAGGTGCGCGTCCACTCATACAAGACGAGCTCGATGCGGAACAGAGACCCCCTCGGATGCGCGTCGACAAGGGATGCGCAAGGATCGGAGCCATCATGACTGCCTGGTTCGTCATCGCCGTTCCGATCGTGATCATGTTCTTCGCGCTCTTCATGGAGCGCGTTGAAGCTCGTCTGCGCCACGTCGCCGTCCAGGAGGACGAGGTCGAGGAGTTCCTGGAGTCGGCACGCCCCGACGAGGTCAGGGCCCTCTACGGGCACGGCATCGGCCGCGCGCTGGAGCTGTTCCGGCTGCGCAGGCTGGGCGGTCGTGCCAGGAACCTGCGTCAGCGGCGCACCCGCCGCTAGCGGGGCAAGAACCGGCGAGGCCCGCGGGGTCACCCCCGGTGGGCCTTTTCGGGCTGTCCGGGGGCTGTGCGGCGGCGTGCCGAAAGGCGATCCACCCCACAGCGCTTAGACTGCACTCAGTGATCGACGGCAGGCGCTGATCCGCCAGAAGGCGGAACGCGCTCGACCAGCCGTCGCGTCTCGACAGGAGGGACGAGGTGGACGAGACCCTGGCCCGCGCGGGCATTTTCCAGGGGGTTGAACCGGCTGCAGCGGAGGCACTGGCGCAGACGCTGGAGTCCGTTGAATTCCCGCGTGGCCACGTGATCTTCGCGGAAGGCGAGCCGGGCGACCGGCTCTACATCATCCAGTCCGGGAAGGTGAAGATCGGCCGCAAGTCGCCGGACGGTCGGGAGAACCTGTTGGGGATCTTCGGGCCCTCCGACATGTTCGGCGAGCTGTCGATCTTCGACCCCGGTCCGCGCACGTCCACCGCCACCACCGTGACCGAGGTGCGCGCGGTGAGCATGGACCGACCGGCGCTGCGGCAGTGGATCACCAACCGGCCGGAGATCGCCGAGCAGCTCCTGCGGGCGCTGGCCCGGAGGCTGCGCCGGACGAACTCGATGCTGGCCGACCTGATCTTCACCGACGTGCCCGGTCGCGTCGCCAAGGCGCTGTTGCAGCTCGCGCAGCGCTTCGGCAGCCAGGAGGCCGGCCTGCTGCGGGTCACCCACGACCTGACGCAGGAGGAGATCGCCCAGTTCGTCGGCGCGTCGCGGGAAACGGTGAACAAGGCCCTGGCCGACTTCGCCCACCGGGGCTGGCTGCGACTGGAGGGCAAGAGCGTGCTGATCCTCGACCCGGAGCGACTGGCCCGACGGGCCCGCTAGGGCGAGGTCCGACAGCTCATACGACGACAAGACCGGGCGCCGCCCCCGACGCGGCGCACCGGTCTTGTCGTGTTGCGCGGCCCATCCCCCGACAGACCGCGCTCCTCCACACCTCCGACGCCGCAGGCCCCGACCCTCTGGCGCCGGAAGGAGGTCTGGTTACCACCGATGACCTCGGGGTAAACCGGCCGGCGGTGGTACGCCAACGATCGCACGGCACCCACCACCGAACTCAAGCCCGTTCACCCTCAAGGACACCCTGAACAGCGCTTTCGTTGCGTGGTTTCACCCGGTCATCCCACAGTTGTAACCGAATTGCAACACACGGTCGTGGTGACCGACCTAACCGGGAAAACACTGGTACGGTCGTACCAATTGCGGCATCCTGGTACGCATGTCCCAGTCTGCCCGCCTCGCCGACTACCGCACCGCCCTGACCACCCCCGGGATGCGCGGCCCGGTCATCGCGTCGCTGCTCGCCCGGCTGCCCATCGCCATGGTCGGCCTCTCCATGCTGCTCTACGTCAAGCTGGAGACGGGCTCGTTCGCCGCGGCGGGCCTGGTCTCGGCGGCGTCGCTGATCGGCGTGGCGGTCGGCTCGATCGTCCAGGGCCGGCTGATGGACCGGTTCGGCCCGACCCGGCCGCTGCTCGGCGCGGTGACGCTGTTCGTCGTGTTCGTGACGCTCGCCGTGATCGCCGTGGAGACCCGGGCCCCGCTCGGGCTGCTGGTGCCGGTGGCGTTCGCGGTCGGGTTCAACGAGCCGATGGTCGGCTCCGCCTCCCGTGCCCTGTGGGCGCACATGGTGCCCGCCGGCTCGGTCCGGCTCGCCGGGTACGCCTACGAGGCGATCAGCATGGAGGTGTTCTTCATCCTCGGCCCCGGCCTGGCCGGGCTGCTGGTCACGGCTCCTTGGGCGGGCACCGGCGTGGTGATCGGCGCGGGTTCGATGGTGGTCGGCGCGCTCTGGTTCGCGCTCAACCCCACGGTCCGGGCCGTGCAGCCGGACAAGACCGCCCGCAGCCTGCTGGGCGCGCTCGCCTCCCCCGGGATGCGCACGGTGGCGCTGGCCGCGCTCGGCTTCGGCGTGACCATCGGGTTCATCGAGGTCGCCGTCCCGGCGGCGGCCGAGGAGGCGGGCCACTTCGGGCTGGGCGGCCTGCTGCTGAGCCTGTGGTCGGTCAGCTCGGTGCTGTTCGGCGTCCTCTACGCGATGAAGCCGTTCCCCAAGGCGATGCACCTGCGGCTGCCGGTGCTGCTCGGCGGGTTCGCGCTGCTGTCGCTGCTGCTGGCCGTCCCGACCACGCTGATCGGCCTGGGCCTGGCCCTGCTCGTGGTCGGCACCCTGATCACGCCGCAGGCCACCACCCACTCCGCCGCCATCGAGCAGGTCGCCCCGGCGGGCACCGCCACCGAGGCGTTCGGCTGGGTGGTCACGGCGGTCACCGTGGGGCTGGCGGTCGGCCAGTTCCTCAGCGGCCAACTGGTCGAGGCGAGCGGCACGGGTGCCGCGTTCCTGGCCGCCGCTGCGGCCGGGCTGGCGATCGCCGCGCTGGTCTGGGCGTTCCGGGGCACGGTCGCCGCAGGTGTGCCGGCCCGCCAGGACGAGATGGACCTCGCCTCGCGCTGACCCCCTGCGGGCTTTCGGCGGCGGCCTCCGGGATACCGGGGGCCGCCGCCGCGCTTTCCGCCCCGACCTGCGGTGATCACGTGATTGTCGGTGCCCGTCGCTAGCGTGCGCCCATGGACCTGACCGCGACCACCGCAGACCTCGCCGCCGCCGCGACCGAGGTCGCCCGCCTCCTGCCGACCAGGGTGCTCGACCCCGTGCTGGCCGGGCTCGTGCTGCGCGCCGGCCCCGACGGGGTGGAGCTGGTCGGCAGCGACCGGGAGCACGCGGTCCGGCTCTCCCGACCGGCCACCACCCACACCGACGGGGCGGCCCTGGTGCCGGCCCGGCCGCTGGCCGACACCCTGCGCGGCCTGGAGGACGAGCAAGTCCGGTTGGTCGTCGAGGGGTCCAGGCTGGCCGTGCGCACCAGCGCCGCCCGGTTCGCCCTGCCGCTGCTCGACCTCGCCTCGCACCCCGGCGTGCCGGCGCTGCCCCCGGCGGCCGGGCGGCTGCCGTCCGCCGTGCTGGCCTCGGTGCTGGCCCCGGTGGCCGGCGCGACCTCGAAGGACGACGCGCTGCCGATCTTCACCGGGGTCCGGATGCTCGCGGTCGGCGACCGCCTGGAGCTGATCGCCACGGACCGTTACCGGATGGCGTTCGCCACCATCCCCTGGACGGCTGAAGGTTCCCTGAACGTCCTCGCTCCGGCCGCTCTAATGGCTGACGTCTCGCGTCTTCCGCAGCACACTGTCGTGACCATTCACGCGGACGAGGACCGCATCGCCCTTTCGTGGCCGGGCGGCAGCGTCAGCACCACCCTCCTGGCCGCACCGTTCCCCGACGACCGAGCCCGCAAACTGCTGGAGGCGATCATCGACAGCACTGTGGTGGTGGAGGCGGACGCCCTGGCGGGGGCGGTCCGCCGGGCGACTCCGTACTCAGGCCCGCACGGCTCCGTGACGTTGCAGGTCGAGGACAGCGAGCTGAGGGTGCGCGGCAGCGACCCGCAGACCGGCGAGTCCGAGGAGTCGGTCAAGGCCACCATCGAAGGCAACCGCGTCACGAAGACGTTCCAGGCCAGGTACCTGGCCGACGCCCTCCGGGCGTTCAGCGGCAGGCGGGTGGAGCTCCGCATCCAGGACGGCCTGCGCTCGACCGTGCTCACCTCGCAACCAGGAGAGGACGGTGTCGAGCTGAAGTACCTGGTGGTCCCCCTGCGCACGGTCGCCTGACCCGGCACCTCCGCAGCCGACCAGGCCCGGGAACGCACCGCACGGCCCACTCCGCAGGGCCCGCACGCTCCCACCCCGGTCACGCCCCGCGCCACGGGACCACCCGCAACCGGACCGCGCGCAGGACCGACCCGGCACCGGGCCGGTCCTGCGCGGGTCGCTCCACGCCGGGCAGAGTCGGCACTGGGCGGGGTCGGCACCGCGCAGGCCCGACGACAGCCCGCCCGGTGGCGGGTCGGCGCTGGGCGGGTCCGGTGGCGGGTTCGCTCGCCGGCCGGTCAGGCGGGGTCGGTGCTCGTGCCCGCGTCGGTGCTCGCGCCCGCGTCGGCCAGGTACTCCAGCTGCGCCCGCACGGACCACTCGGCGGCCGGCCACAGCGAGCGGTCGACGTCCGCGTAGACCAGTTCCACCACCTGGCGGGCCGTGGGCGAGCCGCCGAGTTCCGCGACGGCCGCGCGCACCTGCGCGAGCCGCTGCTCGCGGTGGGCCAGGTACTGCCGCGCGACCGGGACGATGTCCGCGATCTCCGGCCCGTGGCCGGGCAGACCGGTCGTGCCCGGCGGCAGGTCGGCGAGCAGCGCGAGCGAGGCCAGGTAGTCCCGGAGGCTGCCGTCGAGCACGGTGGTCCCCCGGCCCAGCACGGTGTCACCGGTCAGCACCGCGTCCTCCACCAGGAAGCACAGCGAGTCGTCGGTGTGCCCCGGCGTGGCCAGCACCCGGATCTCCAGCCCGCCCGCCCCGATCACCTCACCGCCGACCAGCCGCCCCCCGCGTGCACCCGCCGGCCCGGCGGTCGAGAGCTGCGGGTCCAGGGCGCGGACCGGCGCACCCACCAGCGCGCCGAACTCGGCCGCGCCTTCCGAGTGGTCGTGGTGGCCGTGGGTGAGCAGCACGACGTCCACCGGCCCGAGCGCGGCGACCCGCTCCAGGTGGCCCCGGTCCAGCGGCCCGGGGTCGACCACCGCGCACGACGCCGACCCCGGCGCGCGCAGCAGCCAGGTGTTCGTGCCCTCCAACGTCATCACCGACGGGTTCTCCGCGAGCACGACCGACGCGAACGGCGTCACCTCGCGCAACCGCCCGTACTCCGGGCTCCCGGGACGATCCGGGCTCACGGGACGATCACCCGGACCGCGTCCCCGTCCCGCACCAGCTTGGGCACGATCTTCTCCACCGCGCGCGGCGCGCTCAGCACGTCCGACACCCCCGCGTACTCGGCCAGCTCCGTCAACGTCACCCACGTCGGCGGCATGAGCATCCGCCGTCCCCCCTGCCAGTCCGCCAGCGCGGCCCTCGGCGTCTGCCAGACCGCGTCCGCCGCCTCGGTGGTCCACCCGTCGGCCCGCTGGCCCTGCGGCAGCACGGCCACGAAGAACCGCGTGTCGTAGCGCCGGGGCTCCTCGACGGGCGTGACCCAGTTCGTCCACGGTCGCAGCAGGTCCGCCCGCAGCACCAGCCCCTCGGCCTGGAGGAACCCGGCGAAGGACAGCTCCCGCGCCACCAGCGCCCGGCGGGCGTCGCGGTACCGCGCGGTGTCCGCCACGACCGAGTCGCCGGACGCCCCGGCGAGCAGCACGCCGGACTCCTCGAACGTCTCCCGCACCGCCGCGCAGACCAGCGCGCGGGCCAGCTCGGCGGTCACCGCGAACCGGGTCGCCCACCACTCCGGCGGCGGCCCGCTCCACGCGACCGACGCGTCCCCGTCGCGCGGGTCGACCCCGCCGCCGGGGAAGACCGTCATCCCGCCCGCGAACGCCATGCCCCGGACCCGGCGCTGGAGGAACACCTCCAAGCCGGCCTCGCCGTCGCGCAGCAGCATGACGGTGGCGGCGTCCCGGGGGGTCACCGGGACCGCCGGGACGACGTCGGGCACCATGCCGGGCGGCAGAACCAGTTCCTCGGGAAGCTCGCGCACGGTCCCGAGCCTACGACGAGGATCGTTGCCCGTGGACACCACGACCAAGGGGTGCCTGGCCAAGGTGCTGCTGTTCGTCCTGGGCGCGGTGCTCGGGACCGGGATGACGGTCGTGCTGGCCGTGGTGGCGCTCCTGCCGTCCACCGAGACCGTCGGCGCGGACCAGGGCACGCCGGGCGTGTGGGTGAAGAAGCGGGAGAGCCTGCTGGGCAGCCCCGACTACGAGGTGTGGCTGGGGCGCAGCGAGGACCGGGGGCACGTGGTGGAGGTCCCCGGCGGTTGGGGCCACACCCCGGAGGTGGTGCGCGGCGAGGCCGGTGTGGAACTCCGGTTCGACAACGGCGGGCGGATCTTCGTCCCCGCTTCGGCGTACTCCGGCGGCCGGTGACGGTGTGGCGGACGTGACAGCATGGGCGGCGTGGACGAGCAGCTGCGCGTAGGACTTGTCGGGGCCGGACCGTGGGCGCACCGGGTGCACGCGCCCGGCCTGGCCGACCACCCCGGCACGAGGCTGACCTCGGTGTGGGCCCGCCGTCCCGGGGCCGCTTCGGAACTGGCCGAGACCTACGGCGCGGAGGTCGCCGGCTCACCCGACGAGCTGCTGTCCGCTGTGGACGCCGTCGCGTTCGCCGTGCCGCCGGCCGTCCAGGCCGAGATCGCCACCGAGGCGGCCGGGCGGGGCAAGCACGTCATCCTGGAGAAGCCGATCGCGTCCACCGTGGACGAGGCGGAGCGGTTGGCGGACACCGTGTCGGGAGCCGGCGTGGCGTCGCTGGTGGTGCTGACCCGGCGGTTCGCCCCGGAGACCGAGGAGCAGCTGTCCCAGTTGCGCGCGGCGGGCGGGTGGGCCGGCGGGAACGCGCGGTGGCTGACCGGCGCGCTGTTGGAGGGCCCGTACTCGAACTCGCCGTGGCGGCACGAGCGCGGACCGCTGGACGACATCGGCCCGCACGCGTTCGACCTGCTCGACGCCGCCCTGGGCACGATCACCGACGTCATCGCCGCGCACCGGTCCGACGCCGGCCTGTGGCAGTTCGTGTTCGCGCACGAGGGCGGCGCGACCAGCAGTGCCACGCTGACCATGACCGTGCCGCTCAACCCCGCCATCGCCGAGGTGAGCGTCTTCGGGGACCACGGGTACCGGGTGCTCGCGGATCGCGGCACGACGGCGCAGCAGTGCTACACGAACCTGCTGGACGACTTCGTGGCGATGGTCCACAGCGGCACGACGACCCACCGGTGCGACGTGCGCCGGGGTCTGCACCTCCAACGGGTCATCGACCAGGCGAGGCGGAAGGCCGAGGCGTAGTGGACTCCCCGGCACTGGCCTACCACGTGGACCCGTTGACGCTGAAGGAGATCCCCGCTGACGAAGCCGCGTTGCAGCGCGTCCTCGCCGATCCCCGCCCCCGGACCCACCGCGCGTGGACCGAACGCGGCCTGGCCGCGCGCCTGCTGGGGCGGTTGGACGTGGCGGAGCAGGCGCTGCTCACGGCCCTGACCCTGGAACCCGGCCCGGCGGCGCACCTGCGGCTGGCGCACGTGTGGCAGTGGCAGGGGAGGTACGCGGAGGCCGACGCCGAGTACGCCCGGTGGTTCGACGGCCCGGTGGCGGACTTCGCGCACCAGCACGCCGGCAAGTCCCGCTACGACCAGGGCGACTGGCGCGGGGCCCAGGAGCACTTCCGGCAGGCCCTGGACGCGCGCGAGGACGAGGACCTGAGGGCGTCCAGCGCGCTGGCCCTGGACGCCGCTGACGCCTGCGCGACGGCGGCCGAGGTCGCCGGGGAGCTGCACCGCCTGGCGGTCCCGGATCGCGGTCCCGCGCTGCCGGCGGTCGACGGCGCCGTGGACGAGCTGCTGTCGAGGGCGAAGTCCGGTACCACGGCGACGGACGGGCTGGTCGGGTTGCTGCGGGCCCTGCGCGACCACAGGGCCGAAGCCCACGACGCCGCCCGGAAGGCGGAGGGCCTGACGGCCCAGGACTCGGCGACGGACGCGATGCCGTCCGACGACCCGGTCCGCCGCCGGGTCGTCACCGCGACCGACCGCGCCGCTTCCGTCCCCTACCGCGCGCTGCGACCCGAGGACCGGGCCACCCTCCTCGACGCCCTCAGAGGGCTCGAACCGGCAGATCTTTCAGGTAAGCTCCCTGAAAGTTAGCCGGTCGAGAACACCCCGCCGCTCCCGGGTCGGGGACGGCGGGGTGCGGGGTGTCAGCCGGGGAACTTGCCGTTGTTCGGCTTGCGCACGCCGTTGACGTACTCGGGGCCGGCGGGCCAGGACTGCTGCTCGCGCTGGGCCAGCTCCTCGTGGAGCTGCTGGAGCAGCGCCCGCTCCCGGTCGCTGAGCTTCGCGTCCACGGTCGGCGGCAACTGCACCGCCGCCGGGGCCTGCCCCTCGGCCAGCGCCGCCTGCAACGCAGCCAGGTCGTCCGGGCCCAGCTCGGTCGTCACCTCGGCCCGCGACAGCGGCGGCTCCTCGGTGCGCGGCTCGCCGTTGCGCGGGCGCGGGTAGTCCGCGTGGACGTCGTGCGAATCCGGGCGTGCGCCGTTAACCGGCTCCGACTCGACGTGCGAACCGTTCGCCTGCTCGACGTGGACACCGTTCATCGGCTCGACGTGCGAACCGTTCATCGGCTCGACGTGGACACCGTTCGCCGGCATGACGCGCGGGTCGGCCGGCGCGTCGACGTCGACCAGCGCAGGGCCGGCGAAGTCGGGACCGGTGGTCCGGTCGGCCTCGACCTGCGGGTCCTCCCGCACCGGCTCCGGGCCGTCGACCGGCTCGTCGGCCGGGGCGTGCGCCTGCTCGTGGTCGCCCGCCGCGTCCCGCACCGGCAGCCGCTTCACGGGCTTGGGCGGGAACGGCTGGGAACCCTCGAACGGGTCAACGCGGGCACGTCGGGGCGTGGAGCCGGCTTCGGGTTCCGAGGGCACCGGTTCCGGCTCGACCACCGGTGCCTCATCCCGGACCTCGCCGTCGAACCAGGTCGCGGAGTCCGCCGGTGGCGCGGGCGGCGTCGCGGTCTGGAAGAACACCTCGCGGGCCGTCGTCGTGGCCGCCGCGTGGTACTCGCCCAGCGGCACCCCGACGGTCAACACCTCGACCACCGCCCGGATGCCGGCCTGGCGCAGCACCGTGTCCACCCGGTACGCCGTCGCCGGCGCGAACCCCGAGGGGCCGATGTCCACGAGCACCACGCGCTGCGGCAGGGGGCCGGGTGTCGCCCCCGCCGGGCTGGACCGCCAGGTCGCGCGCACCGAGCGCACGTCCGGCAGCACCGACGCGGTCTTGCCGATCACCTCGGCCAGCCCGTCCGCCGGATCGGACTCGACGGTGAAGCGGTGCCGGGCCTGCGGAACCTGCTCGACCGCGAACAACCGGTCCGCCAGGCCGGGGTCCGACCGGACCTCGCCGAGCAGCCACCCGATCTCGCGCCGTTCGTCCACCGACACCGGGATGCGCCCGGCCAGCAGCACGCCCACCGCCAGCTCGACCGCGCGGTCCAGCTCGGCGACGGCCAGCAGCTCCCGGGCCTGGGTCAGCGCGTCGTCGTCAACGCGTCCGGCCAGCGCCAACAGGAGGTCGTGTAAACGGACGGGCAGTCCCACTCCGTCGTTCGTCACGCCTGCTCTCCTTCCGGCCCGCGCGGCAGCGACGAGCTCTACACGGGCACCAGGTGCCCGTCGGCCTCGGCGCCGGCGCAAACCAGCTCCGAAGCCGCCAACGCCGCCCGGTGGTAGGGCGGCAGGTCGTGCCCGGTGGGCAGGACCTCGACGCAGGGGTCGTGCTCACCGAGCGCCCGCAGCACCCGCTGGAGTTCGCCTGCCAGCCGGGCGTGCTCGGTCGTGGCCGCGACCAGGATGAGCCTCCTGGTCATGCCCCCGCCCCGCCGCCACGTGGACCGGACTTCGCCGACCCCGAGGCGACCGCGCAGGGTCGCGCCGAGCACCACGGTCGCGGAATCTCCCATCAGCACCCGTTCGGGTGATTCCGGGGTGAATGTGTAACCGGGATCGGGCTCCTCGTCCAGTCCCTTGACCGAACTGATGGCGGAAAGATCCGCCCCGTGCGGCACCAAGGCGTCCGCGAGCAGGCGCTGCTCGTGGTCGGTCAGCCCGATCCGGTCGTGCAGCAGGGTCCGGGGCAGCGCCCGCGCGAGCACCGCCACGGCGTCCGTGGCCGCCCAATCGCGGAAACGCCACAGCACGTCGTCCGGCAGCCGGCCGGCCAGCCGCAGCAGCAGCTCGTGCAGGGTGTCGGACATCTCACTCCCCGATTTCGACGATCAGGTCCACCTCGACCGGCGCACCCAGCGGCAGCTCGGCCACGCCGACCGCCGCGCGCGCGTGCTTGCCCGCGTCGCCGAAGACCTCGCCCAGCAGCTCGGAGGCCCCGTTGACGACGGCCGGCTGCCCGGTGAACCCCTCGGCGGAGGCCACGTACCCGGTCAGCTTCACGACCCGGACCACCGAGTCGAGCCCGACCAGGGCGTCGATCGCGGCCAGCGCGTTGAGCGCGCACGTCCGGGCGTGGTCCTTGGCCTCCTCGGGGCTGACGTCCGCGCCGACCTTGCCGGTGGCGGCCAGCGTCCCGGCCACGAACGGGAGCTGGCCGGAGGTGTACACCAGCGACCCGGAGCGGACGGCGGGCACGTACGCCGCGACGGGCGCCGCGACCTCGGGCAGGCGCACGCCCAGCTCCGCCAGGCGGGACGTCCAGCTCATGCCTTCGGCCGCTTCAGGTAGGCCACGTGCTGCTCACCGCTCGGGTTGGGCAGGACGGTCACGAGCTCCCAGCCGTCATCGCCCCACTGGTCCAGGATCGCCTTGGTGGCGTGGATCAGCAGCGGGACGGTGGCGTACTCCCACTTGGTCATGGGGCGCAGCCTAGCCGCACCCCGGGCGGGGGCACCCGCCGATCTGCCCGCGGGGCCGCGCGGCGGTCGGGGCGCCCCCGCGAGGACGCCCCGCCACCGCTCACCGCGCCGACTTGACCTCGGCCAGGAAGGCCCGGAAGGCCCGCGCCCGGAAGATCAACGTCCCGCCGTCGCGGTTCTTCGTGTCCCGCACACCGGTCACCGCGTCCGTCACGGCCAGCTCGACGCACTGCGCCGCTGACGCGCTCCTGCGGCTCTTGCGCCAGCTCTGCTCGATCATCGGTCTCCTAGTGAGTCGCGTACCGCTTTGATGAACTCGACGGACTCCGCCGGCGACAGGGCTGCCGCAGCGGCGTCCCGCCAGATGCCGTCCAGCGGTTCCACCTCTTCCTGCTCCTCCAGCATCGCAAGACCCGAGATCTCTTCGGTATAGGCCGCGCAGGGCGCGTCCTCCTCCTGGAAGTCCAGCAGGAGGAGCAACGCGGTCGGCTGCGGCCCGTACGCGCCGAGGTCGAACGGCAGCACCTGGACGGTGACGTTCGGACGCGCCGCCGACTCGACCAGGAAGTCCATCTGCTCCCGCATGACCTCGGCACCGCCGACCACCCGGCGCAGCGCGGCCTCGTCGACCAGCGCGTGGAACTCGAACGGCTCCTCGCGGTCGAGCAGGTGCCGACGGGTCGCCCGCTCGGCCGCCGCCGTCCGGTCCCAGTCCTCGCCGATGACCAGGCGGTGCGAGGCGCGCGCGATGGCCTCCGCGTAGGCCGGGGTCTGGAGCATCCCCGGCACGTGCGTGACGTCCAGCGTGCGTTCGCGGTACGCCTCCAGCTCGTCCATGCGGAACCGGCGGTACTTGATCGGGAGGGCGGCGGCGTACTCGACGGTCGCGTTGTCGACGTCGGCGACCTCCCACATCTGGAGCAGGAACGTCTTCTGCTCCGGTGTCGCCTCCAGCACGTCGAGGATCACGGAGAGGGACGGCCACCTCGCCAGGTGCGTTCCGGCGAGCAATCGGGTGACCGTCGGACGGGACACGCGGATCTGCTTGGCGATCTCTTCGGGGGTCAGACCGGACTTCTCCTGGAGCTCCCGCACGAATCGGGCCAGCCTGCGCTTGCCACGGGTAGTGCCGTCCGCCATTCACTTATTCCAATCACTGAGGGCAATAATCCGCTACCAGACTTCACCCGGCTGAACTCCACGGCTGTGAACAGTACAGATGTTAGGCTCGTCTCATTCGAGGGGCAATTCGGGGACGGGGCGGATGGATCGCGACGAGCTTGAGATGGCGGCCGGGGCCGGGCGCGCGCTGGACGAGTGCAAGCGGTTCATCGCGAGGGTCCTGGACGAGACCGGGGGCCGCAGCACGACCGACTACACCGAGTCGATCGAGCAGTGGGCGCGCAACCTCGGGGTCGTGCTGCTCGACGTCGGCTGGCAGGCGGTGCGGTGGGCCGAGGCACGGGGGCACGTCGTCGTGGAGGGCCGGGTCCACCACCCCACCGAGGACCAGGACGGGGACCAGGACGAGGACCGGCGCGGGGACCGGCGGGCGGGGGGCCGGGCCGAGGTGGACCGCACCGGGGAGGACGAGGGATGACCGGGATCGACGTGGCGCGGCTCGCGCCGGCCCTGTTCGCCGTCGTCCAGCAGGACGACGAGGAGGACTGGGTGGCCGCGTGGGGGATGGCGTTCGAGGACCACGCGGAGGTCACCTCGACCTGCGGCGACCTGAGGATGCTCACCGCCACCGCCGAGGGCGCGCTGCGGTACTTCGAAGAAGGAGCGCGGGTGCGTACCACGATCGTGTGGGTGACCCCTGCGCAACCCCGGGCTTCGGCGCTACGTTGATCACGTGGAGACGTGGCGGATCGTCGCGGCGGGCTCGTTCGTGCTGGGCGGGCTGATCATGGTGCTGGTCGGCATGGCGCAGGCCCGCGACCGCAAGAACGCGCGGGGTGCCGACGTGTGGCGGGCGGGGCTGGTCGGGCTGGCCGTCGTGGCGGTGGTGGCCGTGCTCATCGCGTACGTGCTGCCGTCGGTCGCGGCGTGGGGGATCGTCGCGGCGACGGCCATCGCGGTGGTCTTCGTCACGATGATGGACTGACGGTGGCCTGCGGGTCCCGGGCAGGCGCACTTAGGCTGACCTGGTGAACGGCTGGACCGACGAACTGACCCGCGCCCGGCTGCACGTCGTCACCGGGAAGGGCGGCACCGGCAAGACGACGGTGGCCGCCGCGCTGGCACTCGCGCTCGCCACCGGCGGGCGGCGGGTGCTGCTGGTCGAGGTCGAGAACCGGCAGGGCATCGCGCAGCTGTTCGACCACGCGCCGCTGCCCTACTCCGAGGAGCGCATCGCGTCCGCGCCCGGCGGCGGCGAGGTGCGCGCGCTGGCCGTCGACCCGGAGGCGGCGCTGCTGGAGTACCTGGACATGTTCTACAACCTGGGCTTCGCCGGGCGGACCCTGCGCCGGATGGGCGCCATCGAGTTCGCCACCACGCTGGCACCGGGCCTGCGGGACGTGCTGCTCACCGGCAAGGTCAAGGAGTGCGTGCGCCGCGCCGGCCGGACCGGGCGGCACGAGTACGACGCGGTGGTGCTGGACGCGCCCCCCACCGGCCGGGTGGTCCGGTTCCTGGACGTGACCCGGGCGATGGCCGACCTGGCGAAGGTCGGGCCGATCAAGGGGCAGAGCGACGGCGTGGTGACGCTGCTGCACTCCGGCGACACGGCGGTGCACCTGGTGGCGCTGCTGGAGGAGATGCCGGTCCGCGAGACGCTGGACGCCGTGGCCGACCTGGACGCCGCCGACCTGCGGCCCGGCGCGGTGTTCGTGAACCGGGTCCGCACGCCCCGCCTGCCGGCCCGCTCGCTGCCGTCGGCGGCGGACGGGCGGGTGGATGCGGCCCGGCTGCGGGCCGGGCTCGCGGCGGGCGGCCTGGACGTGGACGACGAGGTGCTGGCAGGCCTGGTGGACGAGACCGTGGAGCACGCCGTGCGGGTGCGGATGGAGCAGGACGCCAAGGAGCTGCTGGCCGAGGCCGACCTGCCCACCGTCGAGCTGCCCGAGCTGACCGACGGCGTGGACGTGGCGGCGCTCTACGAGCTGGCCGAGGTGCTGGTCGGGCGAGGTGTGCGGTGAACCGGCTGGACGTGGACGGGCTGCTGGACAACCCGGCGACCAGGGTGCTGGTGTGCTGCGGCTCGGGCGGGGTCGGCAAGACCACGACGGCCGCCGCGCTCGCGGTGCGGGCCGCCGAGCGCGGGCGGCGCGCGGTCGTGCTCACCATCGACCCGGCGCGGCGGCTGGCCCAGTCGCTGGGCCTTCGGGAGCTGGACAACCACCCGCGCCCGGTGCGGATCGACGGGTTCGAGCCCGAGGGCGAGCTGCACGCGATGATGCTGGACATGCGCCGGACGTTCGACGACATGGTCTGGCAGCACGCCGGCCGGGAGCGGGCCGAGCAGATCCTCCAGAACCCCTTCTACCAGACGATCTCCACGTCGTTCTCCGGCACGCAGGAGTACATGGCGATGGAGAAGCTGGGCCAGCTCGTGGCCCGGGACGAGTGGGACCTGATCGTCGTGGACACCCCGCCCAGCCGCAGCGCCCTGGACTTCCTGGACGCGCCGCAGCGGCTGTCGACGGTGCTCGACGGCAAGCTGATCCGGATGCTGTCCGCGCCCGCGCGGGCGGGCGGCCGGGGCATCCGCAAGATCGTCGGCGCCGGGTTCGGCATGTTCACCAAGGCCGTGTCCACGATCATCGGCGGCCAGCTCCTCCAGGACGCGTCGACGTTCGTGCAGGCGTTCGACAGCATGTTCGGCGGCTTCCGGCAGCGCGCGCAGGCCACCTACGAGCTGCTGCGCTCACCCGGCACGGGCTTCCTGGTGATCGCCGCCGCCGAACCGGACGCGCTGCGCGAGGCCAGCTACTTCGTGGAGCGGCTCTCGGCCGAGGACATGCCGATCAACGGCCTGGTCGCCAACCGGACGCACCCGGTGCTGGCCTCCCTGCCCGCACCGGGCGCGCTCGCGGCTGCCGACCGCCTGGAGCGCTCCGGGGAGGCTCCGCTGGCCGCTGCCGTGCTCCGCGTGCACGCGGACCGCGTGGCCGTCGCCGATCGTGAGAAGCGACTGCTCGCGCGGTTCACCCGCGCGCACCCGGGTGTCCCTCTCGTGGGCGTGCCCGCGCTGCCGGCCGACGTGCACGACCTGGGCGGTCTGCACGAGATCGGCCGGCGGCTCGCGGGCGAGTGACTACCCGACCTTCTCCTCGGTGTGCTCCTGGCGCGCGGTGTCCAGGAGTTCGTGCCAGGACGTGACGTCGGGGCGGCGGCGCAGGAGCGCTCGACGCTCCCGCTCCGTCATGCCGCCCCAGACGCCGAACTCGATCCGGTTGTCGAGCGCCTCGGCGAGGCACTCGGTGCGCACCGGGCACCCCAGGCACACCACCTTGGCCTTGCGCTGCTCCGCACCTCGGACGAAGAGCTGGTCCGGCTCCTCGTCCCGGCACGAGGCGTTGATGCGCCAATCCCCCTGCTGCTGCATAACCCCCACCTCAGTTCACACAGTGCCCAGACTCTTTTAAATCCGCCACACCCCTGCCGCGGATGCCGTAGGCTCCCCACATCGAGTGGTCGTGCCGTCGGCTGCTGTCTTGGACAGTGACGGACTGTAGAGCCTTCCGGTTCCACCTCCAACCCTGGGTTGCCCACCTGTTACCTGTCTTGAGTACGAGTACTCATCCTGGGTAATGAAGGTTGCGCGATGCTGATCACCCGTTCAGGTCCCCGCTACGCTCAAGTCCATGCGAGCCAGGAACGGCGTGCTGAAACTGCTCGGACTGTGTCTGCTGGCGGGCGTGTTGCTGGCAGGCATGATGTTCCCCGTCGTGGGCTCGCTGGGGTTGGTCTCGAACAGAGCCAGCGACACGGTGGACAGCATCTCCGCAGATCTCGTGACCACCGACCCGCCGCTGATCTCCACGATCACGGACAAGGACGGGGCACCGATCGCGTACCTGTACGACCAGTACCGGGTGCTGGTCCCACCGGACAAGATCGCCGCGTCGATGAAGGCCGCCCTCGTGTCGGTCGAAGATCGACGTTTCTACGAACACGAGGGCGTCGACTGGCGGGGCACGATCCGGGCCGGGCTGACCAACCAGTTCAGCGGGGCCGTCACGCAGGGTGCCTCCACGCTCACTCAGCAATACGTGAAGAACTACCTCGTGCACGTGGTTGCACGGAACAACCAGGTCGAGCAACAGAAAGCACAAGAGCAGACAATTGCGCGCAAGGCCCGTGAAGCGCGCATCGCGTTGCAGCTCGAACGCAAACTCGGCAAGGACGAAATCCTGGCCCGCTACCTCAACGTGGTGCCGTTCGGCTCGACCATCTACGGCATCGCCGCCGCGTCCCAGGCGTACTTCAACACCACGCCCGACGCGCTGACCGTGCCGCAGGCCGCCGTGCTGGCCGGCATGGTCAACAGCCCGTCCGCGCTCAACCCGGAGGTCTTCCCGGAGAAGGCGCTGGAGCGGCGCAACCAGGTGATCGACAAGATGGTCGAGAACGACAAGCTGTCCCGCGACGCCGCCGAGGCCGCCAAGAAGGAGCCGCTCGGCCTGGCCGAACCGGTCCGCACCCCGCCCAACGGCTGCGTCGGCGCGGGCCCGGAGAACGGGTTCTTCTGCTCCTACGTCGTGACCTACCTGGAGCGCAACGGCTTCAGCCTGGAGCAGCTCAAGAACGGCGGCTACACGATCCAGACCACGCTGGACCGCACGATCACCAAGCAGGCCAAGGAGTCCGCCGAGGGCCAGGTCGCCAAGGACACCGAGGGGATCGCCAACGCGATGGCGATCGTCCGGCCGGGCCGGGACAAGCACGAGGTGGTGGCGCTGGTCGCCAACCGCGACTACGGCCTGAAGGCCGACCAGTTCCAGACCACCTACGACCTGCCGTCCGGTGTGGAGAACAAGTTCGGCGCGGGCAGCGTCTACAAGGTGTTCACGGCGGCGGCGGCGCTGGAGAAGGGCATGGGCATCGAGAACACCATGTCCACGCCGAACTCGCACGTGTCGCGGGTGTTCAAGGGCGGCGGCGAGCGGTGCCCGTCCACCGGCGAACCCGGCACCCGGTGGTACTGCCTGGGCAACGCGACCTCCAACTACCCGCCGCAGATGACGTTGCAGACCGCGCTCCAGACCTCGCCCAACACCGGGTTCGTGATCCTGGAGGAGCAGCTGGGCATGGACCCGGTGGTGGACATGGCGTCCCGGCTGGGGATGCGCGAGACCATGGCCACCAACATCGCCGGCACCCGGCCCGACCCGAAGGCCAAGGACAAGCAGCTGCGGATCTCGCAGACCGAGTTCTACAAGTCCAACGGCGGCAACGCCTCCTTCACCCTCAGCCCCGCGCCGGTGAGCACGCTGGAGCTGGCGAACGTGGCCGCGACCATCATGAGCGGCGGGGTGTGGTGCCCGCCGACGCCGATCATGGCGGTGCTCGACCGCAACGGCAAAGCCGTCCCGGTCAACGAGGCACCGTGCGAGCAGGTGGTGGCCGAGGGTCTGGCGAACGGCCTGGCGACCGGGATGAGCAAGGACGACCAGGGCTCGGGCACGGCGGCCGTGGCCGCGCGCAACGCCAAGTGGAGCCGGCCGATGCTCGGCAAGACCGGCACCACGGAGGACTACAAGTCGGCGGCGTTCATCGGGGCCACCCCGGACTACGCGGGTTCCGTGCAGACGTTCAACGACGGCACCACCCCGCGCGGCATCTGCGTCAACGGCGGGCCGCCGAGGCTGTGCGGGGAGGGCGACATCTACGGCGGCACCGTGCCCGCGAGGACGTGGTTCGACACCATGGTGAAGGTCCACGAGCCCCTGCCGCCGCGCGACCTGCCGCCCGTCGAGGACCGCTACCGCAAGGGCGGCAAGGAGATCCAGATCCCCGAGGTGGTGGGCAGGCAGGTCAACGACGCCACCCGCATCCTGGAGGAGGCCGGGTACAAGGTCACCACGGCGAACCGGAACTCCGAGCAGCCCAAGGGGACCGTGGTCAGCCAGACCCCGCGCGGCAGCGCGCTGCGCGGCACGATCGTGACCCTGCTCGTGTCGACGGGGTACGTCCCGCCGCCGCAGCCCGCCGACCCGACCACCCCGCCGCCACCGGTCGAACCGCCACCCGGCGGCCGGCCGGGCGACCCGCCGCAGATCACCATCCCGACCGACCCACCGCCCCGGTGACGACGGCCTGGGCCGTGGTCGTGGCCGGCTTGGCGCGCTCCCTCGTCGCGTCGCCGGCGGGTGGGTGCGCTCAGGCCAGGCGGGACTTCACGGCGGCGGCCACCGTGCCGCCCTCGGCCCGTCCGGCGACCTTCGCGTTGACCAGCTTCATGACCTGGCCCATCTGCCGCTGGCCGGGCTGCTCGCCGAGCGCGGCGGCGACCTCCGCGACGGCGGCGTCCACGATCGCGGTCAGCTCGGCGTCGTCCAGCCGGGCGGGCAGGTAGCCCTCCAGCACCGCGGACTCGGCCTGCTCCAGCTCGGCCTGCTCGGTGCGGCCCGCGCCGGCGAACGCCTCGGCGGCCTCGCGGCGCTTCTTCACCTCGCGGGTGATCACCCGCAGCACCTCGTCGTCGCCGAGTTCGCGCGCGGTCTTGCCGGAGACCTCTTCGGTGGTGATCGCGGCCAGCGCCATGCGCAGCGCACCCGCCCGGACCGTCTCCCGCCCCTTGATCGCCGTCGTCAGATCGGCCTGCAACCGCGCCTTCAGCTCCGCCATGTGGGCAAACGTTACCGGGCACCACGCTGCGACCCGAATCGGTCAACCCCCTACCCTCGCAACCGTGAACACGTTCGGCCGCGCCCTCCTCGCCACGACCGCCCTCGGTACCGCCACCGTCGCGTACGCGGCCGGGATCGAGCGGAGGCACTGGACGCTGCGCCGGGCCACGGTCCCGGTGCTGGCGCCGGGTTCCGCGCCGCTGCGCGTGCTGCACATCTCCGACCTGCACATGCTGCCCGGCCAGAAGTCCAAGCAGCGGTGGGTGGCGGCGCTGGACGAGCTGGAGCCGGACCTGGTCGTGAACACGGGCGACAACCTGGCGCACAAGCAGGCCGTGCCGGCCGTCATCCGCGCGCTGGGCCCGCTGCTCAACCGGCCGGGCGTGTTCGTGTTCGGCAGCAACGACTACTTCGCGCCGCGTCCCAAGAACCCGGTCCGGTACCTGCTGCCGTCGTCCAAGACGAAGCGGATCCACGGGATCTCCCTGCCGTGGCGCGACCTGCGCGCGGCGATGGTCGAACACGGCTGGCTGGACCTGACGCACACCCGCGAGGCGTTCACGGTCGGGGGCCAGTCCGTCTTCGCAGCAGGCCTCGACGACCCGCACCTCAAACGCGACCGCTACGAGGACATCGCGGGCCCGGTCCCCCAGGCCGCGCTGCGGTTGGGCGTGACCCACTCCCCGGAACCCCGCGTCCTGGACCCGTTCGCGGCGGACGGCTACGACCTGGTGCTGGCCGGCCACACCCACGGCGGCCAACTGCGCATCCCGGGCTACGGAGCCCTGGTGACCAACTGCGACCTGGACCGCTCCCGCGCGCGAGGCGTGTCGAGGTGGGGCGCGCACATGTGGCTGAACGTCTCGGCGGGTCTCGGCACGTCCCCGTACGCCCCGGTCCGCTTCGCGTGCCCACCCGAGGCCAGCCTGCTGACCCTCGTGGCGAGGACCGAAGTCGCAGGTCAGACGGGGTCTGGGACGGAAAGGGATACCCGGTTCGGAGTCGGTGGGAACGTCAGGTAGAGTTCTCCTCGTTCGAGAGCAAGACCGGGGTGTGGCGCAGTTTGGTAGCGCGCTTCGTTCGGGACGAAGAGGTCGCAGGTTCAAATCCTGTCACCCCGACCAGATCAGGCCCGGTATGTCGCAAGACATACCGGGCCTGACGTGTATCTGCGTGACTAACTGCGTGACTGAGCCTCGGCGACCGGGAGATCTGGTTCACGGCGGTCGCGCCGTCTTGGATCATCGGCCGGGCACGGTGACGGTCCACCGCCTCCGTGACCGACGTGCCGCTGTGCCCCGCGAGGCGCGAGCTCCAGTCGACGGCCTTCGGCTGTTGCCGGCGGGGTTCCACACCACGCTGCCCCGAGGAGCAGATGCCCGGCCGTGGGCTTACCCATGCGCTGCCTAACGAGGTCGCCGGGGACTTGCGCGGCGACGACTTCATCGAAGCAGACGCGTTCAGGAATCAGGTGCTGACCGACGCGGGCAAGGAATGCCAGGATCTCGCCCTCGACGCGGTCGTACGGTTCCAGTGCCGGCCGTGTGGCGGACGTTCGTCGCCGCAAGCAGCAACCGCCCGCCTCGCATGTTTGGTAAGGAGTTCGCTGGTCATGGACCGGTTGCGGGGAAGGCGGGACGTCTCCAGCATCTGGCAATGGGATTGGTACCCGACCAGAGGTCGCCTCGTCTACGAGGGGAGACACCTCGTAGACGGCACGACTATCGGGTTATAGCTGGCGATCGGGCGGTAACACTCCACTCCTGCTCGGCGACGCACTTGGCATGATGCGAACGGCGGTACCGGTGATCTGTGGGGTGCTCGCACTGGTAGGAGGCTGTGGCAGCACAGGGGGCGGAGCAGCGCCCACATCCAGCGTGATCGCACCGTCGAGCGACGCGGCGGCGATGTCCTCGGCGCCCGCGGCGGCCGGCATCCCACCGGAGCCGGATGCAGGCACAAAAGCGGCCTACCTGGACGAGTTGCGGGCGATCGATCCGCGTCTCGTGGACGAGGACAACCTCGATAAGGCCGTCAACCGGGGCCGCAACCAGTGCAGTTCAGTAAGGGAACACCCTGGCGACCAGGCGAGGCTGGTCGACTTGACGAACCGCAGGTTCATCGCGCCAGACGCCAGCAACGGATTCGGGCTGGAGGTTGCCGAGCGGGTACTCGCGGTCGTGCGCAAGCACCTGTGCCCTACGTACTAGTGAACTACGCATTGAGGTCAGTACCCGCGTTCAAGTGCACCCGTAAGGTGCTGGACAGCGCTTACGGTGCTTCTGAACTCCGTGTCCGATTGGGTAGGGCTTATCGATCCTTCTGGCGCTGGCGTCGTCCTGTGAGCGCGGCCGGGTCGAAGGTAATCGTGGCTCCGCCTGGAATGTCAACGGTGCCAGCCGTGCCCGCCCGGAGTGTGGTGGTTTCCACGTAGGCACCCTGGTCCAGGCGGTAGCAGTAGATCACCGGCTGGGTTTCGTCGCTGATCTCCACCCGCCAGAACGCGGGTACGCCGGCGGCGGCGTACGCGGCCGGCTTGGTGAGCCGGTCGGTCTGCCTGGTCGATGGGCTGACGACTTCGATCGCCAATGCCACCAGGACCACGTCGACATTGGTCGTATCACCAGGCAGCACCTCGGTGCACACCACCACATCGGGGATGTAGCCGACCTGTGGAGCGACGCGAACACCCACGGCGGTGACCGCTTCCATGCCGCTGTCGGTGACAGCGTCGTCCAGCAACGACTGAAGGCGATCGGCGATGCGCTGGTGGCCCACGGCGGGCGCGGCGCTCACCACGAACCGCCCGGCGTGCAGCTCGATCCGATGACCCGGTTCAGGGGTGACACTCTCCCAGTCCTCCACCGTGTAGCCGTCGAGCCGCCGTGCGCTGGTCACTGATTCTCCCCTCGGCCATCGGCGCGGTTCTGGCAGGTTCCCTTGACTGCCGAAGGAGGCGACCACCCCCGCTCGCGCGGGGAAGGCACCGGCAACCTGCGGCCTGGCCAGATTTTGACGATCACCCCCGCGTGTGCGGGGAAGAGGCGTCGCTAGCTGGAATTTTACCCGTAGACGCCCGATTCTATTCGGGCTGCGACCGCGTCAGGTGTCCCGCCTTCTCGACGGACCCCGGTTCGGCGTCGCCCGCAGGACGCGGACCAGGAACCGCCCCCGCGTGTGCGGGGAGAACACTTGCTGAGCTGGGACTCTACCCGCCGGCACCCTCATTTCGATTCGGTCTGACCCAGTCTCGGAAGAGCGACAGGGCTGCCCTAGCCTGCACCGAGAGCAGTGGACCGGCCCTGGGGTTTCGGGGGCCAGGTATCGGACCCGCTATCCGGGTTTGTCCGCACTCTGCAAGCACAGCGCCACATCGCTGCTGCCAGACTCGGTGGCATGGTCTCGGCTCGCTCCCGTCGTGTTGCCGCCCGTGCGTTGCGCCTGGCCGAGGTCGGGCACGCCCAGTGGTGGTTCGGGAACCTGTACGAGGCCCTTGCCAAGGTGCCCGACCGGATGGCTCAGCGAACCGGGAAGGTGTCACCCCTCGGAAGTGGCAGTCCGGTGCGGTACTACGCCGTGGGGGCTCCTGGGACGCTTCCTGCGGTTCTTGTCGGGGCCGTTGCGGCTTGGGGAGCGGCGCGTGGTCGGGGGTGGCTGGTCACGGCGGTGGTCGGGTCCGGGGTTGGAGTCGGGCTGACGGCTTGGCTCGTCCGCAACGTCAACCTGCCGCTGTTCTTCGTCGAGCGCGTGCCGTCCGACGCCGAGCGGGCCGCGTTGTTGCGCACCTGGCACCGGGTCAACGTCGTCCGACTCTTCATCACGGGTGGGGCGTTGGTGGCGATTCGAGTTGCCCGGGTGCGGGTGACTCGGTAGCGCGCCAACCCCGGCAGGTCCGAGATGGGACCGCCCAGAAGTCCGCTCGGATGGAGCAATGGGTGTCACTCGCTGCGTTTGCCTACTCGCCGTGGGCTAGGTCGCACGATGGAGTGAACTTTCGTCCTTGTAGCCGTATTCCGACGTAACGTGGAACGCACTACGAGCAAATGTCACTTTCTGTTACACCGAATGAGTGATGATTGACGGTTCAACTCACGCAACGTAACGACGGTCTAGATCGACGCGAAGACGAAGCATCACGTCGGTCACAGACGCTTCCACGGTAGGAGAGCCGCACATGAGCATCGTCTCCGCGATCAAGCCGACCTCCGGCAACTGGGTCCACCTCGTCGCCTGGGGCATGGTCGCCGCCGGCCTGGCCGGGGTCGTCACGGTGCTCGCCTCCCCCGTCGCCGGTGTCGTGGCCGGGCTCGTGCTCGCCCTCATCGGGCTCGCCGTGAACTCGCTCTCCCGGGCCTCGCACAAGATGGACCAGATCTTCGCCGAGGAACTCGACTAGGGACCAGTACCACGCGGTCGTCCCGGACGGCGCGGCACGATCGGCGGCATGGCTGACGACGTGACGCGCGAGGGACTCCGCCGGCTCTACGGGACAGGCGACCTCGCCGAACGGCCGGTGTTCACCGGCGGCTTCATCAACTTCGGGTACTGGGCGGGCATCCCGCTCGGCGGCACGCTCACCGTCGACCAGCGCACCGCTTCCCAACGCGCCCTCTACGACCTCGTCCTGGACCACCTCGCCCTCACCCCGGACCACCGCGTCCTGGAGGTCGGCTGCGGTCGGGGTCGGGGCGCGCGCGAGGTGCTGCTGCGCAACCCCCGCAGCCTGCACGGCCTCGACCTGGTCCCGCAGCAGGTCGCCCGCGCCCGGGAGAACACGCCGGGGGCCACCTTCACCGCCGGCTCCGCGTCGGACATCCCCTTGCCCGACAACGCTTTCGACCGGCTGCTCTCGGTCGAGGCCGCGCAGCACTTCGAGGACCTGACCGGTTTCGCCCGCGAGGCCGCGCGGGTGCTCGTGCCCGGCGGGCGGCTGGCCGTCACCACGTTCTTCGCCTGCCATGAGGGTCTCGGGCCGCAGCTCGCCGCGCTCCTGGAGACCTTCGCCACCGGCCTCGACCTGGCCCACCCGGTGGGCCGGTTCGCCGCCGACCTGCGCGCCGCCGGGTTCGTGGACGTGCGCGCGGACAGCATCGGCGAGCACGTCTGGACCGGGCTGGACCGGTGGCTCGCGCTCGGCGACCAGCCGGACCGGTGGGACCGCAACTACGCCCGCGCCGCCGGGCGCGGGCTGCTGGACTACTACCTGGTCACCGCGAACCTGGGCACGGCTCGCCAGCCGGCAGGATCGGGGGTGTGACGACGCACCCGACCGCCGCTGTCCCCGACCCGCTGTTCGACGACACCGAAGCCGAAACCCGCTGGCGGGACCGGTTCACCGCGCCGAGGGTCAGCCTGCCCGGGTGGGCGGACGACGCCCCGGACCGCAGCCTCTACCTGTCGAACTCCAGCGGGGTCTGGGAGATCTACGCCTGGGATCGCGGCGCGGACACCCACCGCAAGGTCACCGACCGCCCGAACGGCACCTCGCACGCCGCGCTCAGCCCGGACGGCGAGACGATCTGGTGGTTCGCCGACAGCGACGGCGACGAGTTCGGCGTGTGGGTCAGCGAGCCGTTCGACGCCGGCGAAGACGCCCGGCCGGCCGTCGAGGGCGTGCCGGCGGGCTACCCGGCGGGCCTGGAGATCGGGCACGGGCTGGTCGCCGTCGGCACCTCCACCGACGACGGCACGACGGTCTACGTGGCGCGCGACGGCGGCCCGGCCGAGGTGGTCTACGCGCACGAGAACGACGGCGGTGTCGCCGCGCTGTCCAAGGACGAGACGCTGCTCGCGCTGGCGCACTCCGAGCACGGTGACAACCGGCACACGGCGCTGCGCGTCATCACGCCGACCGGCGAGGCGGTCGCCGAGAAGTGGGACGGTCCGGGCAAGGGCCTGGACGCCATCGCGTTCAGCCCGCTGCCCGGCGACAACCGGCTGCTGGTGCTGCACGAGCGCCGGGGCCGCGAGGAGCTGCTGATCTGGGACGTCGCGGCCGACACCGAGACCGAGGTCCCGATCGACCTGCCCGGCGAGATCAGCGCCGACTGGTTCGAGGACGCGAAGGCGCTGCTGGTCGTGCACACCTTCCAGGCGCGCAACACGCTGCACCGCTACGACCTGGGCACCGGGGTGCTGACCGCGCTGGACACCCCGCACGGCACGGTCGGGTCGGCGTCCGCGCGGCCGGACGGCGCGGTCGAGTTCTCCTGGTCGTCGGGCGCGCAGCCGGGTGTGGTGCGGGTGCTGGACGTGGACGGCGACGAGCGCGTGCTGCTCGCGCCGCAGGGGCACCGGGCGGCTCCCTCCGTCGAGCTTCAGGACGTGTTCGTCGGTGACGTGCACGCGCTGGTGGCACGTCCGGGGGGTGCGCCGGACGGTCCGCTGCCGACGGTGTTCAGCCTGCACGGCGGCCCGCACTCGGCGGACGAGGACCGGTTCTCGGCCTACCGCGCGGTGTGGCTGGACGCCGGGTACGCGGTGGTGCACGTCAACTACCGGGGCTCGACCGGCTACGGCTCGGCGTGGCGGGACGCGATCGAGGGCCGGCCGGGCCTGACCGAGCTGGAGGACGTGGCGGCGGTGCACGACTGGGCCGTGTCGTCGGGGTTCGCGGACCCGGCGGGGTGCGTGGTCAACGGCGCGTCGTGGGGCGGGTACCTGACCCTGCTGGCGCTGGGCACCCAGCCGGAGCGGTGGGCGGCGGGCGTCGCGGGCGTGCCGGTGGCGGACTACCTGGCCGCCTACGAGGACGAGATGGAGCCGCTGCGCGCGTTCGACCGGGCGTTGTTCGGCGGGTCGCCGGAGGACGTTCCCGACCGGTACCGCGAGTGCTCGCCGCTGACCTACGTGGACGCGGTGCGCGCGCCGGTGCTGGTGCTGGCGGGTGAGAACGACCCGCGCTGCCCGATCCGGCAGATCGACAACTACCTGGAGCGCCTGGCGGCGCGCGGCGCGGCGTACGAGGTGTACCGGTACGACGCCGGGCACGGGTCGCTCGTGGTCGCGGAGACGATCCGGCAGACGGCGGCGGAGGTCGCGTTCGTCCGGAAGGTCGTCCGGCCGCAGTAGGACGGGCCGGCCGGGGTCCGCGGTGGGCGCGGACCCCGGGGGCCGGTCACGCCTGCTGGGCCTGCCACATCCAGTGGGCCTGCTCGAGCTGCTTGGTGATCTCGATGAGCAGGTCCTGGGTCACCAGGTCGGACTTGTCGGTCTCGTCGATCCGGCCGCGCAGGCGCTCGATCAGCTTGGCCAGGGCGGTGACGACGGCGGCCACGACGTCGTCCTCCTTGAGCCAGCCGTCCGGGAAGTCCGGCACGCCCGAGGACGCGGCCACCGTCTTCGCCTTGCCGTTGGGCGAGATGCCCAGCGCGGAGGCCCGCTCGGCGACCTCGTCGGTGTAGGTGCGCGCCGTGGTGACCAGCTCGTCGAGCTGGAGGTGGACGCTGCGGAAGTTCTTGCCGACCACGTTCCAGTGCGCCTGCTTCGCCACCAGGGACAGGTCGATCAGGTCGACCAGGGTCGCCTGGAGCACGGTCCCGACGGACTTCTTGTCGGCGTCGGACAGCGGGCTGGAGATCGGGGACTTGGTCGGGGACTTGGCCATGGTGCTAGCGCCTCCTTCACACGGTGGCGGGGTGGGCCACCTCGATCTTCAGACGGTGGCGGTCAGCGCCACCTCGATGTTGCCGCGCGTGGCGTTGGAGTACGGGCAGATCCGGTGGGCCTGGGCGACCAGGTCGTCGGCCTCCGGCTGCCCCAGTCCGGGCAGGTGCGCGCGCAGGTCCACGGCGAGCTGGAAGCCGCCGTCGCCGTCCCGGCCGAGGCCCACCCTCGCGGTGACCTCGGTCCCGCTCAGCGGCACCTTGGACCGGCGGGCGGCGACGCCCAGCGCGCTGTGGAAGCACGCCGCGTACCCGGCCGCGAACAGCTGCTCCGGGTTCGTCCGGTCGCCACCGGCGCCGCCCAGCTCCACGGGGGTGACGAGCTGCTCGTCCAGCACGCCGTCCGAGGAGCGGACCTCGCCGTCGCGGCCGTCGCCGACCGCCGTGGCCTCCGCCGTGTAGAGCACCTGCATGAACGCTCCCCTTCGAGCTGGTGGCCCGGGTTCCTGTCCCCCTCACCACCCGGTTCGCACCGGACCGCGCCGCGAGGCGCGGCAGCTCACGCCGAGGAAGACTTACCCGCCCAGTACAGCCGTCAACCGGTCTGTGACACGGCGAACTCCGCCACCTGTCGCCCGATCGTGCGCAAAGTGGCCGCGACCGTGGGATCCGAACAGCCCCCTTCGAGGTCGAACTCGACCTCGCGGGAGTTGATCGCGGACCCGAGCGGGGTGGGCCAGCCGCGCAGCGCGTGCACGATGGAGCGCAGCGCGGTCAGCGTGGTCACCGACGCCTGCCAGCCGCGCGCGGCGGCCACGCAGCCGACCGCGCGGCCGTCCAGGTAGGGGCGGTCGTCCTCGCGCAGGTCCTCGACGTAGTCCAGGGCGTTCTTGACCAGGCCGGACACCGTGCCGTGGTAGCCGGGCGAGACGAGCACGACGCCGTCGGCCCGGCGCAGCGCCTCGACCAGGCGGTGGGCGTTGTCCGGGCGGTCGGCGACGGCGGGGTCGTAGAACGGCAGCACCAGGTCCGGCCCGCAGACCTCGATGACCTTGGCACCCGCGTCCGCCGCGCCGGACAGCGCGATCCGCAGGGCGCGCTCGGACTGCGAGTTCGGGCGCAGCGAACCGCCGACCCCCACCACCGTGACCGTCATGGTCCCGATCCTGCCACCTCCACCTAGCTGGAGGTCCAATTGTGGCCGGGCTGCCTACCCGCTAGTAACGTGCGTCTCATGTCGAAGATCGCCGAGTCGCTGCCCCCCGGCGTCCTGTCCGGTGCCCTGCGCTTCGCGTTCGGCCTGCCCCGGCCGCTGCGGAGGCTGATCACCGGACCGCCGATCACGTTGGACGGCCAGCGACTGCACCCCGACGCGCACCTGCTGCTGCGGCTCCAGCAGCTCAGCGGCGAGGACTGGGCGACCACCACGCCGGCGGCCAACCGCACGGCGATGGCCCGGAGCAACGCCCTGGTGACCGGTCCGGTGGTGTCGGGCGTGAGCGTCCGACCCGTGTCGATGGACGGCGTCGGCGGCCGGTTCTACACCCCGCGCGGCCTGGCGGGCGGGTCGCCGCTGCTGGTCTTCTACCACGGCGGCGGCTGGGTGGCCGGCGACCTGGACAGCCACGACAACCTGTGCCGGTACCTGGCGGTCGAGGCGGGCGTGCGGGTGCTGTCCGCCGACTACCGGCTGGCCCCGGAGCACCCCTTCCCGGCGGCGGCCGACGACGCGGCCACCGCGTTCGGGTGGGCCGTGGCGAACGCTTCGGAACTGCGCATCGACCCCCGGCGGATCGCGGTCGGCGGGGACAGCGCGGGCGGCAACCTCGCGGCCGTGACGGCGCTGGGCGCCGAAGCGGTGAAACCGGTGTTCCTGCTGCTGTTCTACCCGGCGGTGGACGCGACCAGGCGACGGCGGTCGCGCGAGCTGTTCGGCAACGGCTTCTTCCTCACCGACCAGAAGATGGACTGGTTCCTGGACCACTACGCGCCGTCCCGCGACGCGCACGCCGACCCGAGGCTGTCGGTGCTGCTGGCGGAGGACCTGAGCGGCCTGCCGCCCACCTACCTGGCGACGGCCGGCTTCGACCCGCTGCGCGACGAGGGCGAGGCGTTCGCGGAGAAGCTGGCCGAGCAGGGCGTGCCGGTGGTGCTGCGGCGGCACGAGGGCCTGTTCCACGGGTACGCGAACATCCTCGGCGTGGGCGGGGTGTTCCGCGAGGCCGTGGCCGAGGCGGTCGGCGCGCTGCGCACCGGCCTGGCCCTGGCCAACGCCCGCCAGGACGTGAGCGAGACGGCATGACGGCGACGGCGTGAGGGCGACCGAGTAGGCGGGACGGTGACCGGTGGGGAGGGGCCGGAGCCCCTCCCCACCGGCGGAACGCGCTTGGACGGCGTTACTTGCCGAAGGCGGCGGCGATCTTGTCGCCGGTCTCCTTGTCGATGCTGCGCCAGTACGCGAACACGCGCTCCAGCACCGGGGCGGACACGCCGTTGCCGGCGTGGCTGATCACCGTGTGCACCAGGCGCTCGCGCTGGGCCTCGTCCATCACCTCGCGGATCAGGGTGCCGGCCTGGCCGAAGTCGTCGTCCTCCGCGTGCAGGTGGTACGCCGAGCGCACGACCTGGTCCTCCACGCCGTACGCCGAGGTGGTCTCCCCGGCCGCCGCCGCGCTCGCGTGCGGGCCGCCGTAGGAGTTCGGGGCGTACACCGGGTCGGACGTGTTGGTGTAGCGCATCGCGCCGTCCCGGGAGTACGAGTTCACCGGGGACTTCGGGCGGTTGACCGGGAGCTGCGCGTAGTTCGCGCCGATCCGGTACCGGTGGGCGTCCGGGTAGGAGAAGATGCGGCCGATCAGCATCTTGTCCGGGGACGTGCCGATGCCGGGCACCAGGTTGGTCGGCTCGAACGCGGCCTGCTCGATCTCGGCGAAGTAGTCCGCCGGGTTCCGGTCGAGGACCAGCTTGCCGACGGTGATCAGCGGGTAGTCCGCGTGCGGCCACACCTTGGTCAGGTCGAACGGGTTGAAGCGGTAGTCCTTGGCGTCCTCGTACGGCATGACCTGGACCTTGAGCGTCCACGACGGGAACTCGCCGCGCTCGATGGCGTGCCACAGGTCGGCGCGGTGCGCGTCGGCGTCCTCGCCGGCGATCCGGGCCGCCTCCTCCGAGGTCAGGGTCTCGATGCCCTGGTCGGTCTTGAAGTGGTACTTCACCCAGAACTTCTCGCCGGCCGCGTTCTCCCACAGGTAGGTGTGCGAGCCGTAGCCGTTCTGGTGCCGCCAGGTCTTCGGGATGCCCCGGTCGCCCATCAGCCACGTCACCTGGTGCGCGGTCTGGGGCTGCAACGTCCAGAAGTCCCACTGCATGTCGTGGTCGCGCCGGCCGGTGTCGGCGCGGCGCTTCTGGGAGCGGATGAAGTCCGGGAACTTGATCGGGTCGCGCAGGAAGAACACCGGCGTGTTGTTGCCGACGAGGTCGTAGTTGCCCTCGGAGGTGTAGAACTTCAGCGCGAAGCCGCGCGGGTCGCGCCACGTGTCGGGCGATCCCAGCTCACCGGCCACGGTCGAGAAGCGCAGCAGGGTCTCGGTCTTCGCGCCCGGCTGGAACAGCGCGGCCTTGGTGAAGCGGCTGACGTCCTCGGTGGTCTCGAAGTGGCCGAAGGCGCCGCCGCCCTTCGCGTGCACGACCCGCTCGGGCACGCGCTCGCGGTTGAACTGGGCGTTCTTCTCGATCAGGTAGTGGTCCTGGAGCAGGATCGGGCCGTTCGCCCCCAGGGTCAGCGAGTGGTCGTCGCTGGCCACCGGGATGCCGGCGTTGTTCGTCGTGTGACGCGCTTCGGTCACGCTGAAGCTCCTTCTGTGGGTGCGGCAGTCAGGTGGCCGGACGGCAGTCCGGACACAGACCCCAGAACAGGACCTCCGCCTCGTCCACGGCGAAGCCGCTCGCGTGCGAGGGCTCCAGGCAGGGGGCCGCGCCGTGGACGCAGTCGACGTCCTCGGTCCGGCCGCAGCTCCTGCACACGAGGTGGTGGTGGTTGTCACCGATCCGCGTCTCGTAGCGGGCCGGGTGACCGGCGGGCTCGATCCGGCGCAGCAGGCCGGTGCGCGCGCACGCGTTGAGCACGTCGTAGACGGCCTGCGTCGAGACGGTCCCCAGCCTGGCGCGCACCCCGTCCGCCACCTGATCGGCAGTGGCGTGCGGGTGGTCGGCGAGCCAGCCGAGGACCGCGAGCCGGGGCGCGGTGATGCGCAGCCCGGCGTCCTTGAGCAGTTCGCGTGGTCCTGGGGTCATGGCTCCACCACTCCACCATGCTTTCTGGAATCAGTCAAGAAAACGAGTGGTTAAACCTCTTGCCCGCAGGAGTGAAGATGAGCTGGTGAACCTCGCCCCCTACCTCGCCGTCCTGCGCACGCCTCGGCTGCCGTCCCTGATGCTGCTGATGCTCGTCGCCCGGGTGCCGGCGACGGCGGCGGGCATGACGATCACCATGCACGTGCTGCTCAGCCTGGAGCGCGGCTACGGCGCGGCGGGCCTGGTCGGCGCCATGGCCACGATCGGCATCGCGGTCGGCGCACCGCTGATGGGCCGGCTCACCGACCGGCGCGGGCTGCGCGCGATGCTCGCGCTGTCGATGCTGTCCGAGGCGGTGTTCTGGTTCGTCGCGCCGTTCCTGCCGTTCGAGGTGCTGCTCGTCACGTGCTTCGTGTCCGGCATCGCGGTGATGCCGGTCATGCAGATCGGCCGGCAGATCACCACCGCGCTGGTCGCCGAGGAGGGCAGGCGCACCGCGCTGGCGATGGACTCCATGGCCGTCGAGGTGGCGTTCATGGCGGGCCCGGCGCTGGGCGTCTTCCTCACCACGCACTGGCACAGCCGGGTGGCGATGTGGGCGGTCGGCGCGTCGATGGTGGTGTTCGGGCTGGTCCTCTACGCGGTGAACCCGCCCGTGCGGGACGACGTCGACCACGGCGTGCCCGTGCCGCGCGCCGAGTGGCTGACCGGACGGCTGGTCGGCGTGCTGATCAGCGCGGGCGGTGCGACCTTCGTGCTGTCCGGGGTCGAGGTCGCGGTGGTCGCCAGTATGCGCGGCATGGACCTGACCGACTGGACGGGCGCGCTGATCGCGGTCATGTGCGTGGCGTCGCTGGTCGGCGGGTTCGTCTACGGCGGGCTGGACCGGGTGCCGCCGATCTGGGTGATGATGGGCGTGATGGGTGTCCTCGCGGTGCCGATCGGCCTGTTCGGCGGGTCGCCGTGGCTGCTGGCGCTGGCGCTGGTCCCGACGAACTTCCTGTGCGCGCCGACCATCGCCGGCACGGGCGAGGCGATCACCCGGATGACGCCGGGCTCGGCGCGCGGCGAGGCGATGGGCCTCCAGGGGTCGGCGTTCACGCTGGGCGCGGCGCTGGGAGCCCCGTTCACCGGGTTCGTGATCGACCACTCGTCACCCGGGTGGGGGTTCTTCGTGGCGGGTCTGGGCGCGGTGGCGATCGCCGCCGGGTCGATGGTGCTGACGACCAGGAGCCGCGACTCCCGCGCGCCCCTGCCCCGCTGACCGCCTGCGGGGAGCCACCGCCCGCACGACAGCCCTACGGGAGCCGATCCAGGCTGTGCAGGGCCTCGTGGAGCTGTTCCACGATCGGCCGGTGCTCGGCGTAGTAGCGCTGCGCGGCGGCGTCCGGGTGGATCACGGCGGTCGGCTTGATCAGGGTCGCCGCCGCGCGGAGGTCCGGCAGCTCGCCCAGCGCGTGCCACGCCAGCAGGGCCGCGCCGACGCCGGAGCCCTCGCTGTCCTCCGCCAGCTCCAGGTCCAGGCCCAGCGCGGACGCCAGCACCGACGCCCACAGCGCGCTGCGGAACGCGCCGCCGGTCACCCGCACGGCGTGCACGTCCGCCACCGAGCGCACCGCGTCCAGCACCAGCGCCACCTGCTGCGCCACGCCCTCCACCAGCGCCCGGGTGATCTCCGCGCGCCCGTGCTCCCGGCGCACCCCGATCAGCGCCGACCGCGCGTCCGGGTCCCACCACGGGGCCCGTTCGCCCAGCAGGTACGGCAGCGCCACGACACCCGACGCGCCCGGCGGCACGTCCTCGGCCTCGCGCAGCAGCGTCGGGACGTCGACGCCGAACGCCTCGGCGGCCCACTGCGCCACGACGCCGCCGTTGCTGACCGCGCCGCCCAGCACCCACAGGCCGTCGGCGACGGCGTAGCAGAACACCCGCCCCCGCTGGTCCACGGCGGGCTGGTCGCGCACCACCCGCAGCGCGCCGCTGGTCCCCAGCGACACCGCCGCCACACCGGGTGCCACGGCACCGACGCCGAGGTTCGCCATCGGCCCGTCACCGCCGCCCAGCACCACCGGCACGCCCCGCAGGACGCCGGGCACGTCGAGGGTGAGCGGGAAGGTGGCGGTCGGCGGCAGGAGTTCGGGCAGCGACTCCGCCCGCACGCCGGCGAACTCCAGCGCGCCGGGGTGCCAGGCCAGCGCCCGCAGGTCCATCAGCCCGCTGCCCGACGCCGACGAGTGCTCGGTGACCAGTCGCCCGGTCAGGCGCAGCGCGACGTAGTCCTTCAACCCGCACCACGAGTGCGCGGTGATCCCGCGCGCGCTGAACCAGGCCAGCTTCACCAGCGGGGACATGGTGTGCACGGGGGTCCCGGTCGCGCGGTGCAGCATGAGCCCCTCGGGCGTGCCGCGCAGGCCCGACGCCTCGGCCACCGCCCGGTTGTCCGCCCAGCTCAACGACGGGGTGACCGGCACGCCCCCGGCGTCGAGGCCCAGCACGGTGTGCATCGCGCCGGTCAGCACCAGGGCGCGCACGTCGTGCCCCTGCGCGGCGACCTCGGTCAACGCCCGCAGCGCGGCCCGGAAGACCTCCTCCGGGTCGTGCGTCGCCTCGCCCGAGGGCGTGGTGCGCATCGGGTAGCCGTGCTCGGCCGACCCGACCACCACCGCGTCCCGGTCGACCGCGATGACCTTGGTGGCCGTCGTGCCGAGGTCGATCGCCAGCACTGCCTCCGCCATGTGGCGAACCTACCGGCCCACCGCCACGAACGGGCGATGCAGTCGAACGCGCGCACCCCCGGACGCAGCGACCCCGCCGGATCCCGAAGGTCCGGCGGGGTCGGTGGGTGCGCGTCCTAGAGGCGGCCGACCAGCTCTTCGGCGATCTCGTAGGTGTTGAGGGCCGCGCCCTTGCGCAGGTTGTCACCGCACACGAAGAAGTCCAGCGTGTTCGGGAAGTCCAGCGCTTGGCGCACCCGGCCGACGTAGGTCGGGTCCTCGCCGACGACGTCGACCGGCGTCGGGAACTCCTTCGCCGCCGGGTCGTCGACCAGGACGATCGTCGGCTGCGCGGCGAGGATCTTGTGCGCCTGCTCGACGGTCACCTCCCGGGCGAACGTCGCGTGCACGGCCAGCGAGTGCGTGGTCACGACCGGCACCCGGACGCACGTCGCCGAGACCTTCAGGTCCGGGATGCCGAGGATCTTGCGGGACTCGTTGCGGACCTTCAGCTCCTCGCTGGTCCAGCCCTCGTCCTTGAGCGACCCGGCCCACGGCACCACGTTCAGCGCCAGCGGCGCGGGGAACGGGGAGTCCGAGACCGGCAGGCCCGCCGCCTCCAGCACCTCCCGCACGTCACCGGCCCGGACGCCGACCTCCTTGCCCGCCAACGCCTCCAGCTCGCCGTAGAGCCGGTCGATCGCGGACTGGCCGCCGCCGGACGCCGCCTGGTACGACGCCACGACCAGCTCGCGCAGCCCGAACTCGCGGTGCAGCGCGCCGAGCGCGGCCATCATGGACAGCGTCGTGCAGTTCGGGTTGGCGATGATCCCCTTGGGGCGCGCGGAGATCGCGTCCGCGTTCACCTCGGGCACCACCAGCGGCACGTCCGGGTCCATCCGGAACGCGCCGGAGTTGTCCACCGCCACCGCGCCGCGCTCGGCCGCGACCGGGGCCCACTGCGCGGACACCTCGTCGGGCACGTCGAACATGGCGACGTCGACGCCGTCGAACGCCTCCGGCGACAGCGCGACGACGGTCAGCTCCTCGCCGCGCACGGTGATCTTCTTGCCCGCCGACCGGGGCGAGGCGATCAGCCTGATCTCGCCCCACGGCACCGACGGCCGGCCGTTGATGATGTCGATCATGACGGTGCCCACGGCACCGGTCGCGCCCACCAGGGCCAGCGTCGGGCTCATCGTCCACTCCCCGCGTACACCACGGCCTCTTCGTCCCCGCCCAGCTCGAACGCGTCGTGCAGCGCGCGGACGGCGTCGTCCAGCTGCGTGTCGCGGCAGATGACCGAGATCCGGATCTCCGAGGTCGAGATGATCTCGATGTTGACCCCGGCAGTCGCCAGGGCCTCGCAGAAGGTCGCCGTGACGCCGGGGTGCGAGCGCATCCCCGCGCCGATCAGCGACACCTTGCCGACGTGGTCGTCGTAGAGGACGGCCTCGAAGCCGATCTCCCCGCGCACCTTCTCCAGCGCCGCCACCGCGCGCGGGCCGTCGTCCTTCGACAGCGTGAAGGTCACGTCGGTGCGGCCGGACACGGCCTGGGAGACGTTCTGCACGACCATGTCGATGTCGAGCTCCGCCTCGGCCACGACCCGGAAGATCCGGGCCGCGACGCCGGGCAGGTCGGGGACCGCCGTCACGGTCACCTTGGCCTCGGACCGGTCGTGCGCGACGCCGGTGATCATCGCCTGTTCCACGGGAAGGTCCTCCACTGACCCGGACACGATGGTCCCGGGCTTGTTGCTGAACGAAGATCGGACGTGCACCGGGACGCCGTAGCGGCGGGCGTACTCGACGCAGCGGAGCATGAGCACCTTGGCCCCGCACGCGGCCATCTCGAGCATCTCCTCGTAGGTGATGGTCTCCAGCCGGCGGGCGTTGGGCACGATGCGCGGGTCGGCGGTGAACACGCCGTCCACATCGGTGTAGATCTCGCACACGTCGGCGTGCAGGGCCGCCGCCAACGCCACCGCGGTGGTGTCGGTGCCGCCCCGGCCGAGCGTGGTGATCTCCTTGCTGTCCTGGCTGACGCCCTGGAAGCCCGCGACGATCGCGATGGCGCCGTCGGCGAGCGCGTCCTGGATGCGGCTGGGCGTCACGTCGATGATGCGCGCCTTGCCGTGCACGGACGTGGTCAGCACGCCGGCCTGCGAGCCGGTGTACGAGCGCGCCTGCGCGCCCAGCGAGTGGATCGCCATCGCCAGCAGCGACATGGAGATGCGCTCACCGGCGGTGAGCAGCATGTCCATCTCGCGGGCGGGCGGCACCGGGGACACCTGGCGGGCGAGGTCGAGCAGCTCGTCGGTCGTGTCGCCCATCGCGGACACCGCCACCACGACGTCGTTGCCCGCTTTGCGGGTCGCCACGATGCGCTCGGCCACGCGTTTGATCCGCTCGGCGTCCCCGACCGAGGAACCGCCGTACTTCTGGACGACGAGCGCCACAGATCCTCTCCCTCCGAGCCGCAGCCTGAGCGGGGAAACCCCAGCTCGACGGGCAGACTACCCGTCCCGCGTGGTGGACAGCGGGGACCGTGACGGGCACTACCCTCGTCGTCGTGCCCACCCTGGAGGTCGTCCACGTCGAGCCGGAGGGCGCACCGCTGCCGGTGCGCGAGCGGCTGGCGCGCGCGGCCAGACACCGGGTGACCTTGGCGCTCGCGCCCGCCGTGCTGTTCCTGGCGGTGCGCGAGGCGGGCCTGCTGGCGCTGCGGCTGATGACCGAGCGCTGGAACAAGGACGTCGCCGGGGTTCTCACCTCGTGGGACGGGCAGTGGTTCCTGGGCATCGCCGAGGGCGGCTACGCGCACGTGGACCCGGGGCTGGTCGACGCGTTCTCGCGGCGCACCGACGAGACGCCGCTCGCGTTCTTCCCCGGCTACCCGGCGCTGGTCCGCTGGGTGGACGGGCTGCCCGGCGTGCCGGTGGTCGGCGCGGCGCTCGCGGTCTCGCTGGTGAGCGGGCTGTTCTGCGCCTACGGGCTGCACCGGCTGGGCAGCCGGGTGTCCGGCGGCTCGTACCGGGCCGGGCTGGTGCTGGTGGTGCTGTTCGCGGCGTCGCCGATGGCGGTCGTGCTGACGATGGCGTACTCGGAGGCCACGTTCTGCGCGCTCGCGGCGTGGTCGCTGGTCGGCGTGGTGGAACGGCGGTGGGTGCTCGCGGGCGCGTGCTGCGCGGCGGCCGGGCTCGTGCGGCCGACGGCGGCGGCGCTGGTCGTCGCGGTGTGCGCGGCGGCGGTCGTCGCGGTGGTCACCCGGCGGGGTGATCTCCGGGCGTGGGTCGGCGGTGTCGTCGCGCCGCTGGGGCTGCTCGGCTACCTCGGGTACGTGGCGCTGCGCACCGGGCAGTGGGACGGCTGGTTCGCCGTCCAGCGGGAGGGCTGGGACTCCCGGTTCGACGGCGGCGCGGCCACCTGGAAGTTCGCGCTGGTGGTGCTGGGCGACCCGCGCTCGGTGCTGGAACTGGCCACGGTGTGGTTCCTGGTGGCGGCGGTCGCGCTGGTGGCGCTGTGCGTGCGGCGCGGGCTGGAGTGGCCGCTGGTGGTGTACGCGGTGGGGGTGCTGGCGATGGACCTGGGGTCGAACGGGCTGATGAACTCCAAGGCGCGGCTGCTGGTGCCCGCGTTCACGCTGCTCGTCCCGGTGGCGCTGGCGCTGGTCCGGCGGCGGCCGTCCACGGCGGTGGCCGTGCTGGTGGGCGCGGTGGCGTTCAGCGCCTGGTTCGGTGCGTACGCCGTCACGGCTTGGCAGTATGCGATCTGATGGAACTCAACCCGATCATCGCCGACCGCTGGAGCCCCCGGGCCTTCGACGCGGAGGCGACCCTGCGCCCGGCCGACCTGACCCTGCTGCTGGAGGCCGCCCGCTGGGCTCCCTCGCACGGCAACACCCAGCCCGCGCGGTTCGTCGTGGGGCAGCGGGGGGACGACACCTTCCGCCGGATCTTCGACGTGCTGCGGCCCGGCAACCAGCTGTGGGCCGGGCGGGCGTCGGTGCTGCTGCTCGGCGCGCGGGCGACGGCCGACGAGCGCGGCCCGGTGCCGAACAGCGAGTACGGGCTGGGGCTGGCGGTGCAGAACCTGGCGTTGCAGGCCGTGGATTTGGGCCTGGTGACCCACCAGATGGGCGGTTTCGACCACGAGGCGGCGGCTCGGGCGTTTGCCCTGCCGGAAGATGTCGTGCCGGTAGTCGTGGTGGCCATCGGAAAACTCGGCGACGTGGGCATCCTGCCGGAGGAATTGCAGGCGCGGGAGAAGCGACCGCGTGAGCGCAAACCGCTGTCCGAGACGGTGTTCACCAGCACGTGGGGCACGCCGTGGACCCCTGGGGCGGATGCGTGAGGACGGCGTTCCCACGACGACCGGGACCCGCGCGGGTGCGGAGCGCACCGTCGGCTGCGGGTCCCGGTCGTGGTGGGAGCGGGGTTGCGGCTACCGGGCTACGACACGGGCCAGGAGGCCGGTGACGACCAGCCAGAACACGGCTGCCAGACCGTAGTTGACGATGACGTCGAGGTTGGCGTTGCCGAGCTGGAACAGACCGGGGAAGAACAGGGCCAGCGGCTCTGCGAGCTGCTGGATGAAGCGGAAGAACGCGTTGGCCTGGTTCGCCCCGAAGAGGATCATGAGGATGTAGAGCACCTCGATGAGCGCGAACACAGCGCCAACACCGCTGATCACCCGGGCAGCGGTGAAGCCGCCGCTGCGCGTTGAGGTTCGCCATCTGGACATGTCAGAGAAGTGCCCCAGCCACGATCGAGTGAAACTCGGACGGGTGAAGTTCCACCATCTGGGCGGCCGGTTCCACGTTCGCGCGGATTCTGGTTAACCTGTGCGACGTGGCACGTGCCCTCCTGCTTCGCCGCCGTGACGGGGTCTGACCAGACCGGCCCCCCGTCGCGGGTTCGAGCGTTGCCGCCGGTCGTCCTCCCCCCAGGCCCGGCAGGAGCCCCTCAGCCATGACGACCTCACCCGACGCGTACACCTCCGGCGTCAGCCGCATCCGGCCCCCAGCGCGACCCGCCCCGGCGGACCAGCCCGCGTGGAACCCGCAGCGCGGCACCTCGATGCCGGTCCACCGCTACCGGCCCTTCCACGAGCTGGTCGAGGTGGTCGACGTACCCGACCGCACCTGGCCGGCCAAGCGCATCGAGCAGGCACCCCTGTGGTGCGCGGTCGACCTGCGCGACGGCAACCAGGCGCTGATCGACCCCATGTCCCCCGCCCGCAAGCGCAAGATGTTCGACCTGCTGGTGCGCATGGGCTACAAGGAGATCGAGGTCGGCTTCCCGGCCGCCTCGCAGACCGACTTCGACTTCGTCCGGGAGATCATCGAGGACGGCGCGATCCCGCCGGACGTGACTATCCAGGTGCTGACCCAGTGCCGCGCCGAGCTGATCGCGCGCACCTTCGAGGCGCTGCGCGGCGCGGGCAAGGCGATCGTCCACTTCTACAACTCGACGTCGGTCCTGCAACGCCGGGTCGTGTTCAAGTCCGACCGCGAGGGCATCAAGAAGATCGCCACCGACGCGGCCCGCTTCGCGCTGGAAGAGGCGAAGAAGTACCCGGAGACCGAGTTCCGCTACGAGTACTCGCCCGAGTCCTACACCGGCACCGAGCTGTCGTACGCGCTGGAGGTGTGCGACGCCGTCTCCGAGGTCGTGCAGCCCACGCCGGACCGGCCGCTGATCATCAACCTGCCGGCGACCGTCGAGATGGCCACGCCGAACGTCTACGCCGACTCGATCGAGTGGATGTCGCGCAACCTGGCCCGCCGCGACTCGATCATCCTGTCCCTGCACCCGCACAACGACCGGGGCACCGGCGTGGCCGCCGCCGAGCTGGGCTACCTGGCGGGCGCGGACCGGATCGAGGGCTGCCTGTTCGGCAACGGCGAGCGGACCGGCAACGTCTGCCTGGTCACGCTGGCGATGAACATGTTCGGCCAGGGCGTCGACCCGCAGATCGACTTCTCCGACATCGACGAGATCCGCCGCACGGTCGAGTACTGCAACCAGCTGCCCGTCGCCGAGCGCCACCCGTACGGCGGCGACCTGGTGTTCACCGCGTTCTCCGGCTCGCACCAGGACGCGATCAAGAAGGGCCTGGAAGCCCTGGAGGACGCCGCCAAGTCCGCCGGGCAGCACGTGGACGAGTACCCGTGGGAGGTCCCGTACCTGCCGATCGACCCGAAGGACGTGGGCCGCAGCTACGAGGCCGTCATCCGGGTCAACTCGCAGTCCGGCAAGGGCGGCGTGGCGTACCTGATGAAGACCGAGCACCACCTGGACCTGCCGCGCCGGCTCCAGGTCGAGTTCTCCCGGGTGATCCAGGAGGTCACCGACACGCACGGCGGCGAGATCTCGCCGAAGGACATGTGGGACTCGTTCTCCACCGAGTACCTGGACGGGTCCGTGCCGCTGAAGCTGGTGCGGCAGAAGGTGACCGGCGACGGCAGCGGCCACGAGAAGATCAAGGCCGTGCTGGTCGTGGACGGGGAGACCCAGGAGGTCACCGGCACCGGCAACGGCCCGATCGCCGCGTTCGTGGACGCGCTGGCCACCGTCGGCTACGACGTGCGGGTGCTGGACTACTCGGAGCACGCCATGTCGGCGGGCGACGACGCCCGCGCCGCCGCGTACCTGGAGTGCGCGGTGGGCGACCGCGTGCTGTGGGGCGTGGGCATCGACAGCTCCACGGTGTCCGCGTCGCTGCGCGCGGTCGTCTCGGCCCTGAACCGGGCCCACCGCTGAGGTCGGTCAGCCCCGGCTGACGGCGAGGAAGGCGGCCCACCGCGCGGTGGGGAAACCGAGCACGGGGCCGTCGGCGTTCTTGGAGTCGCGCACCCCGGTCACGGCCGGGGTCGCGCGGACTTCGACGCAGTTGCCGTTGTTGGCCGAGTACGTGGACTTGATCCAGCGGGGGGCGGGGACGGTCATGGCTATCTCCGGTTGCTACAGATCCTTGAGCCGCGAGGCGATCAGGGATCGGGACTCTCGGCGCGACAGCGCCGCTTCGCGAAGATTCTTCGCGGACATGCTATAGGCACGGACCTGCGCGGGGTCCTGCACGTTGAGCGCCCCTTCCTGGAGTTCGACGTACACGGCGTCGCGGAAGTTGTCGAAGCCGAGCAGCACGAAGGGGCCCGTGTCGGCCGAATGCACGCCGACGCTCGTCCGGATCACCTGGATCTCCACAGTGGACCGCTCGCCCAGTTCGAGCAGGTGTGCCAACTGGCCGCGCATGGTGCCGTCGTCGCCGACCGGCCGGTGCAGCGCGGACTCCTCGATGATCGCGTGCAGCTCCAGCGGGCGCGCGGGCTCGGTCAGCCGCCGCTGGCGCTCCATCCGGAAGTGGACGACGCGGTCGCCCCGGTCGGGCCGGACCCGCCGCGAGAAGGCCGTCACGGCGGTGGCGTACGCCTCCGTCTGGAGGAGGGCCGGCAGCACGATCGGCTCGTAGGTGAACTCGGTCGACGCGAGCCGTTCGAGCCCGACGAACGTCCGGAACCAGTCCGGGACCACGTCGGTCCAGGCACCCCACCAGGTGCTCTCGTCGTCCTGGCTCGCCAACGCCACGACGCGGTCGATGTCGGCCCGGTCCGCGCCGTAGAACCCGAGCAGCAGGGCGACCTCGTCGGGGCGCTGGCGGTACATGCCCGCCTCGATCTGGCTGATCTTGCCCGAGGTGCACCCGATGACCTTGGCCGCCTCGGTGCCCTTCTTGCGCGCCCGATCACGGTGTTCGCGCAGTTCGTTGCCGATCAGCCAGCTCAACGCCGAGGCTTCAGCCACGCGCCCCTCCTTCGTGTCGGGGCAAGTCTGCCCGGTGGCCGCCCCGGCCCGGCAGTCACCCGATCGAGGAATTCCTAAAAACTTAGGTAACTCTATAGCTTAGGGTTCCGACACAGGCCCGAGCCGCCGGGAGGCGCGATGTCCGACGAACCGGTTGCCCGGCCGCGTGGCCGGTCCGACGCCGTCCCGCGCTCGGCCACGCACGATGACGACCGGGCGCTGCTGAGCCTGCTGTGCCGCACGGCCGAGCGGATCGACGTCCTGTCCCCGACCGGAGCACTCGAGCTGGACGGGCTCGACGCCGCCCGGTGCACCGTCTACGTCTCCGAAGGCGCCACCGTCGACCGGGCCGACGTCACGCTCCGGGTCATCCCGTGGCAGGTGGGGGCGTACCCCGGGATCGGGCACGTGTTCACGCTCTTCCGGCTGCCCGGAGGCCGTTCGGTCGTCCACCACCCCTGCCCGCACGGCGCGGTTTTCACGGAGGACGCCGCCGAGTGCCGCGCGGCGCGCGAGGTGTTCGACCGCCTTCCCGCCTTCAGCGCTGAACGTCCGCTGAAGAGTCCGACCGGCCGGGGATGATCGGGGCGTGGGTGGCGTTGCCGGATCATGACCGCTCTGCTGGTGCTCTTCGTGGTGGCCGCCGTGCCCTTGCTGCCCACGGAGGCCGCGCTGATCGGCAGTGGTGTGCTCGCCGCGTCCGGGGAGCTGCCGCTGCCGGCGGTGATCGCCGTGGCGGCGGTCGGGTGCTTCGTGGCCGACCTGGTCAACTACTCGGTCGGGCGGTTCGCCGGGGCGCGGGCGGTGCGGCGGTTCCGGCGGCCCGGGGCGCGGGCAGTGGTCGGGTGGACCGCCGACCGGCTCGCCGCGCGCGGGGAGGTGGCGCTCGTCGCGGTGCGGTGGGTGCCCGGGGGCGGTGTCGTGGGCGCGCTGGTCGCCGGGTCGCTGCGGTGGCCGGTGCGGCGGTTCGCGCCGGTCGCGTTCGTCGGGTCGGTGCTGTGGTGCGCTTACACGGGGCTGCTCGGGTACGTCGGCGGCCGGGTCGTGGAGGAGCCGCTGGTCGCGCTGGCGCTGTCGTGGGGGGTGGCGCTGCTGGCCGGCGTGCCGGTGGGGGTGGCGGTGCGAGCCGCGCGGCGCGGGCCGGTCACGCCTGCCGGGTAGCGCGGTCCAGGGCCCGGCGGACGGCGGTGCGGGCGCGGGCGTAGGCGTCGGTGTCGCCGTGCAGCACGGACCGGGCGTTGGCCAGGTCGAGGTACGCGACCACCTCGAAGGCGAGCTGCGCCGGGTCGCCGACGAGTCCGGGCACGTCCGCCGCGGCGGTCCGGACCAGCTCGGCCCAGCTCCGGTCGAACTCGGCGATCGAGTCGCGCACCCGTCCGGGGCGGGCGTCGAACTCGGCCTGGACCGAGTAGAAGAAGCAGCCGCCGGGGAACGTGCGGCGCTGCGAGTAGGCGAGCCAGCCGTCCAGCAGGCGTTCCAGCCGGGCGAGGCCCGTCGCGCCGCCCGCCGGGGTGACCACCTCGTCGACGAAGATCTTCGCCGCCGCCCGGACGGTGGCGAGCTGCAACTCCTCCTTCGACCCGAAGTGGGCGAACACGCCGCTCTTGCTGACCCCCAGCTCGGTCGCCAGCCGCCCGATGGACAGCCCCTCCAGGCCCTCCACCGACGCGATCTCGGCGGCCCGCCGCAGGATCTGCCGCCGGGTCTGCTCGCCGCGCTCCACCCGTCCGTCGACCTTCACACCGCCCACGCTAGCCCCCTTGACCGCTCGCAAACTAATTGTACGATCGTTCGTACAACTTTTGAGGGGGTTTCGTGGACCTGCTGGAGCTCGACCGCACCGCCATCGACCGCAACACCGCGCTGCTCGCAGCGCTCGAACCGGAGCAGCTCGACCTGCCGAGCCCGTGCGCGGGCTGGACCGTCCGCGACGTCGCGCGGCACCTGGTCGACATGTCGATCCAGTTCGACGTCGGCGCGCACGGCGGCAAACCCCGCACGGGGATCTCCGACGACCTGGTCGCGTCCTACGCCACGGCGAGCGACCTGGTCACCGAGTCGTTCCGGGCCGACGGCTTCCTGGACCGGCGCGCGGTCCTGCCGGGTTTCGGCGAGCACCCCGGCCGCAACCTGATCGGCGCCCACTTCGTGGACACGGTGGTGCACTGGTGGGACATCAAGCGCGCGCTCGGCGGCGACAGCGCGCTGGACGACGACCTCGCGCTGGTCGCCTACAAGGTGGCCCGCCGCTACCCGGACACGCCCGGGATGAGGGGTCCGGGGGCGGCGTTCGGGCCGGCGCTGGACGTCGCCGAGGACGCCCCGGTCACCGACAAGCTGGTCGCGCTGCTCGGCCGCTCGCCCGACTGGCGGGCCTGACCGCTGGCGGGACGGCCGTGCGGGGTGCCGTCCAGGGGGAGGCACCCCGCACGGGCGTCACGGGTTGAGCGCCTCGGTCACCGACGCCGGGCCGACCAGCGGGACGTCCGGCGAGAGGCCGTCCCCCTCCTCGACCAGCACGGCCTCGACCTCGTGCGGCCGGATCCGGCCGGAGCGGATGTCCTCCGCCCAGTGGCACGCGACCTTGTGGCCCGGCAGCACCTCGCGCAACTGCGGCCGGTCGGTCGAGCACTTCGTCGCCTGCTTCCACGGGCACCGGGTGTGGAACCGGCAGCCGTTCGGCGGGTTCGCCGGCGACGGCAGGTCGCCCTTGAGCAGGATCCGCTCGCGGCGGTCCTCCACCAGCGGGTCCGGCACCGGGATCGCCGACAGCAGCGCCCGGGTGTAGGGGTGCAGCGGCTCGGCGTAGAGGTCGTCCGAGGTCGCCTCCTCCACCAGGCCGCCCAGGTACATCACGCCGACCCGGTCGGAGATGTGCCGCACCACGGCCAGGTCGTGCGCGATCACCAGGTAGGTGAGCCCGAACTGCTCCTGGAGCTCCTCCAGCAGGTTCACCACCTGCGCCTGCACCGACACGTCGAGCGCGGAGACCGGCTCGTCGGCGATGATCAGGTCCGGTTCCACGGCCAGCGCGCGGGCGATGCCGATGCGCTGGCGCTGACCGCCGGAGAACTCGTGCGGGTACTTGCGCAGCGACTTGGTCGGCAGGCCGACCGCGCCCAGCAGGTCCCGCAGCCGCTTGCCGGTGGCCTCCTTGCCCTTGTCCAGGTCGTGCGCCCGCAGGCCCTCGACCAGGATGGACTCCACGGACTGCCGGGGGTCCAGCGAGGACATGGGGTCCTGGAAGACCATCTGCATCCGCCGCCGCATGGTGCGCAGCGACTCGCCCTTGAGCGTGGTGAGGTCCGTGCCGTCGAACACCACCCGGCCGGCGGTCGGCTCGGTCAGCCGCAGGATCGCCCGCCCGAGGGTGGACTTGCCGCAGCCGGACTCGCCGACCAGGCCGTAGGTCTCCCCGCGCCGGACGCTGAGGTCCACCCCGTCCACGGCGTACACGTACCCGACCGTCCGGTCCAGCACGATCCCCCGCTTGATCGGGAAGTGCACCTTGATGCCCTGCACGGACATCAGCTCGTCCGCCGTGGACGCACCCGGCGCCCCGGCCGCGTCCGGGGCCGACCGCGCCGGGGAGGCCCCGGTGGAGCCCACCGGCCCGCCGGGCACCGCCGCCGCTTCGCTCTGCGAACTCATGCCGACACCTCCTCGGGCACCGTGGGCCGGACCGGGTTGTGGCAGCGCAGCAGCCTGCCCGCGCCCAGGTCCTCCTGCTCGGGCGTCCGCTCGACGCACACGTCCAGCGCGTTCGGGCAGCGCGGCGCGAAGGCGCAGCCGTGGTCCCACGGGATGTTGTCGGCCACCGAACCCCTGATGGGGTGCAGCTTCTCGCCGCGCGGCGCGTCCAGCCTCGGGATCGAGGCCAGCAGGCCGTGCGTGTACGGGTGGCGCGGCTGCGCGAACAGCTCGTGCCGCTGCGCCTTCTCCACGACCCGCCCGCCGTACAGGACGTTGACCTCGTCGCACAGCCCGGCCACGACGCCCAGGTCGTGCGTGATCATCACCAGCGCGGTGCCCAGGTCCTGCACGAGTTCCTTGAGCAGGGCCAGGATCTGCGCCTGGATGGTCACGTCCAGCGCGGTGGTCGGCTCGTCCGCGATGAGCAGCCGGGGCCGGCACGCCAGCGCGATCGCGATCAGCGCGCGCTGCCGCATCCCGCCGGAGAGCTGGTGCGGGTACTCCGAGAGCCGCCGGTTCGGGTCCGGGATGCCGACCTTGTCTAGCAGGTCCGCCGCCTCGACCATGGCCTTCTTGCGCGGCATGTCCCGGTGCCGCTCCAGCACCTCGGTCACCTGCACGCCGATCGGGATGACCGGGTTGAGCGAGGACAGCGGGTCCTGGAACACCATGCCCAGGTCGCGGCCACGCCGGTCGCGCATCTCCTTGTCCGACAGGGACAGCAGGTTCACGCCCTCGTAGGACACGGTCCCGCTGACCCGCGCGCCGCGCTTGGGCAGCAGCCCCATCACGGCCAGCGAGGTGACCGACTTGCCGCACCCCGACTCGCCGACCAGGCCCACGGTCTGGCCCGGTTCCACGTCGAAGCTCACGTGGTCGACGGCGGTGAAGGGCTGCTCCCCCTTGCGCTCGAAAACCACGGTGAGGTCACGCACTTCCAGCAACGCCATGACTCACCGCCTGCTCTTGGGGTCGAGGGCTTCGCGCAGGGTCTCGCCCATGAGCGTGAACCCCAGCGCCACCACGATGATGCAACCCGCCGGCCAGGCCGCCAGGTGCGGGTGCGTGTCGAACACGTTCTGCACGTCGCCCAGCATCTGCCCCCACTCCGGGATGCGGTCGTCGGGGTTGCCCAGGCCGAGGAAAGACAGCGCCGCCGCGTCGATGATGGCCGTGGCCAGCACCAGCGTGGACTGCACGATCACCGGGCCGAGCGAGTTGGGCAGCATGTGCCGGAACACGATCGCCCCCGGCTTCACGCCCAGCGCGGTGGCCGCCAGGACGTGGTCGCTGTGCCGCTGCGCGAGCATGGAGCCGCGCAGCAGCCGGGCGAAGACCGGGATCTGCACCACCGCCACCGCGACGATGACGGTGTACTGGTTGGGGCGGGCGAACAGCGCGCTGATGCTGAACGCCAGCAGCAGGCTGGGCAGCGACAGCATGACGTCGACCAGCCGCATGACGACCGAGTCGACCCAGCCGCCGAACGCGCCGGCCAGCGTGCCCAGCGTCAACCCGCCGGCCAGCCCGATCAGGGTGGCCAGCACGCCGACGATCAGCGTCTGCTGCGAGCCGACCAGCACCCGGGAGAAGAAGTCCCGGCCCTGGAGGTCCCCGCCCAGCGGGTGGCCGTCCTGGGGCTGCGGGATCTCGTTGCGGGCCTTCACGACCTGGTCGATGAGCATCGGGTCGGACGGGTCCTGCGGCGCCAGCCACGGCGCGAGCAGGGAGATCAGCACGAACAGGCCGATGATGACCGCGCCGGTGAGGAACACCGGGCTGCGGCGCAGCGTCCGCCACGCGCTCGCGGCCAGGCTGACCCCGGCGTCGGGCTCGGCGCTCGACGCGGCCAGCGCGTCGATCCTGTCCTTCTTCCTGGTGGGAGTGACCATCGCGGCTACCTCGTCCTGATCCGAGGGTCGATGAACGCGTACGAGAGGTCCACCAGCAGGTTGACCACCACGTAGACGATCGTGGCCATGATGATCAGCAGCAGCAGCACCGGGTAGTCCCGTCGCTCGAACCCGATCGCCAGCGCCTGGCCGACCCCGGGCAGGGAGAACACCTTCTCGGTCAGCACCGCGCCGGCGAGCAGCGCACCGGTCTGGAGACCGATCGTGGTGACGACGGGCAGCATCGCGTTGCGCAGGACGTGCCGCTGCCGGATGGTCGGGGCGGTGAGGCCCTTGGACTCGGCGGTGCGGACGTAGTCCTCGTCGAGGACGTCGAGCACGGCCGCCCGGGTGATGCGGAAGACCACCGCGAACGGGATGGTGGACAGCGCGATCGCGGGCAGGATCAGGTGCTCGATCGCGTTCCAGGCCGCGTCCCACTCCTGGGTGATCACGCCGTCGAACACGAAGAACCCGGTGACCCGGGTGGCGTCGATGGCGTCCTGGCGGCCCTCGGTGGGCAGGCCCAGCACCGAGGACAGGCTGTCCTTGAGCACGTAGGCCAGGAAGAACACCGGGACGGCGACGCCGATCAGCGAGCCGCCGACGCTGAGGTTGTCGAACCAGCTCCCGCGCCGCTTCGCCGCCATGTACCCGAGCGGGATGCCGAACGCGATGGCGATCACGATCGCCAGGAAGCTCAGCTCGATGGTGGCGGGGAACCGCTGGAGGAAGATCTCCATGGCCGAGTCGCCGGGCTGGACACCGGTCGAGGTGCCGAAGTCGCCGGACAGGGCGCGGCCGAGGAACTTGAAGTACTGGGTGACGATCGGCTGGTCCAAGCCGAGCTGTCGGGTGAGGGCTTCCCGCGACTCGGGCGTGGCGCGCTCCCCCAGGAGGGCCGAGACCGGCCCACCCGGGAGAGCGCGCAACCACGCGAAGAGCAGCAGGGACAGCACCAGCACCACGCCGACCAGCTGGATGAGCCGTCGGATCGTGTAGCGGAGCATTGAGCTACCCCGTCATCTCTGTCGGTCCGTCAGCCCTTGCTGGCCGAGCCGAACTTCTCGTCGGTCAGCGGGCTGGGCGTGACGCCCTGGATCTCCTTCTTGAACACGATCGCGGGCGGGGAGTGCGAGATGGCGATGGCGGGCAGGTACTCCTCCATCAGCTTCTTGTTCAGCTCCTCGTACTGCTTGGTGCGCTTGGCGGCGTCCGGCTCGGCGTTGGCCGCGGCCAGGGCGTCGGCCAGCGGCTTGCCCCACGGCGACTTGCCGGTGTTGAACCGGTTGTCGGTGCGGCCGAAGAACGTGCCCACCCAGTTGTGCGCGGTGCCGTTGTCACCGGTCCAGCCCAGCAGGAACAGGTCCGGGGCGCCGTTGTCGACGTCGGTCAGGTAGCCGCCGTTCCACGGCTTGCTGGTGGTCTCGATCTTGATGCCGGCCTTCTGGAGGTCGCCGGCGATCGCGCCGTAGAGGTCCTTCGGGCTGGGCATGTACGGCCGGGTGACCTCGGTCGGCCAGTAGAACTTCAGCGTCAGGTCGGACGCGCCCGCCTCGGCGAGCAGCGCCTTGGCCTTGTCCAGGTCGTACGGCACGGCCTTGAGCGACTTGTCGTAGCCGTCCACCGCCGGCGGCATGAACTGGGTGGCCACCGCCGCGCCCTCGGGCAGCTGCGACTTGACCAGCTGCTCGCGGTTGATCGCGTACTGGAGCGCCTGGCGGACCTTGAGGTCCTGGAGCTTCGGGTTGTTGAGCTGGTTGATGCCCAGGTACAGCACGTTGAACGGCGGGCGCACCTTGACGTCGAAGCCGTCGCTCTTCAGCCCGGCCCAGTCGGCCGCGTTGGGCAGGTCGTAGCCGTCGATGTCGCCGGCCTTGAGCGCCTGCTTGCGGGCGGTCTCGTCCGGGATGATCTTGAAGACGACCTTGTCCAGCTTGGCCTTGGTGCCGTGGTAGTCGTCGTTGCGGACGATCTCCACCACGTTGTTGGCCTTGTCGAACTTGCCGAACTTGAACGGGCCGGTGCCGGTCGGGTGCTCGTTGGCGTAGGCCGGGTAGGTGAACGCGTCACCGGCCGCCACGACGTTGTCGGCGTCGTACTTCTTGAGCGCCTCAGGGCTCGACATGGAGAACGAGGGGAACGCCAGCAGCGACGGGAACTGCGACGTCGACGTGGTCAGCTCGACGACCGCGGTCTTCGCGTCCTTGGCCGCGCACGACTTGAACAGCGACGGCTTGTCCGGGGTGTCCGCGAAGCCGCCGAAGTTGTCCAGCCAGTACTGCGAAACGGCCTCGCTCTGCGCGACGCCCTTCTGGTTGTACCAGCGGTCGAAGTTCGCGCACACGGCTTCGGCGTTGAACGCCGTGCCGTCGTGGAATTTCACATTTTCTTTGAGTGTGAACGTCCACGTCTTGCCATCCGTGGAGTGATCCCACTTCTCCGCGAGAGCGGGTTCGACGTCGGCGGTGCCCGGCTTGAAGCCGACCAGGCCCTCGAACATCTGCCGGGCGACGCGGAAGGTCTCGCCGTCGGTGGCGTAGAACGGGTCGAACAGCTTGGGAGCACCGGCCGCGCCGAAGGTGAGGGTGCCACCCGTCTTGCCGGACCCCGATTCGTCACCGCGGTCGGATTGGGCGCAAGCGGACAGTGCGAGCGCGGCGACGCCGGTCAGGCCGATCGCGGCCGTCCAGCGGCGCCGGGCCGTTCGGGAATGAGCCATCAAACACCCCTTGTGGAAATCCGGGATCACACGGTGTGGTCAGCGACCCTAACCGGTCACCACAACCCTTCAGAGGTAACACAGGTCACGATCCGGCCACGTGGAACGGCATTCTCGTACTTCTGGCGCATGTTCGCTGACCCAACGTGACGACGACGCGTCGGGCAAACGCTCTCCTACGCTGTACAACGGACAACAGAAAGCCGCACGCACGCGGAGGGGAGGTCGGGGATGGGCCCACAGGTCGAGTTCCGCGTCCTCGGGCCGTTGCAGGTGCTGGTCGACGGCGAGCAGGTGGCGGTCCGCGCAGGTCGTCAGCGGTCGCTGCTGGTCTCGCTGCTCATGCGGGCCGGTTCCAGCGTGTCGGTGGACGAGCTCGCGGAGCACATCTGGGGCGCGGAACCGCCCGCGCGGGCGCGCGGCACGCTGCAGACCTACGTGATGAGACTTCGGCAGGTCCTCGGCCCGGCCGTGCCGATCAGGACCGTGCCGGACGCCTACCTGATCGACGTCGACGAGCGCACCATCGACGTCGTCCGCTTCGAGCAGCTCGTCGAGGAGGGCGAGCAGGAGCGGGCGGCGGGCCGGCTGGAGTCGGCGTCCGCGATCTTCACCGCCGCCCTCGGCCTGTGGCGCGGCCCGGCGATGGTGGACGTGCCGTCCGAGGTGCTGCACCGCGACGAGGTGGCCCGGCTGGGCGAGCGGCGGCTGCACGCCGAGGAGCGCCGCGTCGAGGTCGACCTGGAGCTGGGCCGGCACGCCGAGCTGGTGCCCGAGCTGTACCGGCTGACCGGCGAGCACCCGCTGCGCGAGCGGCTGTGGTCCCAGCTCATGGTGGCGCTGTACCGGTCCGGCAGGCAGGCCGACGCGCTCAACGCCTACCGCAGGGTCGGCGGGCTGCTCGCGGAGGAGCTGGGCATCGACCCCGGCGACGAGCTGCGCCGCGTCCACCAGCAGGTGCTGGCCGGTGCGCCCGCGCTGGACCTCGGGTCGGCCGCGCCCGCGCAGCGCGAGCGCGTGGTGCCCTCGCAGCTGCCCGCCGACATCGGCGACTTCGTCGGGCGCGAGCAGGCCGTGCAGCTCATCGAGGCGCTGCTGCGCACCGCCCAGGGCGTGCCGGTGGTGACGCTGGCCGGGCCGCCCGGCGTCGGCAAGACCGCGCTGGCCGTGCACGCGGCGCACCGGATGCGGCAGCACTTCCCCGACGGCCAGCTCTACGTGAACCTGCGCGGCTACGCCCAGGGCCCGCCGCTCAACGCGGTGGACGTGCTGCCCCGGTTCCTGCGCGCGCAGGGCGTGCCGCCGGAGGCCGTGCCGCTCGACCAGGACGAGCAGGAGGCGATGTTCCGCTCCCGGCTCACCGACCAGCAGGTGCTGCTGGTGCTGGACAACGCGGCCAACGCCGAGCAGATCCGGCCGCTGCTGCCCGGCTCGCCCGGCTGCGCCGTGCTGGTGACCAGCCGGGACACCCTGCGCGGCCTGGCGGTCAGCCACGCCGCGTCCAACGTGCGGCTCGACGTGCTCGACCGGCAGGAGACCCACGCCCTGCTGGCGGGGATGCTCGGCGAGGACGTGGTGGCCCGGCAGTCCGAGGCGGCCGACGAGCTGGCCGAGCTGTGCGCGCACCTGCCGCTCGCGCTGCGGATCGCGGCGGCGAACCTGCTGTCCCGGCCGGAGACCACCATCGCGTCGTACGTGGAGGAGCTGCGGGCGGGCAACCGGCTCGCCGCGCTGGCCGTGGAGGGGGACGAGCGGGCCGCCGTGCACGCCGCGTTCGACCTGTCCTACACCGCGCTCAAACCCGAGCTGGCCACCCTGTTCCGGCTGCTCAGCCTGGCACCGGGCGACATCACGCCGGACGTCGCCGCCGCGCTGGGCGGGCTGACCACCCAGGACGCCCGGCGCAGGCTGGACCGGCTGGCCACGGCCAACCTGGTGGACAACCACGCGCCCGGCCGCTACCAGTTCCACGACCTGCTGCGGGACTACGCGGCGGAGCGGCTGGCCACCGACGACGGCCCGGCCGAGACCGACCTCGCCCACCGCCGCCTGCTGGACTGGTCGATCCGGTCGGTGGACAACGCGACCGAGGCGGTCAAGTCGAGCATGACGCGGCTGCCGCGCGAGTCGGCGGTGACCGGCGTGACCCCCCGGCTGTTCTCCACCCCCGCCGAGGCGCTGGCCTGGCTGGACACCGAGCGGGCCAACCTCGTCGCGCTGGTGCTGCACGCCTCCGACCGGCAGCCCGACACCGACTGCTGGCAGCTCGCGGACGCGCTGCGCCGCTACTTCTACTCGCAGGGCCTGCCGGTGGAGTGGCTGGCGACGGCCAAGGCGGGCCTCGCGGTCGCGCAGGCCATCGGCGACCCGGTCGGCGAGGTGGCGATGCTGGCGTCGCTGGGCACCCTGTACTGGGTGATCGGCCAGCACCGGGTCGCCGTGGACTACTTCCGCCGCGCCATCCCGATCCAGCGGCGCACCGGGGCCGCGCCGCTGGCCGAGGCCGGGGTGCTGATCAACCTCGGCGGCGTCTACGTCGACCTGGGCGAGCTGGAGACGGCGGCGGACTGCCTGGAGCGGGCGCTGGTGATCACCCGCGAGATCGGGGCCCTGCAGCAGGAGGGCATCGCGCACATCAACCTCGGCGGCGTCTACCTCCAGCTCAGCCAGCTCGACCGGGCGATGAGCTCGTTCGAGCAGTCGCTGGAGGTCGGCAACCGGCTCGGCGTGTGGATCACCCAGGCCGACAGCTACCGGTCGCTGGCCGAGGTGCACCTGTTCCAGGGCCAGCCGGAGCGGGCGGCGGAGCTGTTCGAGCGGGCGGGCGAGCTGTACGAGCGGGTCGGCGCGCGCGGCTTCGCGCACATCCCGCACGAGGGGCTGGCGAACACCTACGTGATGCGCGGCCGGTACGCGGACGCGATCTCCGAGGCGTCGCGGGCGCTGGCGATGGCGGAGGAGCTGGGCAACTTCAAAGGTGTGTGCGACGCCAAGAACGCGCTCGGCGCGGCGCTGCACGGCATCGGCCGCACCGAGGAGTCCGTGCAGCGGCACACCGAGGCGCTGGAGATCGCCGAGAAGACCGGGTACTCGTGGGGCCTGTGCGCGGCCCGCCAGGGCCTGGCCCAGGCGCACCGCGCGGCGGGCCGGCTGGACGAGGCCAGGTACTCGGCGCACCAGGCCCTCGACAGCGCCGTGCGGTACCGGCTGCGGCTGGCCGAGGTGGGCACGCTGGCCCTGGCCGGCCGGGTCTGGCTGGACCTGGGCGACGTGGTCCAGGCCGTGGACCACGCGAAGCGCTCGCTCGACCTGAGCCGGCGCACCGGGCAGCGGTTCGTGCAGGCGCGGGCCGAGCACCTGGCCGGCGACGCCGCGGCGGCCACCGGCGACCGGGAGTCCGCGCGCGAGCACTGGACCTCGGCGCTGGAGTGGTTCACCGCCATCGGCTCACCGGAGGCCGACCAGGTCCGCGCGTCCCTCGACGGCCTCAGCCGACCGTGACCACCCGGTCGGCGCGGGCGCGGGTGCCGTCCACGGCGAACCAGCCCCGTTCGAACGCCTGCCAGCGGACCAGGTGGGCGCGGCTGCGCTCGCCGTCGCGGGCCACGGCCCGCTCCAGGCGTCGCGCCGGGTCGGGGTGCTCGACCCAGATCGCCTCGTCCAGCCGGTGCGCGATCGACCGGCGGGCCGCCGACACCCCTTCCAGCACCAGGGTGCCCGGCACGTCGAAGCACACCTCGTCGCCCGGTCGCGGCCACCCCGCCGACCAGTCCACCCGCCGGTAGCGCGCGGGACGGCCCGCCCACAGCGGTGCGAGCACGCCGGAGACCAGGCGCGGCCACCACGACACCGGGTCGTCCCAGGTGGCGAAGTGGTCGGTCGGCACCAGCACCGCGCCCAGGTCGGCGGCCAGGCCCGCCGCGAAGGTCGACTTGCCCGAGCCGGACGGCCCGTCGACCGCGACCAGCCTCACATGCTGCGCCGGCCGGACAGCGCCCGGCCGAGGGTCAGCTCGTCCGCGAACTCCAGGTCGCCGCCCATCGGCAGCCCGGACGCGAGCCGCGTCACGGTCAGGCCGGGGAAGTCGCGCAGCATCCGCACCAGGTAGGTCGCGGTCGCCTCGCCCTCGGTGTTCGGGTCGGTGGCGATGATGATCTCGTCGACGTCGGTGCCGATCCGGGTCAGGAGCTGCCGGATGCGCAACTGGTCGGGGCCCACCCCGGACAGCGGGTCCAGCGCGCCGCCCAGCACGTGGTAGCGCCCCTTGAACTCGCGGGTCCGCTCGACCGCCAGCACGTCCTTCGGCTCCTCGACCACGCAGATCAGGGTCAGGTCGCGGCGCGGGTCGCGGCAGATGCGGCAGGTCGCCTCGGCCGAGACGTTGCCGCAGACGTCGCAGAACACCACGCCGTCCTTCACCTTCTGCAAGGCGTCCTGGAGCCGGCCGATGTCGGCCGGGTCCGCCGCCAGCAGGTGGAAGGCGATGCGCTGGGCGCTCTTGGGACCGACGCCCGGCAGCCTGCCGAGCTCGTCGATCAAGTCCTGGACGGGCCCCTCGTACATCAGCCGAACAGCTTGCCGAGGTCGCCCATGTCGTCCAGGCCACCCATGCCGGACGCGAGCGGGCCCATCTTCTGCGCGGCGAGCTCCTGCGCGGCGCGGTTCGCGTCCCGCACGGCCGCCACGACCAGGTCGGACAGCGTCTCGACGTCGTCCGGGTCGACCGCCTTCGGGTCGATCTCCAGGCTCTTCAGCTCGCCGTTGCCGGACACCACGGCGGTCACCAGGCCGCCACCCGAGGTGCCGGCCACCTCGGCGTCGGCCAGCTCCTGCTGGGCGGTGGCGAGTTGCTGCTGCATCTTCTGCGCCTGCTGGAGGATCTGCTGCATGTTCGGCCCACCGGGTTGCACCGCGGGTTCCTCTCCGTCGGGGGTAGGCCACCAGGGTAGCCGCGTGGATCAGCCCTTCAGCGGCCGAGCACCCAGGTGGTCCGCGAGCAGCTTGAGCACGACGGCCTCCGGGTCGAGGCGCTCGCCCCCGTCGTCGGCCCCCGGCCGGGCGGCCTCAGCCAGCATCTCCTCCTCGTCCACCGGTTCCGGCGGGAGGGGTTCGTCGGGCTCCGGCGGCTCGGGCGGCGGCGGCACGTCGTCGGCCCCCGACCGCCCCGGTGAGGGCCGGGGGGGTTCCGGCGCGCGGGTCGCCTGGCTGGGCCGGGTCGGCGCGGGCCGCTGCTGGCGGGCCTGCTGCGGCGGGCGGGCGGGCGCGGGCGCGGCGTCGCCGTGCACGCACGAGACCTGCCACGTGCCGCCGAAGACCTGGCCGAACGCGGCGGCGATGGCGTCGACGTTGCGCTGCTCGGCGAGCCGCCGGGCCAGCGGCGCGGACTTGTGGCTGATCGTGGCGGACGTGCCGGCCACCTCGCCGACCGTGGCGCTGGTGAGCAGCGCCCCGGCGCTGGGCCCGGCGATCCCGCGCACGATGCCGCACAGCTCGGGCCACCGCCGCCGGATCTCCGCCGCGTCCACGCCGCTCGCGGCCACCTCGCCGGCCGCCACCTCGGGCGCCTCGGGCCCGGCGACCGCCTGCGCGGGCTCGCGCGGCGCGACCTCGTCGGGGGCGGGCGCGCTCGGGGCCGGTGCCGTCCGACCGGGCGCGGTCTGGGGCGGTGCCGTCTGGGGGGGTGCCGTCTGGGGGGGTGCCGTCTGGGCCGGTGCCGTCTGGGCCGGTGCCGTCGTCGGCGTGCTCCGGGTCGGCGTGCCGGGCGGCGGTGCGGTCTGACCGGGTGCGGGCTGGGGCGACGCGGGGTGCGACGCGGGCTGGGGCGACGCGGGGTGCGACGCGGGCTGGGGCGGCGCGCTCCGGGTGGGTGCGGCCTGCGGCGGGCTCGTCGCGGGCTCCTCGGCGGGAGCGGGCGGGCGCTGCGACGGCCGCTGGAAGGTCCGCCCGCTCTCCGGCGCACCGCCGGCAGCCGCGCCACCGACCGGGCCACCCGCAGCCGGGCCGGCGACCTGGCCGCCCGCAGCCGGAGCTGCGGCCGGGGCGCTCGCGGCGGGCCTCGACGGGGCCGCGCCGGCGGGCGGGCCGTGCTGCTCCAACTGCTCGACCCGCTGCAGCAGCGCCGCCTCGGCGTCGCTCGCCGAGGGCAGCAGCATCCGGGCCGTGACCAGCTCCAGCAGCAGCCGGGGCGCGGTCGACCCGCGCATCTCCGTCAACCCCTGGTGCAGCACCTCGGCCCACCGGGTGACCGTCGCGGGCCGGGTCGCCTCGCGCTGCGCGACCATCTTGGCCAGCACGTCGTCCGGCGCGGACACCAGGCCCCGGTCTGCGGCGTCCGGCACGGCGTGCAGCAGCACCAGGTCGCGCAGCCGGTCCAGCAGGTCGGAGGCGAACCGGCGCGGGTCGTGCCCGGCGTCGACCAGGCGGTCGATGGTGCCGAACACCGCCGACCCGTCCCGGGCCGACAGGCCGTCCACCACGTCGTCGATCAGCGCCACGTCGGTCACGCCGAGCAGCGAGATCGCCCGGTCGTAGGTGACGCCCCCGGCACCCGCGCCGGACAGCAGCTGGTCCATCACCGACTGGGTGTCCCGCGCCGACCCGCCGCCCGCCCGGATGACCAGCGGGAACACCGACGGCTCCACGGCCACGCCCTCGGCGGCGCAGTTGCGCTCCAGCAGCGCGCGCATCGACGACGGCGGGATCAGCCGGAACGGGTAGTGGTGCGTGCGCGACCGGATCGTCGGCAGCACCTTGTCCGGCTCGGTGGTGGCGAAGATGAAGATCAGGTGCTCCGGCGGCTCCTCCACGATCTTGAGCAGGGCGTTGAAGCCCTGCGTCGTGACCATGTGTGCCTCGTCGATGATGAACACCCGGTAGCGGGACTCGGCCGGCGCGTAGAACGCCTTGTCGCGCAGCTCGCGCGCGTCGTCCACGCCGCCGTGCGACGCGGCGTCGAGCTCCACCACGTCGACGCTGCCCACGCCGTTGGGCGCGAGGCCGATGCACGAGTTGCACTCGCCGCACGGATCGGGCGTCGGCCCGTTCACGCAGTTCAGCGAGCGCGCCAGGATCCGGGCGGAGGACGTCTTGCCACACCCGCGCGGCCCCGAGAACAGGTACGCGTGGTTGACCCGCCCCGCCCCGAGCGCCGTGCGCAGCGGGTCGGTGACGTGCTCCTGCCCGACCACCTCCGCGAAGGTGGCCGGCCGGTACTTGCGGTAGAGGGCGAGCGCCACGGCGGAGACCCTACCGAAGGGGTCCGACACAGAAAGGGGACCCCGTGCACCCACCAGAGCCCGCTTATCCTTGCTGCCTTCCGGCCCTGGGGAGGTTCGCGAGATGTGTGCCGCACGAGGTCCGCGACCAGTGTAGCCGGTGCCGGGCGCGGGCCGGCGGCGGGCCCGGCGCAGCGGTGCGGGCGGCTCAGGCCAGGACGTCGTTCCACGCCTCGATCAGCTCGTCGACCGCGTGGACGTCCAGCAGCACCGGGTCGCGCGGCTCCCCCGTGCGCCAGTAGGTGATGCAGCCGTCTTGGAGGCCGTAGACGAGCGCGGTCCGCTGTCGACTGTCCACTTCGGTGACGACCACGCAGCGGAGCTGGTCGGTGGTGACCCGCTCGTGCAGCATCCGGCGCAGGTCGGTCCACAGCGCCAGCAGCCGGTCGGACTCCTCGCGGGTCAGCTCGACCGCCGGCAGGTCGCTCTCCTCCAGCCACGCCCAGACGCCGCCGGCGGCCAGGGACCTCAACCACAGGTGCAGGCGCTCACCGGACGCCGACGAGCAGACGTAGCACTCCGCATCAGGGGGCGGCACTGCTTCCCTCCAGCCGTGACTCGGGCGCGGCGTTCAGCCCCGGTGCCGTGCACCGAACCGGCGCGCTATCTCCGTCAGCAGGTCCTCGTCGGACACCGCGGACAGGTCCAATGGTCGCGCCCGGCGGCCGGGCGCGCTCGGGTCGTCGGTGACGATCCCGACCAGGCGCAGGGCTTCCACGACGTCCGCGCCGACGGCGCGCGCGACCCGCTCGACCGTGGTCTTGGTGGTGCCGACCGCGTAGCGGGCGCCGTCGCGGACGGCGTACCCGCGTTCGAGCTGGCGCACCTTCGCGTGGCTGACCTCCGCCAGGCGGGCGACCTCGGCCACGGACAGCCCGGCCACCCGGCGGGCCTCGCGGAGGTAGGGACCCAGGGGCCAGTCCGGCAGTCGGTCCGGTCCGTCCTCCGGGTGGGTCATAGATCAAGTCTCCCGAATGCGGGCGCGTGCCGACAACCCCGGTGCGGGGTGCGCGAGAACGGCCCCCTGCGCGGGCGCAACGCCGGCCACCTGCACGAACTCCGGCGGACGGCTTCATTTTGTTTGTTAGTTTGTCTACAGTTTGTTCCATGACAGGGTTATCCACCCACCGCGCCCACGTCGCCGCGCTGCTGGCCGCCGCCGCAGCCGTCGACCCGGCGTTCCCGGTCCTGGACGACGCGGGCCTGGCGACCTGGACCGCGCAGCTCGCCGACGTGCCGCTGACCTCGGCCGTCGAGGCGCTCCAGGCCCACTACCGGCACCACACCCGGTCGATCGTCCCGGCCGACATCGTCGCCCACTGGCAGGCGACCCTCCCGCACCCGCCCGACCGGCGCGGCACCGTGCTCGTGCTGCCGAACGCGCGCCTGCCCACCGACCCGCGCGACCGGGTGCGGGCGCTCGCCGACCTGCGCGGCGCGACCGCCGCCCTGGCCCGCGTCACCGGCGTCCCACCGCAGGGCCCGTGCGCGCTGCGCCTGCGGTGGACCGTCCCCGACGGCCACCGCCGCGACCCCGACCACGTCACGGCGACCGCGATGGCGTGCGCCGACGGACTGGCCGACGCGGGCGTCATCGACGACCTGGTCGACCACGAGGCGCACTGGGAGCGCGGCGACGCGCCCACCCTCGTCATCGAACTCCGACCCGTGCCCTGACCAGCCGTTTTGGTCGGTCATCACCCCGTTGGGTAGGCTTCTCCACGGAGGATTCGCATAGCGGCCTAGTGCGCACGACTGGAAATCGTGTTGGGTTAACCCCCTCACGGGTTCAAATCCCGTATCCTCCGCAGTCCAGGACCCCGGCACCGTCAGGTGACCGGGGTCCTGTCGTCGGTGGCGCGGACGGGAAGGCCCCGCCCGGACGTGCCGGACGGGGCCTCCTCACGCGTCGACCGGTCACGGCCTGGGCGCGCACTCCAGCAGGTCCTCCAGCAGGAAGACCAGCTTGTCGAGCTGCGGGTTGCCGGTGCTCGGGCGCAGCTTGACGACCTGCGGGTCGTGGTCGCTGGCCTGGTCGGCGAACTCCGCGTTGACGTGCACCACGTCGTACCGGTACCGCTTGATGTTCGCGCTGATCAGGATGTGGTCGAGGGTCTGCGAGTTGCCGTCGAACACGTAGCTGTAGCGCTCGGCGGGCGGCAGCGTCGAGATCAGGTCCACGACCGCGCCGCCGGCGGTGAGCGTGGCGATCGCCGGCGAGAACTGGAAGTCGTTGATGTCACCCGCCAGGACGACGTTCGCGCCCCGGTCGACGGCCTTCACCTGGTCCACGAACGCCCGCAGCGCGGTGGCCTGCGCCGCGCGCTGCACCTCCGACGACCGCACCGGCTCCTGGTAGCGGCCGTGCAGCGCCTGGTCGCCGCCCTTCGAGTTGAAGTGGTTGGCGACCACGAACACCGTGCGGCCCCGGAACGTGAACTCGCCCGCCAGCGGCTTGCGGCTGCTGCTCCACGCGGGGTTCGCCGGGTCGACGCGGGCCGGCGACGCGGACAGCGCCGCGCGGCCGTTGCGCTGCACCACGGACACCGGGGTCGTCGCGTCGCCGCCGGGGCGGTCCACGAAGGACACCCGCGCCGGGTTGAACAGGAACGCCACCCGGATGTTGCCGCCCGGCTCACCGCCGTCGGCCTTGTTCTGCGGGTCGACCTGCCGCCACTGGTAGCGCGGGCCGCCGGCGGCGACGATCGCGTCCACGAACTTCGCGAAGGTGGCGTCGGCGGCCACCGTGCCGTCGTCGGTCGCGCCGTTGTTGTCCTGGATCTCCTCCAGCACGACGACGTCCGGCGACGCCAGGTTCTGCACCACGGCTGCGGCCAGGCGGTCGAACTTGGCCTGGGCGTTGGTCGCGGCCAGGTTCTCCACGTTGTAGGTGGCGACGGCCAGTTCGTGCGAGCGGGCCGCGTCCGTCTTCTCCGGTGTGATGCCACCGGACGCGTAGGTGCCCACGGACTTCGTGGCCAGCGTGTAGCCGCCGAAGTTCGTGTACTCGACGTTGCCCACGGTCGCGCCGCGCCACACGTCGCCCACGTTGCTCGCCTGCGGGGTGGCGCTGCCGGCCTTGACCTTGATCCGGCCGCTGTTGGGCTGGTCGTAGCCGAGGTAGTTCGTGCCGCCGCGCACGGTCGGGTTCTGCGTCGGCTTGGTGGTGATCCACGTCTCTCCGAAGCTGTTCGTGGGGCCGACCACGCGCGCGTCGTCCACCTGCACGTACATGCCTTCGAGGGACTCGTAGTAGTCCTGCCCGTAGGTGGCGGGGTCCAACTCCAGCGCCTCGATGCTGCCGCCGCCCGCAGTCGGGACGAACCCGTCCGGCGGGGACAGCACGACGGGCGCGGGGAGCGCGTTGCCCCGGGACAGCACGGTGACGGTGGCGTTGGTGATCTCGGTGAGCGTCAGGTTGGAGTTGCCCGCCGTGTCACCGCCCGGCCGGTACTCGGCGACCGTGCCGCTCACCAGGACGGAGTCGCCCGGCTGCGTGGTCGGCTCCAGGCCCGCCGTGTAGACGAAGAGGCCCTCGCTGGTGCGCGGGTCGGCGTCCGGGGCGGTGTCCTGGATCCAGAAGCCCCGGTCGCCGGTGGCGCGGGTCGCCGTGACGACGCCGGGGACGCCCGCGACCTTCGCGCCGAGCAGCGGCGAGACCCGGGTGGTGCCCTGGACGTCGCGGATCCGCTTGTCGCCCGGTTCCGGCTCGGGCTCCTCGTCGCCGGGGCCCTGGCCCCGTGAGTTGACCGGGGACGGCGTGCCCACCGCGAAGTCGGCGGCGTTGTCGTCGGTGTCCTCCGGCGCCGGGCGCGCGGCGGACGTGGTGTTGGACAGGTTCGCGGTCGGCGTGCCCTCGCGGACGACGGTCGACGTGCCGTAGCCGACCAGGTCGCGGATCCGGGCGTCGGCAGCGCAGTCGGCGGTGGTCTTGCAGGTCAGCGCGGTGGTGGCGTTGACCAGGGCGACCGTGCCGCCGGTGGCGGACATGGCGGTCGAGCCGGTGGCGTCGGGCGCGGGCAGCGCGACCGTGCCGCCCGAGCCCTTGGCCTCGGCGACCAGGAACCGCTTGCCCGGCTCGACCGAGCCGGACAGCGGCGTGACCTGCCACTGACTGGCCGCGCTCGCGCCGGCGGGCAGGTACTGGACGCTCCACCCGGCCAGCGGCACGGGCGCGGAGCCCCGGTTGGCCAGCTCGACGAAGTCCTGGGTGAGCGAGGCGCCGGAGTTGCCCCCGCCGCCGTAGACCTCGGCGATCAGGGCGTCCGGGCTGGGCGCGGCGGACGCGGGCACCACCAGGGCGAGTGACACGGCCGAGGCGGCGGCAGCCGCTAATCCGACGCGGAGCGGAGTGGGTCTCAACGAATCCTCCGGGAGTTGGCGGGGTCCGCGAATCCTCCCCGGAACGAGTGAACTCCGAAAGAAGCCGTCACTAACTGTTGACCAGGCGTAGGGGTGAGTCACGCACACTGCGGACCGGGCGTCCGACACGTCCGGGGTTCCCCACCATCACTCGAACGTGTGTTCGACCATAAGGTAGGGTCTACACGTGCCCGGCCGGTGGCCCTCCCAGCGCCGGAAACGGGCACAGCGCACATGACGGAGGCGTCGGCGGTCTGACGAGGCAGCCGACGCCTCCGGCGGTCTTCCCTTGCCGCCGCTACTCGGACTTCCGGAAGAGGAAGAGGTAGTAGCCGAGGTGGTCGCGGGTGTAGGCGCACATCAGCTTGATCACCGGGCTCATCCGGTCGAAGAACTCCGCGCCGTAGCGGGCCGTGATCTCCTCGCGCCGCTGGGTGTAGAGCAGTTCCATCAGGTCACCGGAGAACGACAGGTTCTGCGTCTGGTTCTCGACCGTGATCGCCTCCAGACCTGCGGCGTCCGCCATCGCCAGGTTCCTCGCGGGCGTGGTCGGGAGGCCGCACAACCACGTCTGGCGGAACGCGGCCACCTGCTCGGCGGGCGCGGTCCCGCGTGCGGTGAAGTCGCTCATCAGGAAGTGCCCGCCGGGCCGCAGCACGCGGGCGGCCTCCCGGAACGCCTGCTGCCGGTCGTCGATGTGGGGGAACACCTCGATCGACAGGGCGGCGTCGAAGGAGTCGTCGGCGAAGTCGAGCCCCAGGGCGTTGCCGTGGCGGAAGGACACCCGATCGGCCACCCCGGCGGCTTCGGCCGCGTCGGTCCCCAAGGTCACCTGGCTGTGGCTGACGGTGACCCCGGTGACCCGGGCCCCGCTGCGCTGCGCGATGCGGACGGCGGGCCGACCGTTGCCGCACCCGAGGTCGAGCAGGTGGTCCCCGGACGTGAGGCCGAGGATGTCCAGGTGGTGGTCGGTCTGCCGCTCCTGCGCCCGGTTGGCCAGGTCGGTGAGCGTGGCGGCCGGCCGGGTTTCGCCGGGCGGCGACCACAACCCGATGTGCAGCCCGACGTCCCCGATGGTCATGGCGTAGAGGTCGCCGAACTCGTCGTACGCGGCCCCGACCTCGTCAGGACGGGGAGCGTCTTGGGAATCGGTCACTGTCATCTGCAACCCCTCAAGCACTGTGCGTCACGTGACCCACATCACCGTACTGGCGTGAGCGGTCCCTGAACGCCGCCGACGAGGTGGCTCGCACGACCGGTCGGCGGCAGATCAACTCGCTGACTGCTCCCAATGCCACGCGGGGTGTACCAACTGCGGTCAAGGTGGGGACGGCGACGGCGGGGCAGCACGCTGACGTCCGTGACGAAGGGCAGCAGCCCTGGAACAGGATTATGGAATGGCGGCCCGCCGCGACTGGCACGAACTACCGATAGGGGTGCGACGGGCCGTCGAGCACCACACCGGGCCGGTATCGGACGTGAGTCCACCTCACGGTGGCCGGAACTCGGAAATCGCCGTCACGTTGACCACGCCGTCCGGGCCGGTGTTCTGCAAAGGCACCACGACGGGTTCGCCATCGGCCGCCATGCATTGCAACGAACTCGCCATCAGCCCGCACCTGCCAGCCGATCTCGCCCCGACCCTGCTGTGGCACGTTGACGCGGACGGGTGGCTGCTCCTCGGGTTCGAGCACCTCGCCGGCCACCACGCCGATCTCTCCCCCGACTCCGCCGACCTCCCCGCCGTCGCTGATGCAGTGACCAGGATCCACCGCACCCCACCACCGCAGACACCGCGACGCCCCATGGCGGACCAGTGGACCAAGGCCCTGGAGATCGAACTCGCCGCGCCACCGCCGAACGCCGACCCGTGGTCCGCGTCGAACGCCGGACTGATCACCGAATGGGCCGCAGGAGCGCCTGCCCACATGCACGGCGATCACCTGGTGCACTCCGACCTCAACGCGGCTAATTTCCTGATCGCCGACACCGCGAAGGTGGTCGACTGGGCCTGGTGGCGAACCGGGGCCGCGTGGATCGACCCCGCGCTGCTGGTGATCCGCCTCATCGCCGCCGACCACCGGCCCGAAGCGGCGGAGAAGTGGATGGCACACCGGTCGCCGGATCTCGCCACGGCACCACCCGAAGCCCCCACCGCGTTCGCCGCGTCGGTAGTCCGACTCTGGGAACGCCGATTCCCGCACACACCGGCCACCGCCGCCGCACGCACGTGGGCCCGGCACCGGATGAGCTGAGCGACTGGGACTAGCTCCGCCCCAGAACGGGAGCCATCCGCTGGAGCAGGTGCCCGCCGCACCACCGGCTCTCGCTGTCCTTGACGTCAACGGCCTCCTTGGCCAGTTGCTTGGCGAGCTTCCTGGGGCTCGGAGCCGTGGTGGGGTCGTCCGCGATCCGCAGGGCGGACTCCCAGTCGCATCGAGTGAGTCGGGACACCTCGGACGCCAGGCACAACCGGCGAACCTTCGCGTCGGTCTCCAACACCCTCGCCACCACTTCAGCGTTCTCCCGCCCTGGCAGGAACCCCAGGATGCTCACCGCGTTGGCCCGAAGGGTGGAAGTCTTTCCTTCCTGCGCCCAGGTGCGGAAGTGCTTCACCCCGTCCGGCCCCACCAGCGGGGCAACGGCCGCGTCGATCGAACTGGACGTGGGCCCCTGTCCGAAGATGTGCGGGTCGCCTGCCTCGACAGCGGCGCGGACTTCCGCGAGTTGCCGCCTGTCCCGGATCTTGACGAGCCGGGGATGCCGAATGTCCTTGCGCCACATGTCGTCTCCAAGAACCCGTTCGTAGGCGTCGACCAGGTCAAGGGTAACCGGCCGAACGCCTGTCTCGACCTGACTCAGGTATGGCTTTGTGTAGTGCGTTGCCTGAGCCATCGGGGTTAGGGATAGTCCTTTGTACTCACGGGCCGACCGCAGAGCGTCACCAGATGCGGACTCGGCCGACGGCGGCATGTGCACCCTCCTCGATCAGCTAACCCCTGCTAACTCTTGCCGACCCCACAAGCAGCATAAACACCGGGTCGAGCCGGTAGAAACCACGTAGGCCATTGCGCCCTGACTTCCCCGGCCGGAGCCGGTTCCGAACGTCCCATGATTGCACAGCCGCAGGAGGACCAGTACCACATGAGAATGATTCGCAGCCCATTCGCGCCCAAACCTCCGGTGCAAGCGGGCAACACCGCTTCACCGTTGAAAGCAGAGGACTCCTCGAAGCAGAAGACGAGATGACCAACGTAACTGGTGACGACTATCTGTCCACCGCGAAAGCAGCGATGATGGTTGGCGCGGTGGATGATGCCGCCAAACTGCTGAACCACCTCTGGCGCAAATACGCAGCCATCGACGCGGTGGAGTACGACGGACTCTGGGCCATCACCATCGAACTTGCCGACCGGTTTCCTCTTGCACGCTCCACGTCCGACCTTCTGCACCGCACCGCCGTCACCCTCGCAGCCCGAGGGGATCTTCGTGCAGCCACCGAGGCAGCCGCGCGGATGCTTTCCGTATGGCGAGCACGCTGTCAGCAGGACCGTTCGACCGATTCGCTGTTCGGGCACGCACACGCTTCGGACGTGCTCGCCGGCATCTACAGGGCGCGAGGAATGGTGGACGAGGTTGTCGGGCTGCTGGTCGAACTGGCCGAGTGGCACTTCACCACCGAGAACGACCTCGGATTCGCCTGGGCACTGCGCGAGCTGGGCGCAATAGCGCTTCTGCGCGGCGACCTGGACAACGCGGCCGGCAAGTTCGCGCGAGCTGACGAGATCTACGGGAGTGACAGTTCCGATAGCGCCGTGGCCGAGGAGCGGGCGGAGTGTCGTGTTCTGCGCGGCCGAGTGGCTCACGCCCGGGGTGATCACCGGGATGCCGAGCGCTGGTTCGCGCTCGCGTCACAGCACCTGACGGGCGAGGCGGGCTCGGAAGCCGGACTCCTGCTGGCAGCAACCGTCGACGGGAGTCCGCTTCCCGCAACGCGGGTCCTCACCGTGAGCACGTTCGGCGTCCGGGCCTGCTGCCCGCCATACCGGCACAGGCCCGGGAACTAGAACGGGGTGTGACCTGCTCTCGCAGGTCACACCCCGTGCAGCGGTGGCGGTGGGATTTGAACCCACGGAGGCTTTCACCTCACACGCTTTCGAGGCGTGCTCCTTCGGCCGCTCGGACACGCCACCGCCGAGAACAATACAAGACCGCCGCACCCGGTTTCCACCGGGGTCAGCGCCAGACCTTCATCGCCTCCGCCAGGCGCACGCGGGCACGGGCCAGGCGGCCTCGGACGGACTCCTCGCTCGCCCCCACCACGCCCGCGATCTCCGCGTACGACAAGCCGTCCACCTCGGCCAACAGCCACACCGCGCGTTGCGGCTCGGGCAGTCCGCGCAACGCCGACCTCAGGGCCGCCACCGCCGCCACCGTCTCCGCCACCGACGACGGGTCCCTCGGACCCTGGCCGAGGCCCACGGGTGTCGCGCCCCGGTCGGGCAGCTCGCCCACCGGCTCCGTCCGCGACCTCCGCAGCACTCCCAGGCACTGCCGGTACGCCACGCGGAACAGCCACGTGCGGACGGCAGCCGGTTCGGTCAGGGAGTCGAGCCTCCGCCACGCGGTGGCGAACACCTCCTGGGTGACGTCCTCGGCTTCCGCGCGGTCGCCGAGGACCCGGTACGCGAGGCCGAACACCCGGCCGGAGTAGCGGCGCACCAGCACCTCGAACGCGGCCAAGTCTCCCTTGGCGACGCCGCCTGCCAGCGCGGCGTCCGCGATCTCGACGGACACCAGACGATCGTCGCAGCGGGCCGAGCGCCGCGCAGATCAGCGGGTTCCCCCGCATGGGCTATTTCCGGAACGGCCGGCAACGGCGTGATCCGGACGCCGAGAAGCGCCCCTTCGCGTTCAGCGACGGGGCGCTCGTCATGGCGTGCACCGGAGGGCGCGGCCGGGGTCGGTGCCTGCGGATGGCACCGACCCCCGGCCCGCTGCTACCTGTTGAACTTGTCCTTCGCGTCCTGCACGGCTCCGGCCGTCTTGTCCCGCAGGTCGTGGCCGGTCTCCTTGACCTCGCCCACGGTCTGGTCCTTCTTGCCGGACGCCTCGAGGTCCTCGTTGCCGGTCTTCTGACCGAGCTTCTCCTTGGCCTCGCCGATCAGCTGCTCGGCCTTGTCCTTGGCCTGGTCGAAAACGCCCATGGCGGCTTTCCCCTTCCCGACAAGTGGTCCTTCCCCCTCTGGGATGCCTCCTCCGAACGGCCCATAACGCAGAAGTGACCGGCATCACATTCCAGCGAAGAAGATTTCCAGCAGCTCCGCGCACTCGTCGGCCAGCACACCACCCACGACCTCGGGCCGGTGGTTGAGCCTGCGGTCGCGCACGACGTCCCACAGCGACCCCACCGCGCCGGTCTTGGGCTCCCACGCCCCGAACACCACCCGGTCGACCCTCGCCAGCACCAGCGCGCCGGCGCACATCGTGCACGGTTCGACGGTCACCGCGAGCGTGCAGCCGCTCAGCCGCCACCCGTCGCCGTGCACGGCCGCCGCAGCCCTGAGCGCCAGCACCTCGGCGTGCGCGGTCGGGTCGCCGGACGCCTCGCGCGCGTTGCACGCCCGCGCCAGCTCCGCGCCGTCCGGGCCGAACACGACCGCGCCGATCGGGACGTCCCCGGTCGCCGGCGCGAGCCGGGCCACCTCGATCGCCGCCCGGACCAGCTCCCGGTCCGCCACCCCGTGCGCGCGTGGACCGGTCACGCCTGGATGGTGTCCAGCAGCTCGGTGAACTCCTCGCCGAAGCCGCAGCGCTGCGCGATCATCTGGAGCTGCTCGTCCGGGTACAGGTCGACCTCGTCCACGATCACCTGCAACTCGTGCTGCGGCATCCCGAGGTCGGCGAGGACGGCCAGGTCACCCTCCGGCCACAGCTCCTCGTCCTCCTCGTCGGGCGGGTCGACGCGCAGCAGGTCGAGCACGTCCGCCGCGATGTCGTAGTCGAGCGCGGCAGCCGCGTCGGACAGCAGCAGCGCCACCCCGCCGGGCACCGGTCGCAGGACGATGAAGAACTCGTCGTCCACCGCGAGCAGCCCGAAGACGGCACCCGTGGAGCGGAGCCGGCGCAGTTCCGTGATCGCCGCGTCGAGCTCGGACAGTGCCGAGCTGTCCATCCTGCTGCACCGCCAGCGGCCGTCTTCCCGAACCACCGCGACAGCGAAGCCGTTGACCGGCTCCTGGTGTGCCATGTGCACACCGTAGGGCCACCGGACCGCACCCGGTAGCACGGGGGGCTCGGCCGGAGGCAGCAGGGACTCTCCGATGCCACTATCGAGGGATGAGCACAACTCTGCCGAACGCACAGACGAGCGCACCCGAGCCCCGGTTCACCGGGTTGGTGGAGGCGGCACGTGCCCTGCAGCCCAGGACGGTCGCCCTGCGCCGGCAGATCCACCGCCACCCGGAGCAGGGCCTGGACCTGCCCGCGACGCAGGCGGCGATCCAGCACTCGCTGGCGGGTCTGCCGCTGGAGATCACCACCGGCAAGTCCAGCACGTCGCTGGTGGCCGTGCTGCGCGGCGGCAAGCCCGGACCGACGGTCCTGCTGCGGGGCGACATGGACGCGCTGCCGCTCCAGGAGGAGACGGGGCTGGAGTACGCCTCGGAGACCCCCGGCTCGATGCACGCGTGCGGCCACGACACCCACGTGGCGATGCTCGCGTCGGCCGCCCGGCTGCTGTCGTCGCGGCGCGAGGCGCTGTCCGGCCAGGTCGTGTTCATGTTCCAGCCGGGCGAGGAGGGGATGCACGGCGCGAAGCACATGCTCGACGAGGGCCTGCTCGACGCCGCCGGCACGCCGGTGGAGAAGGCGTTCGCCCTGCACATCACCTCGACGCTGCAATCGGGCGTCGTGGTCTCCCGCCCCGGCCCGACGATGGCGTCGGCGGACACCTTCCACGTCACCGTCACCGGTCGCGGTGGTCACGGGGCCATGCCGCACGACGCCGTCGACCCGATCCCACCGGCCGCCGCGCTGGTCGGCGCGCTGCAGACGATGGTCGCCCGCCGGGTGAGCGTGCACCAGCCCGCCGTCGTGTCGGTGACCAACATCAAGGCGGGCACCACCACCAACATCATCCCGGAGACGGCGCTGGTGGAGGGCACCATCCGGACGTTGAGCGAGGACACCCGGGCGCTGGTGCACAAGGAGCTGCCGCAGGTCTGCGAGCACGTCGCCGCCGCGCACGGCTGCACCGCGCGGGTGCAGATCATCCCCGGCTACCCGGTGACGGTGAACGACGCCGAGGTCGGCCCGCACGTCCTGGACATCACCGCCGCCGCCCTGGGCCGGCGCTGGGCGGTCCCGATGGACGACCCGCTGATGGGCGCGGAGGACTTCTCCTACGTGCTGCAACGGGTCCCGGGCGCGATGTCGTTCCTCGGCGCGTGCCCGCGCGGCGTCGACCTGGCCCAGGCCGAGCCCAACCACTCCAACCGGGTGCTGTTCGACGAGGCGGCGATGGAGCACGGCGTGGTCGTGTACTCGGCGTTCGCGCTGGACGCCCTGCGCTGACGCGGGGACCGGGGGGCGCGGCGGACCCACGGGCCGCGCCCCCGGCTCGCGGGAGGCGGACCACTCGGCGGGAGTTCGACCGTGCCCCCCGGACGCGCGGGATAAGGGCCGGGGGCCGCTCAGGGCAGGTCGGGGCCGCTCAGGGCAGGTCGGCGAAGAAGGCCGATTTCGAGCGGGTGTAGTCGTCGTAGTCCTGGCCGCCCCCGTGCTCGCGCGCGGACCGCTCCTTCAGCTCCTGGTACGCCCGCCGCACGTCCGGGTCGGCGCGCAGCAGGTCCCGGAACCGCACGGTGTCCGCCCACCACGGCGCACCGAGCAGCCGGACGTGCAGGATCGCCGGGCAGGCCGGGTCCGCCCGCACGTACAGCCGCTTCCGGTACGCCCCCGGCGGGGCGAGGCCGGGTTGCCGCTCGTAGTCGCGGTGCACGCCCGGCGCGTCCGGCCGCACGCCGGTCGGCGGCCGGAACCCGGCGCGGGCGAGCACGGCGTCCACCGCTGAACCCCCGGCGGGCAGCGCCGACACCCCCACTTGCAGGTCCACGAGCGGTTTGGCGCGCAGGCCCGGAACCGCCGTCGAACCGATGTGGTCGTAGCTCCACCCGTCGTCGTGCTCCCGCAGCCCGGCGCGCAGCCGGTCGAGCAGCCGCCGTGCGGCGAGCGGCAGGGCCGGGTCGTGGTCGTGCAGCACGGGCGGGCCCGGCGGGGCGTGCCGCAGCCCGGCCCACCACCGGGCGAACGGCTCCACCCGCCGCGCCCACAGCCGCCGCACGGCCGGTCCATCCGGCGCGACCACCGCGTCCGCTGCCGGGTCCGGCCGGGTCCCGACCACGAGAGCCGGCGCTCCGGGCCGGGACACCTCGGTCACGTGCACCAGCCCGGCCCCGAATCCGCTCAGCAGCCGGACCACCTGCGCCGCTCCCGGCCCGGAGAGCACCTCGACGTCCACGTGGTCGAGGACGTCCGACTCCCGCCACCGGTTGCCGCCCGGCTCGGGCGGCGGGGTCGGGCGGGGCCGCCGGCAGGATGTCCCCGTGCGTGACGTGTGCGTGGTCGGACTCGGGTTGATCGGCGGCTCGCTGCTGCGGGCGGCAGCGGCGGCGGGGCGGGTGGTGTGGGGTGCCACGGCGTCCGAGCAGGACGCGGGGGCCGCGCGCGCGGACGGGTTCGCCGTGACGAGGCTCGCCGAGGCGCTGGACCGGGCGCAGGAGCAGGACGCGCTGGTCGTCGTGGCCGTGCCGCTGCCCCACGTCGAGGAGGTCCTGCGCGCCGTCCCGGCCGGGGTGCGGCTGACCGACGTGGTGAGCGTGAAGGGCCCGGTGCGGGACCTCGTCGCGCGGGTCGCGCCGGGTGCCCGGTACGTCGGCGGCCACCCGATGGCGGGCACCTCGGCGTCCGGCTGGGCGGCCGGGCGGCCGGACCTGTTCCGGGACGCGGCGTGGGTGGTGTCCGCCGAGGACGGCACCGACGCGGACGTGCTCGCCGACGTGATCGCGCTCGCGCTGGCCACCGGGGCGCACGTCGTCCCCGCCACCGCCGACGAGCACGACGCGGCGGTCGCCCGCATCTCGCACCTGCCGCACGTGCTGGCCGCCGTGCTGGCCAGCGTCGGCGCGGACGGCGGGCCGCTCGCGCTGGCCCTGGCCGCCGGGTCGTTCGGCGACGGCACGCGGGTCGCGGGCAGCCGGCCCGAGCTGGTCCGGGCGATGTGCGAGGGCAACCGCTCGGCGCTGCTGGACGCCGTGGACGACGCGCTGGGCAGGCTCGGCGCGGCCCGGGGGTCGCTGGCGTCGACCGGCGGGCTGGCCAAGACGATCGACGCCGGGCACCAGGCGCGGCTGGCCCTGGTCGAGCGGCAGGGGGCGGACGGCACCCCGCTCACCATCGACCTGACCTCGCCGCAGGCCCCGGCGGCGCTGCGGGCGTTGGGTGCGCGTGGCGGGCGGGTCGTTGGGCTGAACGGCAGCACCGCGCTCGCGCGCACCTCTTAAAGTCGACCGGGTGGAGCGCGGCAAGCTCGTCGCCTGGATCGCCGGCCTCGCGGTGGTCGCCGGCGCGGTGGTGGTGCTGCGCGACGAGTCCGCGCCGCCCGCGCCGGTCGAGCTGACCCGCTTCCTGGACGACCGGGTCGAGTACGTCGCCGACAGCGGACCGGTCCGCGAGCCGACCGAGCTGCGGCTCACCGCCCCGGACCGGACGAGCCTGCGGGCGAACTGGACGGCCACCGGCGGCGTCGCGCACGGCGGGTTCGAGGTGCGGTGGCCCGGCGGCACCCGGCTGGTGCAGGCGACCGAGACCGAGCTGACCGGCCTGGACGCCGACGCGGACGTCGCGGTCGAGGTGCGGGCGGTCGACGGCCTGGGGCGGCGCTCCTCGCCCGCGACCGCGCACGGGGTGCCCCGGCTGCTGCACGACGGGTCGTGGGCCGAGGGGCTCGGGCAGCCGCTCGACGTGCTCGACGGCCCGGCGGCGCTGAGCCCGCGCCGCTGGCGGGTGTTCGACGGCGGCAACGCCGACTGCCTGGGCCTGCGCCCGCTCAACGGCGAGCGCCTCGACGTGGGCTGCGACGTGCTCGACCTCCAGTCCAACGTGCCGCTGCGGCTCACCGCGCCGCAGCCCGACGGCGCGGTCGGGCGGGTCGTGCTCACCACGGACGGCCCCGACTCGGCCCAGTCCGGCGACGCCGAGCTGGTGCTCGCGCTGCTGCCCGAACCGCTGCACGACATCGGCCGGCTGAGCCGGCCGTACCCGCCGGGCGCGCTGGCCCTGCGGATCACCCCCTACGGCGCGGACTTCGAGGTCGGCCCCGGCTTCCCCGCCACCTCCCGGGTGGTGCCGGTCGCCGGCACGTCGCGACCGCCCACGCCGGGCGTGCGGCACCGCTGGGAGCTGCGGGTCCTGCCCGACGCCGTGGTGGCCCTGCGCGACGGCGAGGCGATGGCCGCCGCGCCGGTTGCGGTGCCGTGGCAGGTCGCCCGGCCACGACTGGCGTTCCGCAACGCCAAGCACACCCAGGTCGACGTGTTCGGCGTCGGCGGCGCGCGCGAGGAACCGGTGCCGTCGTCGGTGGTGCCGCTCGGGCTGGGCACCGTGCGGAACGGCGCGGTGGTCCTCGGCACGGCACCCGCGCCCCGGCTCGCGGGCGGCACGTCGGCGCGGGTGACCGCGTCGGTCATCGCGGTCGACAGCGACGTGCGGGACGAGCCGATCACCGTCGAGTTCGGCGGGCAGAGCGCGCCGGCGGTCTTCATGGCGTCCGGCGGGTCGGACAAGTCGGCCGTCCTGTACGCGGACTTCCCGCTCAGCGGACCGGCGGCGGACGTCGAGGTGCGGTTGCGCGGCGCGCGGCACTTCCTGGTCAACGACTCGCACGTGCTGGTGTCCGACGGGCCGGACGCCCGGCGCCCGCTGCCCCGGCTCACCGGGCGCGAACCGCCCGACGTGCGGGCGGCCCCGGCGAACCTGGTCGTCGTGCACGACACCGGGCCCACCGACGTGTTCCCGCGCGGCGGCCGGGCGCGGCTGGTCGTCGAGCTGCTCGCGGGCCCGGTCCGCGAGGTCGCCGCGATCAGGGGTGTCGAGGTCGACCTCGACGGCGGCCGGATCGTCACCCTGCCGACCGGCGGCGCGGTCGGCGGGCGGCACGAGTTCCTGCTGGACCTGACCGATCTGCCGAGTGGCCGACACCGGGTGGCGGTGCGCGTGCTCCCGGTGGACGAGCGCGGCGGCGTCCGGTCCGCCGACCGGTCCTTCGAGATCGGCGCGGGGTAGGTCTCGGGTCCGCAACGTCTGGTGACCCCGGTCACCCGGACGCATAGCTTGACGCCATGGACCGTCGCCGGATCGCCGCCGCAGCCGCCGGCCTGGTGCTGTTCGGCGGGGTGGTGGCGGTGCTGCGCACCACCGCCACGGGCGACCCGGTGGCCCGGACGAGCACGTCCGCGCCGCCGCCGACCTCGCTCGCGCCGTTCGCCGCCGAAGGCGTGCTGGTGCCCGCGCCGGGTGCGCCGCCGAAGCCGCCGGACGGGCTGCGAGTGCTGCCCGGACCCGGCCGCGTCCAGGTGCTGTGGACCGGGGACGCCCCCGGCTACGAGATCGGCTGGGGCCGTGACGGGCAGGTCGGGCACCACCGGCTGGTCGCCCAGACCGCGACCCAGCTCGACGGGCTGGACGACGGCGCGGAGTACCGGGTCGAGGTGCGCGCGGTCGACGCCCACGGGCAGCGGTCCGAACCGGTGCGCGGGCAGGCCACACCCGGCTCGACCCGCACCGGCGAGTACGCCCTGCTGGACCTGTTCGACCAGCCCGACGCACCCGACCCGGCGCGCTGGCGGCTCGCCGTCCGGCCCAACTGCGCCCGCGCCACCCCCGGCCGGGGCGAGGACGGCCGGCGGCTGGTGATCAGCAGCAACTGCGCGTCGGCACCCGCCGTGCTGCGCTCACGCACCCCGTTCGTGCTGCGCGACGCCGACGACCTGGGCCGGTTCTTCGTGGAGACCGACGCGCCCGGCCCGGACGGTGAACTCGCGCTCGACCTCGTGCCCGGTCCGGTGACCACGGTCAGCGGCGACGGCCTCCCGCCCGGCGCGATCCGGCTGCGGGTGGCGTCCGGCAACGGCACGACCACCGCCGAGGTGCTGACCGCCGACGGCCTGCAGACCACCTCGGTGCGCGCGGTGCCGACCCTCCACCCGGGCCTCACCCACCGCTGGGAGCTGGCGCTGCGGCGGGACGGGGCGCGCGTGCTGTTCGACGGCGAGGTGGTCGCGTCCAGCCCGGCGGTGCCCACGTGGACCGAGGCGACCGCGCTGGTGTCGGTGTCCGGGCCGACCGGGCAGCGGGTCAACCTCAGCCTGGCCGCGTTCGACGCCGCACCCGCCACCGCGCCGCCGCGCGCCACCACGCCGGAGGTGCGGGTCGTCGTGGCGCCGGAACCGGTCGCGGCCAAGACGACACCGATCCCCGGCGTGACCGGCGGGCAGTTGCGGATGACGCTCCTGCACACCGACCCGTCGCCCACCGCGCCGGAGTTCACCCTGGCCATCGGCGACCAGCGGGTGCCGCTGCGCCCGGCGCTGCCGGGCGTGCCGTGGCGGGCGGGCGTCGGCTACCCGGTGGTGGCGGACCTGCCGCCGGCCGCGCTGGTCCGCGAGGGGGACCACGTGGCGGTGACCGTGGTGACGGCGCTGCGCGTGCAGGCCACCCACGTCGACCTGGAGCTGACCAGCGCGCCCGGCTCGCCGGCGACCGCGACGAGCGTCGAGACGACCCCGTTGAACGGCCTGGAGGAGGTCCTGGCGCGGGTCGACGGGACCGTCCTGGACGCGGCCGGGCGGCCGGTGGCGGAAGGGGCGCCGATCCAGCGCGGGCGGGTGGTGTTCGACCTGGTGCTGGACGGGCGGTCCGGACAGCGCGGGACGGGCCTGGCCGGCCTGGCGGGCTTCGTCGTCCGCCTGGACGGGGAGCGGGTGGCGGCCGTGCCGACGAACCTGGGCGGTCCGGGCGTCGCCGGCAGCTACCGGCTGGCGCTCGACACCGGTGACCTGTCCTCCGGACCGCACATGCTGGAGGTGAAGCTCTACGGCACGAACCCGGAGACCCGACCCACGTCGGCCTTCGTCTCGTTCTCGGTGGACTAGGCATCGCCCGGGCCAGTCCCCCCTCGTCCGCCGGCCCTTCAGCCGAGCCCCTGCCGGCCCCTCCCGCCGGTTCTCCTGCCGGCACCGCCGGTCTCTCCGCACGTTGGTTCCGCACGTCGGTTCCGCACGTTGGTTCCGCACGTCGGTTCCGCACGTCGGTTCCGCACGCTGCCGGCGGTGGCAAAGGTCCGGACATCCGGCAGCGGGTCGCGGTGTGCGTTTCCGGCCACGTGGCCGGGGCCGACCGGCTCTTCCGGTGTCAAGATGAGGCCATGCACCGCCCCCTGATCCTCGACGCCGCCCGCACCCCGTTCGGCCGCTACCGCGGCGGGCTGGCCGGGGTGCGCGTGGACGACCTGGCCGCGTTGCCGATCGTCGAACTGCTGCGCAGACACCGGGTCGACCCGGCGCGGGTGGACGACGTGCTGTACGGCAACACCAACGGCGCGGGCGAGGAGAACCGCAACATCGGCCGGATGGCGGCGCTGCTCGCGGGCCTGCCGCCGACCGTGCCGGGGGTCGCGGTGAACCGGCTGTGCGCGTCCGGCGGCGAGGCCATCGTGCAGGCCGGTCGCGCGCTGGCGATGGGCGACGCGGACCTGCTCGTCGCCGGCGGTGTGGAGGGCATGACGCGGGCACCGTTCGTCGTGCCGCGCGCGGACAAGGCGTTCGCGGACCGGATGGAGTCGGTGTCCACCGCGCTGGGCTGGCGGTTGGTCAACCCCCGGATGCGTGCCGAGTGGACGGTGCCGCTGGGCCGGGCCGCCGAGGACGTGGCGGTGGCGCTGGGCATCACCCGTGAGCAGATGGACATGTACGCGCTGCGCTCGCACCGGCGCGCGTCGGCGGCGTGGGACGCGGGCGTGCACGACGGCTTCGCGTTCCCCGTGCAGTTGCGCGACGGCTCGGCGGTCCGCCGCGACGAGTCGGTGCGCCCGGAGACCTCGCTGGAGAGGTTGGGCAAGCTGGCGTCGGCGTTCTCCGAGTCGGGCCCGGTCACGGCGGGCAACTCGTCACCGCTCAACGACGGCGCGACGGCGCTGCTGATGGGCACCGAGCAGATCGCCGCCGACCTGGGCCTCACCCCGCTGGGCGAGGTGCTCGGCAGCGCGGTGACCGCCGACGAACCCCACCGCTTCACCCTCGCCCCGGTCGCCGCGATCCGGAAGCTGCTGACCCGCCTGCGGATCTCCGGCGCGGACGTGACCCTGTGGGAGATCAACGAAGCCTTCGCCGCGATGGCCCTGTCGGTCCTCCACCACCTCCCGGACGTGGACCGCGAGAAGGTGAACGTGCACGGCGGAGCGATCGCCTACGGCCACCCGCTGGGGGCGTCGATGCCCCGGGTCGTGGCGGACCTGTGCCGCCACCTCCGCGCTCGGGGCGGGGGCCTGGGCATCGCGGCGGCGTGCGTGGGTGTCGGCCAGGGGATGGCGATCGCCGTCCGGGTCTGAGCGCAGACCCGATTTCCGCCCGGTTCCCGCTCGACGCCGGTCTTTCGCTCGCCGCCCCTGGGGGCGGGTCGGGCGATGGGTCGAGCGGCGTGCGGACGTCCGGTGGGGTCGGGCGGGGGCAGGCGCGCGGGCGACCGGCGGGCCGCCGCGATGGCCGGGCGGGGGTGCCGCGCGCAGGTGCCCGCTTGGGCCGGGCGAGGGGCCGCTACGCGAGCCGAGCGAGGGACGCCGCGATGGTCGAATCCAGGGGGTGCCGCGCAGGCTGGGCGGCGGCGGGCCGGCAGGCGAACGACCGGCGGGTGCCGCGCCGGCCGAGCGATGGTGCCGAGCGGGCCGGGCCGCAGGCGTCGAGCGGGCCGGGAGCGCCGAGCGGGAGCGCCAGGCTGGCCGGGCGGCGGCGGAGGCTGGCCGGGCGGCGGCGGAGGTGGGCCGGCGGTCGGGGCGGAGCGGGCGTGGCTCGTCGGGGTTGAGGGGGCTGGGGCGATCGTCCGTGGCGGGTGGGTCCGTGGCGGGTGGGTCAGGGGCGGGTGGGTCAGGGGCGGGTGGTTCGGGTGACCTCGTTTACTTCACCGAGTTGCGGTAACGGTGTTTCCGTACCTTTTCCCCGATCTGTCACCCGCTTGTGCGACGTCTGCGCAGCCACAACGGCACGGTGGCGGCGGGCCGTGCCAGTGCGGGGTGGCTCGTCGGGGTGGGCCGGTGGTCAGATCCGGTGCGCGACTCGGGGGTAGTCGAGGACCAGGCCGGTCTTGTCGACCGTGATGTCCTGCTGGAAGTCGCCGCTCTCGAACGACACCACGGACCGCTCGTCCCCCACCGACACCGTCCGGTACGTCTGGCGGACCAGTTTCACCGACAGGTCCGGCAGCGTTACGTACACGACCGGCAGCTCCTGCTCGCCCGCCTCGTTCTGCAGGCCCAGCCGGCGGATCGGGATCGCGTTGAACAGGACGGCGAACTGCACGTCCACGTCCACCGCGCCGTCGAAGTCGGCCCGTTCCGCCCCCTGGCCCGCGTCCACCAGCCAGACGCCCTCGGACGACCGGGACACCGAGATCTGCCGCTCCTCGGACACCGTCGCGGTGCGCAGCAGCAGCCTGGTGACCGCGCCGGTCTCACCGACGGACACCTCGAACGACCCGCTGAACTGCTCGCTCGGCCCGGCCGACACCAGCCGGCCGGAGGCTCGCAGCCTGCGTTCGGACAGCAGGAACCGGACCTGCTCCAGTCGGGCCACGTCGTAGCCCTGCCAGGTCACGATCTGCGCGGAAGGCGAGCGGGTGTCCCCCTGGGGAACGGCCCGCTCAGCCGTGTTGAACGAATTCACTCTCCACCCGGAAGGATGTCCTTGGCCTTCTCGGCCACGTTCTTGACCTGCTCCTCGTGACCGAACTTGTCGGCGATGAAGCCGGCGGCGGCATCGATGCCCTGGTCCACCTTCTCGTGGTTCTCCTCGGCAAGCTGAAGCGCCTTGTTCTTGATCTCGTCGAAGTTCATCGTGCTCCCTCGCACTCCTGACGCAGGCTACCCGAACCGACCTCGCGTCCCCAGCGCCAAACGCTACCTCCGGCACGGGACGCCGGCCCAGCCGCCGCCCGGTGCGGCACGTCGGCGGCACCCGCGACCAGGACCGACCGCCGCACGTCACGGCTCTCGGGCCGGTGGGCACCGATCCCCGTCACAGGCGCGTCACGGGACCGGCAGCACTCACCGGCAGACCGGTTCGGCGTCGATGCCGCCGTTGCTTCGGGGTCGGGCGCGGAGCACGACCCCTCACGACGGAACGGCCCCCTCCGGCTGGAGGGGGCCGTTCACCGCGAGCTCAGGTGGCCTCGCGGACCTGCCGGGGCAGGTCGGGTACTACGCGGTCTTCTTGCGGCGCACGATGATCAGCGCGGCGGCACCGGCGCCGAGCAGGCCGAGGCCGATCAGCAGCGGCACGAAGATGGACGCACCGGTCGACGCCAGGTCGTCCTCGTTGCCGGGGCCGGCCGGGGCGTTCGTCGTGGTGGTGGTGCTCGGCGCGACCGTCGTGGTGGTCGTCGTCTCGGTGGTGGTGGCCGGCGTGGTGGTCGTGGTCGTCTCGGTGGTGCCCTCGGTCCACTTGACCTTCGCCGAGTCCTTCGCGTCGACCTTGGTCGTCTCGGCGATCACCAGGGACTGGGTCTTCTGGCGGCGGTCGCTGGCCACGAACAGCCGGCCGTGGTGCAGGTCGGTGGTGGCGCTCACGGTGAACTCGACGGCACCGGGCTCGACGCCCTGGTCGACCTTCACGAACACCTCGCCGACCTTGACGGTGGCCTCGGCGTTGACATCGGCCTTGTTCACGACGGCGAGCGGCTTGCCGTCCTTGTCGGTGAAGGTGACGCCCTTGGGCACCTCGGCCGAGATGACGACCTGGTCCGCCGAGGTCTTGACGGTGAACGGCCCGATCAGCGTGCCGGCCTTGCCCTCGAGCTCCTTGGGGTCGATGGACAGGGTCGGGGTGGGCTCCGCGCCGATGCCGACGTTGTCCGGACCGGTGAGCTTCTTGTACAGCGCCAGCACGTCGGCGTCGACCTTGTCGTCGGCGTCGCCCGTGGAGTTGTCCTCGCGGAGGGTGACCTCGTCGGTGAAGTGCCAGATCGCGGCCTGGGTGGCGGCGATCACCGAACTCTTGCCGATGTCGGGGACGCCGAACGCCTCGCCGACCTTGGCGTGGTCCTCGACCGTCGGGTAGCTGTGGTGCAGGATCCAGTTGACCTTGGCCGCGTTCTCCTTGAACTTCGACTTCGGGTTCGGGTGCTCGCCCCAGGGCGCCTCTTCGAGCGGGGTGTTGTCCTCAAGCGGCGTGGGCAGCTCGACGCAGTACGCGGTGGCGAACTGCTCCTCACCGTCCTTGACGATCTTGAGGCCGATCAGCTCGGCGTGCGTGCCCTCCTTGCGGACGAGCTTGCCCTCCTTGTCCAGGAGGAAGACGCCCATCCCCTTCTCGTCCTTGTCGGGGTACGGCGTCACCTTGACCGCGTCGGCGGCGGCCGGCAGGGCGGAGAGGAGCAGGAGCGAGGCGCCGAGGACCGCAGCCCCCATGCGCTTCAGGGTCAACCGGGGTGCCATGTGTCTCCTTGAGGCTCGCTGAAAGCCCGTGGTGTCGTTCAAGGCGGCGGTCCTGGCCGGGTCCGGCGGGCTGCGCAGGTACAGGGCGCGCGCCGACACCGGATCGTCAGGAATGGCCGGAACACTATCCGATCGAGTTACCCCCGAACGGGGAAGGGAGGCACTGTGCGTAGCACCGGTCCCGATCAGCCGAAATGGACCTCAACCGTCCACAGTGGATGATCGAAGAGGTGGTCGGACCAGTCCGGACAGGCCGCCGAACGGCCGTTTCGACTGCTGTCGAATGGCCTGCACCACTCCGTCGTGAAATGAATCACCGCAGGTCAATCCAAGTATGAACCATGCTGTGTCGCACCCGGCCAGCCGAACCGACGCAACACCGTTGCGGAAAAGAGATCTACGCTACCAGCTCGGCCGCGCCCGCCGGTCGGACGTCGCCGACGCGCAGCGAGGTCCCGGGGAGGCACAGGTCCTTCGCCACCGGCGGCCGGCCGGTGAGGATCCAGTGGCACAGGGCGGCGAGCTGGAAGGACACCAACGGGGGTACGGCGTCGCCCAGGTGCCGGTACGCGTTGCCGATGATCGACACGTCGAAGCGGAACTTGCGCGGGAAGCCCTGGAGCAGCGCCATCTCCCGCACCGTGCACAGCCGGTCCTGCTCCGGGTGGGCGTAGCGGCCGTTGCCGACGTGGCCGCACTCGCGCTTGATCGTGCGGGCCGGCTCGTCCCACCACATGCGCCCGTAGACGTCCGGGTGGGAGCCCCACTTCCCGTCCTCGATGATCTTGTGCTGGGCGGGGTTGAGGAGCTGCTCGGCCGGCGAGCCGACCAGGTCGCCCCACGAGCCGCCGTCCGCCGGGATGGCCTTCATCCGGTCCAGGGACCGGCCGCGCCGGAACGACGGCGACACGTGCATCGGGTCCTCGGGGTCGGCGTCGCCCGCCGCCACGAACGGCAGCTTGCCGATCGCCCGCCGCACCGTCACCGCCGCCGGGCGCACCTCCCAGCCCGCCCACAGGTCGTCCATGGTGCGCAGCGGGACGCCCCGGTCCACCGCGACCACCACGGCCCGCTCGCGCAACTGGGGCAGCCCGAACCGGGACAGCATGTGCGACGAGGCGTTCACCTCGTAGCCGATCTCCAGGAGCTGGTCGACCAGGCCGTCGAGGTGGTGGCGCTGCTTGCCCTTGACCAGCTCGCGGGCGTTCTCCAGCAGCATGACCCGGGGGCGCAGCTCGGCCACGTACGCCGCGACCCGCCCGACCAGCGAGTTGCGCGGGTCGTCGCGCAGGTGGTTCGCGGCGGTGATCCGGGTGAAGCCCGAGCACGGCGGGCACGCCACCAGCACGTCCAGCTCGCCGCGCCGCAGCCCCCACACCTCGCGCAGCACCGCCGGGTCCAGCCGGCCGAGGTCGACCTGCAACGGGTCGACGCCGATGTTGTCGCGGTAGGTCCCGTTGCACCGCAACGATCCCAGCCGCGAGGACGGCTTCCCGATCTGGGCGTCCGCCGCGCCGACGACGGTGAAGTCCCGGTGCGCTTGGAACCCCAGGCTCATGCCGCCGGCGCCGGAGAACAGGTCGACAACCTTGTAGGAGGGTCCGCGCACGCCGATGATCGTACGACCTCGCCGGAACGGTCCGTACCCGCGCCGTTGCGCCGTTCGGCCGGATCGATCCGTTAGCTTCCCGCACATGGAGCTGCCACCTGCCTGGCAACGACCGGATCCGTTGCGCGGCTTGGAGAAGACCCGGTGGGCCGACCTGGCCCACGGCGCGGGCGTGGACGACTTCCTGCGCCGCGCGGCGCAGGGCGACCAGGAGGCGTGCGGGGAGCTGGAGAGACGCCTGTTGGACGACGACACGGTGTCCGAGGCGAGCGTGCGCGCGGTGCCGTTCCTGGTGGAGCTCGGCGCGAGCTACAAGGTCCCCGGCGCGTCCCGCGACCGGGTGATCTTCCTGCTGGCGGCGATGGCGCTGGCGGGTGCCGGCTTCACCTGGGACGGCAAGCGCACCCGCCGCCGCTGGAACCCGCTGCGCCGCGAGCTGCCCCGCGTCGCACCGGACTGGATCACCCAGGCGAGGTACGCCGTGGCGAAGGGTGCGCCGAAGGTGTTCGACGCGCTGGGCGGCGCGGAGGTGGCGTGCTCGATGGCGCTGGCCATCGCGGTGCCCGAGGTGGCCCCGAAGCACGTCGTGGACGTCGCCCAGGGCATCGCGTTCGCGGGCACCCACCCGCAGGCGCTGGTGGAGGCCGCGTGCGTGGCCCTGCACCTGCTGCTGGACGAGGCCACCGACGACGCGTGGGCGCACGGCATCGCCCAGGGCGACCCGGAACTGGTGCACGCCTACGAGAACGGGGGCTTCCCGGCCCACCAGCCGGCGGTGGTCACCGCGCAGCTGATGGGCTACCGCTACGCCTTCCAGGCCGCGTACGGCCGCCCTGGGGCCGGGTGAACGGCAGGGCGGCCGGCACGCGGTCGGAGGCGGCCAGGCGGGGTCGGAGGCACCAGGCGGATCGGGGACGGCCGGGTGGATCGGGGACGGCGGGGCGGGCCGGTCAGGCGGTGACGGCGTCCAGCCCCACCACGGCGGCCACGGCCTCGTCCTCGATCGGCACGGCCGGTTCCAGCGGGCCCATCGCGGTCTGCCACTCCTGGTCGGCCAGGGCGAACGCGGCCACGGTCAGCGCCACCACCGGGCGGCCCGGGGGGAGCTGGTCGGCGACGAAGTCCAGCTCCAGGCGCGCGCCCAGCGGCGAGGGGCGCAGCCGCAGCGTGCCGTGCGGGACCTCGTCGGGGTGCGCGAACCGGCACGACCACTCGGTGAACACGATCGGCCGTTCCACCGCCTCGGTCGGGTTGACCGCGCGGACGTTCGCGCCGACCGTGCCCTGCCGGAACTCGTCGGCCGCGTCGACCAGCAGCTCCTCGAACTCGATCGAGGAGACGCCGAGGTCGTGCCCGGCGACCAGGGCGACCTGCACCAGGGCCAGCGGGAGCTGCGGGAGGGCGTCCTCGAAGCACGTCATCGCGCCGCCGTAGCGGGTGTTGATCTCGGTGGGCAGGAAGCCCTCGGCGGTGGCGATGCCGTCCAGGGTGAACGTGCCCCGGTAGTCGACGGTCTCGCGCAGCCGCTCGCCGACCCGGCGGGCCAGGTTGCGCATCTCCTCTCGGATGCGGGCCGGCGGGTCGTAGTACGACGCGCAGCCCGCGTACAGGAACCGGGCCTGGCCGGCGCGGCGCGGGACGACCATCTCGACCGGGCGCAGCACGGCGGTGCCGTCCGGGAAGACGATCCCGTGCACGCTGACCGGGATGCCCTCCAGGAACGGCATCACCCGGACGAAGTCGCACTTGGGCTCCAGCACGGCGAACGCGTCCAGCGCCTCCTGCCGGTCGCGGACCCGGCGCACGAAGTTCGCGCCGCCGTTGATCGCCGGCCCGTCGCCGGACCACACCGCGCCCGCGCCCCGGTCGAGCCGGAGCGTGGCCTCCCAGAGGCCCTCGAAGTCCAGGTCCAGCACCACGGCCGGGGCGCGCGGGGCGGACAGCTCGTCCCACAGCGCGTCGATCGTGGTCTTGTTCTCCAGCTCCACCCATTCGGGGCGGCGCGCGTTGAGCACCGGCCGGCCCGCGAACTCGGGGGTGTGCCCGTAGGGCGTGCTGATCACCAGCGCCTCGCCGGCCGGGTCGAAGTCCTCCAGGACCTCCCGGATGCGGCGGTTGGGCGAGGTCAGCAGCCTGGTCAGCCGGTTCTGCTCGACGGCGACGAAGCCGCCGGCGATGCCCAGCGACACCCAGCGCGCCACCTCGGGGTCGTGCAGCGGCGCGTGGTCGTCCGTCGACAGCACGAGCGTGTGGCGGGCTCCGAGCTGGTGCAGCTCACCGGCGCGCGTACTCAGCCGGGTACCGCCCGCGAGCACGACCAGGCGGTCGCCGAACAGGGTGCCGAGGCGCTCTTGGAGCGCGGAAAGGACATGATCCATCGCCGAGAACTCGCTTTATGAGAAGCAGACGAGACAGCCGGCGAGCGCCGGGTGCCACGAACTGTAGAGGCAGGCGAGCGGGACGGCCCAGCACGGTCCGGCAACGACCGCATGAAACTTGCCGATGGCGACGGGGGGTGCCGCGCGAGATCATCGAGCGGCGTGGCGAAGCACCTGGTCAGCCCGGTTCAGGAAGGCGCGGCGGGAGTTCCCCTTGAGGGACGGGAGGGTGAGGCCGAACAGCGCGTCGTCCGCTGACGGCGGCGCGGCGGCGACGATCGCCGCCGCGGTCTCCAGGAAGCGGCGGCGCTTGGCCTCCTGGACGGCGTAGTCCGCGAGCACGCCCTCGATGCTGGTGTGCATGGCTGGATGCGGGTAACTCACTTGGGTTGTATCGGCCGGTCGTGACAACACCTTTAGGGTCAATTTTCCCCGGACCGCCGACCACCGTCCGGGTGGTGCCGTGCTGGGATGGCCACCATGCGCGTTCTGGTCACCGGGAGCCGCGGCTACCTGGGGCGAAGCATTGTTGAACAACTCATCAACGCCGGTCACGAGGTGATCCCGTTCACCGGCGACATCCGCACGGCGGACATCCCGTCGTCCGACGGATTGATCCACTTGGCGGCACTGGCCCGGGTGCGGGAATCGTTCGACGACCCCCTGTCGTACTACGACGTCAACGTGACCGGAACACTCCGTTTGCTCCATTCCAGGCCGCCGAGGTTCGTACTGGCGTCCACGGCCGGCGTCTACGGCACGCCGCGTGGCCGCGTGCTCACCGAGGAGCACCCGCGCGTGCCGACAAACCCTTACGCCGCCAGCAAAGCCGCCGCCGAGGACGCCCTCGCGTGGACGGCCCGGACCGGCGCGCTGTCCGCCGTGACGCTGCGCCTGTTCAACCTCGCCGGCGGTGGCGACCGCGACGACGCCCGCGTGGTGACCAGGGCGTGCGCGGTGGCGGCCGGGCGGCTGCCGTCGATGGAGGTCTACGGGGACGGGTCGGCGGTGCGGGACTTCGTGCACGTCGCGGACGCGGCGCGGGCCTTCGTGCTGGCGCTGGAGACGTGCGCGCCGGGGCACGAGGCGTACAACGTGGGCGCGACCCCGGCGAGCGTCGCGGACGTGCTGGCGGCGGTGCACCGGGTGACCGGCCGGGCGGTGACCGTGGAGCGCAGGCCCGCGCACCCCGGCGAGACCAGGGAGCTGCGCGCCGACACGGCGAAGCTGCGCGCCCTGGGCTGGCGGCCGGTCGAGTCGGACCTGGACTCCCTGGTCCGCTCGCAGTGGGAGGCGGCCGGTCCACACCGGACGGCGTGACCGCCCGCCCCCGGTCGGTGCGGTCGTGCGACGGCGGCTTCGGGTGTCGGCGGCGGTTCGGGTGACGGCGGCGGGTCTCGGTGTCGGCGGCGGTTCGGGTGACGGCGGCGGGTTCAGGTGTTGGTGGTGCGGCGCTTGGGCACCGGCACGCGGTCGAGGTCGGCGGCCACCACGACCTCCCCGGAGAACACCTCGGCGGCCTCCGCGTGGAACAGCGACATGTCGGAGTAGCGCTGCGAGAAGTGCGTCAGCACCAGCTTGCGGACCCCGCACTCGGCCGCCACCCGCGCGGCCTGGGCCGCCGTCAGGTGCCCGTGCTCGGTGGCCAGGCGCTCGTCGACGTGGAGGTATGTCGACTCGATGACCAGCAGGTCGGCCCCGTCCGCCAGCTCGAACACCCCGTCGCACAGCCGGGTGTCCATGACGAACGCGAACCGCTGCCCCGGCCGGTGCGCGCTGACCTCGGCGAGCTGCTCCGGCGTGAGGTCGCGGACGGCCCGACCCCGGATGCCCCGCGCGGCGAGGCGGTCCGGCAGCAGGCGCCGGCCGTCCGGCTCGACCAGGCGGTAGCCGTAGGTCTCCAGCGAGTGGTCCAGCCGGCGGGCCTCCAGCACGCCGAACGGGCCGGACGCGATCGGGCCCGGCCCGGTGACCGGCAGCTCGCGCAGGTCGAGCGTGTCGTAGAACGAGCTGGCGTGCCGGAGCCGCTCGAAGAAGTGCGCGCCGGACGCCGGGTAGTGCGCGTGCACCGGGTGCGCCGCGCGGTCCAGCGACAGCCGCTGGACGATGCCCGGCACGCCCAGGCAGTGGTCGCCGTGGAAGTGGGTGAGGCAGATCCGGGTGATGTCCCGCGCGGGCACGCCGGCCAGCAGCATCTGCCGCTGCGCCCCGTCGCCGGGGTCGAACAGGAACCCCTCGTCGTCCCAGCGCAGCAGGTAGCCGTTGTGGTTGCGGGTGCGGGTGGGCACCTGGCTCGCGGTGCCGAGCACGACCAGCTCACGTGGGGACACGTGGCAGAGTCTGCGGCATGGAGAGTCTGCGCGTGGTGTCCGAGTGGCCGGTGGAGCACGCGGCGGTGGCCGTGGTCGACGCGCGGGGGCGGGTGCTCGGCTCGACCGGCCCGCTGGAGCGCCGGTTCCCGCTGGCCTCGGTGACCAAGCTGCTCACCTCGTACGCGGTGCTGGTCGCGGTGGAGGAGGGCGCGGTCGAGTGGGACCGGCCCGCCGGTCCCGAAGGCGCGACGCTGCGGCACCTGATCGCGCACACGTCCGGGCTGGCGTTCGACTCGGCCGACGTGCAGGCCGCGCCGGGCACCCGGCGGATCTACTCCAACACCGGGTTCGAGGTGCTGGCCGACGAGGTCGCGCGGGCGTCGGGCATCCCGTTCGGCGACTACCTCGCGGAGGCGGTGTTCGCCCCGCTCGGCATGGCGTCCTCGTCGCTGGACGGCTCGCCCGCCGCCGGGGTCACCTCCACCGCCGCCGACCTGGCCCGCTTCGCGGCCGAGGTGCAGGACCCGAAGCTGGTGTCGGCGGCGCTGGTGGCGGAGGCGACCACCGTGGTGTTCCCCGGCCTGCGCGGCGTGCTGCCCGGCTACGGCTCGCAGCGCGAGAACGACTGGGGGCTGGGGTTCGAGATCAGGGCGGCCAAGTCGCCGCACTGGACCGGCGCGACGAGCTCGCCCCGGACGTTCGGCCACTTCGGGCAGAGCGGCACGTTCCTGTGGTGCGACCCGGACGCGGGCGTGGCGTGCGTGGCGCTGACCGACCGCCGGTTCGGCGAGTGGGCGGTGTCGGCGTGGCCGCCGTTCACCGACGGGGTGCTGGCGGAGCTGCGGTAGCCGCCGGGCGGGCGCGGGTTCCGGCTGCCGCGCGGGCTAGATGGTCACGACGGCCTGGCCGCGCACCTTGCCGGCCCGCACGTCCTCGATGGCCTCGGCCACCCGGTCGAGCTCGTAGAGCTGCCCGACGACCGGCGTGACCGCGCCGGACTCGATGAACTCGCGCATGGTCACCAGGTCGTCGCGGCGGTCCTCGTGCACCAGGGCCCGGACGTCGAACCGGAGGAAGGGCGCGGCGATCAGGCCGCGCAGCCAGCGGTCGGTGCCCATGAACAGCCGCCCGCCCGTGCCGCCGACGAACACCAGCGTCCCGCCGGGCCTGAGGACCGCGCCGCACTCGCGCAGCGACGGGTTGCCGTAGATGTCGACCAGCACGTCGAACCGCTCGCCGATGTCCGGCAGCCGCTGCTCCCGGTGGTCCACGACCCGTTCCGCGCCCAGTGAGCGCACCAGGTCCGCCTTGTCCGCGCCGCAGATGCCGGTGACCCGCGCGCCCAGCGCCTTGGCGATCTGCACGGCGTAGGTGCCGACGCAGCCGGACGCCCCGGAGATCAGCACCTCCTGGCCGGCCGTGACCTTGCCCAGGTCGCGCACGGCCTGCAAGGCGGTGAAGGACGCGATGGGCACGGCCGCCGCGTGCGCTGCGGACAGGTTGCGCGGCTTGTGGGTCAACTGCTCGGCGGGCACGGAGATGTACTCGGCGAACGTCCCGCCGTGCCACCCGAACACCTCGTCGCCGACCTGGACGTCGTGCACGCCCGCGCCGACCGCCGTGACGGTGCCGGCGAACTCAAGCCCGAACACCGGGTTGGACGGCTTCCGCAGCCCGACCACGAACCGCGCGGCGTAGGGCAGCCCGAGCACCAGGTGCCAGTCCGTGCCGGAGACCGGCGACGCCGCGACCCGCACCAGCACCTCCCCCGCGCCGACCTCGGGCGCGGGGATGTCCCGCAACCGCAACACCTCCGACGGCACCCCGTACCGCTCCTGCGTCACCGCTCTCACAACTCCTCCTCCGGGTACTGGAACACTTCGACCAGCGGGACGCCGAACACCCGGGCGATCTGGAACGCCATCTCCAGCGTCGGCGAGTACTTGCCCTGCTCGATGGCGTTGATCGTCTGCCGGGTGACGTCGACCCGGGCGGCCAGCTCGGCCTGCGTCATGCCGCCGTGCGCGAACCGCAGCGCGCGGATGGTGTTGGTGACCTTCGTGGGCTTGCCCAAGGCGTCAGAACCCCCGCCGGTAGGCGTGCAGCTTGATCAGCGACCCGACCACCGCGCCGAGCGTGAACACCGCGTACATGGCGTTGGCGATCCAGAAGTGCCGCGCCTCGGCGAGGGCGAGCCCGAACGGCAGCACCATGCCGACGCCGACCAGCAGCCCGCCGAAGTACTCGCCGCGCCGGTCGATCTCCTTGTCCCGCACGTCACCCCGGTGCCGGTCGCTGGGCTTGACGACCTCCAGGACCACCCGCCCGACGACAGCGGACACGACCGACACCCCGACCGCCCACAACAACGCCGCCGTGTACGGGGTGTCGACCAGATCGCGCCCGGTGGACAGGTCGAACAGCCTGATCAGGTAGGCGACGTAGGCAACCAGGCTGACCACCAGGTAGACCCACGTCCCCTTCTCCTCGTACGACACTGCCCCTCCACCGTGTAAAGCAAGCTTGACATCATCAGTGTCAAGCAGAAGCGACACCGTGTCAAGCTTGCTTTACATGGCTGCCCCGCTTGCAGCGCGCCGGGTGCTGTTTACTGATCACATGGCGCGTGACCCGGTCCGCGTCACGCGCGGCGCTGTCGGCCCAAGTCAACGAACAGGATCGGCGCTCACACGTGCACATCGAATTCGACGGCGTCCACTTCCGCTACGGCCGGCGGCAGGTGCTGTCCGGGGTGGACTGGACGGTCGGCCCGGGGGTCACCGGGTTGCTCGGCCCGAACGGCGCGGGCAAGACCACGCTGCTCAACCTGCTGGTCGGGTTGGAGAAACCGCACTCCGGCGCGCTCCGCTTCACCGGGGGCGCCTCCGGCACGATCGGGTTCGTGCCGCAGCACTTCTCGCTCGTCGGCGGGATGCGGGTGGTGGACACCGTCGCCTACGCCGCCTGGGTCAACGGCGTCGACCGGCGCGCGTGTGCCGCCGCCGCGTCCAGGGCGCTCGAAGCGGTCCGCCTGGAAGACCTGGTGACGGCGCGGGTGCGGACCTTGTCCGGTGGTCAGCGGCAGCGGCTGGGTGTCGCGGCGGCGCTCGCCCACGAGCCGGACGTGCTGGTGCTCGACGAGCCGACCGTGGGCCTCGACCCCGCGCAGCGGATGCGGTTGCGGGAGGTCGTCGCCGACATCGGGCGCACCCGCACGGTGCTGCTGTCCACGCACCTGATCGAGGACATCTCCCACCTGTGCCACCGGGTCGGCGTGCTCGCCGACGGCAGGCTGGTGTTCGACGGGACGGAGGAGGAGTTGACCGAACTGGTCGACAGCGCGCCCGCCTCCGGTGTGCTCGGCTCGCCGTTCGAGCGGGCCTACCAGGCGCTGGTCGCCAGGTTGGGGGCCGACCGTGACTGACCTCGACACCGCCGATGTGGTGCAGCACGGGGAACGGCTCCGCGCGCCCAAGGTCCGGTTGCGGTCGCCGCTCGGCGTCTGGCCGGTCGCGCTACCGGCTGCCGCGATCGCCGCCGTGGTGGTCGCCACGACAGCGGCCATGCGGTCCTGGCCGTACCAGGAGTGGGTGCGGACCTCCGCCGAGTTCCACCAGCAGAACACGTTCACCGCGCCGATCGCCGCAGCGGCGGCCACGTACGTCGCCGGCCGGCTGCTGCCGCCGTCCCGGATCTTCGCGCTGCCCGTCGCCGCGCGCGCCGGCCTGCGGACCGTCCTGCCGCAGCTGGGCCTGCTCCTCGCCGCCTTCGTGGGCGCGTACCTCCTCGGGTTCGTGCCGCTGCTCGTCGTCACGGTGCGCGGCGCCGAGCACGGCGGGCCGGACGTCCCGGTCGTGCTGACCGGGGTGCTCGGGCTGGTCCTGGCGACGGCCGTCGGGTACCTGATCGGCGTGGTGACGCGCACTCCCCTGACGGCACCGATCTCCGCCGTGCTGCTGTTCGGCACCGCAGTGCTGGGCAGCACCGGCGACACGTTCTCCGCGCTGATGCCGGTCCTCTACGTCAAACCGCTGCTCGGCAGCGTGCAGTCCACCCCGTTCGTCGTCTACCGGTTGGCCTTCCTGACGGTCTCGACGGTCGCGGTGGTGTGGGCCGCCGCCCGGCTGCTGCGGCGGCACCGGGCCGACGGCGGTCGGGTGCGCGGCCTCACCGCGCTGCTGCCCCTGCTGCTGCCCGTCGTGATGGCCGTGCCGCCGCTGGTCTCCAAGCCGGCGCTCTTCGCCTACGAGACCGAACCACCGCGCGTGTGCCGGACGAGCGGCACGGTCGAGTACTGCGTGCACGAGGGCCACCGCTCCAGGCTCGACGTCGTGGTGGCTGCCACGGACGCCGTCCTGGAGCGCCACGGCGGTCCCGCGCCGTTCACCCGGATCTACGACGAGGCGCTGCGCGGACACCCGGTCGACGGGACGCCGGTGTGGCGCCCAGACCGGCGCGACACCGTGCTGTGGGTGCCGATCCAGCCCGCGAGCCCGACGGAGACCCGACCGGTCCAGGCCCTGGACGTGCTGTCCGGGCTGGCCGGCTGCTTCCGGCTGCGGGTGCCCGCCGACTCGCCGTCGGTCGAGATCGCCCAGCAGCTCGGCCGCCGGCTGGAGGGGATGTCCACGGCGGGCAACCCGTTCTCCGGCCTGCCCGATCCCGCCGTGCGCGACTGGATCGCCTCGCACGGCGACCGGATCACCGGGTGCGCCCTCACCGAGGAGGACCTGCCCCGCCGATGATCCGCCTCGTCCTGGCTTCGAGGTCGTCCCACCTGCTCGTGCTCGCGGTCGTCGCGCTGAGCGTGCTGAGCGGGCTGCTGGGCGACCGCGCCGTCGTGATCCACCTGTCGGCGGCCCACCCGCAGAACCGCCTGCCGTTCCCGGAGCTGTGCGCGGTGGTGGGCGTCGTCGTCGCGGCGGCCCTGGCACGGCCCCGGTTCTGGGAGTGGGACCGGCTGGGCACCCACCGAGCGACGGCAATCTCCGTCGCGTACGCCCTGGCGGGGATGCTGCTGCCGCTGACCGTGCTCGTCCTCGGGTCGGCGCGGTTGCCCGCCGAGGTGCCGTGGGCCTGGCAGGTCTCCAACTACCTGGTGTTCGCTGGCGTCGCGTTCTGCCTCGGCCCCCTGGTCGGGCCGGCCCTGGCCGGCGGTGCCACGCTGGTCCTCTACTTCGGTGCCGGGGTGGTGAACCACCTGCTCCCCCGTGGGCGGGGTTTTCTGCCGGTGACGGGCTACCCGGGGCCGGCGACGCACTGGGCTTTCGCGGTGTCGGTGGTGCTGCTGGCCCTGGTGGTGCACGGTCTGACCCGTGGGGCCACCCGGTGGTCGCGGCGGGCTGCGGGATGACCGCGTCGGTGGCGGGCCCGGTCATTCCGGAACCCGCCACCGGACGGTCGGCGGGGCGGTGGGTCAGCGGCCGTCGCCGCAGAGGGCCGTGGTGGCCAGCTTGCGGTGCGCGGCATCGAACTTCTCGCGGGACGCCTGGTCGCCGCCGTCCAGCACGCCGTGGTTGATCGAGAACTCGACCCGGCGGCTGCGGTCGGGCGAGCTGAACATGTAGGAGGTCACGCTCTGCGTGCCGCCGGTGTGGCCGAGCACCTTGCAGTCCGGCGTGAGCCGGTACTCGAACAGGCCGAGGCCGATGTGGTCGTCGCCGGTGGCCGGCACCGTCTTGCGCATCTCGGCGGTGAGCTTCGGGGACAGCAGCTTCCCGCCGACGAGCGCGCTGATGAACTTGTCGAGGTCCTCGGTGCTGGAGATGATCTCGCCCGCCGCACCCGCCCACGACGGGTTCATCCTGGTGCCGTCCACGACCTTCAGCGTCCCGTTGTGCTGGTAGGCCAGGTAGCTGTGCGCGTTCGGGCCGGGGATCTCCGTCCTGGTGCCCGGCAGGCTGGTGCCGCGCAGGCCGAGGCGCTTGATGATGCGGCGCTCGACCTGGGTCGCGTAGTCGGTCCTGGTCACCTTCTCGATGAGCAGGCCGGCGAGCGCGTAGTTGGTGTTGGAGTAGGCGTGGCGGGCTCCGGGCTCGAACCGCGCGGGCTTGGCCAGCGCCTGCTTGACCAGGTCCTCGGTCTTGTAGGTGCGGAACATGTTGTCGACGTAGTCCTGGCCCCACATCGGGATGCCCGGGTCCGGCGTGCCGTCGGCCTTGGCGTCACCGGTGTAGTTGTAGATCCCGCTGGTGTGCTGGAGCAGCATCCGGACCGTGATGCGGCGGTCGAGCCCGTAGTCGGGCAGGTAGCGCGCGGCGGACTCGTCCAGCTTCACCTTGCCCTCGTCCACGAGCTGGAGCACGACCGTCGCCACGAACACCTTGGTGATGCTGCCCGCGCGGAAGCTCCAGTCGGTGCCGGGCTTCCCCGGCTTGCCCAGCTCCGCCACGCCGGCGCTGCCCGCCCAGTCGCCGCGCTTGTCGTGCACCCGCAGGACGACACCGGCCCCGCCCGCTGCCACCACGTCGTCCATGGCGCGCTTGAGGTCCCCGCGCCGGTTGAGGGTCTCGGCCTGGGAGCCGTCCTGGGCGGTGGGACCGTCCTGGGCGGCGGCGTTCGCGGACTGCCCGACCGTCCCGGTCACCAACGCCGCGAGCACCACGGCGGCACCGACCCGTCGCAAACCTGTCTTCATGCGTGATCCCCTTCGTGCGCCCCGGATATCCGGGGAAGCCCGTACACGTGGTCTTGGCGAGCGCTCGCTGCGTTCCACGCTACGAACGGGCAGGGGACGGCCGGAAGCTCGCCTGCACCCCTTCCGGGTAGTGCCGACACCACCCCGCAGGGACGACCGGACCAGGTCTGTGGTTCAGACCACAGAACGGTGGGAGAATCACCGAGGAACGAGCGCCCGGTCCGTCGCAATCGTTCCCGCGATTCACCGCGTGCGTGCACGCCATCCCCGGGAAGCGCAACCCGGCCGTCTTAATACGTATGCTCCTCACCTGGGCAAACATTCTCAACAACGTTGCCGGGAACCCACTCCGCACTATTGCGGTATCTTTTTTGATCTTCACCCCATCAGGCTAATTGGCCACGCGAATTCCCCCTTACGGCACCACGATGTACGGTGTCACCCTCACCGCAGCAATACGACCGGAACCAATGGCGCGCGCTCATCCGGCGTGCCGGACGTCATCCGATGCGGAACCGGTCGCCGGGCGGATCGCCCCGGGAAAGTCTTGACGCACAGCGGACGGGAGACCGCGTTGTCCAAGGCGTTGCAGTCGGGCAGGTGGCTGCCCGGCACGTTCCTCGCGCGGCTCGACCCGGCCGTGCGCGAAGGGCTCCTCGGCCTGGGTGGCCACCGCACCCTGCGCAGCGGTGAACCGCTGACGCGCCAAGGGGACCGGGGGACCGACGTCTTCCTGCTCAAGGGCACCGCGACCGGCGGCGCGTGCGCGAAGGTGACCCGGCTGGTGCCCAACGGGTCGGAGAGCCTGCTGGGCATCCGGGTCGTCGGCGACGTGATCGGCGAGGGTGCCGCGCTGCGCGACGACCGGACCCGCTCGGCGACCGTCACCGCGTGCGCCGACCTCGTCGCCCAGGTCGTCGAGCGCCGGCGGTTCCTCCAGTACCTCGACCGGAACCCGGCCGCCTGGCGGGCTTTGTGCGCGTTGATCTCCGAACGGCTCGACTGGGCCAACCGCCGGCGCCTCGACTTCGCCGCGTACGAGGTCCGCACCCGGCTGGTCCGGGTCGTGCTCGAACTGGTCGAGGCGCACGGCGTGCGCGGACCGCTCGGCGTGGAACTCGGGGTCGAGGTGTCGCAACAGGAACTGGGCCGGCTCATCGGGGCCAAGCCCGACACCGTCGGCACCGCGCTGCGCGCGCTCAAGGCCGAGGGCCTGATCACCGCCCGCTACCGGGGTCTGTTCATCCGCGACCTGGACGCGCTGCGCCGCGTGGCCGACGAGGGCTGACCGCCCCGGATTCCGGATTATGCCGGGGTTCGCGCGACCCGCCGGCCGCAGAATCACCGCACACCACCGAGATTCGGAGGAATCCTCCATGGACGACGACTTCAGCCGCCGGGTCCTGCTCGTGCTGGACGTGGAGGACTACAGCGCGCGAACGGACGTCGACCAGCACGAGGTGCAGCGGGCGCTGGCCGCCGTGCTGGAGGACGCCGCCGCGCGCGCCGGCCTCGACCGGACGCGCTGGAGCGTGCAGCAGGCCGGCGACGGCGAACTGGCCGTGCTGCCCGCCGACGTCCCGGAGAAGCGGGTCGTGGACGACCTGCCCGTCGCCCTGCGCGAGGCGCTGTCCGCCCACAACGGCAGCGCACGGCCGGAAATCCGGCTGCGCCTGCGCGCGGCCGTCCACCAGGGACTGGTGCGCAAGGCGGCGAACGGCTACGCGGGCACGGGCGTCGTCACGACCGCCCGCACGGTCGACAGCGCTGCGGCGCGGCAGGCCCTGGTCGCCTGCCCGCGCGCGGACGTGGTGTTCCTGCTGACCCCGATCCTGTACGCGGACCTGGTGCTCCAGCGGCACACCCGGCTGTCCCCCGAGGACTTCCGCGAAGTCCCCGTGCACACCAAGAAGTTCGTCGGCACGGCCTGGCTGCACGTGCCCGGTCACGACCCGCACGCGCTCCGGCTCGACCTCCGCGCCGCCGCACCGCAGGCCGGGCCGGACGGGTCCGACGAGCCCGCCGGGTCCGGCCCCGGGCGTGCGGCGAGCGGCCACCACACCGTCGTGCACGGCGGGGTGCGCGGCGACAACGTCGTGATCGGGGTCCAGAACCGGTTCGGGCGGTGACCGCCCCGCAGGCCGAGGAGACCGCGGCCCCGGCGGCACCCGACGCCGAGCAGCCGCCGGCCGAGCGGCCCGCGTCGGCGTTCAACCGCGAGATGGTCAACGACGTCCAGGTCAACCTCTTCGGCGCCCGGATCGAGAACGCCCTGCTCGGCGCCCAGACCGTGACCGGAGGGCCCCGGACCACCCTGACCAGGGCGACCGGCCTGGTGGACGACGACGACGTGCGCGCCGCGCTGGCGCGGTTCGTCGCCCCGGAGGGGTTCGCGGGCAGCGAGGTGCGCCTCGGCAACGAGCGGCTGCTCGTGCTGTGCGGACCGCCCGGCACGGGCAAGAGGCTGTCCGCGCTGGCCCTGCTGCGCGCGGTGACCGGCGAAACGCTCTACATGCTCTCGCCGAACACCTCGCCGGCCGACCTGGCCGACTACGAGTACGAGCGCGGCTGCGGCTACCTGGTCGTGGACCGCGTGGTGGACAAGGGAAGCCGGGAGTCCGACTTCGAGTGGCGCCTCGTGCGCGACCGGGTCGTGGACCACGGGTGCTACCTGGTGATCACCCAGCCGGCCGCCGACGTGCCCGACTCGTCCTGCCACGTCGCCTGGTCGCCGCCCGCTGCGGAGCGGCTGCTGCGCGCCTACTGGACCGGGCGGCTCCCGGCGGCTCAGCAGCAGGTGCTGGCCGAGGTGCTGGGCACCGTCGACAGCGTGCGCGACGTGGTCGGGCTGGCCCGGCAGCTCGACGGCGGCCGGTCGCTGGAGGAGGCGCTGGAGCACCTGGACAGCAGGGTGCGCGCGGAGGTCGAGCACTGGTTCGACCAGGCGCCGGCCCGGCGCGAAGTGGTCGAGGTGACCACCCTGGCGTTCGCGGCCGGCGTGGACGAGCGCACGTTCGAGGCCGCGCTCCGGGCGCTGCGCCGCGCGTTGGGCCGGCACGTGCCGGAACCGCCCACGGCGGAGGACGTCGACCAGCGCGACCAGCTCCCGCAGCTGCGCCGGCGGCTGCTGGCCAACGAGCTGGTCGGCACCGAGACCCTGCACACCGAGCTGGGCACGCGCGGCGCGCTGAAGTTCGCCAAGCCGGAGCACCACCGGCACGTGCTGGCGCAGCTCTGGCAGCGGATGGACGTCGCGTTCTGGGACGCCGTGGCCGACTGGCTGGACGAGATCGTCACCGAGCCGCGCTACGAGGTGTCCGTCGCCCTGGGCATCGCCGAGCTGACCCCCATCGCGCTGGACGAGGTCGTGCCGATCCTGAGCCGCTGGGCGCGCGGCTCCCGGCACGCCGCCGGCCAGCGCGCCGTCGTCTACGCGCTGCACCTGATGGCCTACGACGACTCCCTCGCGCCGACCGCGCTCCAGGTCGCCACCGGGTGGATCACCCGGGGCAACCCGTCGCAGCGCTGGGTGGCGGCCATGTCGTTCATCGGCGGGCTGGGCGTCCGGTACCCGCACGACGCCCGCCGCCGGCTGTGGCAGGTGTGCGTGCAGTCGCACACCGTGGACGGCGACGTGGAGCAGGTGTTCGGCGAGCTGTTCGCCACCCTCGTGCAGGAGACCGGCAACGCGCACCTGGTGCTGGACTTCCTGGCCGCCAAGGTGGACCGGTTCACCGCGCCCGGTGCCCGGCCGGCCGGGCGGGCCGTGGCGATGCGCACCGCGCTGGCCGTCCTGGAGTCCCGGCAACCGGGCTCGAAGAGGTCCGCCGTGCTGGTCCACCTCGACCGGTTCCCGCAGCACGCCAGGCAGGTCGGCCACCTGCTGTCCAGCGTCCTGGTCTACCGGCCGATGCGCCTGCGGGCGATCGGCGTGCTGCGGTGGCTGCTGGAGGACATGGCCCGCAACGACAGCAGCGCGCGCCGCAGCGCGCGGCTGCTGGGCACCGCGCTGCGCACCAGGCTGCACCCCGACGAGCAGGACCCGCTGGAACAGGACTTCCGGATCGTGGTGGAGCGCCGCAAGGACACCGACATCAAGTCCCTCGTGGACGCGGTGCTCGACGCCATCAAAGGCCGCTTCGACTAGCCCGCTCAGCCGGCCACGCACCCCCTGACACACCCCCTGGCACACCCCCAGAGCAGGAGAACTGGATGGACGAACAGCCGTACCCGGTGGTCGCCGAGCGCGTCCTCACCCCCCTGCCGCCCAAGCGCCTCTTCAGCCGGACCCGGGGCCGTGACCCGGAAGAGGTGCCGGCGGTGCGGGTGGGCCACCGGCTGGTCTACCGCGCGCACAACCAGTACGTGCTGGACGCCTCGGACCTGACGCTGGACTCGCCGACGGTCGTCGAGGCGTCGCACGTGGCGCTGGTGGACGTGACGGTCGACGCGGGCGTGGTGGTCGAGCTGGTCATCCCCTCGCGGGACGCCTCGAACTTCACCACGCGCGTCACGTTCCTGTGCACGGTGGACGACCCGGTCGCGGTGGTGAGCACCGGCGGCCACGACGCGCGCGCGATGCTCGCCGGCTACCTCAAGGGGCACCAGCGGATCTTCGAGCTGGGACTGGACTTCGGGCTGGAGGAGATCAACGACGTCAGGCGCAAGCTCAACGCCCAGATCCGCGCCTACGCCACCCTGAACCCGCCGGAGTTCGCGGGCATGAGGGCGACGCTGGCCGGCGTGGAGGTGCTCACGCCCGACCAGGTCGCCAAGCTGGAAGACGCCCTGCGCGAGGCGAAGCAGAGCCACGTCGTCAAGACCGCGCAGCTCGCCAACGAGCAGCGCCTCGGCGACCTGGAGCACATCCACCGCCGGACGCGGGAGGTGCAGGACGGCGAGCACACCCGCTCGCTCGACCACGCGCAGCGCCACTACGCCCGGGAGGAGCTCAAGCGCTCGTCGGAGGCCGTGGCGGCGAACCCCATCGCGGCGCTGCACCTCGCCTACTCGGCGGGCGAGCTGACCACCCGGGAGCTGGCGGACGAGCTGCGCCGGGTGCGCGAGCAGGAGGTCCAGCAGGACCGCGAGGACCTGCGGGCGGCCATCGAGTACGAGCGCGAGCAGCAGCGCCTGCGGTGGGCGGCCGAGCGCGACGACGCCTCCCAGCAGCGGAAGGCGGACCTGCGCCGCGAGGTGTGGGCCCGCGAGGACCGCCGGCACCAGCGCGAGGTGGAGACCCGGCACGCCGAGGCGCGGCGCGTGGACGGCGTGCGGCGCGCGGAGTGGGAGCGGCAGGACAGGCAGCTCGAACGCGAGTCCGCCGCCAAGGAGATGGAGGCGAAGCTGGAGGTGATCCGCGAGCTGGCCAAGCACGGCCACCTCGACACGCTGAACCTGCGGCTGGACAGGTTCGTCAACGACATGCTCGGCGACCGGGGCACGCCGGCGCTGGACCGGGCCGAGACCGTCGACCGGGTCGCCATCGCCAAGCCCGAGGACGAGCCGCGCCCGGCCGACGAGGACGTCGACCCGGGTGACGCCGAACTGCTCGACGACGACCGCAACACGAGGGTGGAGGCATGACCGCGCTGGACGACCGCCCGTCGGTCGGCACCCGCCGTCCCCCGGACGAGCGCACCATCCCGAACCTGCGCGCGGTCGAACGCCCCGTGCGGGCGTCGCTGCCGAACGACGTCGCGGTCGGCGCGCTGCGGCCCGTGATGCCGCAGCGGGGGCTGCCCCGGCTGCTGCGCCGGCTGATCGGCGTGAACGAGGACGTCCTCGACTGGGTGCCGGAGGAACGCCCCCGGTACACGCGGCTGGGCCTGATCGTGGTGAACACCGGCCTGCTGGCCGCCGTGTCGATGCACATGGCGCTGGCGAGCGTGGTGGGCGACCAGTGGTGGCTGCCGTTCGCCGACCTGGTGTGGGCGGTCATCATCATCACGGCGGACAGCTGGCTGATCTCCAGCACCCACGGCGCGCCGCGCACGTCGCTGCTCGGCACGTACCTGCCGAGGCTCCTGCTGTCGGTCCTCCTCGGCGCGGTCATCGCGGAACCGCTCGTGCTGGCGGTCTTCCACCAGTCGATCGACAACGAGATCAGCGAGCACCGCAAGAGCGAGGTGGACGGTTACGAGAGCACCCTCAAGCGGTGCAACCCGCCGTCCGGGGACGTGGTGGCGGACGTGTCGTGCGCGGGGTTCCTGGTGACGATCAGCGAACGCCCGCAGGCCGCGAAGGACGAGCTCGCGCGGGCCACCGCCAACCGCGACGGGTTGAAGACCAAGGTGGACGAGGCGGACTCGCGGCTCGCGGAACTGGAGAGGCTGGCGCGCGACGAGTGCGCGGGCCGGGGCGGACCGGGCCTGACCGCCGTCCCCGGCGAAGGCCCGGAGTGCACCCGCAACCGCGAGAAGGCCGACCAGTTCCGCCGTGACAACCAGCTCGACCGCCTGCACGCCGACCTGGCGGCGGCAGACCAGGCGGTGGCCGGCCTGAACCGCACGGTCGCCGACGCGAGCGGCAAGACCGAGCGCGACGTGAACACGGCCATCACGGCGGCGGTGGCGGAGAAGCGCGCGAACCTGACCGAACGCGGCCTGTTGGACGAGTTCGACGCCCTGGGCCGGCTGTCCGCGAAGAGCGCGGTGATCCTGATGGCCCACGTGCTGCTGGCACTGCTGCTGATCGCACTGGACTGCCTGCCGGTGCTGAGCAAGCTGATGAGCGCCACCACGGAGTACGACGCCCGCCTGCGTCGGCAACTCGACGTCTCAGGCCGGCTGCACGACCTCCAGCTCAAGGCGAGCGAGAAGCGCGACTCGGTGGACTTCGAACTCCAGGAACGCCGCTTCACCCAACGCCTGCGGGCGGGCATCGAGGACATCGGAGGCGAAGACCGAACGGCGAAGGAACGCCGCAAGATCGAGATGGACGCCCAGATCGACCGCCTGGCCGCCGCTCTGGAGAAGCGCTCGTGACGTGACCGACCTTCCGACGGCCGTAAGCGGCCTTCCGAAACCCGTTGTTCCACACCGACCGCTCCGTGACACCACGGGAAGATTGCAAGTCCTGACGAGAAGAAAGAGCCCCGGCGGAACGTTCCGCCGGGGTCGGACTTCGTTGGGCAACCTTCGTGATCCGTGGCCAGCACTACCAGGTCAAAAGACCTGGACCCAGACCCAGCTACCCGCCTCCCAGATCAACTGCCAGAGACCCAGTGCGCCCATGAGAAGCATTGCCGCCTCCTGTTCTCCCGTTGCCGGTCGACCGGGGTATACCCTGGTGGAATCCGAGCGAAACCGCGAGCCTGCAACTATCCGATACCGGAGGACCGCCGTGTACCCACGTGACGTGTTCATATCGCACGCCTCTGCGGACAAGGAGAAGTACGCCCGACCGCTGGACCGGGAACTGCAAAAGCGCGGTGTGAGCACGTGGCTGGATGAGGTGCAGCTGGGCGACGGGGAGAACTTCGTGCAGAGCATCGCCTGGGGCCTGGAAAGAGCTGAATTAGTGGCGTGTCTGATAACTCCACGTTTCCTGGACCGTCGGTGGACCGCCAAGGAACTCTCCGTCGCCCTCAGCGGAGAGATATCCTCGGGCACCACCCGGGTGATACCAGTATTCGACGTGGATAACGAAGAATCCGTATTCTCCACTTTTCCGCTCCTACGGGACAAGACTTACGTCGACTGGAAAATCGGCCCCGACCGGATCGCGCACAGATTGGCCACGCGCTTCCGGAGGCGCCCTGCGGAGTGGCACGTGTTCTGGCACGAGCAGGCCTGCGTCGGGCCGATCTGGATGCGCATCCTGCCCACAGAGGAAAACCAGGGCAGCCTGCACCGAGTACGCGTCCTCTGGGGGCCTTACACCTACTCCACAGAAGTCCGGAGTCCGGTGCGCGGTCCTCTCAGTCTCACTCACCACAAACTCGAGTGCGACTCATTGCCGATGTACGTGGCGACCCACCCGGCCGCTGTAGTGACCATCGGCCAGGGCAGCGCGCCGGACGAGGAAAGTTCCGCGATCGACGAGGGCTGGGTTCGGCTCAGAGGGATCGGCGACCACAGCAACGGGTAGCCGAGTCCGATCGAACCTTGACAACCGGAAGTTTGAGGCACTGTCGGTGAGCGCAAGCGTTCGTGCGACCCGCGTGCCCACCCGAGTGGTCGAGATCATCACCTGACATGCGGCCATCCGGAGGAGCGCACCGTTCGGGCGGAGATGCCGACAGGTGAACCGCACCACGAATAGGACCGGAGGCCCTGTGGAACGTTCTCCACAGGGCCTCCGGGCTTGCGCGCTCGGCAGGATTCGAACCTGCAACCTTCTGATCCGTAGGAACCGGTCAACACGCTGACCAGGCGTTCCTCTACGTCTGCCACTGGTGCAGACGGTGCACAAGTAGCCCTCGATGGCATCCCGTTGCGGTCACAACTGCGGTCGGCCTCGGGCTACGTTCAGCCGGTGTCCGGTGGCCAGCCATGGCCGTCGAGCGCATGACGCTCCTCCTCCGGTACCACCACTTCGATGGCAAGGCGGCGAAGCCGTCGCGGCAGCCGATCGCCGTGCCCAGCCCGATCAACTCAGGGGTCTCGCGATCGTCACGGCCTGGAGCGGCCGGAAGCAGCTCGCAATCGGTCGCCCCGAGCCAGCGCGCCGCCTCCCGGCCACGTGCACCGACTCCGCGCGCGGCCGACGGGCGGAGCGAAGCGGGAGCCCGGCGCGCCGCGATGCGGGGAGTCGGTGCCAACGTGAGCCGGACCTGACCGCGCGCCGCCGCAGGCGGCGCGCCTTGATCCCATAGAGCCAAGTTCGGCAGTGGCAGGCGATAATGCCTGGATGAGCACATGGCAAGAGTATCAAGAAGCCGCTGCAATATTCTTCCGAAGTATTGGCTTGATAGCCGATACAGATGTGACGTTGCAGGGCGTTAGAACCAAACATGACATTGACGTGGTGGTGCGGGCGCGCCATGTTGGTTTTGACCTTCTTTGGGTGGTCGAGTGCAAATACTGGGCGAGACCTGTTTCAAAGTTGCATGTTCTGGCGCTGAGGGAAATTGTTTCGGATCTTGGAGCGGACCGGGGAATTATTTTGTCGGAAAGTGGATATCAGAGTGGGGCGGAAGAGGCTGCTGGGCTGACCAATGTTCAGTTGACTTCGCTTGAGAAGTTGGAAAACAGCGCAAGCTATGAAGTCGGCAAAGCTCGCTTGCGAGATCTTCAAGAACGTGCAGAACAATGTGAAAGACGTTATTGGGAGATAGGTAAAGAGGTGCGAATCGATCACGGTCTGCGTCCGCCTGTGGGTTTCCCTGGTTACTCTGCGCGCAGGGAGATCGAAGCGGTCAAGACCGTGTTGTCGTTTGCATTTCGGGATGTGTTCCCAATCAGGATCGAAGGCATGGGCTTGGTGGGCAGAATTAACGAGCTTTGTTTCGAGGCAGAGGTCGACGGCGTGGGCAGTCCATTGGATCTGGCCAGTATTCTTGAACCGGTTATCCTGAAGGTGGAGAGCCTGTTGGACGGTGTCAATCTGGGGAATGCAGATTGACATACATCCTGTCGTGGCGTTGGGGATCTTCGGTGCCCGCCTATGGTGATTCTTGATCGTCAATCCCTGAGACGACGTACGCCAAACGCCAAGCTTCTCTGCGGGCAATGGCAACGTCAATGCTCAAGCTGCCCAGGTTGACAACGTATCCATCAGATGAGCGCTCGAAGTGTGCGGATTGGAATGGAGAGTCGGTTGAAATTGCGCCAGTTCGTTGCTGCCGCCCCGCCCCCATGCTGTAGTCGTCGAAGTGTTCGAGGACGTCACGAATCGCGACGGCATTGGGCAAGGCAACGTTGAAGTTGGCGAGAGCAGTGCTGATCCGCTCCCTGAGACCGGGGTCTCTTGTCCTGGACTGCGCGAACTTAGCCGCGCGTATGACATTGCGCAAGGCTAGTATTAGGAGATTTGCATCGTTCTGTTGTATTGATATCTGACTCGGCGTGGTGTTATCTTGGATTCTCCTTGCCTGCTGCTCAACTGTTGCGGCCCACTGCAACGTATGCTGTACGGCATCGTTGAAGTAGCCCGCATATTTTGAAATGGTCGTCATTTCAGTGGTGATGAAGTCCGCGCCTGCCACTGTGAGCGATTCAGCCTTTCCGGGCTTGTTTGCGAACCCGATTGACTTGACGTTGGCAGAGATGGCAGCTTGAATATCGGAGACGGAGTCCCCGACGAAAACAGTGTTGTTCGATGTGCCTCCCAGTTCGGCAATTGCGTGGCAGACAGGGTGAGGGTCTGGCTTGAGCAGGCCGGAGTTGGAATCGTCGCGGCCGACAATCGTTGTCACATGAGTGTCCAATTGATGGATCGCGAGGTAGACTTTCACGGATTCTGCTGAATTGTTGGTCACGATAGCAACCCGGCCGACACTCTCTGCCCAGATGGACAGCGCCCGGTGCGCCCCTAGGTTTGGAAGCGCTGACGTGGCGGCCTCGATTTCATGTGCCCGCATGGCATTTGCAATATAATGGAACTGATCGGCGTCCAATTTTGCAGCAAATCTGTAGATCTCAAATGGATCTTCGGTTTTGTCTAGTTCTGCAGGGAGCGGGCCGCACTGGCTGTCTGAAAGTATCGTTCTTAGTTGGTCGGCCACATGGTGGGCCTGAATTCCGAAAAAGAGGGTACATATTGGCCCATCGAAGTCTAGAAGAAGATTTTCGGTTTCGTCAAGAAGGGTTTGGAGCGTATTGGCGCGGGCTGCCATTGGGTTAACCTCTCATCGTCTGTCGCTCGTACTCCGTGGCGATGGTGCTCCAGAGGCTGTCGAACCATGTTCGGGCTTGGTCGACGTATTGGCTGCCGGTGCTGGTGTCGTCGTCGGTGGTGCTGTGGTGGAAGAGGATGGCGTCTTTGCCCATGAGGTCGTAGATGGCTTGGGGTTGGCCGCCTAGTGAGAGGACGTGTTCGCGGACGGGGTAGAAGCCGAAGAAGGCTTCGTTGTTGTTGATGAGGTAGAGCTTGAAGAGTGGGGCGGCGGGGTGGACTCGGATTTCTGCGGTGGCGTCCTTGACCAGGCCGAGTGCGCCCAGCTCGGTGACGTTGTCGAGGATGGCGAGGGTGTGGCGGCGCATGATCTCGGCTGCGCGTTCGCGGAAGGCGGGGCTGTCGGCTCGGTCTTCGACGGTGCAGGGGACCGTCCACGGGACGGTGGGGTCCGGGACCAGGATTCGGACGTGGAGTGCCTGCGGGGTGAGGCGTCCGATGCGGATCTTGTCCAGTGGTTCCTGTAGGACGCCGTGGAGGGTTTCGCCGGAGAAGCCGGCGAAGTCGATCGTGACGTGGTCCTGCTCGAAGGCCCGTTCGATGTGGGGGCGCAGGCCGATGGGGCGCTCTGTTCGTTCTCTGACGAAGACGCCGCTGCCTTGCCTGGACACGATCAGGCCCTCGTCGCGCAGCTCGCGTAGGGCGTTCTGCACGGTCATGGGGGCTACGTCGTACTTCTTGGCCAGCTCGGCGCGTGAGGGGAGCTTGTCCCCGGCCTTGAAGACCTTGGTCAGGATGGCGGCCCGTAGAGCATTCGCCACCTGCACGTAGGGCGGTCGCGGGTCGTCCGGGTCCAAGGCCATCGCTACTCCTGTGGGCTAGCTTGCACGCAAGCTAGTTGCTTGCATGGGTGCAAGTGTTGCGCGTGCGCACGCACCGTTGAATGCGTCCATCCATGGTTGCAGCGCCAGGTCCAACCTGTCTAGCTCGCCTAGAGAGCTAGCTCACCTGCGGAAACGTCACGACGCCACCATGCCGCTTGACTTGTCTAGCCAGGCTGACTTACTTTGTGACCTGTCTAGCTCGTACAGGCGGGCTAGCCAGGTAGCGGAGGTGGTTGGGCATGGCGGTTCCGTACGGAACTCGGTTCGAAGCTTCGTTTGACCAGGTGTTTCCCGTGGGGCGCTGATGGTCGGCGAGGTCGCGCCGGACATGGAGTACATGAGCGCTGAGGACAAGGGGCGCGGCAAGCAGGCCAAGCAGCGCGTTGACGAGCGCACGGGCAAGCGTCAGTGGAAGGTCGTGGTGACCGACCCGTCCGCCGAGAAGGAGCGCGACGCGTCGGTGACGGTGGTTGTCCTGGCGGACGTGCAGCCGGTGCCGCCGCAGGCCGTGCAGGTGATGCCTGGTCTTGAGGTGCGGCCGGTGGCGTTCGAGGGGCTGACCGTGGAGCCGCGCGTCATGGGCGAGCGGTACAAGTACCAAGGGTTCACGTTTCGGGCTACGGGGATCACGTCGCCGTCGACCGGTGCGGCTGCTCCTCGGCGGTCGGGCGAGAAGCCCTCGCAGGGTGAGCAGAAGGCGGCGTGACCGGGGCGCGGCCGTCGCGTGAGGCGGTCGCCCGTTGGAATCTCGCGTACGCGGCGCAGACCGAAGCCATGTTCGCGGCGTCCACCTCGGGTGAGGCGGCGACGGTGCATCGGTTGGCTGAGGGGTACGCGGCGGTGGCGGTGGCGTGGCGGATCTTGGCTGCTGATCTGGCGGTGCCCTTGTGGGCTCGTCACGCCTGCTCCGTTGCTGCGGAGGAGTTCGATCGGCGGGCTCAGATGGAGCTGCGCCGGGTGAATCCGACCGAGCCGGACAAGGGCACGGGATGAACAAGGCGAAGAGCAGGAAGTCCGAACTGTGGGCAGCGGCCATGGCTGCGGGAACCCTGGGAGAAGCGCACGCGGAGGTGGGCAAGTTGGTGCCCGCACCCGATGCCGCTCCGTCCGAGTGGAAGGCGTTCTACGAGCAGAGCGTGAAGGTCTACGAGCGGATCGCGGAGGTTGATCGGGCTCACCACCACGAGACGCAGTACTGGATCACTCGGGAGCGCAGGAAGGGTGAGGCGATCGAGCTGCCCAACCGGCGGACGTCGTCGGATGGTCGAGGGCGCGGGGGCGGTGGCGACCGTGAAGCGGAGGATCACCGGGCGTAGGCGGACACTCCGCCAGGTGGTCAAGGGCGGGTTGCCGTTGGAACGGCTCTACCGGGCCGGGTACTCGGGTCGGGCGTGCGCGACAGTGGTTGAGCTGTTGTTGGCGCGGTCGGACGTGGAGTCGTCGTTTCAGGAGTTGAGGACGGCGGCGACGCTGAACCACACGTCCATCCGAGCGGTGTGCCGCGACCTGGAAGCGTTGGGGCACTTGACGATCCGGGACGCGGGGCCGGGCGGCGGCTCGGCGTGGCATCGGTACCTCTACCGGTTGACGCCGGAAGGTGTGGCGGTGTGGCGTGATCGTCGGACGAAGCTCGGCGGCTCGCTGCTGCACCCGGTGCGTGAGCCCACGTTGGCGCTGACCAAGGTCTTGAACGCGCGACTGAGCGCCGACGAGCAGGCTTGGGGTTTCTCGGCCGGCTACTCGTTCTCCACGTTGGAACGCGTGGCCGAAGTGCTGGTTGACGGAGTGGGCCGGGAGTGGAAGCTCGCTGAGATCGCTTCGGCGGCTGGCCACTCGGCCGCGACCGTGAGCATGGCCTGTCGGGATCTTCTGGCAGCCGGGCACGTCGATCGGCGGGCGGAGTTGCGGCGGGACGGGCTGCCCCGGTGGTGCTTCTACCGGATCACGCCTGAGGCTGTGGACATCTGGTCGGCCTGGTTCGAGGGCGACGACTGACGCGGACGGTTCGGGGCGGGTGCTGGCTGGTACCCGCCCTGTGTCGTCGGCACAACTGAACGTTTATCCGACACCTGTTGGTGGTCGCGGGAAACAGGCCCGAGTCTTGGCGGGCTGAGCCTGTTCCCCGACGACACACCGACCGGGTTTCTCGCGCGCTTTTGTTGGCGCACAAGGGGTTGCGGTCATGTCAAGGGTACGGGCTGCGGGGGTCCGCGCGTCAAGTCGACCTCCGGTGAGTGTGTGGAAGTTGCCCAACTGGCGGCGGTGTTCGCGGTGCAAGCGGTTCGGGGTCTACGCGCCGAATCAGCTCGCCTGCTGTGCCTGCCTGGGGTGGTTGTCGCTGATCTTCGCGTCCTCGGGTGGTGCGCGGTGAACGGCGGCAAGTGGGTCGATCCGGCTCCGTTCGAGGGTGTTCGGCCTCGGGTGCCGTGGTGGGTGTTGGTGCCGGGCAAGGCGAAGTGGCTGGCGGCCCTGGTGGCGTTGGCGTGGCTGCTGGTGGTCGGCTTCGTGCGCCTGGTGCTCGTCGCCGTCCGGTATCCGGTGGCGGTGTGGGTGCCGTGTCTGGCGGCCTGGTGCTCGTCGCGGTTCGGGCTGTCGGTCCTGGTGTTGGCGCTGCTGTCGGTCACGGCGGGGTTGACGATCTGGGCCGGGTTGGGGCGGGAGTCGTTTCTGCGGTGGTGCTGGTTCCGTGTGGTGACGGAGTGGCGGCGGGCGACGGTGTACGTGCCTCGGTGGCGGTCGGTGATGCGGCTCGCGGAGTTGGCGAAGCGGGATCGGGGGCGTGAGTACCGGCCTCGGTTGCGGCGGGTGCGGTCCGAGGGGTGGCGGGATCGGGTTCGGGTCCGGATGGTGCCTGCCCAGTCACCGGAGGCGTGGGAGCTGCGGCGCGACGCGTTGGCGCACTCGTTCCGGGCGCGGTCGTGCCGGGTTCGGGTGTTGAAGCCGCGGTTGCTTGAACTGGATTTCGTGCACTCCGATCCGCTGGCCCGGCCGGTGGTCGTGCCAGCGCTGGACGGTTCCGACGTGGACCTCAAGCGGGTGGTGGTCGGGCGGACGGAGACCGGTAGGCCGTGGCGGGTGCGGTTGCTCGGGTCTCAGGTGCTCGTGGTCGGTGTGCCTGGTGCGGGCAAGGGGTCGGTGTTGTGGTCGTTGGTGTGGCAGCTCGCGCCGGCGGTCCGGGCCGGGCTCGTGCGCCTGGTGGGGATCGACCCCAAGGGCGGTATGGAGCTGGGGCAGTGCCCGGACGCCTTCGACCGGTTGGTGTTCGACAACGGCGCTGACGCGGTCGAACTGCTGGAAGAGGTGGCTACCGAGGTCAAGGAACGGGCTTCGCGGTACCGGGGCATTCGGCGGCTGTGGGCTCGGGACTCCGGGGAACCGTTGACGGTCCTGGTCGTGGACGAACTCGCGGACGTCATCGCCTACCAGCCCGATAGGCAGCTTCGGGAGCGGGCGGCTCGGGCGGTCCAGACGATCGCCTCTCAGGGGCGGGCACCTGGGTATGTGCTGCTGGGGCTGGTTCAGGACCCGCGCAAGGAAGTGGTGTCGTTCCGGCACTTGTTCACGACTCGGGTCGCGCTGCGGCTGGATGAGCCGGGCCAGGTGGACATGGTGCTGGGGGACGGGGTCCGTCAGCGTGGGGCGGCTGCGCATGAGATCGGTGAGAGCACGCCTGGTGTCGCGTGGGTGAAGCAGGACGGGCAGCGGGAGCCGGAGCGGGCTCGGGCCTTCCACGTCACCGACTCCGACCTTGCGGTGTTGCGGGACTACTTCCGGCCGGCTGAGGTGCGGCCGTTCCCGGGCCTGCCCGGTGGCGCTGAGGGGGTGGCGGCATGACGGGCACACGGGCGGAGCGGATGCGTCAGCCGATGGCGCTCGACGTGGCCAAGGCTGCGGCTGAACAGCACGGGGTGTGCGTGCGGCCGTTCACGATGGAAGTGGAGGACCGGGAAGCGTTCGAGGTCCGGTACGTGGCGGTGCCGTGCGGGTCGACTGTCGAGAGTGTCTGTAAGCCGTGTGCGCGGAAGGCGAAGGCGTTGCGGATGGCGCAGTGCCGTGAGGGCTGGCACCTGACCGAGGAACCCGACTTCACGCCCGACCCGCCGACCGGGGACCAGAAGGAGCTGTTGACGTTCCGGGCGGACCTGGTCAAGGCGTACCGGGACGCGGTCACCGCCGGCGCTGCGGGCGACGCGGACGAGCTGCGTGAAGAGATCCACGGAGTCGATGAGGAACTTCGGCAACTCGGCGTCCGGGGCCGGTTTCCCTCCCCGGACGCACCGGGGAAGCGGCCGGTGAAGCGGTCGACCAGGCGGCGGCAGGACGCGCCGGAGCTGCCCCGGCGGCGCGTGGAAAAGCGGACGGTGGGCCGGGAGTACGCGGGCGGCTACCGGCCCTCCATGTTCGTCACGCTCACCCTGGACAGCTACGGGCGTGTGCGTGACGACGGGACACCGGTCGACCCGGACACGTACGACTACCGGCGGGCTGCCCGGGACGCGGTGCACTTCGCGTCCCTGGTCGACCGGTGGTGGCAGAACCTGCGGCGCGTGGCCGGCTGGGAGGTCCAGTACTTCGCCACGGTCGAACCCCAGCGTCGGGCCGCGCCGCACCTGCACGCCGCGTTCCGGGGCTCGATTCCGCACGAGACGGTGCGGCTGGTCACGGCGGCCACCTACCACCAGGTGTGGTGGCCCAACCACGACGAGCGCGTCTACGACGGTGAGCGGCTGCCGGTCTGGGACGCGGATCGGGCGGTGTTCGTGGACTCCGATTCCCGGCGCCCTCTGACGGCGTGGGACGACGCGGTGTCGGCCGCTGAGGAACCGGCGCACGTGGTGCGGTTCGGACGTCAGGTGCACTCCAAGGGGATCCTTGGCGGCACCGAAGAGGCCGGACGCCATATCGGCTACCTCACCAAGTACCTGACCAAGTCCATCGGCGAAGTCGTCTCGCAGACCACTGAGCGGCAACGCAGGCACGCGGACCGCCTGGCCGACGAGCTGGCCGTGACGCCGTGCTCGGACCGGTGCGCGGTCTGGCTGCTCTACGGCGTCCAACCACGCTCCGCCAGCTCCCGCACGGTCCCCGGCCACTGCAAGGGGCGGGCACACCGCCGAACGACCCTCGGCCTGCCCGGCCGGCGGGTCCTGGTCTCGCGGAAGTGGTCCGGTAAGACGCTCGCCGACCACCGGGCCGACCGCAAGCGGTTCGTTCTCGAAGCCCTCAAGGCCGTGGGCATCGAGAAGCCCGAACGCGACACCTCGCACCTGACCTGGCACAAGGTCAAACCCGGCGACCCCAACGTGCCACCACGCGCGCACCTGCTCATGCACGCCATCGCACAACGTGTCACGTGGAAAGCCGAATACGACCGCGCACTCCTGGCAGCCGGCGAAGCGCCACCAGATCTTTCGGCAACTCCGCGAGCAGCCTGATCAACTGGGGGAAATCATGTCCAAGCAACAACTCTTGTCAGTGCAAGCGGTCGCCGATGTCCTGTCAGTCAGCCGGTGGACGGTCTACCGGCTGATCTGGGACGGGGCACTTCAGTCGGTCCAGGTCGGTCGGTGCCGCCGGGTCTCTCGCGCGGCCTTGGACGCCTACCTTGGCTCGCTGCTCGGGGAGGTGGCCTGATGGGTCGCAGGGCGAACGGCGAAGGAACAATCAAACAGCGCAAGGACGGCCGCTACGAGGCTCAGGTCTTCGTGCAGACCCCTGACGGCCAGTGGAAGCGCACGAGTGTCTACGGGAAGTCCTGGGAGGAGTGCAACGCCAAGAAGATCACGCTTCAGGATGCCAATCGCAGGGGTGTTCCGGTGGCAACCACCACGCTCACGGTCGCGGAGTACTTCAAGTACTGGCTGACGGAGATCGCGGAACCTTCGGTTCGGCGGACCACGTTCGTCTCCTACGAAGGGCTGACCCGGCTCTACATCCTTCCGGGCCTGGGCAAGAAGAAACTCAAGGAGTTGTCCGCCCAGCACATCCGCTCCTGGCTCAGCACGGTGGGCAAGTCGTGCCAGTGCTGTGCGCAGGGCAAAGACGCGAAATGGTCGGAGAAGCCGGGCCGAAAGCCGCGCTGCTGCGCCAAGCAGCCGAAGGAGTGCTGCAATTCCGTCCCCGCTCCCGCAAGCCTCCGCTACCTGCTGAGGCTCATGCGGGCCGCCTTGAACGACGCGATCGAAGAGGACTTCCTCACTCGCAACGTGGCAACGCTCGTCAAGCCGCCCAAAGCGGCCAAGCGGAAGCCTCGGGCCTGGAAGGTGGAGGAGGCGACGAAGTTCCTGGCCGTGGTCAAGGATCATCGGCTCTACGCGCTGTGGGCGGTCGGGCTGGGGATCGGGCTGCGGCGCGGTGAGGCGTTGGGGCTGCGCTGGGAAGACCTCGACCTGGTGGAAGGGCGGGTCACGATCGCTCAGGCGCTCCACCGGGTTGACGGCAAGCTGGTGCTTGAGGCGGTCAAGACGGAGTCCTCCGAAGCCACGATCCCGCTGCCCGCTCCCCTGGTCGCCGTGCTGCGGCGGCACAAGGCGCACCAGGCCGGTGACCGCCTGGCCGTCGGCGACCGGTGGCCCGACACGGGCCTGGTCTTCACCACGCCCAAGGGCACGCCGATCGAGCCCCGCAACGTCAACCGGACGTTCGAGGCCCTGTGCCACAAGGCGGGCGTCCGGGTGATCCGGGTTCACGACATGCGGCACACGGCGGCCACGATCTTGTTCGCCATGGGCGTGGACGCCGCGACGGTGCAGCGCATCCTTCGACACAGTTCGATCACGGTCACCACCGAGACCTACATCGAGGTCATCGAGACCGTGCAGCGGGATGCGGTCGACCGCATGGGCGTGCTGTTCGATGAGGCAGCCGAAGAGTGAACTGCGGTCACAAATGCGGTCAGAGCCCCTGTGGAAACATCTCCACAGGGGCTCTGAGCTGGCGCGCTCGGCAGGATTCGAACCTGCAACCTTCTGATCCGTAGTCAGATGCTCTATCCGTTGAGCTACGAGCGCATCGATCTTCAGTTGTCACCCCGCCGAAGCGGGGTGTTGCGGAGGCTCCGGGATTTGAACCCGGGATGGGGGTGAACCCAAACCGCATTAGCAGTGCGGCGCCATAGACCAGACTAGGCGAAGCCTCCCGGAGCCCTCGGCTACGACGCATAGGTTACACAGGTCGGTGCTCTGGTGGCAAAACGCCCCCCTCTTCACCCCGTCCTCGCTGGTCAGGTGGGGTGAAGAGGGTGTTCATCGGGGGTTCAGGACGACTTGATGTGGCGCACGTCTCGCCACCGGATCCCGATCAGTCGCGATCAGCTCTCGGCCAGGGTCAGGAACGGGGTGAGCGCGTCCGGGTTGCGCAGGGCGTCCCGGCTCACGGCCTGGTCCGGCGGGGTGCCGGCCAGGATCTTCTTGACCGGGACCTCGCACTTCTTGCCGTTGAGGGTCCTCGGGATCTCGGCCACGGCCACGAACCGGTTCGGGACGTGGCGGGGGGACAGGTTGGTCCTCAGCTCCTTCTTCAGCGCCGGCTCCAGGTCCGCCAGCGCCACGCCGTCCTCCAGCACCAGGAAGCACAGCAGCTCGCCGTCCGACTGGCCCGCGCCGGACGTGTCGATCACCAGCGAGTCGGCCACGCCGGGCAGTCCCTCGACCACGCGGTAGAACTCGCTGGTGCCCATGCGGACACCGCCCCGGTTCAACGTCGAGTCGCTGCGGCCGTAGATGACCGCCGAGCCCCTCGGCGTGATCCGGATCCAGTCGCCGTGCCGCCACACGCCGGGGTACGTGTCGAAGTACGCCTCGTGCAGCCTCGTGCCGTCGTCGTCGCCCCAGAAGAACACCGGCATGGACGGCATCGGCTCGGTGATCACCAGCTCACCGACCTGGTCCACGACCGGCCGGCCCTGCTCGTCGTACGCGTGCACGGACGCGCCCAGCGCCCGGCAGGACAGCTCGCCCAGCCACACCGGCAGGTCCGGGGACGCCGCGACGAACGCGGTGCACAGGTCCGTGCCGCCGGACACGGACGCGATCTGCACGTCCTCGCCGACGGCGTCGGCGATCCACCTGAACCCCTCCGGGCTCAGCGGTGCCCCGGTGGAGCCGACCACCCGCAGCGCGGTCAGGTCGTAGCGCTCAGCGGGCCGCAGCCCTTCCTTCAGGCACGACTGGATGTACGGCGCGGACGTCCCGAAGTACGTCACCCGGTGCTGCTCGGCCAGGTGCCACAGGGCGGCCATGTCGGGATGCGCCGGGCTGCCGTCGAACAGGACGACCGTGGTGCCGACCAGCAGGCCGGACACCAGGAAGTTCCACATCATCCAGCCGGTCGTGGTGTACCAGAAGAACCGGTCCCCCGGTCCCAGGTCGCTGTGCAGGGCGAGCATCTTCAGGTGCTCCAGCACGATCCCGCCGTGCCCCTGCACGATCCCCTTCGGCAGCCCGGTGGTGCCCGACGAGTACAGGACCCACAGCGGGTGGTCGAACGGGACCGGCTCGAACTCCAGCTCGGCGTCGGCGTGCTCGGCGAGCAGCGCGTCCCACGCCACCGCGCCGGGCAGGGTGCCGCCGAGGTAGTCGATCAGCACGGTGGCCTTCAGCGACGGGATGGCGGCCCGGAGCTGCTCGACGGTCGGCCGCACGTCGAACCCGCGCCCGTTGTACCGGTACCCGTCCACGGCGACCAGCACGGTCGGCTCGATCTGGGTGAACCGGTCGGCGACGGCGCGCGCGCCGAAGTCCGGCGAGCACGACGACCACACGGCACCGAGCGACGCGGTCGCCAGGAACGCGACCAGGGCCTCGGGCGAGTTCGGCACCAGCGCCACGACCCGGTCGCCGCGCCGCACGCCCGACGCCACCAGGCCGGCCCGCACGGCGGCCACCCGCCGGCGCAGCTCGTGGTAGGTGAGCCGGGTGGCGAGCCCGTCCTCGCGGTGGAACACGACGGCGAGGTCGTCGCCGTCGCGGCGCAGCGCGTGCTCGGCGTAGTTCAGCGTCGCGCCGGGGAACCACCGCGCGCCGGGCATCACCCGCTCGGCGAGCACGGCGGTGGGCTCGCTGTGGAACACCACCTCGAAGAACTCGGCGAGGGCACCCCAGAACGACTCCAGCTCGGCGACCGACCACTCCCACAGCGCGGTGTGGTCGGGGAACTCCAGGCCCTTCTCCGCCGCGAGCCACGAGCGGAACGCCGCCAGGCGGCTGTCGGCCACCCGGTCGGGGCGCGGACGCCACAGCAGCTCTGCCTCGCCGGCGACGGTGCCGGCACGCGTGTCGGTCATACCTGCGTTCCTAGCTCATAACACCGCGCGGAACCACAGTCGCAAAACACACATTCGAGGAGGTCCGATAGTCGGACGCCCCTACCGGGTGCGGCCGGCCGCCGCGACGAGCTCGTCCACGGCGGAGGTGAGGCGGGCCGCGTCGGTCGGCGCGACCACCAGCCACGCGTCGTTCCGGCGCACCAGGTACCGGCCCTCGGCGGTGTCCAGCCACGAGATCGCGGCCCCGGTCGGGTGCAGGTAGCCGGCGCGGTTGCGGGCGATCACGCCCACCTGGCCGCCGCCGCTGCGGCTGGTCACGGCGCGCATCAGGGTGTTCATCTCGGGCTCGCGCATCCCGACGCCGCGCAGCACGTCGAGGAAGCCCTCGGTGCCGTCGTCGACGCCGGCGCGGCCCGCCGCCAGGTAGTCGTCCCACCGGACGTTCACCGAGCGGCCGGTGCCGGGCGGCGCGGCGGGCAGGGTGGAGACGGTCTTGGCGGCGAGGGCGGTGGGGCGGAAGCCGGTCACCTGGACCTGGTCGCCGAGCCGGCCCGCGAACGCCCCGTGCCACGCCGCCGTGGCCAGGCCCCGGGCCTGGCGGCCGTTGAGGGTGAACACGACCTCCAGGCCCACCTCGAACTCCGCCAGGCCGCGCAGGACGCCGTACAGCTCCTCGTCGGGCCGCTGGACGGTGCCCAGCCCCCGGGCGAACAGGTCGCGGGACGCGGTCTCGACCAACCGCGCCCGCTCCCGCTGGGTGTGCCCGTGGTGCCTGGTGCCGAGCGGGACCGGGTGGGCGTCGCGGTGCACCGCCTGCCAGAGCAGGAAGAACTCCAGTTCGCTGAGCCGGAAGACGCGCTCGGTCACAGGCCGATCACCGGCGGCGCTGCCTTGCGGTCCACGCCGAACACGTTGTCGTCGTCCTCCAGGTACCCCGGCCGGTTGCGCTCGCTGCCGCCGGGCGCCGACCCCACGGGCGGCGGCGCGGCCATCGGGGCGGCGCCGATCATGCCGTGCTGCGGCGTGACCGACTTGGGCGCCTGGAACTGGCTGGTCACGCCGCCGGGGCTGCCGCCGGCCGAGCGCTCGTTGACGACCGCGCCGCTGCCCAGCCCGGGCGGACCGAGCGGGGCGGGGCCGCCGGCACCGCCGCCGCCGGCGGAACCGAGCGGCACGGGCACCGGGCCGCGCCCGCCGGCGAACCCGCCCCGGGCGAAGGAGCCGCCACCCCGGCCCTGGGACGGGGTGGTCGCGCCGCGCTCCGGCCGCGCGGGCTGGTTCTGGTTCGGGTTGACCACGACCGGGCCGCCGTCCGGCACCGGCGGCGGCGCGACCGGGTGGGGCGTCACGACGACGGGCGGCGGGGTCGGGGGCGCGACCGGGTTGGTCGGCGGGCTGAACGACGGCACGGTGCGGTCGACGGCGTAGGAGTTCTGCTGGAACAGGGCCATCACCTCGGCCGCCTGCCGGTGCGTGGCGTCGGCCGCCACCACCGAGTCGACGACCGGCGCGGCCACGTTCTCCAAGCCGGTGAACGGGCTGTTGGGCGCGACCGGCGAGGTGGCGCGGAAGCCCAGCGGCCGACTGGCGGCCCCGCCCGCGTCCTCGGCCATCAACTGCTGCTGCACGCCGTGGTTCCCCGGCACGCGGAACGCGGGCTGCTGCTGGACCAGCGCGGCGCGGGTGTCGGGCTGGCCTGCCACGGGCGGCGTGCCGCCCCCGGTGACCGGGTCGACGGTGGGCGGCGCGGGCGAGGGCGCGGGCATCATCTGCCGCGCGGTCTCGACGTGCTGGATCTCCTCGCCGATGCACTTGGCGACGTTGTCGGCGTGGCCGCTGGTGTTGAGCGCCCACTTCTCCACCGAGACCAGCGCCTCGCGGGCCCGTTCGGCGGACTCGCCGGACCACGCCTGCTGCGACTGGGTGATCGCCTTGGCGAGCAGGCCCTGCACCTCGTCCAGCGCCTTGCCGACCATGGCCCAGTCCGCCTGCGCGGAACCGGCCGCCTTCAGGTCGACGCCGGTGTGCACCATGTCGTAGAGGGCCTGGTGCGAGAACGACATCCAGTCGACCTTCTCGTCGAGCCTGCTGGGCGGCGGCTCGTGGTGCTCCTCGTTGCCGCCACCGTGGTGGTTGCCGTTCCCATGATTGCCACCACCGTGGTCGCCGCCGTGGTTGCCGCCGTGCCCACGGCCGCCGCGCCTGTCGTCGCTCACGAGCCCTTGACCTCCCCAGCCGAGTTGAAGGCGTTCGCCGCGTCGTCGTCGGCGTCTTCGAGGTTGCGCGCCGCGTCGCGGATGGTCTCCTCGACCTCGAACAGCACCTGCATGAAGTCGCCGATCACGCTGACGGCGGACGCCTCGTTGCCGACCGCCACCTCGCGCAGCCGCCGGCTGATCGCCTCGCCGACCCAGTTGCGGCCGAACTGGAGCTCGACGTCCAGGCTGGTCACGGCCTTGCTGTGCACGTTGTCGACCAGGCCCCGGGCCTGGGTGATCAGCTTCAGCAGGTCCAGCACGGCCTGCTTGTCCAGGTCGAGCTTCACCTGCCCCTTGTCCACCGCGTCGAGCGCGGTGGTCGCCTTGGCCAGGTCGGTCTGCGCGGCGGCGGCGAAGTTCGCGCCGCTCGCGGCGGTGCCGGTGGGGTCGGGCGTGACGACCTGGGTCGAGGCCGGGTCCGGGGGCACGACCTGGGGCGCGGCGGGGTCGCCACCCGCCGGACCTCCGGCAGCGGGACCCCCGGCGGCAGGACCTCCGGCGATCGGGACCCCGGCGGCGGGACCCCCGGTGATCGGAACTCCGCCGGCGGGGTCTCCGGCACCAGCGCCCCCAGGAGCACCCGGAACGGCGGCACCGGGCGCAGGAGCACTCGGCACAGGCGCACCCGGAACGGGCGCACCGGCAACAGGCGCACCGGGAGCGGGCGCAGCCGGAATCGGGGCACCTGCGCCGGGGAGCGCCGCGCCGGTGTCGACGGGCGTGCCGTGCGCGGGCGTTCCCGGCGGCACGAACGTCCCCGGCAGCGGCACGGGGCTCGCGTCGGCGGGGGGCGTGCCGAACGGCCCTCCGGGTGCGGGTGCCGGCGGCACGGCCGAGCCCGGCGCGGGCACGCCCGGCGGGAACGGCGTCGCGGTGTAGTGGTCGGGGGCGGCCACGACGGGTGGACCGGGCGGCACCAGCGGTGGCAGCACGTCCGGTGTGATCACCTGCGTCGTCGCGGTGTCGACAGCCTGCACCGGGTGCGGTGTGGAGACCGCTGCGGGCTGTGTCAGTGGAACGGTGTTGCCGTTGCTCATCATTACCCCCTGCACTGCGGTCGTCGCCGCAGCCGCGCCGCGCGTTACCCAGCAGCGTCCGCACCGGCGTACCGGACGCTCTCCTTAGATGTACCGGGAAGGCCGTCTGGTTCCAAGCCGCTGGAAAGACTCTCTACCGCCAGTGGGTGGCCGATCCCCCAGCCGATCACCTCAGGTGCGAGTCGAACCAGTTCAGCGCCCGCTGCCACGCCTCGGCACTCGCCTCCGGCGTGGTGTCGAACCGGTGGCTGGTGTCGCGGAACCGGACGACGTCCGTGGCGACCGGTGCCGCCGCCGCCGCGTCGCGGAGCTTCTCCACGTCGCCGAACGGGATCTTCTCGTCGTCGTCGCCGTAGAGGCCGAGCCACGGGCACGCCAGCTCCTCGGCGACGTCCACCAGCGACGGCAGCCCGTCGGAGAGCTGTTCGGAGATGCCGCCGCCACCGACGGTGACCGCCGCGCCGATGCTTCGGCTTCCCGCAACCACCATCGCCACCGATCCGCCCAGGTCGAAGCCCATGACACCGAGCCGGTCGGCGCTCACGCCCTGTTGCCCCAGCCACACGAACGCGACGTCCGTGTCGGCCAGCACGGATTCGCCGGACAGCTCGCCGGCCTGCTCCTCGGCGTCGGCCGGTTCGTCCTCGCCGCCCCGGTAGAGGTGCGGGGCGACGGCCAGCCACCCCTCGGCGGCGAGGCCGCTCACCAGACCGCGCACGGTGTCGGTCACGCCGCGCGCCTCGTGCAGCACGACGAGCCCGCCGCGCACGACGTTCTCCGGCTCGGCGACGGTGAGCCGGAGCGTGCGGCCGTCGGTGAGCGAGAGCGTCTCGGTGCGGGGAGAAGTCATGGGCCAACCCTTCCATGAGGGGGTGAACGGCAGTCAACGTGAGCAACCGAACGACGGCTGTGCCCCATCCGGGTCTTGGGCGGGCTAACGTCCAGCTCAGAACCGGAAGGAGTCCTTGGATGACGGTGCGAACCCGCGCAGACCTCTCCGCGCTACCCAGTTATGTCCCCGGCAAAACCATCCCGGGCGCGATCAAGCTGGCCAGCAACGAGGTGTCGGCCGGACCGCTGCCCAGCGTGGTGCGGGCGATCGCGGACGCGGCCACCGCCGTGAACCGCTACCCCGACACCGCCGCCACCGACCTCGTGGCGCGGCTGGGCGACAAGCTCGGTGTCCCCGCCGCCCAGGTCGCCGTGGGCTGCGGATCGGTCACGCTGTGCCAGCAGCTCGTGCAGGCGACCTGCGCGGAGGCCGACGAGGTGGTGTTCCCGTGGCGCTCGTTCGAGGCGTACCCGATCATCACCGCAGTCGTCGGCGCAGGTCAGACCCGGGTCCCGCTGACCTCGGGGCACGGGCTGGACCTCGACGCGATGCTCGCCGCGATCACGCCGAAGACCCGGCTGGTGTTCGTGTGCAACCCGAACAACCCGACCGGCACCGCGCTGCGGCGGGCCGAGGTCGAGCGGTTCATCGAGCAGGTGCCGGCGGAGACGCTGGTCGTGCTGGACGAGGCGTACAAGGAGTTCGTGGACGACCCCGACGTGCCTGACGGCGTCGAGCTGGCGAAGGCCCAGTGGGCGGCCGGGAGGGACAACGTGGCCGCGCTGCGGACGTTCTCCAAGGCGTACGGGCTGGCCGGCCTGCGGGTCGGGTACGCGGTGGGCTCGCCGGAGCTGGCCGAGACGCTGCGCAAGGTCTACGTGCCGTTCAGCGTGAACGCGCTGGCCCAGGTCGCGGCCCTGGCGTCGCTGGACGCCGAGGACGAGCTGATGGTCCGCTGCCGGGCGATCGTGGCCGAGCGCGGCCGGGTGCGCGAGGAGCTGCTCGCGGCGGGGTTCGAGGTGCCGGTGACGCAGGCGAACTTCGTCTGGCTGCCGCTGGGCGAGCGGACGGCCGCGTTCAACGAGCACTGCCTCGGGCACAAGGTCGTGGTGCGCGCGTTCGCCGGCGACGGCGCGCGGGTGACCATCGGCGAGCCGGAGGAGAACGACGCCTTCCTGGCCGCCGCCCGCACGTTCACCGGGTGAGCGGGCCGACCTCCTGACCCCGGCCCGGCGGGCGCGGCTCGCCGGGCCGGGCGCACCCGCTCCGACGAGGACCGGTGCGGTGCCGGCCCCCGGGGTCACCGGGTCAGGATCTGCACGATGGCCACGGTTCCCACCAGCACGATCACCGCGCGCAGCGCGACCGGTGGGAGCCGGCGGCCGACCTTCGCGCCGATCTGGCCGCCGACGACCGAGCCGAGCGCGAGCAGCAGCACGGCGTCCCAGGCGACGTCGGCGATGAAGATGAACAGCACGCCCGCGACGAGGTTCACGAACGCGGTCAGCACGTTCTTGAGGGCGTTCATCCGCTGGATGTGCTCGTTCATCAGCACGCCCATCAGGCCCATCACCAGCACGCCCTGCGCGGCCCCGAAGTAGCCGCCGTAGATGCCCGCCAGGAACACGCCGACCAGCAGCGCGAGGCCGCCGTGCTCGTGCCGCTCGCGTTCGGCGAGCTTGCGGTTGAGCCACGGCTGGAGCACGACGAGCACCAGGGCGATGGCGATCAGCACCGGCACGATCGCGGCGAACGCGTCCTCGGGCAGCTTGATCAGCAGGATCGCGCCGACCACGCCGCCCAGCAGCGACGCGGGCAGCAGGCGCTTGATCCTCGGGCCCTGCCCGGTCAGCTCGCGGCGGTAGCCGACGGCCCCGCTGAACGAGCCGGGCACCAGGCCGAGGCTGTTGGACACGTTCGCGGTGACCGGCGGGAAACCCACCGCCAGCAGCACCGGGAAGGTGATCAGGGTGCCCGAGCCGACCACCGTGTTGATCCCGCCGGCCAGCACGCCGGCGAGCACGACGAGGACCGCTTCCAACGTCGTCACGGCCACGTCCCCTCGTCCCGGAGCAGTTGGTTAGCGACGCTAACACTCTGCGCTGCGGGGCGCGGTGTGGCTCCTGCCACGACACCCGCCCGGTGCCCCGGACGTGCGGGAGGGGCGCGTCGCCGCGCCCCTCCCGGATCAGGTCACGCCCTGCGGCGTCGGGCCGTCACGCCGCGCGGCGACGTCCCGCCAGGCGGGTGCCGACGCCGAACGCCAGCACCAGCAGCCCCGCCAGGCCCAGCCCGACGACGCCCGCGCCGGTCGTGGCGAGAGCGGGCTGCGCACCGGACGCGGTGCCGGTCGCGGACGCATCGGGGGTGCCGGGCGCGTCGGGGGTGTCACCGGTCTGCCCGGCTTCGCCGCCACCGACGGCCGGAGGCTCCTCCCAGGTGCCGGGGTCGGCGACCTCGGGACCGGCGACGACCTCGATGTCCTGGTGCCGCGACTGGCCCCGGACCACCCGGAACGACGGGGCGGGCCCCCAGTTGGCGTTGAACTTCCACGGGCCGACGACGACCGGCGTGTAGAAGCCCACCGGGATGTCCGAGAACGTGAAGCTGCCGTCCGGACCGGCCACCGTGCGCGCCACCGGCCGCTTCGAGAAGTAGTCGGTGAGCACGATCGTCAGGTTCGGCACGGCGACGACCTCGGACGACGGCGTCGGCCGGGTGACCAGGCGGCCGGACTTCGACCACACCGCACCCGGCACGCGGGCCAGGTCGTGGACGCGGGGCAGGCCCTCGCGCACCGACTCCGGGCCGAAGTCGCACGTCACGTCGAACACGCCGACGTCGGCCGCGCCGGTCGGCACCGGGCTGACGAACGTGAAGGTGCGCGACTCACCGGCCGCCAGCTCCACTCCGGCCCCGTCCCGCCAGTGGAACGGGCCCCACCCGTCGCCGTTCATGACCGACGGGATCTCCCCGCTGCCGCAGGACGCCTTGACCAGCAGCTCCTCCGGGCCGCCGTTGGACAGCGCCACCGTGGTGACGACCCGGTCGTCCGGGCCGTACGTGTCGCGGTCGAACGACAGCGACGCGTGCAACCGGTCGGTCAGCGGGCGCACCAGGCGGTACTGGACCCGGGTCTCCTGGTTCGCCACGACGACCAGTTCGGCCTGGCCGTGGTAAACCCAGCCGGCCTGCTCGTCGCGGATGCGCACGACGTACTTGCCCGTCGGGACGCCGCTCAACCGGAAGTTGCCGGAGGCGTCGGTCTTCCCGGCGATCCACTTGTGCGGCCGGCCGCCCTCGAACGTGATGTCCACGCCCGACAGCCCCTCGCCGTCGTCATACGCGCCGTCCTCGTCCGAGTCGCCGTAGACGACCGCGATCGCGTCACCCGTGCTGCGGGTGACCCGGGCGACCAGGTCGATCACGTTGTCGGTCGGGTCGGTGTCGTCGGAGACCGAGATCCGGCCCTTCAGCCGCACCTCGTCCGGCTGGTTCCAGAGGTCGCCGACCAGCGTGACCTCCCGCTCCTCGCCGGGCTGGAGGGTGACACCGCTGCCGAGCTGACCCCACTGGCGGGAGTCGTAGTAGAGGTCCTTGCCGGTCGTCTCCGACACGAAGCGCGCGTACCAGGCGACGGAGCCGCCGGTGTTCTTCACCTTGACGGTGATCTTGGGCTGCTCGTTCAGGTCGTAAGACGCCTTGTCGAACGACGCGGTGACCGTGATGTTCGGCCCCTTGGCCGGCTCCACGACCAGCGGGCCGTCGACGAGTTGGAGTCCCGAGTCGGAGACGTGCCCCGAGTGGACCCGCAGCCGGAAGCCGTCGTTGTAGCGCGCCTTGTACGGGCCGAGCACCAGGACGTCGTAGTCGCCGACCTGCACGCCCGTGAACTGCCAGGCGCCGTTGGCGTCCGACTGCGTCCGGGCGACGACGGTCCGGGTCGACGGGTCGAACAGGAGGACCGGGACGTCGGCGAGCTTCCGCGCCGGACCCGACGGCGGGAAGTACGTCAGGTCGCCCTTCGTGCTCCCGAGCGCGCCGAGGACCTTCGAGGAGGCCGAGGCGTGGACGTAGCCGCTGCCGAAGACGCCGTCGTTGCCGAAGTCGCACGCGGCGACGACGAACCCGCTCAGGTAGGCGGCCTCCGGGACGACGTCCGCGATGGTGAGCACCTTGGTCTCACCGGGGGCCAGCGACAGGCCGGGGCCACCGGGGTGCAGCGGCGCCCAGCCCGGCCCGGCGCCGAGCACGTAGTCCTCGCCGATGCCGTTGCACAGGGCGATCACGTCGGTGAGCGGCGCGGTGCCCCGGTTGACGAGCGTGAGCTTGACGTTGATCGGGTCGCCACGACCGTAGGAGCGGCGGTCCAGCTCGAACCACGCCGACAGCGAGTCCTTCACCGGGCGGGCGGTCGGGATCGCCAGGTTCGTGGTCGCGTTCTCCTGCACGGAGAACGCGCCGCTGCCGGGCTTGACCACGATCGCCTGGTCGGCCAGCGCCAGGTGGTAGTCGCCGGTCGGCACGTTCTGGAAGGCGAACTCGCCGTTGGCCCCGGTGACCGCCGTCAGGTAGGCGTACGGCTTGCCGCCGTACACCTGGAGCCCGCTGTTCGCGCGCTGCTCGCCGGCGTCGAAGCGGCCGTTGTCGTTGGCGTCGGTGTAGAGGACGCCGGAGACGGCACCCCGGGGCTGCGCGACGGTCGCCGTGGTCCGGAACTGGTTGTCCGCCGGCGTCGGGTCGGGCGTCCCGTCGATGACGGCGTAGAGGATGAACTCCGCGCTGGTGCTGTTCGGGTCGTACTGCCGCCCGACCACGTCGAACCGGCGCGTCTCGCCGGGCGCGATCGAGTAGACCTGGTTGAACAGCTCGTAGCCGGTGGTCACCGACACGGTGCCGCCGCGGACGAGGCGGACCCGCTCGGCGGTGGTGCCGCCGACGTTCTCCACCGTGAGGGCGATCAGCAGGTCCGAGGCCGGCGGGTACGCCGCCTTGTCGAAGGCGGCCGTGACCCGCAGGTCGGCGGGCGCGGCGGCGTCACGCACCTGCGCCTCGGCCTGGTCCATCTGGCCTGCCTCGTCCGCCTTGCCCGCAGGCGCGTCGGGCTTGCCAGGCGCTTCCGGCGCTTCCGGCGCTTCCGGCGTGCCCGGGGCTTCGGGCGTACCCGGAGTCTCCGGCTTGGTGTCTTCGGGTGTGGTGCCCGGGGCCTCCGGCGTGGTCGCCGGCGCTTCCGGCGTCGTCACGGGAGTCTCGGGCGTGGTGCCCGGCTCCGTCGTGGGAGCTTGGTTGTCGGACGGCGCAACGGTTCCAGTCGTCGCACCGCTGTCGGTGACGTCCGCCCACGCGGGCTGACCACCGAACGCGAGGACGCCCACCAGCAACGCGGCAGTGGTCGTCCTCAACACCTGTCTGGCCGCGCGAGGGCGCGCGGCAGCACTGTAAGACAAAGAACTTCCCCCGTTGGACCAGTAGCCAGGCGAGCGGACCCCGAGCCGCAGAGCCGGCCAATCACTTCTTTCGCAAGGAAAGTACTTCACGGGGGATGGTGTTGGACAGCCCTTTCCGAACCATCTTCACGAACTCCGCCACGGCCGCCGACGCCCCGACGACCTGCGCACGAAACAACCGCAGAACCGCCCCGGCAACTACCCCTGGCCGGTGCCGGCCCGCCCGCCATCGTCGGCTTGCTGCTCCGCAGCCAGCGCCTCCTCCACCCAGACGAGGAAGGCGGGCAAGTGCCGGTCGACGCTGAAGCAGTCCCGCTCCGTGCCGACTATCCGCTCGGCGAGGTGCGGCCACCCCCGGAACAGGGCGATGCAGTGCGCCTGGCCCTCGCGCACGTCCGGGTCGCGCCGCATCTCGGCGTCGACCAGGTCGAGGTACCGGCTCACCAAGTCCACGGCTCCTCCTCGCTCACCAGCCGCAACCACCGAGAGGTGCTCACGGCGGGACGGTACCCGGACGGCGTTCGGCACATCGAACAAACTCGACCACGGTCGCATTCGCAGTCTTCCAACACACTTCGGCCCGTTCCCTGGCTGAGAAGAAGGCAGCCAGGTTGCTACACGGGTAGCTACACGGCTTTAGTGGGTCCTGTGCGGCATGAGGGGCGTCGAAATCCCGGCGCTGGCCCACGCCTGCTCCCTGGCTCCCGGATACCGGGCCTTGGCTACTTCACGGGCCATGAGCAGCCGAGCTTTGCTCGGGGTGCGGTTCAGGCCAGACTCCGTCCTCCAGTAAGGCCGAATCCACAGCTACGCAATAGGCCCGCTGTGCCGCATCCTTCTCAGCACGTGCTTCCCTCACCGAGGAAGGTGCTCACGGTGGCCGCTGGCGCGGAGTGTCGGCGGGCGTCGCGCCGTGCCCGGCCCGCACAAGCCGGGTGACCACGCGATCGTCACGGCCCAGCGCGGCCAGGAGCAGTCCAATCCGTCGCCTCGTCGCGCGATCGACGTCACGATGACGATCTACGCCTCGGTCAGCCTCCAGGACAAGCGGGAGGCGCTGCGGAAGCTCACGGACGAGCTGGGTTGACCCCGTTGCTACACCCGTTGCTACACGGAGGGGGTGCGGAGGCCCTCAAAGGAGGCACCACACCCCCTCTGACCTGCGGAAGCGGAGGGATTTGAACCCCCGGACGGTTTCCCGTCTCCCGCTTTCAAGGCGGGTGCATTCGGCCGCTCTGCCACGCTTCCCGGTGTCGCGGTCCAGCAGGTTACCCGTCCAGGCCGCGCAGGTGCGTGATGACCCGGTCGAAGACCTTCGCCAGCACCTCCTGCTCCTCGCGGCTGAGGAGGTCGACCATGTGCGCCCGCACGCCCTGGACGTGGGTCGGCGCCGAGCTCTCCAGGGTCTGCACGCCCTTCTCGGTCAGCTCCGCGAACACGCCCCGGCCGTCTTCCGGGCACTCGCGGCGGCGCAGCAGTCCTTCCCGCTCCATCCGCGCGACCTGGTGCGACACCCGGCTCTTCGAGGATGCCACCTCGTCGGCGAGCTGCGACATCCGCATCCGCAGGCCGCGCCGCTCGGACAGCCGCACCAGCACCTCGTAGTCCGCCAGCGACAGGCCGTGCCGGTCCTGGAGTTCGCGGTGCAGGCGGTCCTCGAGCATGGACGCGCCGACCACGTAGGTGCGCCACGCCCGCATCTCGCCGTCATCGAGCCATCGGGGTTCCTGATCCGTCACGTGCACAAGGCTATGCCGCACATCTCCGTTAACGGACGATCCACGCGCATGTCTGGTGCCGGTCAGCTGCGGGGGGCAAACTCCCTGCCCTGGTGCGCCCGCCCACCGCCGGCGCTGTCAGGGAGGGGACCCCAATCCATGAGCACGTTCGGACGGACCACGGCCGCGCTGGCGCTCAGCGCCGTGGCCGGGCTCGCCGTCACCCTCGCGCAGGCCCCGGCCCAGGCCGACGAGAAGCCCCTGCGCACGGTCGACGTCCGGCTGATCGGCATCAACGACCTGCACGGCAACATCGAACCGCCGACCGGCTCGTCCGGGCGGGTCACGCTGTCCGACGGCAGCCAGGTGGAGGCGGGCGGCGCGGCGTACAACGCGACGCACATCAAGAACCTGCAGGCCGAGGTGCGCAACTCGGTCGTCGTCGGCCAGGGCGACCTCATCGGCGCGTCGCCGATCGTGTCGGCGCTGTTCCACGACGAGCCGACGCTGGAGGTCCTCGACCGGGTCGGCCTGGACGCCACGGCGGCCGGCAACCACGAGTTCGACGAGGGCTACCGGGAGCTGCTGCGCGTGCAGCACGGCGGCTGCCACCCGACCGACGGCTGCCAGTTCCGGGACCGCTACGACGGCGTCGACTTCCCGATCCTGGGCGCGAACGTGACCCTGGCCAAGAGCGGCCTGCCCGCGCTGCCCCCGTTCTGGGTGGAGTTCCGCGACGGCGTGCCGATCGGCTTCATCGGGATGCCGCTCAAGGACGTGCCGATCCTGGTCGACCCGAACGGCATCAAGGAGCTGAAGTTCGGCGACGAGATCGCCGCCGCGAACAAGTACGCCGACCTGCTCAACTGGCTCGGCGTCAAGTCGATCGTGCTGCTGGTCCACCAGGGCGACAACACCACCGGCGGCGGGCCCGACGACTGCCGGAAGGGCGCGGAGAAGGGACCGGGCCAGATCATCGCCGAAGGCGTGTCGCCCAAGATCGACGCGGTCTTCTCCGGCCACAGCCACCAGCACTACAACTGCGTGGTGCAGGACCCGGCGGGCAACCCCCGACCGTTCATCGAGGGCCTGGCGTTCGGCCGCGAGCTGTCCGTGGTCGACCTGAAGATCGACAAGCGGACCCGCGAGGTCGTCCGCTCCGCGACCGTCGCGCGCAACCACGTGGTCACCAAGAACATCACCCCCGACCCCGCCGTCCAGTCGATCGTCGACCTGGCCAAGACCAAGTCCGGCCCGATCGCCAACCGCCAGGTCGGCACGATCTCGGCGGACGTCCTGCGGGCGCAGAACCCGGCCGGCGAGTCCGCGCTCGGCAACCTGATCGCCGACTCGCAACTGGCCGCCACGACCGGCAACGGCGCGGTGCTCGCGCTGATGAACCCGGGCGGCGTGCGGGCCGACCTCACCTACGCGTCGTCGCCCGCCGGCGAGGGCAACGGCGTGGTCACCTACGGCGAGACGTTCACCGTGCAGCCGTTCGGCAACATCCTCCAGACCGTCACGCTGACCGGCGCGCAGATCAAGGCGGCGCTGGAGCAGCAGTGGCAGGTCGTCAACGGCACGCCGAAGCAGATCGTCCTGCAGCCGAGCGCGGGCCTGACCTACCGGTGGTCGGTCTCGGCCCCGATCGGCTCGAAGGTCTCCGACGTCGTGCTGAACGGCACGCCGCTCGACCCGGCGGCGAGCTACCGCGTCACCATCAACTCGTTCCTCCAGGGCGGCGGCGACGGCTTCACCGTCTTCACCGGGGGCACGGACATCACCGGCGGCGGCATCGACCTGGACGCGTTCAGCGGGTACCTGGGCGCGCACCCGAACACCGCCCCGCCGGCCCTCGGCCGGATCACGACCGTCGCGTGACGGTGCGCGCCGTGGGCGGGGGGCCACGTCCGCCCACAGCGCGCGACCACCGTCCCACCAGGACGGGCCGATGGTGTTTCACCAGTTCAGGGAGACCGCGAACGGTTGTGCAACGGGCCGATCAAGCGCATCCTCGAAGCAGGACCTGCCGCCCGGCGAAGCAAGGCGAGAGCCGTGACCGGCACGCCCGGAAGGGGTAGGTGGTGCGGTGCAGAGAAGTCCTCGCTGTGACGATCCGCGTTCGGCCGCGACCCCGCGGGTGGGATGGTGCAGACCGTCCCGGACGCGACCGTGAGCGGTTCCACCGAGGTTCCGGGCGCGCGGCGCTTCCAGCGCGCACGACGCGCTTGACGCTGTTGACCACGGACGTCTCTGGTGCCCGTCTCGCACGGCGGCACCGACCGGGGTCCACGCCACCTCGTTGACGAGCGGGATCAGTCACTTCCACAAGGGAAAGAAGCCCAGGTGCGGTGCCCCAGGACGTCGGGTACCGCACCTGGGCCACGCCCGCGTGCGGCCGAGAGGCTGACGGTCGAGAGGCTGACGGTCGAGGCGCGGGCAGTCGAGGCGCGAGGGCACGCCAGGGCGCTGTATCGGCGGGGTCGGTGCCGGTAGGAGCGGTGGCGGTGAGCGGCCGGAGCGCGCGTGGTGCGGGGCCGAACGGGGGCTTCGAGCGGGTGCGGGGTTGGGGTGGGCCCGGACGGGGAACTGTGGTCGTGGCGAGACCCCCGGATCGCCCGCGCCCGGTTATCGTGGTGCCGCCTTGCTGGGGCCCTTGGTTGGAGGACACGCGGTGCAGTTCAACGAGGACGCCGAACTCGACACGTCCCAGGTCTCCGACCTGCGGGGTGGCGGCGGCGGCGTCGGTGGCCGGGTCGCGCTGGGCGGCGGTGGTCTGGGCATCGTGGGCCTGATCATCTACTTCGTGCTCTCCCAGCTCGGCGGCGGCGGGCAGTTGCCGACCGGGGCCGGGTTCGAGGACGTGGGCCGCAACCAGCAGGTCGGCTCCGAGGACATCAAGGCCAAGTGCAAGACCGGCGCGGACGCGAACCGGAACGCCGACTGCCGCGCGGTGGCGTTCATCAACTCGATCCAGGGGTACTGGACCGACCAGTTCGCCCGCTCGGGCCGCACCTACCAGGCGGCGCAGACGAACTTCTTCTCCGGTGGCGTGCAGACCCGGTGCGGCAACGCCACGTCCGCCGTGGGGCCGTTCTACTGCCCGGCGGACGCCCAGGTGTACATCGACCTGAACTTCTTCCAGGAGTTGCAGCAGAAGTTCGGCGCGACCGGCGGGCCGTTCGTCGAGGCGTACGTGCTGGCCCACGAGTACGGCCACCACATCCAGAACCTGCTGGGCACCTCGGACCGGGTGCGCACACGCAGCGGCCCGAAGTCGGACTCCGTTCGGCTGGAGCTGCAGGCCGACTGCTACGCGGGCGCGTGGGCCAACCACGCCAGCACCGTGCCGACCGCGTCCGGCAAGCCGCTGATCACCGGCGTCACCCAGGACGACATCGCGGCGGCGCTGGACGCGGCGGCCCGGATCGGCGACGACTTCATCCAGAAGGAGCTGGGCGGCGGCCGGATCGACACCACGCAGTTCACGCACGGCTCGTCGGCGCAGCGCCAGAAGTGGTACACGCTGGGCTTCGAGACCGGTGACCCGGCGCGCTGCGACACCTTCGGCACCGACAACCTCGGCTGACCCGCGACCTCGGCCGACCCCGCACGCGCGGAGGGGGTCGGTCCCGTGCGGGACCGACCCCCTCTTCTCGTCCCGACCGGCCGGGTCGCCGACCGTGGCACCGGCCGGCGACACCGCTCGGCTACCGGCCGGTGACTACGCCACGACGTCGTGCGCGTGGTCGTGGGTCTCGACGTGGAGGGTCTTGGCCGCCGCCGCGCGCGTCGCCGCGCGGGACTTGCGGGCCGGGACGCCGTTCACGTCCTCCGTGCTGATCGCGTAGGACGCGGTGACCCAGGCGAGGGCGTCGGAGTTGCGGTCCAGCGCCTTGCGGTCGACGTTGCCCAGGTTGTCGCCCGCCAGGTGGTAGTTCGGGTCGTACGGCAGGCCCGCCGTGCCGCCCCACTTCGCCGCCTGCGCCTCGGTCTTGAGCACCTCGGCCCCGGTGAACAGGCCGCCCGCCGGGATGCCCTGCTCGATGAACTCGCCGTAGTCCGAGCGCCCGGTGAAGTCCGTGCCCTCGACCTGGATCTTCTTCTCCGCGGTCAGGTAGTCCACGAAGGACTTCTCGATCTGCGCGGAGCCGTACGGGCCCGCGCCCGCGCCGACGCCGTCGGAGTTGTCGCCGTCGTAGACGAAGTAGCCCGCGTTCGGCGAGCCGATCATGTCGAAGTTCAGGTACAGCGCGATGTCGAGCTGCTGCTCGAACGTCAGGCCCTTCACGTAGGCGGTGGACCCGAGCAGGCCCAGCTCCTCGGCGCCCCACCAGCCGAACCGGACCGCGTTGTTGACCTTCGGCGAGCCGCCGAGTTGCAGCGCGGTCTCCAGCAGGCCGGCGGAACCGGTGCCGTTGTCGTTGATGCCCGGCCCGACCGCGACGCTGTCGAGGTGCGCGCCGGCGAACACGACGTTGTCCTTGCGGCCGGTCCGCGTCTGCGCGATGACGTTGCGCGAGACCCGGTCCTCGGTGTGGAAGCGCAGGTCGACGGTCACCGCCTGGCCCGCCTTGGCGAACAGCGCGGTGCCGTCGGCCTGGGAGGTGCCGCCGGTCGGGATCACGCCGGGTGCGCCGAGCGTGAAGCCGGCCAGGCTGCCCGCCACGTTGTTGGCCACGATGACCGCGACCGCGCCGGCCGCCGCCGCGTTGCGGTGCTTGATGTCGAACGTGCACGCGCCGCGCCGGATCAGCGCGACCGAGCCGGTGAAGTCCTGGCCGGCGAAGTCGCTCGCCTCGCAGCCGGGCGTCGCGTCCTCCGGCACAGCCCGCAGCGGGCCGGTCACGCCGCCCACCGGGGTCTGCGGCGAGAACGTCAGCGGCAGGTTCTCGTAGGTCGTGCCGCCGACCTTGGCCGTGGCCGCGTCGGTGACCTGCACCGGGTAGGTGAACTCCGGGGTGCTGACGTCGAAGCCCGCGCCGCGCAGCTTGCCGGCCACGTAGTCGACGCTGGCGTCGTAGCCCGTGGTGCCGGCGGCGCGGTTGCCGCCGTTGCGGTCCGCGATCCGCTGGAAGGCGATCAGGTGGCGGTTGACGCCGTCCACGGACACGTTCTGGGTGAGCTTCTTGGCCAGCGCCGGACCTCTCAGGCCGGCGGGTGCCGCGTCCGCGACCGGCGCGGCGGCGAGGGCGAGGGACGCGGACGCGGCGACGACGAGCGCGCGTCGGATCCCGGTTCTACCTGACATGTGCGAGTTCCCCTTCACTCGGATGCCGAACCCTCACCTCCGGCCCGCGCGGAACGCAATCCGTCACTCGGCGGGTTCTCGCCCAGTGAGCAGGGGCAGACAGGACGTGACACCCGTCACGGCGAGCTGCCACCCCGGTCGGGCGAAGTCCGCGCGGGCCAGCACCAGCCGGGTCTGCGTCGCCGGCACACCACGCCGGACCTGCGTGAACGTGCCGTCGGGCCGGTAGCCCAGCCGGCGGCTGACGCCGTGCGACGCCCGGTTGTCGTCGAACGCGCTGGACCGGGCGGCGCGCGCGCCCAGGTGGTCGAAGGCGAACGCCAGCACGGCCGCGCGCATCTCGGTCCCGATGCCGCGCCCCTGGTGCCGCAGCCCGATCCACGACCCGGTGCCGACCTCGCCGAGCACCCCGAACGACTCGGCGGACAGGCTCTGCACGCCGATCACCCGGCCGTCCAGCCGCACCAGGAAGTGGACCGACCACCGCTGCGCCGTCACGGCCGCCCGCTCGGACCAGTAGTGCCGCAGCGTGGTGGGGCCCAGGGATTCCCGGGGCGCGTCCGTCCACTCGACACCGAACGGCATCCGGTCCGGCGGGTGGATGCCGAGCAGCGTCTCCTCGACGAGTTCGAGCAGGCCGGCGTCGTCGTCCGGGCGCAGTTCGAGCCGGGGCGTGCGGAGGGCGAGCTGCCAGAGGGGCCACGGGTCCATGCGCGTCGATGGTGCCGAGAACGCGCCGGAGGGGCGACCGGATTACCGTGGGGGCCCATGCACGCGATCACGATTCGTGAACCAGGCGGCCCGGACGTCCTCGGGTGGAACGAGGTTCGGGACCCCGAACCCGGCCCCGGCGAGGTGCTCCTCACCGTCGCGGCGACCGCCGTCAACCGGGCGGACCTCCTCCAGCGCCAGGGCCACTACCCGCCGCCGCCCGGCGCGTCCGAGGTGCTGGGCCTGGAGTGCTCCGGCACGGTCGCCGCGCTGGGCGAGGGCGTGACCGGGTGGCAGGTCGGCGACGAGGTGTGCGCCCTGCTCGCGGGCGGCGGCTACGGCGAGCGGGTCGTCGTGCCCGCCGCCCAGCTCCTGCCGGTGCCGGAGGGCGTCGACCTGGTGACGGCCGCGTCGCTGCCCGAGGTGGCCTGCACGGTCTGGTCGAACGTCGTGGTGCTCGCGCGCCTGGCGGCCGGCGAGACGCTGCTCGTGCACGGCGGGGCGGGCGGCATCGGCACGCACGCCATCCAGGTCGGCAAGGCGCTGGGCGCGCGGGTGGCCGTGACGGCGGGGTCGGAAGAGCGCCTGGAGCGCTGCCGCGCGCTCGGCGCGGACCTCGCGGTGAACTACCGGACGCAGGACTTCGTGGCCGAGGTCGGTGCGGCCGACGTCGTGCTGGACAACATGGGCGCGTCCTACCTGGACCGCAACGTCGACGTGCTGGCGCAGGACGGGCGGCTGGCGATCATCGGGATGCAGGGCGGGGCGAAGGGCGAGCTGAACATCGGCAAGCTGATGTCCAAGCGCGGCACGATCACCGGCACCGGCCTGCGCTTCCGCCCGGTGGACGGCCCCCACGGCAAGGGCGCGGTCGTGGCCGAGGTGCGCGCCCGGCTGTGGCCGCTGGTGGCGTCGGGCCGGGTCAAGCCGGTCGTGCACGAGGTGCTGCCGATCCGGCGCGCCGCCGACGCGCACCGCGCGCTGGAGGACGGCCGGGACGTTTTCGGCAAGCTGGTGCTCGCCTTCTGAGCCGCCCCGGCGCGACCGGGCCGGGTCAGTCCAGGGCGGTTCCGGTGGCCAGGGAGGTGCGGGGCGCGGTGCGGAAGCGCAGGGCGAACTCCGCCGACCAGCGGGACAGCACGCCCTGCTCCTCCGGGTGCTCCGCGTCGTCCACCAGGACCGCCGCGCCGGGCGCCAGCACGCCCCGGAAGACCGGCACCGCCGGGTAGCGGGCGTCGGCCGGGTGGGGACCGTCGATGAGCAGGAGGTCCACCAGGCCGTAGCGCTCCACGTACGCCGTCACCTCGTCGTGCACGAGCTGCGGGTGGTACCACTGGCCGCCGCCCAGTGCGGCCGGGTGCGGGGCCAGCGGGGCGTGCACGACCCGGGCGACGTGGCCCAGGCCCTCGCGGCGGAGCTGGCTGGCCACGAACGCCGCCGTGCGCTCGTCGTGCTCGACCGACAGCACGTGGCCGAAGCCGCGCCTGGCCAGCAGCCGGGCCAGCAGCACCGACGACGAGCCGCACCCGCACTCCACGATGACCGTGCGCGACCCCAGCAGCACCTCGTCCACCACGGCCGCGAGCGCCGCCGGCCGCAGCTCGCGCGCCGTCGTGGGCAGGTACTCCGACATCAGCGGGGTCAGGCGGTGCAGTGCGGCGAGGTCGGCCAGTTCCCGGGACAGAGCGTCGTCCACCACACCTCCGGCTACCCCAACTCGGCGACCGCCCGCACGAGTTCGTCGACTTCGACCGCGTTCGTGTAGTGCGCCAGGCCGACCCGGATCGCTCCGCCGACCTCGCCCACCCCCAGGACCGAGAAGACGCCGTGCTGGCCCGAGTCGGCGAACGCGCAGACGCCGCGCTCGGACAGGTGCTCGACACCGTCGGTCGACTTCACGCCGGCCACCGTGAACGCCAGCGCCGGGACCCGCCGCATGGCGTCGCCGATCACCATGACGTGACGGAGCGATCGCAGTTCGTTGATGAGGTTAGCCAGCAAACCCGCCTGGTACGCCTTCACCGACCCCAGCGACGTGAGCAGCCGCTCCCGCCTCGGGCCGACGGCGGCGTCGTCCAGGCCCGCCAGGTACTCGACGGAGGCGACCAGGCCGGCCAGCAGCGGGTAGGCGTGCGGGCCCAGTTCGAGGCGCTCCGGGCCGCGCGCGCCGGGCTCGACGGCGACCGACGGCAGCAGGTCCAGGCGCGACGGGTCGCGGAACACCAGCGCGCCGACCGGCGGGCCGCCCCAGGCGTTCGCCGACACGGCGACCACGTCGGCGTCCATCGACGTGATGTCCAGCGGCACGAACGGGGCGGCCGACGAGGCGTCCACGACGACCAGCGCCTCGGTCCGGCGGGCGGACTGGGCGATCTTGGCCAGGTCGGGGCGCGAGCCGACCGAGCCGGACGCGGCGGTCACCGCGACCAGCTTGCACTTGTCGGTGATCAGCTCGTCGTACTGCCAGGCGGGCAGCTCGCAGGTCTCGATGTCGACCTCGGCCCAGCGGACCACGCTGCCGGTGCGCTGGGCGGCCCGCTGCCACGGCGCGATGTTCGACGAGTGGTCCAGCCGGGACACCACGACCTCGTCGCCGAGGAACCAGCTGTCCGACACGGCGTCGGACAGCCGCTGCAGCAGGACGGCGCTGCTCGGCCCGAGCACGACCCCGGCCGGGTCGGCGCCCACCAGGTCGGCGACCGCCCGGCGGGCCGCGTCCACGATGGCCTCGGCGCGTTGCGAGGCGGGGAAGATGCCGCCCGGTCCGGAGACCGGTGCGCGCAGCGCGGTGGAGACGGCCGTGGCCACCTGTTCGGGCACCTGCATCCCCGCCGGCGCGTCCAGGTGTACCCAGCCGTCGCCGAGCGCGGGGAACAGCCCACGGACCCGTGCGACGTCGAACGCCATGCCGCACACCGTACGGAGGACACCGGGGCGGGCGACAGCAGGGGCGGCCGGTCGGCTGCGGGCGTGACCCGGCGCACGGCCGCTTTGAGCCGCCTTGATCGGTTTGCCGGGGTTCGCCGGGCGGTCCGGGCGGCTTCGGGGTCGCGCCCGCCCGTCCGGGCCGCGCGGGCACCCGGTTCGCACCCCGGTGCCCCGCCGCGCCAGGATGGGCGCATGAGCGAGGCAGCGGAGAACGAACGGCAGGTCGTGGTGGTCGGACCGGACGGCACGCCGGTCGGTGCCGCGCGGGTGCCGGTGGGCGACGACGGCAACGGCCCGGACGTGACGGACCTGGTCGAGCAGCCGGCCAAGGTGATGCGGATCGGCACGATGATCAAGCAGCTCCTGGAGGAGGTGCGGGCCGCGCCGCTGGACGAGGCGTCCCGCAACCGGCTCAAGGAGATCCACAAGCGGTCCATCGACGAGCTGGAGGACGGGCTCGCACCGGAGCTGCGCGACGAGCTGGAGCGGCTGTCGCTGCCCTTCACCGAGGAGGGCACGCCGTCCGACGCCGAGCTGCGGATCGCGCAGGCCCAGCTCGTGGGCTGGTTGGAGGGCCTGTTCCACGGCATCCAGACGGCCCTGTTCGCCCAGCAGATGGCAGCGCGCGTCCAGTTGGAGCAGATGCGGGGCCGCGCCCTGCCCGCCGGCCCCTCCGGCGACGCCCCCGACCACCCCCCGCTGCGCGGCGGCCAGTACCTGTAGAACGCGGCGATCGGGTAACAGCCACTGGACAGCGGTCCGGCCGTTGCCCGAACGTGTGTCGCGTCTCAGCGGTGAAGGTGGGAGAGGAGACCTCAACGTGCTCGACCGGGTGCGACACAACCGTCTGGTGGAGGAGCTGCGCGGCCGGCTGCGCGGCAAGCTGATGAGGGCGATAGACGACGTCGTCGGCCCCTACCACCGGGCCACCACCGAGCGCCTCGACCGGATCCAAGGCGACCTGGACGACCTCCGCGAGGAGCTGCGCCACCGCGCCGAGGACATCCGCCAGTTCGAGATCAGGGCCCGCCGCGACATCGTGTTCGCCGGCGAGCGGGAGGCGGCGACCGACTCCGCGCGGTTCGTCCGGGACGAGATGACCGCCGCCCCGCACTTCGACCACCCGCACGCGACCCTGGAACACGCCCTGACGCTGGTCGAGCACGACGGCCTGGCGCTGGAGTTCGGGGTCTACGCGGGCAGCACGCTCAAGATCATCGCGGCGGCCCGGGAGGGCTCCGGCGTCTACGGCTTCGACTCCTTCGAGGGCCTGCCGGAGAACTGGCGCAGCGGGTTCCCGGCGGGGATGTTCACCGTCGACGACCTGCCGGACGTGCCGGGGGCGGAGCTGGTGGTCGGCTGGTTCGACGAGACCCTGCCCGGGTTCCTCGCCGAGCACCCCGGCCCGGTGACGTTCCTGCACGTCGACTGCGACCTGTACTCGTCCACGAAGACCGTGCTCGACCACGTCGGGCCGAGGCTCGTGCCGGGCAGCGTCGTGGTGTTCGACGAGTACTTCAACTTCCCCGGCTGGCGCGAGCACGAGCACAAGGCGTGGACGGAGTACGTGGAGCGCACGGGCACCGCGTTCAGCTACGAGGGATACACCTACGACCACGAACAGGTGATCGTCAAGATCACCGGCGTGCCTGACGCCGGGTCCGCCGAGGTAATCGCACCGTGACAGCCCGGCGGCAGGCGGACCTACCTGCCGCCGGTAGTCTCAACACTCGTGCAACACACGAGTACCGTCGACCCCCCTGCGGCTCCCCCGGCACCCGACTCGCGCACGTTCGCGCGCGCCTTCGGCGACATCCGCGACGCGTGGCGGCAACGCGAGCTGTGGGGCCACCTCGGCTGGCAGGACATCAAGCAGCGCTACCGCCGCTCGGTCATCGGCCCGCTGTGGATCACCATCTCGATGGGCACCACGGCGCTGGCGCTGGGCCTGCTGTACTCGCAGCTGCTGGGCCAGGACCTGAGCACGTTCCTGCCGTACGTGACCGTCGGCTTCATCATCTGGAACTTCGTCCTCGGCGTGGTCACCGAGGGCACCGAGGTCTTCATCGCCAACGAGGGCCTGATCAAGCACCTGCCCGCGCCGGTCACCGTGCACGTGCTGCGGATGGTGTGGCGCCAGGTGCTGTTCTTCCTGCACAACCTGGTCGTCTACGCGGTGGTGCTCGCGGTCTTCTTCCCGGCGCTCACCCAGGAGTACGTCATGGAGGGCGACAAGGTCGTCCAGCCGGGCATCTCCTGGGCGATCCTGCTGGCCATCCCGGCGTTCGCCCTGCTGGTCGTGAACGCGGTGTGGGTCGCGGTGCTGTTCGGCATCATCAGCACCCGCTTCCGGGACATCCCGCCGGTCATCCACAGCTTCATCCAGCTCGTCTTCTTCATGACGCCGATCGTGTGGCACGTCGGTGTGCTCAACAAGGTCACCGGCGAGGGCGAGGGCGACTGGAAGCTCCTCATCGCCGAGTTCAACCCGATCTTCCACTTCCTGGAGATCGTGCGCGCACCGCTGCTCGGGCAGCAGCAGGACTGGCACCACTGGGTGGTCGTCGGCGGGTTCACCGTCGTCGGCTGGGCGGTGGCGGTCGTGGCGCTGCGCAACTACCGTGCCCGAGTCTCCTACTGGGTCTGAGTGAGGCCGCGAACCCATGGTCAGCATCGACGTCTGGAACGCCTCGGTCGACTTCCCGATCTTCGACGCCAAGTCGAGGTCGCTGAAGAAGCTCGCCCTGGGCAAGGTCGGCGGCAAGATCGGCGCGGAGGGTCGCGTCCCGATCATCGAGGCGCTGCACGACATCACCATCTCCCTGCGGCACGGTGACCGCGTGGGCCTGGTCGGCCACAACGGCGCGGGCAAGTCCACGCTGCTGCGGCTGCTCTCGGGCATCTACGAGCCCACCAGGGGCAGCTCCCGGATCCAGGGCAAGGTGGCACCGGTCTTCGACCTCGGCGTCGGCATGGACCCGGAGCTCTCCGGCTACGAGAACATCATGGTCCGGGGCCTGTTCCTGGGCATGGGCCGCAAGGAGATGGAGAAGCGGGTCGACGACATCACCGAGTTCACCGAGCTCGGCGACTACCTGTCGATGCCGCTGCGCACCTACTCCACCGGTATGCGGGTGCGGCTCGCGCTGGGCGTGGTGACCTCGATCGACCCGGAGATCCTGCTCCTGGACGAGGGCATCGGCGCGGTCGACGCGGCGTTCCTGGAGAAGGCCCGCGACCGGCTCAACGACCTGGTGGCGCGCTCGGGCATCCTGGTGTTCGCCAGCCACTCCGACGACATGCTGGTCGAGCTGTGCAACACGGCCATCTGGATGGACGAGGGCCGGGTGAAGATGCACGGCTCGCTGCGCGAGGTCGTGAAGGTCTACAAGGGCCGCGACCCGTACGAGCACCTCAACGCGGAGACGCTGGCGCGGATCGGCCAGTCGCCGGTGCTCAGCGGGAACGGTGGCGAGTAGACCGTGGGCGCGCTGCCGAAGGGGTCCGTCGTCGGGGTCGTGGTCACCCGCCACCGCCGTGAGCTGCTGGCCCAGTCGCTGAAGGTGCTGGCGTCGCAGACCAGGCCGCTGGACCACCTGGTGGTCGTGGACAACGGGCCGGACCAGCCCGTGGACGACCTGGTCGACCAGTGCCCGATCCCGACCACCTACCTGGCCTCGCACCGCAACCTCGGCGGCGCGGGCGGGTTCGCGCTGGGGATGCTGCACGCGCTCTCGCTGGGCGCGGACTGGCTGTGGCTGGCCGACGACGACGGCCGCCCCGCCGACGAGACCGTGCTGGAGGTCCTGCTGGCCGAGGCGGACCGGCGGAAGCTGGCCGCGATCTCGCCCGTGGTGTCCAACATCGAGCACCCGGACAAGCTGGCCTTCCCGCTGCGCCGGGGCCTGACCTGGAAGCGGCGCACGTCGGACCTGGGCGCGGACTTCCTGCCCGGCATCGCGTCGCTGTTCAACGGCGCGCTGTTCCGCGCGTCCACGGTCGACGTCATCGGCGTCCCGGACTACCGGCTGTTCTTCCGGGGCGACGAGGTCGAGATCCACCGCCGGCTGGTGCGCACCGGCCTGCCGTTCGGCACGTCGCTGAAGGTGCACTACCTGCATCCGGACGGCTCGGACGAGTTCAAGCCGATGCTCGGCGGCCGGTTCCACGCGCAGGACCCGGAGAACCCGGTCAAGCGGTACTACACCTACCGCAACCGGGGCTACCTGCTGTCCCAGCCGGGGATGCGGAAGCTGGGCCTGCTGGAGGTGTTCCGGTTCGGCCTGTACTTCATCGGCGTCCGGAAAGACCCGAAGGCGTTCGTGGAATGGCTCCGCCTGGTCCGCCAGGGCCAACGCGAGAAGTTCTTCCGCAAGTAGGCCGAGGATTTCGCGGGGCTCGGTCCGCTGTGCGCCGAATCGCTGCGGGCGAACCCGCCTTGCCTGGTCAGGGCGGGTTCGCTTGGCGCAGGACTTCTGAAGCGCGTAAGTCCAGCCTCGTCCTGCACCTCGCCGCCAACTCGAACCCGATCTCGATCCGGGTGTCCCCGGAGGTCGCGGACGACCTCGGCCAACGCCTGGTCCAGGTCGTCCGCAACGGCCACACGCAATCCATCACCACGGCGGACGGCCACGAGTTCGTGGTGAACTTCGCCCACGTCGTGGCCGCGCACTTCGAGTAGTCATGGTGCCGGGTGCTCGCCTCAGCGCCGGGGCAGCGGGAGCTGGTGGGCCACCAGCAGCGCGGCGGCCTGGAGCGCGGTGAAGGGCAGCGCCCACACGCCGATCCCGAGGAAGTCGCGCGCCGCGCCGCGCGGGTCGGTGACCAGGTCGGAGAGCAGGTACCAGTGGCCGTCCCGCACCATCCCGGCCACCACGACCACCGCCGCCACGCACGGCAGGCCCACCAGCAGGACCCGCACGACCACCGGCCACCGGCGGGACGTGCCCACCAGCGCGGCCCCCACCAGGTACCCGACCGGCGGCACGGCGAAGCCGCCGACCAGGACGAGCAGCAGCCCGACGACGTCCCGCCGCCGCAGCGGCTCCCGAACCGGCGGCTCGCGGCGCGGCGGCTCACCGCGCGGCCCGGGCGTCTCCGCGTCGAACTCGGCGTCCACGATCTCCTCCGGCGTGCCCAGGCGGTCCAGGACTTCGCGGACCCGGGCTTCGCCGGCGTCCGGGGGCAGCACCGCGTCGACGTGCGACCGGATCTCGTCCGCCAGCTCCTCGCGGCGCGGCCGGGGCAGCGGCGCGGCGGCGCGGAGCAGGGCGTCCACGTACGCGGTGACCAGCGGGTGACGTGCGGGCGAGCGGTTCACGCGGTGCCGCCTTCCTCGTGGGTGATCTCGTCCACCGACCTGCTCAGCGCGGCCCAGTCCGAGGTGAACCGGGCGAGCGCGTGCGCGCCGTCGCCGCTCAGGCCGTAGTACCGGCGCGGCGGCCCGCTCGGGCTCTCCTGCCACGCCGAGGTCACCAGACCTCGCGCGCGCAGCCGCGACAGCAGCGGGTAGATGGTGCCCTCGCCCGCGATCAGGTCGTGCCGGGACAGCACCTCCACGAGCTCGACGGCGTACCGCTCGCGCTCGCGCAGCAGGGCGAGCACGCAGAACTCGACCAGTCCCCGGCGCAGGTGGACCAGGGAGCTCCGCTCGTCCGGTGCCATGCCCGACACGCTACCTTGTCAGACCAGGTACTGGCGCACGAGTACGCGCGGTTCACCCGCAAGGCCGCAGACCGCCCACGTCCGCAGACCGCCGAAACGAAAGAAGCGGCGGGGTCCGTGGGGACCCTCACCGCTTCTTCCGCCGGCTCAGCCTAGTTCTCGAAGACCTTCCGCCACGCCTCGACCGAGGTCAGCTCGGGCAGCGCGTCGCGGTAGACCCGCTTCAGGCGCGGCCACTCCTGGCCCAGGCGGCGGTAGTTGCGGACCGCGCGGGCCATGAGCTGCTTGAACTCCTTCGGGTCGCGCTTGCGGAACGCCACGCCGGAGCCGTCCGCGTTGGAGACCGTCGCCGAGTCCAGGTTGCCCAGCAGGAACCAGCGGGCGTTGGTGGCCGGGACGTTGATCTGCGGGCGGTGGGTGGTGGACGCTTCCGGGGCGCGCAGGTTGTGCACCAGCGCCTTGGCCGCCTCGGCGGCGATGGTCGCCGGGTTCGTCGGCGGCTTGAGCATCGTCTCCGCGCGCACCATGTCGAACGTGGGCGGCGGGAACTCGCGGGCCGACGGGAGGACCTGGGCGTCCGAGTAGGTCTTGCGCAGGGCCTGGATCTCCGGCAGGGCCGTGCGCAGCGACTCGAACAGCTTCGACGGGCCGGCGAGGAAGTCCTCGATGGCCTTCTGCTGCACGGCGACCGTCGAGTACTCCATCGACAGCAGGTGCCGCAGCGACAGCTTCAACCCCTGCTTGAGCAGCGTCGAGCGGATGTCGTACGGGCTGTGCAGCGCCGCCATCACCAGCCGGTTGCGGGTGTGGAAGTACGCCTGCCAGTCCGTCGCGTCGTTCTTGTCGGTCCACGGCATGTGCCACACCGCCGACCCCGGCAGCGACACCGTCGGGTAGCCGTTCTCCAGGGCGCGCAGCGAGTACTCCGCGTCGTCCCACTTGATGAACAGCGGCAGCGGGTAGCCGGTGCGCTGCACGACCTCGCGCGGGAACAGGCACATCCACCAGCCGTTGTAGGTGGAGTTGATGCGCAGGTGCAGTTCCTCGGTCTCGCGCAGCGACTCCGTGGCGAAGTCGTGGTCGGTGACCGCGCCGGGCGCGGGCCGCCAGAAACCGGAGGCCAGGTCCACGACCTCGCCCATGCTGTGCAGCCGGGCGCGGGCCTGGAGGTTGAGCATGTGGCTGCCGACGATGACCGGCTGCGCCGCCGCGCGGGCGAACGCGTTCGAGCGCAGCACCGCGTCCGGCTCCAGCCGGATGTCGTCGTCCATCAGCATGATCTGGTCGACGTCGGTGTGCTCGATGGCCTCGTACAGGCCGCGGGTGAACCCGCCGGAGCCGCCCAGGTTGTCCTGCTCGATCACTTCGAGCTTGTCACCGAGCAGCCGGACCGCCTCGGCGTAGCCCTCGGTGTCCCGGACCTTCACCGCGCCCTGGTCGGCGACGAACACCTTCTGCACGACGTCGAGCACAGCCGGGTCCTCGCCCAGCGCGCGCAGCGCGATGACCGCGTCGACCGGGCGCATGGTCGTCATGCCGATGGCGACCTGCTGCGGCGGCAGCGCCTGGTCGGCGGTCCACGCGGCCTCGCCGATCTCCAGCGCCGTGTCGTCGGTGAACACGTCGAACCAGATCCAGCCGCCGTCCTCGAACGGCTTGAGGTGCACCCGGAACTCGACGTCCGACCACTCCTGCGGCGAGCGGATCGGCTCGCCGTCGAGGTGGATCGGGTCACCGTTGGGCTTCGAGCGGTACACGTCCAGCCGGCCGGCCCCGCGCACCCGCAGGCGCAGCACGACCTCGTCCACGACCGTCCAGCGCTTCCAGTAGCTGGCCGGGAAGGCGTTGAAGTAGGAGGCGAACGACACCTTGGCCGACGCCGGGACGGTCACCGAACGGCGCGACGAGACGTGCGAGTGCACGTTCTCCGGCTCGTCCAGGTAGAGCGGACGGACGTCCAGAGGGTCCTCGTCGCGGGGCAGGATCACCCGCTGGAGCACCTTGCTCGGGTCGATGCCGCCACTGGCGCTGTGCTCGGTCACGTGCTTTCCTCCGGCGAACCGGCGGAGCGGTTCGAGAATCGGGTGTCGGCGACCACCAGCGTCGAGGTGGCCAGGCGTTTCAGGTGGTACCAGCGACCATACCGCGTCGCCCGAGGGGGGCGACGCGGTGTCGGCCGGGGGTGGTGCCCGGGTGTCCCTAGTCGAGGCTGCCGTCGAGCGGGGTGCCCTCGGTGAGGTGCGGGGCGATCTTGTTGTCGAACGCCGTGAGCGCCGAACCGATGGCCATGTGCATGTCGAGGTACTTGTAGGTACCCAGCCGCCCGCCGAACAACACGTTGCGCTCGGTCGCCTCCCGCTTGGCAAGCTCGCGGTAGCGCTCCAGCTTGGCGCGGTCCTCGGCGGTGTTGATCGGGTAGTACGGCTCGTCGTCCTTCTCCGCCGAGCGGGAGAACTCGCGGACGATGACCGTCTTGTCGGTCGGGTAGTCGCGCTCCGGGTGGAAGTGCCGGAACTCGTGGATGCGGGTGTAGGGCACGTCGGCGTCGTTGTAGTTCATCACCGGGGTGCCCTGGAAGTCGCCGGTCGGCAGGACTTCCTGCTCGAAGTCCAGCGTGCGCCAGCCCAGCCAGCCCTCGGCGTAGTCGAAGTACCGGTCGACCGGGCCGGTGTAGACGGTCGGCGTGCCCGCCGGGATCTCGTCCTTGACGTCGAAGTAGTCGGTGGACAGCCGCACCTCGATGTTCGGGTGGTCCGCCATCTTCTCCAGCCACGCGGTGTAGCCGTCCTTGGGCAGGCCCTCGTAGGTGTCGTTGAAGTAGCGGTTGTCGAACGTGTAGCGGACCGGCAGCCGGCTGATGACCGCGGCCGGCAGCTCCTTCGGGTCGGTCTGCCACTGCTTCGCGGAGTAGTCGCGCACGAACGCCTCGTAGAGGGGGCGCCCGACCAGCGAGATGGCCTTCTCCTCCAGGTTCGTCGCGTCCTTGGAGTCGATCTCCGAGGCGTGCTCGGCGACCCACGCGCGGGCCTCGTCCGGGGTCAGGTAGCGGCCCAGGAACTGGGTGATCAGGCCCAGGCCCATCGGGAACTGGTACGCCGTGCCGTCGTGCATGGCGAACACCCGGTGCTGGTAGCCGGTGAACTCGGTGAACTGGTTGACGTAGTCCCAGACCCTCTTGTTCGAGGTGTGGAACAGGTGCGCGCCGTAGCGGTGCACCTCGATCCCGGTCTCGGGTTCGGCCTCCGAGTAGGCGTTGCCGCCGATGTGGTCACGGCGCTCCAGGACCAGGACGCGCTTGTCCAACTGGCTGGCGGCACGCTCGGCGACGGTCAGGCCGTAGAACCCGGAACCGACCACGATCAGGTCATATCCTGCGAAGCTCACGGCACCTGAGCCTACGGCAGTGACCCGCCGTGACAGCTCCGGCCCCCGGGCCGCCGCGACGGTCAGCCGGCCCGGTTCGGCGACGACTCGCGGTCGACCGGGGACCTCCCGGGGACGCCCCCCAGCTCCCGCACCCGCTCCTCCAGGTCGCGCTGCCGGCGTTCGAGGTCGCTGCGCTGCAACGCGATCTCCTCGACCGCCGTGCGCACCTCCTCCTCCAGCCTGCCGACCTCGGTGCTCAGGTGCAGGGCGACCAGGCCGAGCACGCCGACGGCGAGGAACAGCACGAAGTTGGACGGCGTGATGATGCCGGTGACGTTGGTCAGGAACTCCGGCACGCCGGGCACGGCGGCCAGCACCGTCACCAGCACCGCGAGCAGCAGCCAGATCGCGGCGTACTTCTCGCGCAGCTTGCGCCGGCGCATCATCTCGAACACGAGCAGGAGCACCATCGCCGCGACGATGATGCTCAACAGGCGCCACGAGGCCATCGCAGTCTCCTAGGCGGCGTCGGACCGGTCGGCCGCCGGGGCGCGGCGGACGAGGGCGAGCAAGAGGGCGAGGCCGGCACGGCCGAGGTAGACCGCCGACCGGACGGGCGAGGTGCTGGGGGTGCCGGACTGGCGCTCCAGCATGACGACCGGGATCTCCCGGACGACCAGGCCGCCGCGCAGCGCGAGCACCAGCGACTCGATGGTGTCGCCGAGGTACTCGGCCGGGTAGTTGTCGGCGAACAGCGCCACCGCGCGTGGCCCGGCGGCCTTGAAACCGGAGGTCACGTCGGTCAGCTTGGTCTTGGCGAGCCGGGACATGACCACCGACAGCACGACCATCGCCCACCGGCGCGGTCCGCCCGCCTTGTAGTCGCCCTTGCCCGCGAACCGGGAGCCGATCATGATGTCGGCCTCGTCCAGGCCGCGCAGCAGCGCGGCGAGCTCCTCGGGGTCGTGCTGGCCGTCCGCGTCGACCTGGACGACGACGCCGTAGCCGTTGCGCAGGGCGTACCGGAAGCCGGTGCGCATCGCGCCGCCGACCCCCAGGTTGACCGCCAGCCGCGCCACGTCCGCGCCGGCCTCCCGGGCCCGCTCGGACGTGCCGTCGGTGGACCCGTCGTCCACCACGAGCACGCCCGCCCCGGGCAGGGCGGCCTTGACCTTGGCCACCACCGAGGCCACGGTGCCCGCCTCGTTCAGCGCGGGCATCACGATCAGCACGCGGTCGGTCGGCGTTACCGTTCCCGCCACCTCGACAACCCTTTCCCTTCGGCTCGACAGCCCTAGCGACCGGCCGGGGCCGGGCGGGAGAGCACGTCTTCCTGGCCTTCGATCTCGTAGATGGTCGCGTCGTCGGTCCGGTAGACGGGCTTGAAGCCCTTCACGACCGGGAGGCCGACGAAGCCCACGGCCCGGTGGCCGGTCGGGCGGACGAAGCCCTGGCCGACGATCACGTAGCGGACCTTCAAGCGGTCGAGCCCCTCGCGCACCTTCGGGTCGACGTTGATCCGCCGCAGGTTGTTGGCGAGGAAGGTCTCGGTGGAGCCCGCCTGGGTGCCGTAGAACGTCCACACCACGGGCTGGACCTTGGCGACCGCGTACAGCCACGCGGTGCCGTCGGACACGTCGTTCATCACCCGCTCGCCGGGCTGCACCTTCTGCCCGAGCCAGCGGTACGCCTCCAGCTCGCCGTCGCTGACGGTCGGGCCGTTGCGGTAGTTCTGGGCGAGCCGGTCGGAGTTGCGCTTCACGTACGCGCCGCTGCCGATGGCGAGCAGCACGAACAGGGCGAGGCTGGCGGCGACCGCAACCCGCGCGGCGGGCCACTTGGCGGGCAGCCGGTCGCCCAGCTTGCCGACCAGCCACTGGCCGAAGGCGACGACGAAGACGCCGAACGCGATCGAGCCGAACAGCGGCAGCATGACCGCGAGCCGCCAGTGGTCGTTGTAGAACGGGCCGGTCAGCTTGTGGATGAGCGGCGACTCCAGCGACACCGTCGCCGCGTAGAGCCCGCCGAACACCACGTACGCGGCGACCAGCCACAGCATCAGCCGCTGCCGGACCATGCACAGCACGCCGGCGAACGCGGCGACGCCGATCCACCACTGCGGGTAGATCACCACGCCGGAGAAGGTGATGGTCTGGCCGAGCGCGCCGGCGGGCGTGGCCTCGGAGTCCCAGATCGCGGCGGTGACGCCGGCGGCGGTGCCCAGCGCCGGCAGCACCATCGGCACGGCGGCCAGCGCGCCGAGCACGGCGACGGCGGCCAGGGACGGCCAGGACCGCTTCCAGTCGATCGGCGTCCAGCGGAACGCGCAGCTCACCAGGATGACCAGGTACAGGCCGAAGACGATGACCGCGAGGCTGGTGTGCAGGCCGACCAGCCCGGCGACGACGACGGCGACGGCCACCGGGCCGGTGATGCCGCGCGGCGCGAACAGGTAGCGGGTGAGCGCGAGCAGCGCGGGCAGCAGGGCGATGCCGGCCACGTACGGCCAGAGCGGGCCGCGCCACAGCGAGTCGTAGGGGAACGGTGAGAACCAGGTCGACACGGCCGCCGCGACGGCCACGGTCAGCGGCGACAGCCGCCACGCCAGGCCCATCGCGGCGATCCCGACCGGCCAGGCCACGACCGTGGCGAGGCCGCCGGAGTTGAGCAGCTCGGGCAGCCCGACGCCCGCCTGGTCCAGCAGCAGCGCCAGCAGCTTGTGGTAGGTGCTGGGGTAGAAGTAGTTCGTGCCGTCCGGCAGGTTGCCGATCATGCCCGCGTCGGCGACCACGGACGACTGGTTCTCGGCGATCCACCGGATCAGGTTGCCGTGGTGCGGCGCGTCCCAGTCCTGGTTGAGCCGGGACAGGCTGCCGATGCCGCGCAGGTAGGTGACGACGCCGACGGCGAGGCCGACCGCGAGGCCGCCCGCGACGACCAGGTGGTCGCGCGGCGAGCGCCGGTCCGCCTCGTCCACCGGCGGGAGCGGTCCGCGCAGCCGGCGCCACACCAGGGTCGCGGCGAGGGCGAGGAGCGAGGCGACGAGCGCCCAGGCGCCGAAGGTGAGCAGGGTCCAGGACACGCCGAGCTGCCCGAGCAGCAGCCCGCCGACGGACACCAGGCCGTAGGTGAGGGCCGGTGCGCCCGCCGCCGCCATCCACCCCCGCAGGCCGAGCGCCAACCCGAAGACCAGGCCAGGCAGCCAGCACAGCAGAAGCACCAGTACCGCACTCATCGAAGTCGCAACCTGTCAGCCGGTAGTCGCGGGTGCACTGCCCGCCGCGACCGCACCCTACCCGTACACCGGATCACCGCTCGCGGCCCTGCCGCCAAACCGCCACGAACGCGACACCCGCGCCGATCGCCGATCCGAGCAGCAGCCCGACCACCGCGCGGGTCACCGCGTCGGCCGGCCACCAGGCCAGGACGGCCAGCGTGGACACCGCCGTGCAGGCCCAGACCCGCAGCACGACACCCGGTCGGGCGAACGCGACGAGCACGGCGGCGAGCAGCTGGACCGCCGCGAGCAGCACCGAGGACAGGACCAGGCCGCCGACCGCCCAGCCGGCCACCACGTACGCCGGGCCGAAGACCAGCCGGACCAGCCACGGCCCGAGCAGCGCGCCGAGCACGGTGCCGACCGCGCCGACCACGAGCGCCGCGACCCCGCCCTTGACGAGCCAGCCGGCGAGCCTGCGCCGGCCGTCCTCGGCGGCCACCAACCGCACCACGGCGGGCACCGCCATCGCCTGCACGGGCAGCAGCAGCACCAGCGGGAACCGGGCCAGGGTCAGCGCCGACAGGAAGGAGCCGACCTCGGCGGGGTCGCCGCCGGGGGCGAGCAGGTTCACCATCGCCGGGAAGGCGGTCACCACGGTCGCGGTCAGCGCGGAGCCCGCCATCAGGGCCGAGGTGGTGCGGGCCACCGGGCCCCAGCCCCGGCCGGCGCCCCGCACGTCGACCAGCCGGGCGGCGCGCGGTGCGAACACCAGCCACGCGAACGTGCCGGCGGCGACCGCGACGGCCAGCGGCGTGATGCCGGCCAAACCCGCGACGACCAGCGCGACCGCGACCACCGCGCGGATCGTCGGCTCCACGGCGGTGATGCCCGCGTACGGGGTGATCCGGCCGTGGCCGACGAGCAGGCCGCGCACCGCGTACAGCACCGCGTAGCCCAGGCCCGCGCCCAGCGTGACGGCGGCCAGCTCGCCGTGGTCGGGGAAGAGCTGGCCGTTGACGCCGGGGATGAACAGCAGCGCGCCGAACACGGCGACGATGCCGGCCGCGACCGCGACCACCTTCGGCACGTCGGCGCCGCTGCGGCGGCCCGCCAGCTCCGCCTCGGCGGCCAGCCGGGAGACCTCCTGCTCGATCGGCGAGATGGCGCTGCCGAGTCCGAACGCGACACCCCAGAAGGTGATGAAGACGCGGTAGTCGGCGGGGCCGAGCACCCGGCCGCACAGCACCAGCAGGCCGTAGCCGAGCACGGACGCCACGGCCAGCGCGACGGTCACCTTGCCCAGCGAGCGGGACCCCGGTCGACGGGCGGCCGGCGCGTCGGCCGCGTCGGCGGTCATCAGCGCCGTGCCTTGGCCTTGAGGGCCAGCGCGAGACCGCGCACCGCACCCGCGCCGAAGCTGGCCGCGAAGACCGGCAGCATCCGGGCGACGGCCTTCGCGTCGGCGTTCGAGCCGCCGCACGCCTTGACCAGGCCGCCCGCGCCCACCGCGCCGGCCGCGCCGACGGCCAGGGCCGCCTTGGGCCGGGTGACGAGCAGGGTGACCCCGGCGGCGCCGGCGCCGAGCGCGGCGAGCGCCATCTTGCGGCCGGTGCCCGGGTTGCCCAGGTAGCCGTCGATGAACGTGGTGCCCCGGAAGTAGGCGTGGTTCACGAACTTCGGCAGCGACTCCCGGCCGTGGTAGTAGGAGCCCGCCAGGTCGGGGGTGATGAAGATGGGGGTGCGCTCCGCGATCCACCGGATCAGGCGGGTGTCGTCGCTGGCGAACTTGATGTCGTCGAACATCGAGTCGAACGCCTCGGACGCGGTGACGAGCATGTCCTTGGGGGCGCAGAAGTAGCCGGAGCCCTTGGGGAAGGCGTCGAAGTCCTCGATGCCGAACGACATCAGCTTCGGGTCCTTGAGGTACCGCCGCCACAGCACCTGGAGCAGCCCGTTCCAGAAGCCGGCGTACGGGTTGCCGTCCGACTCGACCCGGACGTGCCCGTTCCACACCAGGCGCTCGGGGTGCTCGACGAGCTGCCGCTTGAGGAAGACCAGCGCGTCGGGGTCGACCACGACCCGGCTGCCGAGGATGAGCACCCGGTCGCCGGTCGCCTTGCGGATGGCGGCGAGCACGGTCTCGAACCGGCCGGCGTTCGGCTGGTGCACGACCACCACGTCGTGCCGCTCCGCGTAGCCGTCCAGCAGGGCGGGCGTGCCGTCGGTGCTGCCGTCGTCGATGACGACGACCTCCACCTTCCAGTCGGCCTTCGCCGCCGCGACGAGGACGGCGTCGAGGGAGGCGCCGATCCACTTCTCCTCGTTGTACGCCGGGAAAACGACGCTGAGCGTGGGTGGTTCCCGCAAGTCGCTGCTCTGGCTCACGTCGCCGGAGATTACACTCACCGCCCGCCGTGACCGCGCACGCGGTCGGGCCGGCGGGGTCGCCGCCGGCCCGACCGGTGTCAGCCCGCCTGGAGCTGGACCGAGGCCACGGCCCGGTGCGACGGCAGGATGCGCCGCCGCTCCTCGTCGGCGTCGTGCTTCCCGGCGACCAGGTCGAGGAAGCGGTCGAGCTGGGTGGCCAGCGGCTCGCGGGCGGAGACCAGCTCGGGGATCTCGATCACCGTCTGCTGGCGGTAGCCCCGGCCGTCCGGGTCGGAGTCGTGCGAGACGTGCCGGTAGATCGTCACGTCCCGGCGCAGCAGGTCCACCTCGATGGTGCGCTCCAGCTCCTGGATGGTCAGCGAGCGGACCTTGCGCTGGCCGAGCCTGCTGGCCGAGATGGCGGCGATGCCGCCGCTGGGGAAGGTCAGCAGCGTGTCGACCACGTCCTCCGCGCCCGGCGCGGAGGAGGGGTGGAACTGGGCGACGCCCGCCGCGACCCGGGTGGGCTCGGTACCGCCGAAGCACTGGATGGCCAGGTCGACGTCGTGCACGAGCAGGTCCCAGGCCACGCCCGTGCGGATGCGCGGCGCGTAGGGCGAGTGCCGGATGGCGGCGACGTACACCGGCTCCTCGGCCAGGCCCAGCGCCGTCATCACGGCCGGGTTGTAGCGCTCCAGCAGGCCGCACATGATCGGCAGGCCGAGCTGCTCGGACCGGCCGAGCACCTCCTCGGTCTGCGCCAGCCCGGCGCACACCGGCTTCTCGACCAGCAGCGGCTTGCGCCGGTCGAGGACCTCCAGCGCCAGGCCGTGGTGGGACTCGGTGCTGGAGGCGAGGATCACCGCGTCGACGCCGTCCAGGTCGCCCATCTCGGGCTGCCAGCGGGTCTCGAACTTGTCGGCCACCTTCCGGCCGATCTCCTCGCGCGGGTCGACCAGCAGCGCGAGCTCGCAGCGCTCGGACTGGGCGACGACGCGGGCGTGCAGCGAGCCCATGTTGCCCGCGCCGATGACCGCGATCCGGGGCAGGGTGCTCATGCGCCCAGCACCTCGCGCACCGCGCCGACGATCTCGTCCAGGTCGGCGTCGGTCAGCTTCGGGTGCACCGGCAGCGACAGCGCCTGGCGGGCGACCCGCTCGGCCACCGGCACGTCGGAGGCGATCACCTTCGGGTTGTCCCGGTAGCAGTCGTAGTCGAACACCGTCTTCGGGTAGTACGTCCCGTTGCCGATGCCCTTCTCGGTCAGCTTCGCGGCCAGCTCGTCGCGGGTGACCGGGGCGTCGTCGGTGACCAGGACGGTGTACTGGTGCCACACGTGGGTGCGGCCGGGCAGCGTCTTGGGGGTGCGCAGGCCGGTGATGTCGGCCAGGCCCTTGTTGAGCGCCTCGGCGTTGCGCTGGCGGGCCTCGGTGATGGTCACCAGCTGCTCCAGCTGCGGGATGCCGATCGCGGCGTGCACGTCGGTCATCCGGTAGTTGTGGCCCGCGACCTCGTACTGGTAGCGCGCCCGCATCCCCTGGTTGCGCAGCACGCGCAGCCGGTCCGCCACGGCGTCGTCGGAGGTGGTGATGACACCGCCCTCGGCGGTGGTGATGTTCTTGGTGGCGTAGAGCGAGAAGCAGCCCAGCCCGAAGCTGCCCGACGGGCGGCCCTCGAAGGTCGCGCCGACGGCCTGCGCCGAGTCCTCGACCACGGCGAGCCCGTGCTCGGCGGCCAGCGACCCGAGCCGGCCCATGTCGGCCATCTGCCCGTAGAGGTGGACGGGCATGAGCACCTTGGTGCGCGGGGTGATCGCGGCGGCCACGGCGTCGGGGTCGAGGTTGAAGTCGTCCTCGCCGATGTCCGCGAAGCGCGCGGTGGCACCGGCCTCCAGGATCGCGTTCAGGGTGGCCACGAAGGTGAACGGCGAGGTCACGACCTCGTCGCCGGGTGCGAGGTCGAGCACTTGCAGCGAGGCGACCAGGGCGGTCGTGCCGTTGTTCACCGCCACCGCGTGCGGCACCCCGGCGACACCGGCGAAGGCGTCCTCGAAGCGCTTCACCATGGGCCCCTGCGCGATGGCGCCGGACCGCAGGACCTGGACCACCAACTGCTCCGCAGCGGCGACGTCAACGACAGTAATGGGGATCATGCAGCAGTCTCTCCACCTTCGAAATGCCCGATACCGTGCTTCTGGCCTGCATCGCGGACCATCACGCTACATCCAGGCACACCCGCCACCCCGCCAGGGTGATTCCGGCCGGGCCGCCCGCCCGGCCGGACCACCGGCCGTCGCCGCCGGTCAGAACCACCGCTCCAGGACCATGGCGACGCCGTCCTCACCGTTGGGACCGGTGACCTCGTCGGCGGCGGCGCGGGCGTCGGGGTGCCCGTTCGCCATGGCCACGCCGTGGCCCGCCCAGCCGAGCATCTCGACGTCGTTGGGCATGTCGCCGAAGGCCACCACGCCGGCCCGGTCCACGCCCAGCCGCTCCGCGACGTCGGCCAGGCCGGTGGCCTTGGTCACGCCCGGCGCGGCCAGCTCGACCAGGCCGAGCGTCGTGGAGTAGGTGGCGTCGACCTGGTCGCCGAGCAGCTCCGCGATCGCCAGCACCATCTCCCCGCTGGTCATCTCCCGGTGCCTGACCAGCAGCTTGACCACCGGGTGGGTGAGCATCCCGGACCGGTCGCCGTTCGGCTCGGGGCCCTCGGGCCACGGGTGCGCGTAGCCGTCCTCGGCGATGAACTGCGGCACGGTCTCGTCGAACGCCGACTCGCCGGTCCGCTCGACCGCGAAGGCCACGCCCGGCATCACCTCGTCCAGCGCGCTCATGATGTCGCGCAGCAGCACCGGGTCCAGGGTGCGCTGCCAGATCACCCGGTCCTGGCCCAGGTGGTAGAGCACCGCGCCGTTCGCGCACACCGCGTAGCCGTCCAGGCCGGCGGCCTCGGCGATGTCGGGCACCCAGCGCGGCGGGCGGCCGGTGGCGAGCACGAACGGCACGCCGGCCGCCACCACCCGGCCCACCGCCGCCGCCGTGCGGTCGGTCACCCGGTGCAGCGGGCTGAGCAGGGTTCCGTCGACGTCGGAGGCCACCAGGGCTGGTCTTTCCACATCACCGATGATGCCTGGTCCGACTTCGACCGGGAACGAACACGTGGTTACCGTACGTCCGTGCGCACCGGAATCGTCATCCTCCCAGAGCACCGCTGGTGGTTCGCCGAACCCAAGTGGAGGGCCGCCGAGGAGTACGGCTTCCACCACGCGTGGACCTACGACCACCTGGGCTGGCGCACCCTGGTGGACGGCCCGTGGTTCGGCGCGGTGCCGACCCTGACCGCCGCCGCGATGGTCACGGAGCGCATCCGCCTCGGCACGTTCGTGGCAAGCCCGAACTTCCGCCACCCGGTGCCGTTCGCCCGGGAGCTGCTCGCCCTGGACGACATCTCCGACGGCCGGGTCACCCTCGGCGTGGGCGCGGGCGGCGAGGGCTACGACGTCGAGGTCATGGGTGCGGCACCGCTCACCCCGGCCGCGCGCACCGCCCGGTTCGGCGAGTTCGTGCGGCTGCTGGACGAGCTGCTGCGCAAGGACCGCACGACGTGGCACGGCGAGCACTACGCGGCCGTGGACGCCCGCAGCGCGCCCGGCGGCGTGCAGCGGCCCCGGATGCCGTTCCTGGTCGCCGCGAACGGCCCGAAGGCGATGCGGGTCGCGGCGGAGCTGGGCCAGGCGTGGGTGACCACCGGGCCGAAGGTGGACGACCTGGACGCGTGGTGGCGCGGCGTCGCCGAGCTGGCCGACCGGTTCACCGGCATCCAGCAGGACGTGGGCCGCCGGGTCGACCGGTTCCTCACCCTCGACTCGGCCCCGCTGTACTCGCTGACCAGCGTCGGGACCTTCCAGGACGCGGTGGGCCGGGCCGAGGCGCTCGGGTTCACCGACGTGGTCGCGCACTGGCCCCGGCACGACGGCGTGTACGCCGGGCGGGAGTCGGTGCTGGAGGAGCTCGCCGCCGACGTGCTGCCCGCGCTGCACTGAGCCCGCGTAGATTCTCGCCCCGTGCGGCACATCGTGGTTATCGGCGGCGGGATCGTCGGCTTGGCGGTGGCGAACGAACTCGCCTCGCGCGGCGATCGGGTGACGGTGCTGGAGAAGGAGGGGCGCTGGGGCGCCCACCAGACCGGCCACAACAGCAACGTCGTGCACGCCGGGCTGTACTACAAGCCGGGGTCGCTCAAGGCGCGGATGTCCGTGGCGGGCAACCGGTCGATGGTCGACTTCGCGCGCGAGCACGGCGTGCCGGTCGAGGTGTGCGGCAAGCTCGTCGTGGCCACCTCGGCGGCCGAGCTGCCGGGGCTGCACGCGCTGGCCGAGCGCGCGGAGGCCAACGGCGTGCCCGCGAAGCTGATCTCCGCCGAGGAAGCCCTCGACCACGAGCCCGAGGTGGCGTGCGTCCGGGCGCTGCGGGTGGAGAGCACCGGCATCATCGACTTCCCGGCCGTGTGCCGGGCGCTGGTGGACCGGCTCGCCGGGCACGACCTGCGCCTGCACTCCCCCGCCCTGGCGATCCGCAGCCGGGGCGGCCGGGTCGAGGTGGCCACGCCGCAGGGCGTCGTGCGGGCGGACGTGCTGGTCAACTGCGCCGGCCTGCACAGCGACCGGGTGGCCGAGCTGGCGGGCCTCACGCCGAGCGCCCGGATCGTCCCGTTCCGGGGCGAGTACTTCGAGCTGCGCCGGACCGAGCTGGTGCGCGGCCTGATCTACCCGGTGCCCGACCCGACCCTGCCGTTCCTGGGCGTGCACCTGACCCGGATGCTGGACGGGAGCGTGCACTGCGGCCCGAACGCCGTGCTGGCCCTGCGCCGCGAGGGCTACCGGTGGCGCGACTTCTCGCCCCGGGACGCCCTCGACGTCGCCCGGTTCCCCGGCACCTGGAAGCTGGCCCGCAAGTACGCGCGGACCGGCCTGGACGAGGTGCTGCGGTCGCTGTCCCGCCGGCGCTTCGCGGAGAGCCTGGCCCGCCTCGTGCCCGCCGTCCGGGAGGACGACCTGGTGCCCTCGGCGGCCGGCGTGCGCGCGCAGGCCATGCGCGCGGACGGCTCGCTGGTGGACGACTTCCTGGTCGAGACCGCGCCCCACCAGGTGCACGTCCTCAACGCCCCGTCACCGGCCGCGACCGGCTCGCTGGAGATCGCCAGGCACGTCGCGGACCTGACCCGGGCCTAGCCGGGCGGCGCTCCGCCGGCCCGACGCGCGGTCGGGACGCCGGGTCCACCCCGGTATCCTGCGGTGCGTGATCTCCTTCATCCTCGGCACCACCGCGGAACTGATCAAGATCGCCCCGGTGTTCCACGCCATCGCGGACCGGGGCACGAAACCGCAGATCTGGTTCACCGCGCAGCACGTCGACCACGTCGCCGAGACGCTGGCCGACCTCCGGCTGCCGGAGCCGGCCGTGTGGCTGGTGCCGAAGGAGCAGGCCGTGCACATCGAGCGGCCCGCGCAGGTGCCCGGGTGGGCCGCCACCGTGCTGCGCACCGCGTGGAGCAGGCGGGCCGAGCTGCGGTCGGTCCTGACCGACGACGGCCGCCCGCCGCTGGTCGTCGTGCACGGCGACACGTTCACCACGCCGTACGGCGCGCTGATCGGCAAGCGCATCCTCAAGTCCCGGGTGGCGCACGTCGAGGCCGGCTACCGCAGCGGCAGCGTGCTGTCCCCGCTGCCCGAGGAGCTGAACCGCAAGCTCGCCGCCAAGATCGTGGACCTGCACTTCGCGCCGTCGGCGCGCGAGGTGCACAACCTGCGCAACGCGCGCGGTGCCGTCATCGACACCGGCGCGAACACCGCCATCGACGCGATGCGGCTGGCGATCGACGCCGAGCCCGCGTTCGCGCTGCCCGAGGAGTTCGGCCTCGCCACCCTGCACCGCTTCGAACTCGTCTCGCGGGCCGACAAGTACCGCGAGGCGCTGGAGCTGCTGCGCAAGGCCAGCGAGCGGATGCCGATCCTGTACCTGGCGGGCCCGCCCGAGCAGGACCGGATCAAGCAGTACGGGCTGGGCGAGCTGTTCGACGACGAGCGCCTGATCCTCAAGCCGAAGCTGCGCTACCTCGCGTTCCTGCCGATCATGGCGCGGGCGAAGTTCGTGGTCACCGACTCCGGCGGGCTCACCGCCGAGTGCAACTACCTCGGCGCACCGTGCGCGATCCACCGCGAGCGCACCGAGGACAAGCACGGACCGGGCACCAGCCTGCTGCTGACCGGCATGGACGGCGGCAAGCTCCAGGCGTTCCTGGACGACTACGAGTCCTACCGCAAGCCGTCCCGGATGGACGACTTCCACCCGAGCCGGTTGATCGTGGACACGCTCTCCCAGCTCGGCTACTGCTGACCGGCGAACGGACTCCCGTGGCGAACCACATCCACCCCAGCGCGACCGTCGGCGACGGCGTGCAGCTCGGTGACCGCGTCACCATCGGCCCCGGCGCGGTCGTCCTCGGGCCGACCGTGGTCGAGGACGACTGCTGGATCGGGCCGGGCTGCGTCATCGGCACCCCGCCGGAGATCACCGGCGCCGCGCACAACCGGGCGTGGGACGGCGACCTCGCGCACGCCGGCGTGCACCTCGAGGCCGGGGTGACCATCCGCGAGCTGACCACCATCCACCAGGGCAGCTACCGGCCCACCCGGATCGGGGCCAGGACGTGGGTGCTCAACCGGGTCTACGTGGCGCACGACGGCCAGGTCGGCGCGGACGCCACGCTGTCGGCGGGCGTGAGCCTGGGCGGCCACGTGGTGGTCGGCGACCGGGTCAACCTCGGCATGAACGCGGTCGTGCACCAGCGCCGGGTCGTCGGGCCGGGCTCGATGGTCGGCATGGGCAGCGCCGTGACCCGGGACGTGCCGCCGTTCGCCAAGGCGTTCGGCAACCCGGCCCGGCTGCGCGGCGTCAACGCGGTGGGCATGACCCGGGCGGGCCTCACCGAGGACTCGGTGCGGCTGCTCCAGGCCGCCTACGCCGACGGCGCGCTGCCCTCGGACCTGCCGGACGAGCTGGCCCCGGCCTTCGACTGGTGGGTGGCGGCGGACCCCGCCAAGGCCCTGGTCGCCGCCGCCGCGCGCGGCTGACCCGGGTCACGGGCCGAGCAGGTCCAGGCACGCCCGCAGCAGCTCGTGCTCGGCGCTGCCCGGCACGGCGGGCTCGACGCCGACCGGCGACGCCTTCAGCGGCGCGGGCCACGCGTAGGGCACGGTGTAGGTGTTGAAGCCGGCGATGGTGTTGTCGCCGGCCCAGCCCGCCTCGTAGCCCAGGTGCCGCGCCCCGCCCGCCCACAGCACGCGGTCGTGCGGCACGTACGACTCGACCTCGCCGACGCACCCCATCACCCACAGCCTGCCGTCGAACGACTCGCGCAGCCGGGTGTCGTACCAGCTCAGCACCTCGTGCGCGAGGCCGAGGATGGTCAGCCCGCCGAACCGCCACCGCTGGATCGGCATGGGCAGCGCGGTGGGCACCGTCCCGTCGTCGATCATCCGCAGCATGACCTCGGCGTGCCGGCGGTTCTGCTCGCCCGGCGGCAGGGTGTCGCGCCGGGACTCGTACTTGGCGCGCAGCGCGGCGCGGACCGCCGGGTCGGTCAGGTCGACCGAGAGCGGCAGGTCCACCTCGGTGCGCGCGGTCACGATCGGCCCCGTGACCTCGACGAACGACGCCGGGTCCTGCATCCGGTTCACGACCGCGTCGGCGACGGTCCGCCCGTGGTCGACCACGACCTCGTCCGACCGCCCGCCGACCGGCTCCTGGTCGCCGCAGCAGCCGATGAAGAACATCGCCCGGCAGTCCAGCAGCCGCTCCACCCGGTCGACGGCGGCACCGCAGTAGTCGCTGTCGAACACCGCGTCGTTGCCCCGCGCCACCGGGTGGGCCGCCGCGCCGAACAGCACCGCGTACGGCGAGTCGTCCTCCCGGCGCAGCGCCAGGATCGGCACGTCGGTCAGCACGTCGGACTCGCCGACGCGGTTGAAGCCGATCATCGCGCACGACTCGCTGTAGTGCAGGGTCACCGGCACCCTGGGCAGCGTCAACGTCTCCCGGACCAGGTCGACCAGGGCGGCGGCGATCCGGTCGACGGTGCCCTCCACCGCGAGGACGTCCACCTGGCGCAGCCCCATCAGCACGTACGGGTCGAGCCGCCGGTTGCTCATCTGCGGCCCGGAGTGGGTGTGGCTCACCGCGAGCAGGAAGTCGCTCGACGCCACCCCCTCGACGACCACCGCGTCCCGGATCCGCTGGTGTATCTCCCGGTCGATGCCGACCAGGTCCGCCCGCACCAGCACGTTCGGCACGCCGTTGTCCCACAGCACCAGGCAGTTCGCCAGCAGCGGCCGGGCGACCGCGCCGGAGTTCGCCCGGGGCCCCCAGCCGTACCCGCCCATCCACAGGCTGGGGAACGGCGGGGCCACCGGGGTGATGTCGATGACGTTGGTCGCTGCCTCGAACATGGCCACTTCCTCCCGGACGGTTGTGCCTGACACCTCTTAGGAGCAGGCAGCACGCCCGGGAGTGCTCAGCCCCGGTGACGAGTCGACAACAGTTCCAGGCCGAGGAACGGCCGCAGCGCCTCCGGCACGACCACCGAGCCGTCCGCCTGCTGGTGGTTCTCCAGGATGGCCACGATCCACCGGGTGGTCGCCAGCGTGCCGTTCAGCGTGGCGGCGACCTGCGGCTTGCCGTTCTCGTCCCGGTAGCGCACACCCAGCCGGCGGGCCTGGAACGTGGTGCAGTTCGACGTCGAGGTCAGCTCGCGGAACGCCCGCTGGGTCGGGATCCACGCCTCGCAGTCGAACTTGCGGGCGGCGCTCGTGCCCAGGTCGCCGGCGGCCGTGTCGATCACCCGGTAGGGCACCTCGATCTTGGCCAGCATCTCCTCCTCCCAGGCCAGCAGCCGGGCGTGCTCCGCCTCGGCGTCCTCCGGCCGCACGTAGGAGAACATCTCCACCTTGTTGAACTGGTGGACCCGGATGATGCCCCGGGTGTCCTTGCCGTAGGAGCCCGCCTCGCGCCGGTAGCACGACGACCAGCCCGCGTAGCGGCGCTCGCCGTCCAGGATCTCGTCCGCGTGGTAGCCCGCCAGCGGGACCTCCGACGTGCCCACCAGGTACAGGTCGTCGTCGCGCAGCCGGTAGACCTCGCTCGCGTGCGCGCCCAGGAACCCGGTGCCCGCCATGATCTCCGGGCGGACCAGGGTCGGCGTGATCATCAGGGTGAACCCGGCCCTCGTCGCCTGCGCGACGGCCATGTTCAGCAGCGCCAGTTCGAGCTGCGCCAGCACCCCGGTGAGGAAGTAGAACCGCGAGCCGGCGACCTTCGCGCCGCGCTCCATGTCGATGCCGCCCAGCCGGGTGCCCAGGTCGAGGTGGTCCAGCGGCTCGAAGTCGAACTCGCGCGGCTCGCCCACGTGCTTGACCACCACGAAGTCGTCCTCGCCGCCGTGCGGCGCGTCCGGGTGTACCACGTTCGGCACGGCCCGGTGCAGCTCGTCCAGCGCGGCCTCGGCCTGCGACTGCTCCGCCTCGGCGGCCTTGACCTCGGCGGCCAGCTCCTTGCCCTTGGCCAGCAGCGCCTCGCGCTCCTCGCCCCGGGCCCGGCCGACCTGCTTGCCGAACGCCTTCTGCTCGCCGCGCAGGGCGTCCGCGCGGGCGACCGCCGCGCGGCGCTGCTCGTCGGCGGACAGCAGCGCGTCGACCACGGCTTCGTCCTCGCCACGCGCACGCTGCGACGCGCGGACGGCTTCCGGGTTCTCACGCAAGGCCCTGAGGTCAATCACGAGGCATGAGGGTAGTCCGTCACACCGCGCGGCCTCGCGCGGATATCGCCCGCGCACGGCGAAGGCCCCGCCCGGACGTGCCGGGCGGGGCCTTCGCGGGAACGCGCAACTAGCTGATCGCCACCGCGACCACGAGACCGAGCGCCACGTGCGCGCTGGCCACCACGACGCTGGCGGGCGCGAACCGGTCCGACTCGATCAGCCGGCCGATGTCCAGGCGGGTCACCCACTCCAGCAGGCGCACCGCCAGGACCTGCACGATGATGCCGACGAAGCCGAAGATCAGGGCCGACAGCAGGCCCTCGTCCAGCTTGCCCGCCGAGCTGTAGATCGCGACCACGATGATCAGGGCCATGCTCACCAGGCCGGCGGCCGTCACGATCACCGCGTTCGGCGCACCCGAGCGCACCAGGCCGGACAGCTTGCCGGGCGTGGTGAAGTCGATGGCGTAGAAGCCGACGACCATCAGCACGAGGCCCACCACGGCGTACAGGGCGATCGCGCCGACGCCCCGGCCGATCGCGGAGCCGAAGCCCGGGTCCAACGCGAGTTCGCTGATCACTGCCACTCCATTCATTCGACAATCCGATGCGGGACGAACGCCGCGCCATCGTCGGTCACCAGGCCGACCGTCTCGCGGATGCCGAGCCCGGCCGCCGCGTCGCCGACGACCCACGCGCCCAGCGCGGGGCGGTAGCCGTCGAACTCGGGCAGCGGGTCGAACAGCTGGTAGACGAAGCCTTCCTTGCCGTACACGCCGCCGGTCTGCGTCTCGTAGCCCGGCGCCACGATCTGGATGTTCGCGCCCTCCCGGCCCAGCCGGGGCTTGCGCACGTACTCGGTGAGCAGGCCCGGCTCGTCCAGGAACGCGGGCAGCAGGTTCGGGTGGCCGGGGTACATCTCCCACAGCACCGCGAGCAGCGCCTTGTTCGACAGCAGCATCTTCCACAGCGGCTCGACCCACAGCGTGCCCGGCAGGCTCTGCACCGCGAAGCGGCCGAACTGCTCGTCGACCACCCACTCCCACGGGTAGAGCTTCACGACCGTGCCCATGGGCGCCTCTTCGAGGTCCACGAACCGGTTCAGGGCCGAGTCCCAGCCGATCTCCTCGATCGCCAAGCCGACCGTGTTCATGCCCGCCTCGGCGGCCGTCTCCTGGAGGTAGGCGACCGTGACGTGGTCCTCACCCGACGGGTCGGCTCCGGACCAGGTGAAGTGCAGCTCGTTGGACGGCAGCAGGTCGCGCAGCTCCGTCCACCGCTCGACCAGCTTCTCGTGCACCGAGTTCCACTGGTCGTCGTCCGGGAACACGTCGGTCTTCCAGTTCCACTGGACGACCGACGCCTCCAGCAGCGACGTCGGGGTGTCGGCGTTGTACTCCAGCATCTTCGCCGGGCCGCGCCCGTCGTAGCGCAGGTCGAACCGGCCGTAGACGTGCGGGTCGCGCCGCTTCCACGACTCGGCGATCGCCGGCCACACCCACTCCTGGATGCCGAAGTCCCGGAACCGCTCGGTCAGCACGACGTTGTCGACGGCCTCCAGGCACATGCTGTGCAGCAGCTCGACGTCGGCTTCGAGGGACAGGACGTCGCTCATGTCGAAGACGTAGTGCGCCGACTCGTCCCAGTACGGGCGGGGGCTGCCGTCGGCGGCCCGCGCGGGCGCACCGAACACGAGCCCCTGCTCGGACACCGTGCGCTGCCAGTTCGGGCGTGGTGCGGAGGTCTCCCGGCGCACTCAGCTGCCCCCGCTCTTGCTGCCGCCGGACACGCCGAAGCCGCCGCGCTGGATCGTGGTGCCGGACTTGGTGGTCACGTTCGCGCCCTTGGGCACGGTGTAGCTGCCGCCGGAGACCTTCTGGCCGACCGGGACGCTGGACCCGCCGTAGTGGTAGCGGTAGGAGCTGCCACCGATGTAGATGAACCCGCCGCTGGAGTAACCGCCGTGCGACCGGGCGTAGTTGTCGTCGCAGTACTGGTCGTCGACCACGACCCCGTCCTGCGTGCACTGCGCCTCGACGTCGTCCGGGCTGGAGGCGGCGTACCAGATCGCCACCACGCCCACGACGCCCACGGCGACCCCGCCGCCGATGAGCAACCGCTTGCGCAGCTTCTTCTTGCGGGCGCGCTCCAGCTCCTCGGCCAGCTCGGCGTCCTGCCGCCGCTGCACCGCCTCGGCCCGCGCGCGCTGCTCGGCCAGCGTGGGCGGTCGGGGCTGCGTGACCCCCGCCTGCTGCTGCCGCACCTGCCCGCGCTGCCGACCGGCCTGCGCACCGGGCCGCCCGGCCTGCTGGGACGTCGGCGGCGGCACGTACGGCGGCGGCGTGCCACCCGGTGGGGGCGTGGCCGCCCCTGACGCGGGCGTGCCGGCCGGGGACGCGCCCCGCCCCGGCGTGCCGGCCTGCTCCGACGTGCCCTGGCTCGACGTGCCCTGGCTCGACGTGCCGCCCTGCGCCGGCGTGCCGGGTGCGGGCGCGCCCTGCGACGCGGTGCCCCGGTCCGGGCCGCCCTGGTCCGGCGTGCCCTGCGGCGTGCCGCCCTGCCCCGGGTTGCCGCTCGCACGGCCCTCGCGGTCGTCGTGGTCGTTACGGTCGTCGTTCTCAGTCATCAGCCACTCCACTCCCGGCGGGGACGGTACAGAGATCGGCCGCCAAATGGGTGACGAGTGTCCCAAAAGCAACACACTCCACCCGCCCGATGGGATTCAGCGTCGGTCCAGGCATCATGGAGTAGATGTCCAGGAGCGCTCGTTGGTTTCGTCGAGGTGACCAGTTGGTCATGCTCGGCGCGTTCGTCGGCGCGTTCGCGCTGCTCGGGCTGAGCACGTTCACGTCGTGGCCGGTCGGTTCCGGGGGGCCGGTCCCGGGGACGACGGAGGTGGTCAACCCGGTGTACACCTCGCAGGCGGGCGACTGCCTGAACTGGACGAAGAGCACCCTGTCGGACGTCGCCAAGGTCGACTGCAAGGCCCAGCACATGTTCGAGGTCACAGGTGTCGAGGACATCGGCGGCGCGTACGGCCCGCAGGCCCCGTTCCCGACCGACGAGCAGTGGCAGGCGATCAGCGAGGAGCGCTGCGCGAAGACGTCGCTGGCGTACCTGGGCGGCAAGTTCGACCCGGCCGGGAAGTACTCCGTCGGGCCGCTCAACCCCGGTGAGCGGCTGTGGCAGTCCGGCCAGCGGACGATGCGCTGCGGCCTCCAGGTCGCGGGGCCGGCGGGCGGCCTGCTGCCCGCGTACGGCACGGCCAAGACCCAGGACCAGTCGGCGGTCTACGACCCGGGCGTGTGCCTGGGCATCACCGAGGCGCTGGGCGTGGGCGACCCGGTCGACTGCGCGGAGCCGCACACGTTCGAGATCGTCGGCGTCGTCCCGCTGCCCGCCGGCGACTACCCGGCGGTGGAGAAGCAGGACGAGACGCTGTCCGCCGAGTGCACCCGGATCGCGGCGGAGTACAGCGGCGGCGTCGACTTCAAGGCCAAGGGCCTCATCGTGACCTGGGACACCAGGACACCGGAGAGCTGGGCGGCGGGCTCGTACCGGGTGAACTGCAAGGTGGGCGCGACCCCGGCCCCGGACAACAAGGGGTTGACGGCGTGGGAGAAGAGCATCAGGAACCCCAACGCCCCACCCCTGACCACCGCGAACCCGCCCCAGACCACGGCCGTGCAACAGGACGAGCCCACCGGGGCGCCGCTGCACTCGGAGTCGAAGTCGGGGGCCCCGACCACCACGTCGGCGACGAGCACGTCGGAAAAACCGACCGCGACCGCCACCACCACGACCACGACCGAACCCACGAGGTGACCCCGTGCCGGCGGAGATGTCCCGACAGCGGTTCGAGGAACTGGTGGCCGAGGCCCTGGACCTGATCCCCCCGGAGTTCGCGACGGCGATGGACAACGTCGTGGTGCTGGTGGAGGACCGCCACCCGGAAGACCCCGGCCTGCTGGGCCTGTACCACGGCATCGCCCTGACCCAGCGGACGTCGGACTACGGCGGCGTCCTGCCCGACCGGGTGACGATCTACCGGGAAGCGATCCTGGACATCTGCGAGACGGAGGAGGACGTGGTGGAGGAGGTGGCGATCACGGTGGTGCACGAAATCGCCCACCACTTCGGGATCGACGACGCGAAGCTCCACGAACTGGGTTGGGGCTAGGACCTGACGGTCCCCTTCCTCCGTTTCCGACACCCCGTCCCCTTCCCGACCCGCCGTTCCATTGCCGACCCGCCGTTCCTCTGCCGGTCCGCCGTTCCGTCGCCGGCAGCGCTCGACGCCTCTGAGCTGCATGAACCGCGAACGAGGGACAAGGTCCGGATTCCGTACCCAGATCACCTGATCAACTGAAGCACCCCGCCGCCAGGCACCCGTCGGGCATTTCCGGTGGGAGAATGACGTTGCCGTGAAAGAAGAGGAGGCGCGGCGGCGAGCAAAGGCCAACGAACCCGCAACCACGCCCAACAGCGACCACAGTGATTACCGCGATGCCCCCACCGCAGTGGCCTCACAGCAGTGGCCCACAGCGATGATTCACAGCAGTGGCCCACCGCAGTGGCCGCGCGGTAGCCGCACCTCGGCCCCCGGGCTGGGACCGGGACTGAGAGCCGGGGACTGGAAACTGGCGGGCCGGGAACCGGTGGCCAGGAGCCGGGAACTGGTGGCCAGGAGCCGGGGACTGGGCACTAGCGGGCCGGGGCCTGGTGGCCGGGAGCCGGTCACCGGGGCCTGGTGACCGGTGGGTGGGGACCGGTGGGTGGGTCAGGTGATGACGTCCACGCCGGTCCACGAGGTGCAGGTCCAGCCGGTGTCGGGGCCGGTGGTGGGGGTCTCCAGGACTACTCGGCCGGTGTTGGGGAGGAGGCCCGCTTCGGCCAGGGCCGGTTGGACGTTGGTGGCCAGGGCCAGGGCCGCCATGCGCAGTGCGCCGCCGTGGGTGACCACGACGAACGTGTCGTCCGCGGTGTGCCGGGCGGCGAGTTTGTCCAGCGCGGCCAGGAAGCGGTCCAGGACTTGGCGACCGCTTTCGCCGCCGGGGATGGTTGCGTCGAGGTTTCCGGCTGTCCACTGGTGCACTGCCGCCAGGAAGAGTTCAAAGGCTTCCTTGTCGTGTCGGCCTTCCAGGTCGCCGCAGTAGATCTCCTGGACGCCTTCCACGACCTCCACCTCCAGGCCCAGCGCGGTGGCGAGCGGGGTGGCGGTTTGTTGGGCCCTCAGGGCCGTGCTGGCGTAGATCGCGTCCACGCGTTCGGTCGCCAGGGACTCCGCGAGGGCTTGCGCCTGCACCAGGCCGGCTTCGGTGAGGGGTGGGCCCGGCGGGAGGGTGTCCAGCGCCATTTTGATGTTCGACGCGGTCTCGCCGTGTCTGACCAGGATCAGCTTCACGCCCCGCGCCCTTCCCTCAGCGACGCCACCCAGCGGGCCGCTGCGGCGAAGTCCTCGTTGTCGGCGGGGGTGCCGCCGGGTTCGGCTTTCGGGTACGAGCCGAGGAAGCGGGTGTCCGGGCAGTGCCGGCGCAGGGCGGCCAGGGCGTCGCCGACCCTCGGCTCCGCCACGTGCCCGTCGAGGTCGATGTAGAACCGGTACTCGCCGAGCTTGCCCTTGGTCGGGCGGGACTCGATCCGGGTCAGGTTGATCCGCCGCAGCGCCAGCTCGGTCAGCAGGTCCGACAGCGCGCCGACCCGGTCGGTCGCGGTCACGACGACGGACGTGCGGTCGTGGCCGGTCGGCTCGGGGAGGGTGCCGGGGCGGCGCAGGAGCAGGAAGCGGGTCTTCGCGTCGCGCACGTCGGCCACGTCGGTGGCCAGCACCTCCAGCGGGTAGTGCCGGACGGCCACGGGGGCGCTCACGGCGGCGTCGAACTCGCCCGCCAGGACGGACCGGGCGGCGGCGGCGGTGGACGTGGTGGCGACGACGGTCGCGGTCGGGAGGTTCTCGGCGATCCAGTGCCGCACCTGGGCCAGCGCGTGCGGGTGGCTGGCGATGGTCCTGGGCTCGCCTGCCCCCGGTCGGACGAGCACGCTGAACCGCACGTCGAGCACGGTTTCGGCGACGGCGACGAGCGGGTCGCCCTCGGCGAGCGCGTCCATGGTGGCCGGTACCGCGCCCTCGACCGAGTTCTCCACGGGCACGCACGCCCCGTCGACCTCGTCGTGCCGCACTGCGGTGAGGGCGGCGGGCACGGTGTCGTAGGGGGTGAGTTCGTCGTGCGCGGGGTCGGCTGCGGAGAAGGCGCGCGCGGCCTGCTCGGTGAAGGTTCCCTGCGGTCCGAAGTAGGCGAGCACGGGCGCAACGATACGAGCACCTCGGCGCGTGATCGCCGCTGAGGCGAGGATCACCCGCCGGAGGGGGGCCCGCCCCCGTTCCACCCGACCCCTGTGTCCTGGAATGCTTGCGGCTGTGGCCGCCGATACGGAGGGTGGGATCATCGCTCCGGTAGCTGTTCCCCGTCTGGTGCTGTGCGCTGTCGACGAACCGCTGGCGACGGCGTGGGCGGGTGTCGCCGCCGGTCGTGGCGGGGTGGAGGTGCACCGGGGTTCGGTGCTCGACATCGTGGCCGAGGCCGTGGTGAGCCCGGCGAACTCGTCGGGGTGGATGCGCGGCGGGATCGACGCCGTGTACGCCCGCGCGTTCCCCCTGGTCGAGGCGCACGTGCGCAGCGGCATCCTCGCCCTGCACGGTGGTGAGCTGCCGGTGGGCGAGGCGCTGGTGGTGCCGACCGGCGAGGTGCAGCCGGAGTGGTTGATCAGCGCGCCGACGATGCGCCGGCCGGGCGAGCTGCTGCCGTCGGACACCGTGCACCCCTACCTGGCGGCGCGCGCGGTGCTGCGGTTGTGGCGGGACGGCCGGCTGGAGGACGGCCGTCCGCTGCGGGGGGTGGTGCGCACGATCGCCATGCCGGGTCTGGGCACGGGGGTGGGTGGGGTCGCGCCGGAGACGTGCGCGCGGCAGGTCGCCGCCGCCTGGGACGAGGTGTTCAGCGCCCTGTCCCGCAGGTGACAGCGGTGTAGTCCAGGTCACACCGGTTGTGCACAGGTTTGTGGACAACCTGCGCGGCACCTGTGGACAACTACCTCGGGGCGATCCATCTCTCCAGGTCCAGCTCATCGGTGATGGGGATGCCGTAGTCGCCGACGGACGGGATCTCGGGCTTGAGCCGGCGGGACTCGCGGACGGCGTCGGGGCGCAGGGCGGCGAGCCGGAACCCCCGGCGCTGGTAGAACCGCAGCGCGTCGAGGTTGTCGTTGGTGGTGGTGAGCCGGATGCGCGAACAGCCGAGCTGCCGGGCGCGCTGCACGGCGGCGTCGACCAGGGAGCTGCCCACGCCCCTGCCTCTTCGCAGCGCGTCGATGGTGACGATCTCCATGAGGCCCTCGGCGGAGGCGTAGGTCAGCAGGCCGACGACCTGTTCCTGGTGTTCCACCAGGAACCCCGGGAGGCTGGCCGGGAAGAAGACCTGGCCGTGGGCCACGGCGGTGTGCGCGCCCCACAGCTCCAGTACCAGTCGGCCGACGACGATCCGGTCGGCTTCCTCGATCACGCGTACGAGCATGTCTTGCACTGTCTTGGCGTCCGCGTGCGGCCGGTACCGGCATTCGACCTATGGTGGGTTCGTGCCCGTGCGCGTGTTGCTGGTCGACGACCATGAAGTGGTGCGCAGGGGACTGCGCGAACTGCTCGACGACGAGGACGACATCTCCGTGGTCGCCGAGGCGGGCGGGGTGGACGAGGCGTTCGTCCGGGCGTCCGCGACGGCTCCGGACGTGGCGGTGGTGGACGTCCGGCTGCCCGACGGTACCGGGGTCGAGCTGTGCCGGCGGTTGCGCGACCTGGGGGTGCGCTGCCTGGTGCTGACCGCGTTCGACGACGAGGAAGCGCTGGTCGGCGCGATCATGGCGGGGGCGGCCGGCTACCTGCTCAAGCAGGTGCGGGGCCAGGACCTGGTGGTGGCGGTGCGGGAGGTGGCGGCGGGCCGGTCGCTGCTGGACTCGCAGACCACGGCGCGGGTGCTGGAGCGGATGCGCCGGCCGCCGGAGGTGGACGTGCTGGACGCGCTGACCGAGCAGGAGCGGCGGGTGCTGGACCTGATCGGCGAGGGCATGACGAACCGGCAGATCGCGGAGCGCCTCTTCCTGGCGGAGAAGACGGTGAAGAACTACGTGACGTCGGTGCTGGCGAAGTTGGGGATGGAGCGCCGCACGCAGGCCGCCGCCTGGGTGGCCCGCCGCGCCCGCTGACACCGGCCGTCGACCGGGCGCGCGGGCGGGCAGGCGCGCGGTCGGGTCAGGGGTGGGACAGGGGGACGTGCCAGGTGATGGTGGTGCCGGTGCGCGGTGAGGACGAGACCTCGCAGCCGCCGCCCGCCGCCAGGGCGCGTTCTTCCAGGTGGCGCAGGCCGCGCCGGGCCACGCCGCGCGGGATGCCGCAGCCGTCGTCGGCCACTTCGAGCACCAGCCGCGCGTCGGTCCTGGCGAGCCCGATCTGGACGGTGCTCGCGCCGGAGTGCCGCACCACGTTGGACAGCGCCTCGCGCAGCGCCGCGCGCGCGTGGTCGGCGAGGTCGGGTGGCACCTGGCCGAGTTCGCCGTCGATCCGGACCTCGGGCTCGAACCCGAGCAGCTCGCCCGCCGTGTGGGCTTCGGCGAGCACGGAGCCGCGCAGGTCGGCGTCGCCGGGGCGGCCGGGGTCGGCGCTGCGCAGGGCGCGCACGGTGGCGCGCACCTCGGCCATGGTCTGGTCGAGCTGGTCCACGCAGTCGGCGAGCCGCCGGGCCTCGCGGCCGTCGAGCTTGAGCCGCCGGTCCAGCAGGTCGAGCTGCACGCCGGTCGCGTACAGCCGCTGGATGATCACGTCGTGCAGGTCGCGCGCGATCCGCTCGCGCTCCTGGTAGACGGCCACCCGCTGGCGCGCGGTGAAGCCCTCGGCGAGCACCACGGCCAGGCCGGCCTGGGCGGCGAACGCGGTGAGCACGTCGACCGTGTCGGTGCTGAACGGCGCGGCGCCCTTGCGCCGGTAGACGGCCAGCGCGCCGATCCGGCGTTCCTTGGTGCCGAACGGCGCGACCGCGAAGGGGCCGTAGCCGCGCAGCGACTTCGGCACGAACGGCGCGGTGCGAGGGTCGGTGGTGAAGTCGTCGGAGACGACGGGGACGCCGGTCCGCGCGGCGCGCGCGGCGGAGGAGCGGTCGGACAGGACGATGCCGACCGGGTCGTCCACGCCGGAGGACGCCTCGACGGTGAGCGTCCCGTCGTCGCCGGTGACCATGGCCAGGCCGAGGTCGGCCTCGGCCAGCTCGACCGCGCGCCGCACGACGAGCGGCAGCACGGCGTCCGGGTCGTCGCCGGCCAGGGCGGCGGTGGTGATCTCGGTCGACGCGGCGAGCACCAGGGCGGGGTCCACGGCTGTCAACGGTAGGCCCCGGCCCCGACGCGCCCCCGGGACACCTCCAGCACCAGGTCCGCGCGGGCCGCTTCGTCGGGCCGGTGGGTGATGTGCAGGACGGTGCGGTCCAGGCCGTCGACCAGGTCGAGCAGGTCGCGGGCAGAGGTCTCGTCGAGGTGCGCGGTGGGTTCGTCGAGCAGCAGGACGTCGGTGTCGAACAGCAGCGCCCGCGCCAGCGCGACCCGCTGGGCCTCGCCGCCGGAGAGCAGCGTCGGGCCGATCTCGGTGTCGAGGCCGATCCGCAGGCCGACCCGGGCGAGCACGTCGCGCAGCTCGTCGTCGGACGCCCCCGGGTCGCCGATGCGCAGGTTGTCGCGCAGGGACGTGGTCACCAGCATCGGTTCCTGCGGGCACCACGCGACCCGCTCGGGCCGGCGCACGACGCCGGCGGAGGCGTCCACGAAGCCGAGCAGCAGCGCGAACAGCGTCGACTTGCCTGCGCCGGACGCGCCCACGACGGCCACCTTGGCCCCGCGCGGGATGCGGCAGCTCACGTCCTCCAGCACGGGCGCGTCCGCTCCCGGCCACCCGACCGTGACGTGCTCAAGCTCGATGACGTCACCCGACCCACCGTCAACCGGCCCACCGTCGACCGGCCCGCCGACCGGTTCGTCGGCCTGCGGGTCGGCCCGCTGTGGCACCAGCGGGCCGACCCGCTCCGCAGCGGCCGGGACGTCCCCCACGTCCTCGGCGCGCGGACTTGTCGGTGGCACGTGCTTCGATGCGACCGGGGGGAGCTGCTCACGGTGTTCCACAATCGACCGATCCGATTGTTCGACAATCCTCCCGTATGCCTCGCGCAGCGGCCCCCAGTGCTGCGCCGCTGCGGGCAGCGCGCCCAGCGCTTCGGCGAGCGCGAGCGGCACCAACCCCAGCAGCGGGACGAGCAGCGGGTCCACGCCCGAGGCGAGCGCCGTGCACGCCACCACCGCGAGGCCCAGCGCCAGGTGCACGACCCCCGTCGCGGCACCCGCGCCAAACGCTTGCCGACGCGCCGACCTGGCCAGTTCGGCGTCGTGTGCGGCCAGTGCCGCCCGTGCCCTGCGGTCGGCGCCGAACGCGATCAGGTCGGGCGCGGCGGTCAGCAGGGTCAGCACGTCCTCCGACACCCGCCGCCGGCCGCGCGCCAGGACGGTGCTCGCCCGGCGTTCCGCGACGACCGCGACGACCGGCGCGAGGGTGCCGCCGACCACCAGCGCCACCGCCAACGCCACTCCGGCCCACGGCGAGATCAGGGCGAACAGCACCACGGCCGCCGCACCGACCCCGGCGGCCACCAGCGGCGGTTGCAGCACGCGGGGAACCAGGTCCCGCACCGTGTCGACGTCGTCCACCAGCCGGGTCAGCTCGGCGCGTCCGGGCCGCAGCCCGCGCCACAGCCGCACCCGCAGGTCTTCCGCGAACCGGAACGCAGCGTCGTGCGACACGAGCCGTTCCAGGTACCGCAGCACGCCCTTGGCCAGCGCGAACGTCCGAACCCCCACGACCAGCACCGACAGCGTGAGGATCGGCGGCTGGGTGGCGGCCTTGGCGATCAGGTACGCGGCCAGCGCGGTCAGGGCGACCCCACTGGCCGAGGCGGCGACCCCCAGCGCCGCCCCGGCCAGCACCCGGGCGGTCGGCCGGGGCGTCCGACGAACGGACGTCCCTCCGACCCCACGGCTCCCCCGAACCGCGGCCACGGGCGTGTGGGACTGCTCGACGACCCGGTGGGTGGCCAGCAGGACGGCCGCGCCGCGGTCGGCGGCCCGCTGTACGGCGGCCATGACCTGGGCGGCGGTCGCCGGGTCGAGGTGCGCGGTCGGCTCGTCCAGCAGCAGCACGGTCGCGCCGTCGGCCACGCGGGTCAACGCGCGGGCGAGGGCGACCCGGTGCCGCTCCCCCGTTGACAGCTCGGCGACCGGCCGGTCCACCAGGTGGTCAGCGGCGACCTCGGCGAGCACGCCGACGTCGACCCGGCCGGTGGTCAGCTCCAGCTCGTCGGCGACGGTCCGGCCGGCGAAGGCGGGCCGCTGCGGCACCCACGCGATCGCGTCGCGGTCGACCAGCACCTCACCGCCGTCCGGCGGCACGAACCCGAGCAGCACGGAGAACAGCGTCGACTTGCCCGCGCCGCTGGGCGCGTCCAGCCGGTGCACCTCGCCCGGCCGCACGGTCAGGCTCAGGCCGTCCGGCGCGAACCGGTCCCGCCGCCGCACCCGCAGGTTGCGCACCACGATCCCGCCGACCTGCCCGTCCACCGCAGCCGGACCGAGCGCGGGCGAACCGGGCGCGGAGGAGCCGGCCGACCTCGGCGACACCCGCGACGCGACGGTCAGCCGCCCCAGCCTGCGGGGGCCGGCCGGCGGGCGCGGGCCGGGCACCGGCACCTCGGCGACCCGCCGGACCGCCTCCACCCCGTCCTCCGACGCGTGGTGGGCGGCACCGGCCGCGCGCAGCGGCAGGTAGCACTCGGGCGCGAGGATCAGCACGACCAGGCCCGTCAGCAGGGTCAGCTCGCCGGACACCAGCCGCAACCCGATGCCGACCGCGATCAGCGCGACCGACAGCGACGCGACGATCTCCAGCACCAGCGCCGACAGGAAAGCGACCCGCAACGTCCCCATGGTCGCCTTGCGGTAGCGCTCGCCGACCGCCCGCACGGCCGCCGCCTGCGACCGCGCCCGGCCGAACGCGCTGAGCACGGGCAGCGCCCGGACCAGTTCCGCGAGCCGGCCGGAGAGCCGTTCCAGCGCGGAGGCCGCCGCCGCGACCCGCGCCGAGGTGAACTTGCCGATCAGGATGGCGAAGACCGGGATCAGCGGGAGGGTCACCGCGATCAGCACGGCCGAGGTCGGGTCGGTCGCGAACACCCACGCGCCGACCAGCACCGGCACGACGGCGGTCGTCACCAGCGCGGGCAGGTAGCGGGTGAAGTAGGCGTCCAGGGCGTCCAGGCCCTTGGTGGCGAGCACGGCCAGTTCGGCCGGCCCCCGGGACACGATCCACGCCGGCCCCAGGCCGAGCGCCCGGTCCAGCACGGCCGCGCGCAACTCCTCCTTGGCGCCGGCGGCGGCGCGGGCCGCGACCGTCTCGGTCGCCCACGCCAGCCCGGCCCGCGTGCACACCGCGAAGCCCAGCGACCACAGCGACCCGCCCGCGACCAGCGCGGACGCCAGGGCAACGGCCTGCCACACCAGCGCGCCGGCCGACAACGCCGCCAACGCGCCGCACCAGGCCAACGCCCGGCGCGCGGACGGCGAAAGGGCCGGCAGCGCGCCGAGCGGACCCTTCCCCGGCTTCTTGGCGGAAGGGGCTCCGGGGACGTTCACGCAGACGACGCTAGTTGCCGCAGGTCGCACCCGCGCAGGTACGACGGTCCCGTCCGGCGCGGGACCTAGGTCCCGTCGGCCGCTGCGCCGTCCGGGCGCGACCCGGCAGCACACGAACCCGGCGGGTGCGGAATTCCGATCACCGACGGGGAGGTCGTTCCCTACCATCCCCGCATGGGCGACGGGGTGGTGGACGTGGTCGGTGTCGGTCGCGGGCCGAACATCGGGTGGCGGTTGGTCAGCCTCGCGTTCGCGCTGGCCGGCCCGATCACCGCCTGGTTCGGCTACGCGGAGGACGGGCTGTGGTCGGCGCAGATGGTCGTCGGCTCGGTGCTGGCGCTGCTGCTGACCCCGCTGGGCATCGGCGTGTGGCGCGGCACGACCAGGACCCGCCGGCGGCTGCTGCGGCTGGACGAGGTCGGCCTGCCCGCCACCGCCGAGATCCTGAGCGCGCGCGGCGACGGCGGCGAGGTCGAGCACGTGGAGATGGTGCTGCTGATCAGCGGGCCGGACGTCCCGCCGTTCCGGGCCGAGTACAGGTGCGCGATGGACAGCGGCTTCCGGCGGGGGCGGCTGCTCACCGCCGTGGTCGACCCCGACGACGGGACGTTCCTGATCCGCGAGGTGGAGGACGGCAACTGGGTGCCGCCCACCGACTAGGGCACGTGCACCTTCGGGATGTGCCGGGTGCCGATCCGCTTGCGGAACACCCAGTACGTCCACCCCTGGTAGACCAGCACGGCCGGTGTCCCGAACGCGGCCACCCACGTCATCACGGTCAACGTGTACGGGCTCGACGCCGTGTTCCCCACCGTCAGCGAGAACGCCGGGTCCAGAGTGGACGGCAGGACGTTCGGGTACAGCGCGCCGAACAGCGCCACCACCGCCGCCGCCACCGCGACGCCCATCAGCGCGAACGCCTGGCCCTCGCGCCGCAGCGCCAGCCTGGCCAACGCGCCGAACGCCGCCAGCGCCACCACGATCGCCGCCGCGTAGGTGCCGACCGAGCCGAACCGGATCTGCACCACCAGCAGCAGGACCACCAGCGGCAGCAGCGCGACCGGGGCGACCTTGAGCGCGATCGACCGGGCCCGCTCGCGCACCTCGCCCTCGGTCTTGAGCGACAGGAACACCGCGCCGTGCACCAGGGCGTAGCCGGCGACGGCGAGCGCGCCCAGCAGGGTCTCCCAGGTGATGGCGGCGAACGGCGACCCGACGCGGTCGCCGGCGGCGTCCAGCGGCAGGCCGAAGACGGTGGCGGTGAGCACCAGGCCGACGCCCAGCGCGGCCACCCACGACCCCGTGAAGATCACCACGTCCCAGACCCGCCGCCACCGCGCCGAGTCGACCTTGCCCCGGTACTCGAACGCCACGCCGCGCCCGATCAGCGCCAGCAGGAACAGCACCAGCGGGATGTAGGTCGCGCTGAACAGCGACGCGTACCAGCCGGGGAACGCGGCGAACGTCGCACCGCCCGCGACGAGCAGCCAGACCTCGTTCCCGTCCCACACCGGGCCGATGGTGTTGATCAGCACGCGCCGCTCGGTCTCGTCGCGGCCGAGCACCGGCAGCAGCATCCCGACGCCGAAGTCGAAGCCCTCCAGGAACAGGTAGCCCAGCCACAGCAGGGCGATCACGCAGAACCAGAACGTCTCCACGGCTCCCCCTCAGTACGCGAACGACAGCACGCCGTCGTCGCTCTTCTTGTCCGCCCCGCCGGTCCCGCCACCGGGTCCGTCGTCGGGTCCGTCGTCGGGTCCGTCGCCCGGCAGCACGCCCGCGACGCCGCCGCGCACGTACCTGCGGATCAGGAACACCTCGACGCACGCCAGCACGCCGTACACGGTCGTCAGGGCGATCAGCGAGGTCAGCACCTCGCCGACGGTCGAGTTCGAGACGGCTCGGGCGGTGAACATCCACACCCCGTCCACCCCGGTCGGGTTGGGTACCACCACGAACGGCTGGCGGCCCATCTCGGTGAAGATCCAGCCGAAGCTGTTGCCCAGGAACGGGGTGGCGATGCTGCCCAGCGCCAGCCACCGGAACCACCGCGCGCCCGGCACCGGCCGGCCGCGCCGGATCAGCCACAGCACCAGCAGCCCGGTCGCCGCCGAGATCGCGCCGAAGCCGATCATCAGGCGGAAGCCCCAGTAGGTGACGACGAGGTCGGGCACGTAGTCGATCGGCTGCCCCGACAGCTCGCCCAGCCGGTCGTCCACCGGGTAGTTCGCGCCGTACTTCTCCTGGTACAGCGGCACCAGGTCCTCGATGCCCTTCACCTCGGTGGTGAAGTCGTTGTGCGCCAGGAACGACAGCAGCGCGGGCACGGTCACGCTCTTGACGTTCTCGCAGTCCGGCCGGGTCACGTCGCCGATGGCGAACACCGAGAACGACGCGGGCGACTCGGTGTGGCACAGGGCCTCGGCGGCGGCCATCTTCATCGGCTGCTGCTCGAACATCAGCTTGCCCTGGAAGTCGCCGGTGATCGCCAGCCCGGCGAACGCCACCACGCCGACCCACGTGCCGAGCTTCACCGACGACCGCCACACCGGCTCGTCGGCCGACCTGCGCCACAGGTGCCACGCGGCGATGCCGACCAGGAACGCGGCGGCCACCGCGAACGCGCCGAAGATGGTGTGCGGGAAGGCGGCGAGCACGGTGTTGTTGCCCAGCACCGCCCAGATCGACGTCAGCCGCGCCCGCCCGTCGACCAGCTCCGCGCCCACCGGGTGCTGCATCCACGAGTTCGCGGCCAGGATGAAGTACGCCGACGCGATGGTGGCCAGCGAGAACGCCCACGCGCAGGCGAGGTGCACCTTGCGCGGCAACCGGTCCCAGCCGAAGATCCACAGGCCGAGGAAGGTCGACTCGACGAAGAACGCGACCAGGCCCTCCATCGCCAGCGGCGCACCGAACACGTCGCCGACGAACCGCGAGTAGGCGCTCCAGGTCATGCCGAACTGGAACTCCTGCACGATGCCGGTCACCACGCCCATGGCGAAGTTGATCAGCAGCAGCTTGCCCCAGAACTTGGTCATCGCCAGGTACTTGCGGTCACCCGTGCGCACCCAGGCCGTCTGCATCCCGGCGACCAGCAGCGACAGGCCGATCGTCAGCGGCACCATCAGGAAGTGGTAGACGGTGGTGATGCCGAACTGCCACCGCGCCAGGTCGAGAACGTCCACGCCACGACGGTAGGGCGGCGGCCGGCCCCCGCTCAGGTACGACGGTCCCGTGACGACCGGGACCAAGGTCCCCCGGCGGGTAGCACGGCGCAGGCACCGGCAGGGACCGGCGCGAGCGCAGCGGGGCGGCGTCGCGGACGGCCGGCGGTGCGGACGACCGGCGGTGCGGCCGGCGGTGGAGACGGCCGGCGATGCGGTCAGCGGTGCGGCCGGCGGTGGAGACGGCAGGCGGTGCGGTCGGCGTCACGTCGAACCCCGGGTGCGCGTCGACTACCATGGGTGGTGCCAGAGGGGAGTAGTTCCCGCGACCGCGTCTGTGCGAGCGGTCCGGCGAGGTGATCGACATACTGATCCGCCTTCGAGCGGATCCGGTCCCTCACCCGTCTTCACGACGGGCGAACGAGACCTCCGGCCGGGCAGTGCACGACGCCCGGTCGGGGTCGTGCTGCCTCCGTCCGGGTTCCACCGGACGTGGAGGTACCCGTGGCACCGGAACTCATCGCGCTCGCTACGGCGTTCGGCGTCATCTTCCTCGCCGAACTGCCGGACAAGACGATGGTGGCCACCCTCGTCCTGACCACCCGGTACCGGGCCTGGCCCGTGTTCGTCGGGGTCACCGTCGCGTTCGCGGTCCAGTGCGTGGTGGCCGCGACGTTCGGCGGCGTGCTCACGCTGCTGCCCGACCGGCTGGTCGCCGGGGTGGTGGCGGCGCTGTTCGGCGTGGGCGCGTTCCTGCTGCTCAAGGAGAGCTTCGGCGGTGGCGACGAGGAGGAGTCGGAATCGGCGGGGAGCGGCGCGGTGTCGTTCCGGCGGGCGGCGCTGACGTCGTTCGGGGTGCTGTTCGCGGCCGAGTGGGGTGACGCCTCGCAGCTCGCCACGGCGGCCCTGTCGGCCCGCTACGGCGCCCCGGTGTTCGTCGGCGTCGGCTCGTTCCTGGCGCTGGTCGTGGTCGCCGGGATCGCGGTCCTGGTGGGCCGCAAGATCGCCGGCCGCATCCCCACCCACCTGATCCAGGGGGTCAGCGGGACCATCTTCGCGGTGTTCGCCGTGGTCGCGGCGTGGCAGGCGATCGCCGGCTGACCACCCGCGAGGCGGCGGGCACGCGCGGTCGACCGCACGGGCCGGCCGGTCCGGCGCGGCCGACCGGTCCGGACCGCGCCTACCGCAGGGCGTCGGCGACCTCCTGGGCCGCGCGCACGACCTGCGGGCCCACCAGGTCGCCGTCCAGCTTCTCCAGGGCCACCACGCCCACGCTGGCCCGCAGCCCGGGGACGCCCCGGACCGGGGCGGCCACCCCGAACGCGCCCGGCTGGAGCTCGCCGGTGGAGTGCACCCACTGGCGGCCCTCGACCGACAGGCCGATCGCCTTCCCGGCCGCGCCCCGGTGCACCGGGTGGCGCGAGCCGACCCGGTAGGCCACGTGGTACGCCGTCCAGGACGGCTCCACCACGGCGACCGCCTGGGCCTCGGTGCCGTCCGCGACGGTCAGGTGCGAGGTCGCGCCCACGTGCTCGGCCAGCGTCCGCAGGGCGGGCTGCGCGGCCAGCCGGAGCTGCGGCAGCACGTTGGACGCCAGCCGCAGCACGCCCAGGCCGAGCCGCACCTTCGAGCCCTCGCGCCGCACCAGCCCCCGGGACTGCAACGGCACCAGCAGGCGGTAGACCGCCGCCCGGGACGCGCCGATGGCGGCGGCCAGCTCGCTGATCGACGGGGCCTCCGACTCGGCGTCGGCCACCGCCTGGAGCAGGGCGAGGCCCCGCTCCAGGGTCAGGGAGCTCTCCTTGGACCCGGCGGGCACGGGCAGTCGGCCGCGCGGGTCGGGTCTGGCCACCGGTCGCCCCTACCTTTCCGCGTCGGCGGGCGCGATCGTGCCGACCACCTCGGCCAGGCCGACCAGCGAGCCGTGTTCGCCGGGGGCCGTCGCGGTGATCCGCACCGTGTCGCCGTCCTCCAGGAACGTCCGGCCGCCGTCGACGTCGACCTGTTCCTTCCCGCCCCAGCTCAGCTCCAGGAAGGAGCCGCGCTCGTCACGGGAGGGACCGGAGACGGTGCCCGACGCGATCAAGTCGCCCGGTCGAACGGTAGCGCCGTTCGCCGAGAGGTGCGCGAGCTGCTGCGCGAAGGTCCACGACATCTCGCGGAACGGCGGCTTGGCGACCAGCACCCCGTTCCACTCGACCTCGATCCGGACGTCCAGGCCCCACGGGCGCTCCTCGGCCAGGTAGGGCAGCACGTCGTTGCCCAGCGGCGGCGGTGTCACGCGGGCGACCGCGAACGCCTCCAGCGGCGTGATCCAGGCGGAGACGGACGTGGCGAACGACTTGCCCAGGAACGGCCCCAGCGGCTGGTACTCCCACGCCTGGATGTCGCGCGCGGACCAGTCGTTGACCAGGGCCACGCCGAACACGTGGTCGACGGCCTGGGACGGGGTCAGCCGCGACGCCACCGGACCGCCGCACACGAACCCGACCTCAGCCTCGATGTCGAGCCGCTGGGACGGCCCGAACACCGGTCCGTCGGGCGTCTTGCGCTGCCCGTGCGGCCGGACGACCGGGGTGCCGGAGACGACGACCGTCCCGGCCCGGCCGTGGTAGCCGATGGGGATGTGGGTCCAGTTGGGCAGCAGCGGCTCGCCGTCGGGCCGGAAGATCCGGCCGACGTTCTCGGCGTGGTGCCGCGACGAGTAGAAGTCGACGTAGTCCGCGACCTGGAACGGCAGCACCTCGCCGCCCAGGGCCGCCAGGACGGCCCCACGCGGCGCTGAGGACGCCGTGACGAGTTCCAGGAGCCGCGCCCGCAGTTCGCTCCACGCGGGCCGCCCTGCGGCCAGCAGGGGGTTCAGATCGCCTGCCGCCACGAGCGGGGCCAGCGCCCCGAAGTGGTCGGCGATGGGGCGCAGCGGCAACGCCCGGTCGCCCACGCGCACCGCGATGCCGTCGTCGCCCAGGACGCCGTAAGGGAGGGTCTGCGGCCCGAAGGGCGCGTCGGCGACGAAAGCCGGGTCTTCGATCCAGGTCACAGGAGGCCCAGTTCTTCGAGGTCGGTGATGGGCTCGTCCAGGGAGCACGAGCCGTAGGAGGCGAACACCCCGCGCACGGCGTGCGCGGCCTGGTCGGACAGCCCGTTGGCCTCGGCGGCCAGCGCTTCCTTGTCCGACGACGAGAGCGCGGCGCGCACGTCACCGCCCGAGAGGGCGCGCGCGGTGGCCACGAGGAGGTTCAGGAACCCGTGGTGGGTGAACCCGGTCTTCTCGTCGGTGTACCGGACGGCGTGGTGCAGCCCGGCGGTGGCCTTGAACGCGACACCGCCCGCCGAGACCACCGACAGGAAGTCGGCGACCTCGTCCACGCTGGGGAAGTTCTCCCGGGAGAGACCTCCGCAGCGCAGCTTGGGCCAGCTGCCGTGCTCGATGACGCGGCGCACGCCGTCGAGCCACTCGGGGGCGCCCCGGCGGGGCTCCACGACGCGGATGACGTCCTCGGGCACGAACTCGGAGACGCGTTCGAGCCACACCTCGTCGACGTCGGACGGGGCGGGCATCTCGACCATGCGCAGCGCGAGCAGCTCGCTGCGCGACTCCACGATCGACACCGCCTTGGGCACACCGCCCAACCCGGTGTCGATGATGAGGGACAGGGCGATGGGCTTCACCGGCTTGACCTTGATCAGCTCGGTGATCAGCTCGGCCAGACGTGACGCGGGACACAGGAACAGGCCCACCGCGCCGGCCCACTCGCCGACCCGCGCGTCGAGGTGGCCGCGGACGGCGTCGGGCATGGTCGCGTTGCCCGGCGGGAACAGCGCGGCGTCGTCGACGAGCCGCGCGAGCAGGGGCGGAGTGCCGCGTGGACCGGGCGCACGGAGTTCGAAGGCGCTTGACACGGCTGACACGCTAGTGGCGTACCGGTCAATGAACAAAGATGTCCGACTATCGAACGCCCGGAGTGAACGATGGCGTACTACCGCCAGGTGGGTGAGATCCCCCGAAAGCGCCACACGCAGTTCCGCACACCGGAAGGCGGGCTGTACGCGGAAGAGCTGATGGGGGTCGAGGGCTTCTCGGCCGATTCGGCCCTGCTCTACCACCGCCACCTGCCGACCGCGATCGTGAACGCGGAAACCGTCGACACCGCCTCGGCCGGCCCGCTGACGCCGAACCTCCCGCTCAAGCCGCGCGCCTTCAAGACGCAGGATCTGACCTGGTCGGGCGAGGTGGACGCGGTCACCGGCCGGCGCCGCCTGTTCGGCAACGCGGACGTGACGATCGGCTTCGTCGCCGCGAACGCCCCGAGCCCGCTGTACCGCAACGCGGCCGGCGACGAGCTGCTCTACGTCCAGTCCGGCGACGGTGTCGTGGAGACGATCTACGGCGCGCTGACCGTCGGCGAGGGCGATTACGTTGTGTTGCCGACGTCGTGCACCTACCGCGTCGTGCCCGCCAACCCGATGAACATCCTCGTGTTGGAGGCCACCGGTCACATCGGACCGCCGAAGCGCTACCTGTCGGCCAAGGGCCAGTTCCTGGAGCACTCGCCGTACTGCGAGCGGGACATCCGGGGCCCGGTCGAGCCGCTGCTCGTCGACGGCGAGGACGTCGAGGTGCTCGTGCGCCATCGCGCGGGCCTGACCCGCTTTACCTACGCCAACCACCCGTTCGACGTCGTCGGCTGGGACGGCTGCCTGTACCCGTGGGTGTTCCACATCCGCGACTTCGAGCCGATCACCGGCCGCGTGCACCAGCCGCCGCCCGTGCACCAGACGTTCGAAGGCCCGAACTTCGTGGTGTGCTCGTTCATGCCGCGCAAGGTCGACTACCACCCGCTCGCGGTGCCCGTGCCGTACAACCACGCGAACGTCGACTCCGACGAGCTGATGTTCTACGTCGGCGGCAACTACGAGGCCCGCAAGGGGTCCGGCATCGGCATCGGCTCGCTGTCGCTGCACCCGTCGGGCTGCACGCACGGCCCGCAGCCTGGTGCGGTGGAGGCGTCGCTGGGCGCGGAGTTCTTCGACGAGACGGCCGTCATGGTCGACACGTTCCGCCCGCTCGAACTCGGCGAGGCGGCGCTGGCGTCCGAGGACCCCGGCTACGCCTGGACGTGGGCGAGGAGGGGCCCCGACCAGGGGTGATCGTCTTCTTGTCGGTGGTCGCCGCTACCTTCGGCGGTCATGGACGCACAAGCGGTTCTGGCCCAGGCACCCGACGGCCGGGTGGCGAGCAGCGCCACCCGGCTGGCCGGGTCCTCGGGCTGGTCCGGGTCGGGCCGCAGCGCCGAGGCGCTCTGGGGCCTGTGCCGGGGCAGCGGCCAGGCCCCGTACCGGGTGTGCGTCGCCCTGCCCGACCGGGCCGCCAAGTGCTCGTGCCCGTCCCGCAAGTTCCCCTGCAAGCACGGCCTGGCGCTGCAACTGCTCGACGTGCGCGACCCGCTGCCGGCGGGTGACGCGCCGGACTGGGTCGTGGAGTGGCTCGACCGGCGGCGGCAGGCGGCGCAGCGGGCCTCGGCGCCGCCGGACACCTCGCCGGAGGCCGAGCAGCGCCGGGCCCGCGCCAAGGAGAAGACCGCGCGCAACCGGGTCGAGGCGGTGCGCGGCGGCGTCGCCGGGCTCGCGGACTGGCTGGCCGACGTGGCGGGCGCGGGCGTGGCCGGCCTGCCCGCGCGGGACGCGGCGTGGTGGCACGCGATCGGCGCGCGGATGGTCGACGCGCAGGCCAAGGGCCTGGCCTCGGCGCTGGAAGAGCTGCGGTCGGCGGTCGCGGCGGGCGGCCCGACGTGGGCGCACGAGGCGGCGGACCGGCTGGGCGGCCTGCACCTGCTGGTGCGGCTGGCCGGCGCGGACGGCGTGCTCGCCGACGCGGACGGTGCGGCCGGCGTGCCCGGTGGGGCCGGCGGTGCAGTCGGTGGTGTGGCCGGTGTGCCCGGTGCCGTGGGCGGCAGCGGTGGGGCGGGTGGTGGGGTGGACGTTGCCGTGGTGCGCCGCCGGCTGGGGTTCTCGGTCACCGAGGAGGAGGTGCGGGCCGGCGGGTCGTGGTCGGGCTGCTGGCTGCCGCTGCTGAAGCTGGAGACCGACGACGACCTGGTGCGGACCGTCCGGCAATGGGTGTGGGGCCCCGAGCACGGCTGGGTGGTCGCCGTCCGGCACGCGGGCGGCGGCGCGCGCCCCCTCCCGCCCTTCGCGCACGGCGTCGGGGTGCGCGCGGTGCTGCACCCGTACCCGGGCGCGGGGTCGCGGAGGGTCGCGGTAGGCGACGTGGTGGCCGAGGAGCCCGTCGCGCCGCCGCCGGCACCGCCTGGGTGGCGGGAGGCGCTGGTGGGCCTGGCGGAGGACCTGGCGGCCGACCCGTGGCTGCGGCTGCACCCGCTGGGCTGCGCCGGGGTCCGGGTGACGGCGGACACCGCGCACCTGCTCGACGCGACCGGCCGGGGCCTGCCGGTGCGCGACGACCTGGCGCTGGACCAGGCGATCGCCCTGACGGCGGGCGGCCCGTTCGACGCGTGGGGCCTGTGGAACGGCCGTGAGCTGCGCCTGGGCGCGATCGCCGAGCCCGGCCGCGCGCCGGAGGTCGTCGGGTGAGCGTGCGGGCGGAGTGGGAGGACGCGGTGCAGGCGCTGCTGGTCGGCGCGCACCGGGCCGGGGTGGAGCCGGGTGAGCTGCTGGACCGCTGCGCCGCGCTGGGGGTGGCCGCGCACGCCGCCCGGCTGCCCGCCGTGCTCGACGGTCCCGCGCTGCTCGCCGGGCCCGGAGGGCTCGACAGGGCCACCGGGCCGGACGAACCCGCTGGGCACAAGCCCACCGGGCACGAACCCACCGGGCCGGACGAACCCACCGGGCACGACGAGCCCGCCGTGCTCGACAGGGCCGCCGGGAACGACAGGGCCGCCGGGCCGGACGGGACAGCGACGGGCGTCGCGCCCGCGCCGGCCGACCGGGTGGCGGAGGGGCCCGCGCGGTCCGTGCTGGCGCAGGTGCTCGCGCTGGACGACCAGATCCTGCTCACCGAGTGGTGCGGCCTGGCCTCGGCGCGCGGGGTGGTCGCGCACCCGCGCGAGCTGCCCGCCCTGCTCGGCCTGGGCACCGGCCACCCCGGGCTGCGCCAGGCGGTCGGCAAGGTGCTGGGCGCGCGCGGCCGGTGGTTGGCCACCGTGCGGCCGGCCTGGGTGTGGGCGGTGGACGGGTCGACCGAGGAGGTCGACCTGGAGGCCGCGCTGGACCTGCCCGGCACCGCGCGGACGGCGGCGCTGCGCCGGGCCCGCGCCGCCGACCCGGCCGGCACCCGGGAGTTCCTGGCCGGGCGGTTCACCGCGCAGCGCCGGGCGACCGACCGGCAGGCGCTGGTCGCCGCGCTGGAGACGGGGCTGTCGGCGGCCGACGAACCGCTGCTGGAGCTGGCCCTGGACGACCGGGCGATCGGCGTGCACGACGAGGCGCTGCGGCTGCTGCGCGGGCTGCCCGGGTCCGCGCTCGCCGACCGGGCCGCCGAGCGGCTGCACCGGGGCCTGTGGCTGACCTCGGACGGGTTCGACGTGCAGAGCGACGAGCTGTGGACCGAACCGGAACCGGGGCCGGAGGAGGCCCGCGACCTGCTGCGGGACGGTTCGGAGTCGGGCGTGGCCGGTCGGCTGCGGGGCGCGGCGGCGAGCGTGCCGCCGGGCCACTGGACGAGCCGGCTGCGCACCGACGACGCGGGCGCGGCCGGCGAGCTGGAGCGCGGCCCGTGGGCGTCGGCGCTGCTGCGCGGCGTGGCCCAGCGGTTGCGGCTGGCCGTGGAAGCCGGGCCGTGGGCGGTCGCCGCGACCCGGACGCTGACCGGCATGGAGCAGCTGGAGATGCTGGCGACGCTGCCCGCCGAGCTGGCCGCGCGCACCATCGCCGAGGTGTCCCGCAAGTGGAACTACGACCTGCTCGACCACGCCTGCTCGCAACTGCCCGCGCCGTGGTCGCCGGCCGCGACCGAGGACCTGCTGGCCCGCTACGCCGAGATGCGCGACCCGCGCTGGCGGGCGGGCCGGCCGCCGGCGGTGCTGCTCACCCGGGGCGACGCCGAGGTGCTGGGCGCGCACTGGGCCCGGATCACCGAGCGGTGGCCGGAGCAGACCGCCGACCTCGACGTGCTCCGCCTGCGGATGCAGCTCCGCGACGCCTTCACCACCCGACCGGAAGGACCCCTGCCGTGACCACCGAGACCGTGCTGCGCCCGTCCGCGGAGCAGCAGTACGCCGCCGAGCTGGACGCCCTGGTCCGCGCGGACGACCGCCCGCGCCCGCCGCGCTGGCGCATGTCGCCGCAGGCCGTGGTCCGGTACGTGCTGGGCGGCACGTTGCCGGACGGCACGGTGGTCAGCCCCAAGTACGTGGGCGACCGCCGGCTGGTGGAGATCGCCGTCGGCACCCTGGTGACCGACCGCGCGCTGCTGCTGGTGGGCGTGCCGGGCACCGCGAAGTCGTGGCTGTCCGAGCACATCGCGGCGGCGGTGAGCGGCGACTCGACCAGGGTGGTGCAGGGCACGGCGGGCACCGGGGAGGACGCGGTCCGGTACGGCTGGAACTACGCCCGGCTGATCGCGGAGGGCCCGAGCGAGGCGGCGATCGTGCCCAGCCCGGTGATGTCGGCGATGCGCGAGGGCGCGGTGGCCCGGATCGAGGAGCTGACCCGGATGCCCGCCGAGGTGCAGGACTCGTTCATCACGATCCTGTCCGAGAAGTCGCTGCCGGTGCCGGAGCTGGGCCTCCAGGTGCGGGCGGTGCCCGGTTTCACGGTGATCGCCACCGCCAACGACCGCGACCGGGGCGTGAACCAGATGTCGTCGGCGCTGGCCCGCCGGTTCAACACGGTCGTGCTGCCCCCGCCCGCGACGGAGGACGACGAGGTGCGGATCGTCTCGGCCCGCGCCGCCCAGCTCGGCCGGGCGCTGGAGCTGCCCGCCGCACCGCCCGCCCTGGACGAGGTGCGCCGCGTGGTGCGGATCTTCCGCGAGCTGCGCGAGGGGTCCACAGTGGACGGTCGCACCCAGCTCAAGAAGCCCAGCGGCAGCCTGTCCACGGCCGAGGCGATCTCGGTCGTCACCAGCGGCATGGCGCTGGCCGGCCACTTCGGCGACGGCACGATCACCGCCGACGAGCTGGCGTCCGGCCTGCTGGGCGCGGTGGTGAAGGACCGCGTCTCGGACGCCGCCGCGTGGCAGGAGTACCTGGAGGCCGTGGTCAAGGAGCGCGCCGACTGGCGCGACCTCTACCGGGCGTGCCGGGAGCGCTGATGGCCAGGGACCTCCCGGCGCGGGTGACCCTGCTCGGCATCCGGCACCACGGGCCCGGCTCGGCCCGCATGGTCGAGTCGGCGCTGGACCGCGTGCGCCCGGAGCTGGTCCTGGTCGAGGGCCCGCCCGAGGGCGACGCGCTGCTGCGGCACCTGCCGGACCTGGTGCCGCCGGTCGCGCTGCTGCTGCACGACGAGTCCGAGCCGTCGAGGGCGGCGTTCTGGCCGTTCGCCGAGTTCTCCCCGGAGTGGCGGGCGCTGGTGTGGGCGCACCGCAACGGCGCGGAGGTGCGGTTCTTCGACCTGCCCGCCGCCGCGTCCCTGGCCGACGACCCCGCAGCCGCCGGGCCGCCGGGAGGCGGACCCGGTGAGCTGCCGCCGGACGCACCGCCGCCGGACGGGCTGCCTTGGGACGATCTGCCGCCCACCGGACTGCCGGCGGACGGGTTGTCGCCCACCGGACTGCCGGCGGGCGAGGTGCCGGGTGGGGTCTTCGAGCGGGAGCGGGCTCCGCTCGACCCGTTGGGCACGCTCGCGGCGGCGGCCGGGTTCGACGACCCCGAGCGGTGGTGGGAGGACGTGGTCGAGCACCACACCGACCCGGCGGACCTGGCCGAGGCGGTGGCGGAGGCGATGGGGGCGCTGCGCGAGGAGTTCGCCGACCAGGTCGACGCCCGGACGCTGCGCCGCGAGGCCGCCATGCGGCAGAACCTGCGCCGGGCGCTCAAGGACACCTCCGGAGCCGTCGCCGTCGTGTGCGGCGCGTGGCACGTCCCCGCGCTCACCGCGCTGCCGCCCGCCACCGCCGACGCCGCCGTCCTGAAGGGCCTGCCGCGCCGGAAGGTCTCCGGCACGTGGGTGCCGTGGAGCCACGGCAAGCTGGCGTCCGCGTCCGGCTACGGCGCGGGCGTCGACTCGCCGGGCTGGTACGCCCACCTGTGGGAGTGCGCCCCGAAGGGCGACGCGGTGGCGCGCTGGTTCTCGCGGGCGAGTGCCGTCCTGCGCGCCGAGGACCTGCCCGCGTCGACCGCGAGCGCGGTGGAGGCGGTCCGGCTGGCCGACGCCCTGGCCGCGATGCGCGGTCGCCCCTCCCCCGGCCTGTCCGAGGTGTTGGAGGCCGCGCGCGCCGTGCTCTGCCACGGCGACCAGGTGCCGCTGGACCTGGTGCACGCCCGGCTGGTGGTCGGCGAGCGCCTCGGCGAGGTCGGCGAGGACGTGCCCACGTCACCGCTCGCCGCCGACCTGAACCGGCTGGCCAAGCGGCTGCGGCTGCCGATGGCCGCGACCCCCAAGCACCTCCGCCTCGACCTGCGCAAGGACACCGACCGGGAGCGCTCGAAGCTGCTGCGCCGGCTGGAGGTCCTGGACGTCCCGTGGGGCACGCCCGACACCACCCGGACCCTCGGCACGTTCGCCGAGGCGTGGCAGGTGCACTGGAAGCCGGAGTTCGCGGTGGCCCTGGCCACCGCCGCCCGGCACGGCACCACCGTGGCGTCGGCGGCGCGGCAGGTGCTGGTCCGCCGCGCGGCCGACGCCACCCGGGTCGTGGACGCGGCCGACGCGCTGAACCGGGCCGTCGGCTGCGAGCTGGAGCAGGCGGTGACGGCCGCGCGCACCGCCCTGGACCGCTGCGCGGCGGCGGCGACCGACGCCCTGGAGCTGCTGGCGGCGCTGCCCGACCTCGCCACCACCGTCCGCTACGGCTCGGTCCGGGGCACCGACCCGGAACTGCTGCGCGTCGCCCTGCACGGCCTGCTGACCCGGGGCGCGGTGGGCCTGCCGCTCGCCTGCCGCTCCGTGGACGACGACACGGCGGAGCGCGCCGTGTCGGCCGTGGACGCGGCCGACGACGCGGTGCGGCTGGCCGCCGACGACGAGCACCGGGTGGGCTGGCGGCGGGCGCTGGAGGCGCTGGTGGGGATGCCCGACGCGCACGGCCTGCCCACTGGCCGGGCGACCAGGCTGCTGTGGGAGGCGGGCGCGCTCGACTCGGACGCGGTGGCCGCGCGGCTGCACCGCGCGGTGTCCCTGGCGGCCGGCGCGACGGCGTTCGTGGCGGGCTTCCTGCGCGGGTCGGCGGCCCTGCTGACCGCCGACCCGAGGCTGTTCGGCGTGGTGGACGGGTGGCTGTCCGGCCTGGCCGCCGCCGACTTCGAGGCCGCGCTGCCGCTGCTGCGCCGCGCCGTCGCGGAGTTCACGCCCGCAGAGCGCCGGATGCTGGGCGACCGCGTCAAGGGCACCACGACGACCGGCGACGACGCGGCGGACTGGGACGAGGAGCTGGCCGTCCGGCTCGCCGCGCACGTCCGCGCCCTGCTCGCCACCCGGTGACCGACGAGACCCCGCCGACCCGACGAGACCCGCTGACCCGACCAGACCCACCGACCTGACGAGACCCGACGAGACCGCGCCGACCGACCAGGAGCCCGCATGACCGACGAACGCCTGCGCCGCTGGCGACTCCTGCTCGGCGGGGCGTCCGGCGAGCTGTCCGCCCTCGGCGAGGACGACCGCCGCCGCGACTCGGCCCTCACCGGCCTCTACGGCGGCGGTGCGCCCACCGACGCCCCCGACGCGAACGGCAAGCGCAGCGCGGGGCTCGGCGGCTCGTCCCCGGTGCTGCACCGCTGGCTCGGCGACATCCGCACGTACTTCCCGTCCTCGGTCGTGCAGGTGATGCAGCGCGACGCGGTGGACCGGCTGGGCCTGCGGCAACTGCTGCTCGAACCGGAGCTGCTGTCCGCCGTCGAACCGGACGTCCACCTGGTCGGCACGCTGGTGTCGCTGTCCTCGGCGATCCCGTCGCGCACCAGGGAGACGGCCCGCGCGGTGGTGCGCAAGGTCGTGGAGGACATCGAACGCCGCCTCGCCGACCGCCTCCTGGCGGCCGTCCACGGCGCGGTCGACCACGCGAAGCGGACGAGTCGCCCGCGACCGGCCGACGTCGACTGGTCGCGCACGATCCGCGCGAACCTCCGGCACTACCAACCGGACCAGCGCACGGTCGTCGTGCAGGACCTGGTCGGCCACACCCGCCGCAGCCGGTCGGCGGCGCTCAAGGACGTGGTCCTGCTGGTGGACCAGTCGGGGTCGATGGCCGAGTCGGTGGTCTACTCGGCGGTGCTGGGCGCGAGCCTGGCGTCGCTCAAGGCGGTGGACACGAAGCTGGTCGTGTTCGACACCGAGGTGGTCGACCTGACCGAGGAGCTGCGGGACCCGGTGGACCTGCTGTTCGCGACGCAGCTCGGCGGCGGCACGGACATCAACCGGGCGGTCGCCTACGGGCAGTCGCTGGTCCGCCGGCCGACGGACACGGTCCTGGTGCTGATCAGCGACCTCTACGAGGGCGGGGTGGCACGCGAGCTGCAACGGCGGGTGCGCGAGCTGGTGCAGAGCGGGGTGACGGTGGTGGTGCTGCTGGCGCTGTCGGACAGCGGGACCCCGGCCTACGACCACGAACTGGCGGCGCGGCTGTCGGAGCTGGGAGCACCGGCGTTCGCGTGCACGCCGGACCGCTTCCCGGACCTGCTGGCGACGGCGCTGCGCAAGGAGGACGTGGCGGAGTGGGCGGAACGGCACGACATCCCGGTCGGCCGCTGACCCCTCCGCACCCCCCCCAACCGCCCACGACCGCCGAACCGCCGCGCGGATCTCCCTGGCGCTCAACGGGTTCCGGCAGTGGTCGACGGCTCTCCGGCGCGGTCAGCGGGTGTCGGCCGGGGTCAGCGGATGACCACCCGGCCGAGGGTGACGAACGGCGTGCCCCGGGTCAGCACGGCGGCGCGTCCGCGCTCGTCGGGGCCGGCCAGCCAGAGGCTGCCGGTGCGCCGCACCTGCTCGCGCACCCGCTCGGGCATCTCGGGCAGCCGCAGGAAGGTCCGGTCGGACCCGGCGGTCTCCAGGTACGCCTGCCGGCCCACGCGCGCCCGGCCGGGCACGAAGGACACCGCTTCCTGGTGCCACGGGAACGCGGTCACCAGCCGCCGCACCACGTGCCGGCTGAAGAAGTGCCGCAGCCCCGGCACCGCGAACTCGACGCACAGCGGGATCAGCACGAACACCCACCGCGACCCGATCCACAGCGACACCAGCCACAGCGCGAGGAACGACAGCAGCGAGATCGCGATGAACCCGACCGCGCGGCGATCCGCCCGGGTCAGGCACCGCTGCGTCCACTCCTCGCCCACCACCGCTCCCACACAACCAGATGTCGTCGCCACCGGCTGGGCTTGCCGGAAAAATGATCACCAAAACGCCCGGAGACGAAACTCTCACCCGCCGACACCCGTTCGGCCGCAACCGCGCCGCCCGCCCCCGACGCCCGCCCTCAGCACCGGCCCTCAGCGCCGGCGGACCCGGGCCGGGAAGAGCCGGGGGACGCCCCGGAACGTCACCACCGTGGCACCGAACCGGTCGGGCGCGACGAGCCAGGCCCGGCGGTGCCGGCTGATCCGGCCGCGCGCCAGCGGTCCGGCGTTCACGTCCAGCACCACCGGCCGCGCCCCGTGCACGACGAGCAGGCCGTGCCGCCAGTGCACCCGCGCGTACTGCCACTCCCGGTCGGCCAGCACGGGAGCGGGCGGCGGGCGGCGGGTCGCGGCGACCACCACGACGACCACCGAGAACCCGAGCAGCGCCAGCGGCAGGTCTGCGGGGACGTCGGTGAGGAACACCAGCGCCAGTTGCGCGCCGAACGCGAGCACGCCGAGCACGACCCACGCGAACGCCCGTCGGCTCGCCACCTCCAGGCAGTGCCGGGTCCACTCGTCGTCGAGCGCCGCCCCTTCGGTGGACGGCTTCCTGGGCACGACCAACGGGCACCTCCGCCAAGGCGGTACCCAGGCTAGGGCTCCCGGGCCGCCGCGTCAGCGGGCGACCACGAAGTGGTACGCCGATGGGGGGACTACCGCACAGCGCCGCTTCCAAGTTAGGCTCCCCTAAGTTGGGAGGTGAGCGGTGACCGAGAACCGTCGACCGCCCGCCCCGCACCCGGCGGAGCGCGCGCGGACCATCGCCGCACGGGGTGGGCGCGCGGCCCTGCTGCCGTCGGACGGCACGGAGAACCGGGTGTCCCCGGTGCTGCACCACGTGCACGCCTGCGGCGACACCACGATCCTGCTGCCGGACGGGCACCCGCTGACCGAGGCGGCGCGCGGCACCGAGATCACCGCGATGCTGGAGATCGCCGACCACGCGGCCGTGCCGCTGCGCGAACCGGTGCGCGGCCTGCTGTGGATCACCGGCTGGCTGCGGGCGCTCGACCCTCAGGAGGCGCGCGCCGCGTGCCTGGAGGTCGCCGACGAGCGCCCGGACCCGCGCCTGCTGGACGTGGGGCACGGGGCGTCGGTGCTCCGGCTGAGCCCGGCGTCGCTGGTGGTGGCGGACGCGGAGGGCACGACGTCGCTGCGCCCGGAGCTGTTCGCGCAGGCCGACCCGGACCCGTTCCACCGCCAGGAGGACCACTGGCTGCGGCACCTGGAGCTGTCCCACCGGGACGTGGTGGGCCTGCTGGCCGCGCACCTGCCGGAGCGGCTGCGCGGCGGGCACGTCCGCCCGCTCGGCCTGGACCGGTTCGGGCTGCGGCTGCGGGTGGAGGCCGCCGAGGAGGACCACGACGTGCGGATCGCGTTCTCCCGCCCGGTGTCGACGGCGGGTGAGCTGGCGGTGGAGCTGCGCAGGCTGATGGGGTGCCCGTTCCTCGCGCAGCGGGGTTAACCTGCGCAGGTGATCGAGGAGCACCCCCAGGACCACCGCGCGTACCGGATCGAGATCCTCCTCGTCTTCGCGGTGACGCTGGGCCTGTCGGGGCTGCGCAGCCTGCTCCGCCTGGCGGACAGCCTGCTCCAGCCCAAGCCGCTGGACCAGCAGACCGTGGCGATCAACGTGCCGCAGGCCCGGTTCGACCTGCTGGACCTGCTGGCGCAGCTGCTCGGCGTGGTGCAGTTGGCGGCGTGGGGCGGGTTGGGCCTGTACCTGCTGTGGCGCGGCGGCACGAAGCTCAAGGCGCTGGGCCTGGACCGCACCCGGATCGGCCCGGACGCCCTGGGCAGCCTCGGCCTGGCGGCGGTGATCGGCATCCCCGGCCTGGTCCTGTACTTCGTGGCCTGGAAGCTGGGCCTGAACCTCGCGGTCCAGCCGTCCACGCTGGACGAGTCGTGGTGGCGGAGCGTCACGCTGGTGCTGGCCGCGTTCGGCAACGCGTGGGCCGAAGAGGTCCTGGTCGTCGGCTACCTGCTGACCCGCCTCAAGCAGCTCGGGTGGCGCGACAACACCGCGCTGCTGGCCAGTGCGGTGCTGCGCGGCAGCTACCACCTGTACCAGGGGTTCGGCGGGTTCGTCGGCAACGTGGTGATGGGCCTGGTGTTCGGCCGCGTCTGGCAGCGCACGAACCGGCTGTGGGTGCTGGTCGTCGCGCACGCGCTGCTCGACGTGGTGGCGTTCCTGGGATACACCTTGTTGCGCGACAAGGTGTCCTGGCTGCCGTAGCTCGTCGGCAGGCCGCGACACCGACGAGATCGAGGGGGACGAACCGACGTGTCGACACCGCACCACCGCGTCCTGGCGCTGGCCGCAGGACTCGCGGTCACCAGCACCCTGCTCCTGGCCCCGGCCGCGAGCGCGCAGACCACCGCCTCCGGCATCAAGCTCGCCTTGCCGGCGCTCAGCGGGCGCCACCCGGTCGGCACCACCGACCTGCACCTGGTGGACCACGCCCGCCAGGACCCGTGGCAGCCGACCGCCAAGCGCGAGCTGATGGTCACCGTCACCTACCCCGCGCACCGCGACGGGCAGCGCGCGCCCTACGCGACGCCGGGCCTGGCCCCGGTCTTCCAGGAGGTCTCCGCCCACCCGCTCCTGCTGGACCTGCCGCCCGACGCGGTCGACTGGACCGGCACCCGGCGGCACGCCCGCACCGACGCGCGCGCCGACCGCTCGGCCGACTGGCCCGTGGTGGTGTTCTCGCACGGCTTCGGCAGCATGAAGGAGCTGAACGCGGGCCTGACCGACGACCTGGCGAGCCGGGGCTACGTGGTGGCGTCGATCTCGCACACCGGCGAGGCGGGGGCGGTGGAGTTCCCGGACGGCCGGGTCGTGCCCGGCGCCGTCGACCAGGAGGACGCCCCGTCCCGCAAGGCCGCGATCGACGCCCGCGTCGCCGACAGCCGGTTCGTGCTCGACGAGCTGACCCGGCTGGAGCGCGGCACGAACCCGGACGCCGAGCGGGACCCGCTGCCGCGCGGCCTGGCCGGGTCGCTGGACCTGTCGAGGGTCGGCATCTACGGCCACTCCTACGGCGGCTACACCGCCGGCGAGACGATGTACCACGACCGCCGGTTCGACGCGGGCGTCAACGTCGACGGCTCGATGGGCTGGGGTGAGCCGGGCGAGGTCGTGAAGCACGGCCTGGACCGGCCGTTCATGCTGGTGGGCGGTGACTTCGAGGACCCGGCGACGGGTGGGGTGATCGAGCACTCGCACCTGAACGCCGACTTCGACCCGACCTGGAACGCGTTCTGGGCGAAGCAGCGGGGCTGGAAGCGGGACCTGCACTTCGACAAGAGCACCCACTACAGCTTCACCGACCTCCAGATCGCCGCGCCGCAGCTCACGTCCGTGCTCAAGCCGGGCAAGAAGGAGGAGTTGGTCGGCGAGATCGACGCGAAGCGGTCGCTGGCCGCGCAGCACGACTACTTCGGCGGGTTCTTCGACCACCACCTCAAGCGCCGCGACGGCAGGCTGTTCGGCCCGGCCGGCCCGGCGTGCCACCCGGACACGAGGTTCATCGCCTGACCTGCGGCCCGCCTATGGTGGAGCCATGTTGACTCTCGCCGACGAGCTGGTCCTGCTGGCCTACGACGACGACGGCACGTGCCGGCTGGGCAAGCCCTCCCTGGGCTACGGCCTGGCCGGCGCGGTGCTGGTCGAGCTGGCCATCGCGGGGCGCGTCGACGTGGTGGACAAGCGGGTCGCGGCGCTGAGCACGGTCCCGATCGGGCACCCGGTGCTGGACGCGGCGCTGACCACGATCGCGGACGACAGGCTGCGCAAGCCCAAGGAGTGGGTGGAGAAGCTGGCCAAGGGCCTCCCCGACGACGTGCTGGACGGCCTGGCGGACCAGGAGGTGCTGCGCCGCGAGCAGGACAAGGTGCTGTGGGTGTTCCCGCGCACCCGGTTCCCGTCGCCGGGCGGGGTGGAGCCACCGGTGGAGACCGAGGTCCGCCGCCGGCTCGCGGCGGCGATCGGCACCGACGGCCCGGTGGACGCCCGCACGGCGGCGCTGTGCTCGATCATCAGGGCGGTGCAGTTCGACCGGACGGTCTTCGCCGCCCAGCCGAGGGACCGGGTGAAGAAGCGCCTGAAGGAGATCTCGGACGGCGGCTGGGCGGCGGACGCCACCCGCAAGGCCGTCGAGGAGGTCCAGGCCGCGCTGACGGCGGTCATGGTCGCGGTGATCATCCCGTCGACCATGACCGGCTAGGCGACCAGGAGGAACCGCTCGGCGGTGCGGGCGGCGGCGGTCACGACCGCTCGCGCGGTGCCGGCCGAGTCGATCAGGGACGGGTCCAGCTCGCCCACGGCCACCGCCGCGTTCTCCGCGATCCAGCGCGCGGGCTCGGCCAGCGCGCCCGCCAGTGCCCGCCACCCGGCCACGTGCGCGGGGTCGCCGGCGGGCTCCTCCGCGAGCCGGCGGCCGATCTCGGCCAGGCCGGCGCCACCGCCGCGCAGCACCCCGCACTCGGCGGCGGACCGCACGGCGCGCACCGCCCGTTCGACCTGCCCTACGTGCGCGGCGGGCACCCTCAGGTACGCGCCCGCGTCGTCACCCTCGACCGTGCCGACGACCTCCGCCGACCGCGCGCCCGTGCCCATGACGACGGTGTCCCGGTCGGTGGCGACCACCTTCACCGCGCGCCCGAACGCCCGGACGGTCGCTGCGGCGGCGATGTCCGCGTCCAGCACCACACCGCCGACCACGGCGTGCAGCCGCCGCACCGCGACCGGTTCGGCGAGCACGACGACCACCCGGCTCTTCTCGTCCGACCTGCGCAGCAAGGTCGACAGCAGCGACTCCGGCAGCCCCTCGCACAAGATGACGAGGTCCCCGTCCGCCTCGCTGTCCGACACCAGGTGCAGCACGCGCTCGGTGAGCGGCCCGCTGAACAGGGCGACCTGCGCGTTCTCCAGCACGACCTCCCGCCGGACTGGGTCGGTGGTGAACAGCTCGGACGCGTACCCGCCCGGGAACCGCAGGCCCCGGGTGATCTCGTAGTCCGAGCCCGGGCGCCGCCCCTCCTCGACCAGCACCGCGCCCCGGTGGCCGGTCACCCCGACCACGTGCCCGACCAGGCTGCCGATCACCTCGCTGCCCGCCGACGTGGTGGCCAGCCGGTGGGCGTCGGCGTGCGCCAGCGGCACGGCCAAGTCGCCGACCAGCTCCAGCGCCCGCGCCGCCGCCGCGCGCACGCCGCGCAGCAGCCGGACGGGGTTGTGGCCCTCGCGCATCGCCTCGACCAGCCGGGTCACCACGCCGCGCGCCACCGCGACCGCCGACGCCGCGCCGTCGCCGCACTCCCGGTGCACCGCCGAGACCAGTTCGCGCACGTAGGACGCACCCAGCGAGTCCCTCGGGTCGTCGGGCTGGAACGCCGCCGCGATGGCCGCCGCGTCACCCAGCTCGACCGGCCGCCCGCCCACGAACACCACGGCCCGCCGGCCCAGCGGCCCGAGCGTCCGGCACACCGGTTCGGCCGCCGCCCGCAGGCCGCGCGCGACCAGCAACTGCCCGGACGTGTAGGACGCGGACTGCCGCACCACGGCCGGCACGCCGCCGGCGCGCGCCAGCCGCAGCGCCCCGCCGGACGCCTGCGCGAAGAACTGCGGCGTCTGGTCGGGACGCCGCCGGCGCACCTCCCGCGACGCGTAGGCGAACAGCTCGTTGACGTCGACCCACCCGTCACCGTCGAGGTCCGCCGACCCGCTGGACAGCCCTTCGATCAGCACATCGGTGAACAGCGAGGCGCGCGGCGCCTCCAGCGACAGCGTGTCCTCCTCGAACGCGTACTCGTAGGCGTTGGAGGCGGTCAGCACCACGTACCCGGTGGAGTTGTCGACCACGGGCGCGTCACCGGCTTTGAACCCCTCGACGAACGCGCCGCTGAAACAGCAGTCGAGCACCAGGACGCGGCCGGCTGCCCGGCAGTCCTCGAGCTGCTCGTGCACGAACGACCGGGGCACGGCGGTGCCGGCGGGCCGGTCCCGCACGGTGTTCGCGGCGGCGAAGTAGAGCCGCCGGGTGGGCGTGGTCAAGCCGTGGCAGGAGAAGTAGACCAGCACGAGGTCGTCCGGGGAGCGCGCGGCCAGCACGTCCTCCACGGCTCGCCGGACCTCGACGTCCGCCGCGTCGCGCAGCACCTTGACCTCGGTGAACCCGCCCACGTCGGGGTCTTCCAGCAGGGCGGCGAGCCGCTCCACGTCCTGGGCGGGCGCGCGCAGCCGGCTCAGCCCGACGTCCTGGTACTCCCCCGTGGCGACGAGCAGCGCGTAGCGCCCCACGTCAGCCCTCGACCTCCGGCGCGTGCTCCGCGAGCCACTGCTCCACCAGGGCCTTCTGGGTCCGGGCGTCACCGCCCTGGACGGTGATGGACGACTCGCCCTTCCTGATCACCACCCTGCGCGCGCTGCCGCGCTGCACGAAGGCGGTGACCACGGACGCGATGGCGGCGGCCACGGCGGCGGGCACCGCGCCGTTGAGCAGCAGCTCGGTGAGGGCCAGGCCGGTGCCGGACTTCGCGCCGTCGGGCAGCTCTGCGGGCGCGTGCCGGACGTCCGCCCGCGCGGCCCTGACCAGCTCGTCGAGCAGCATGTTCGTGGCGGATGCGGCGCTGCCCGGCGCGTCGACCGTGAAGTGCAACAAGGCGATCTCCTCCTGGTGGGGGCACGATCATCCCAGTCGCGGGCGCAGTCGAGGCAGTCCACGTCAGAACGCAACGTTTAAACCTCAGAAGTACCATCACACTTAACGAATCGCTGCATTCAGCCGTTCATACGATCGAGTTTCGCCAAGCTAGGCCACTCAGAGCTGCATGTTTCGCCACTGCCGAGTTACCCTCGCCTACGTGACTGCGCACATCACCCGGACCGAGTCCCCCGACAGCACCCCCTCGCCGGCACCGAGGGTCGACAGCGAGGTCGGCCCGCTGCGCACGGTGCTGCTGCACCGGCCCGGCGCGGAGCTCAAGCGCCTGACCCCGCGCAACAACGACCAGCTGCTGTTCGACGGCGTGCCGTGGGTGGACCGCGCCCAGGAGGAGCACGACGCGTTCGCCGAGGTGCTGCGCGGCCGGGGCGTGGAGGTGCTGCTGCTGTCGGACCTGCTGGTGGCCGCGCTGCACGACGACCGGGCGCGGATCGCGGGCATCCACAGCGCGGTCAACGAGCGCCGGCTCGGCATCGACCTGGCCGACGCGCTGCGCTCGCACCTGGAGTCGGTGACGCCCGAGCAGCTCGCCACCGCCCTGATGACCGGCATGACGTTCGAGGAGCTGCCGGCCGCCGAGGGCGCGTCGCTGGTGCGCAAGATGCACCACCCGATCGACTTCGCGGTCGACCCGCTGCCGAACCTGCTGTTCACCCGCGACTCGTCGGTGTGGGTGGGCGACCGGGTGGCGATCACGTCGCTGGCGCTGCCCGCGCGGGACCGGGAGACCGCGCTGACCGACCTGATCTACGCCTACCACCCGCGCTTCCGCAAGACCGGCCGCGCGTACGGGGCGCACTCCGCGCCCGTCGAGGGCGGTGACGTGCTGCTGCTCGCGCCGGGGGTGCTGGCGATCGGCGTCGGCGAGCGGACCACGCCGGCGGGCGCGGAGTCGTTCGCCCGGTCGGCGCTGAGCGACGGGCTCGCGCACACCGTGCTGGCCGTGCCGATCACCCAGGAGCGGGCCACCATGCACCTGGACACGGTGTGCACGATGGTCGACCGGGACGCCGTGGTGATGTACCCGGCGGTGCGCGACAACCTGTTCGCCTACCCGGTCCGCTCGGACGGCAGCGGCGGCGTGGTGGTCGAGGACCGCGCGCCGTTCCTGGAGGCCGCCGCCGAGGCCATGGGCATCGCGCGGCTGCGGGTCATCGACACCGGCCTGGACCCGGTGACCGCCGAGCGCGAGCAGTGGGACGACGGCAACAACACGCTGGCCGTCGGGCCGGGCCTGGTCGTGGCCTACGAGCGGAACGTGGAGACGAACGCGCGGCTGGCGGACGCGGGCGTCGAGGTGCTGGCGATCAGCGGCTCGGAGCTGGGGTCGGGCCGGGGCGGGCCGCGCTGCATGTCGTGCCCGATCGACCGCGCCCCGCTCGCGGTGTGACAACGCGGCAAGGTTTGCCTGCCTTTACCGAAGATAGGCAAACCTTGCCGGGACACCCCTTTGCGGAATGCCCTCGGAACTATTATTAGCCTTACCTTCAATGCATTGCGATGATTTCTCGACTATTGTCGGGGACATGGCCTCCAACCTGAAGCAGATCCCGTCCCGCACGTCCGGCTTCCACGACCTGCTCCAGCAGCAGGTGCGCCACGAGTTCACCGCCTCGCAGCAGTACACGGCGATCGCGGTCTGGTACGACAACCAGGACCTGCCCCGCCTCGCCGCGCACTTCTACGCGCAGGCGCTGGAGGAGCGCAACCACGCGATGATGATCGTGCAGTACCTGCTGGACAGCGACCTCAAGGTCACCGTCCCCGGTGTCGACGAGGTCCGCAACGACTTCGCCACCGCGCGCGAGCCGGTCGAGCTGGCCCTCCAGCAGGAGCGGACGGTGACCGACCAGATCGTGGCGCTCGCCCGCACCGCCCGCGAGGAGGGCGACTACCTGGGCGAGCAGTTCCTCCAGTGGTTCCTCAAGGAGCAGGTGGAGGAGGTCGCGTCGATGACGACGTTGCTCACCGTGATCGACCGCGCCGACGGCAACCTGTTCCACGTGGAGAACTTCCTGGTCCGCGAGGCGACCGGCGAGGAGTCCGACCCGACCGCGCCGCGCGCGGCCGGCGGCGCCCTGTAGCAGCGTCCGCAGCACCCCACGAGGCCGAGCGCGCCGCCCCTCCCCCGAAGGGGCGGCGCGCTCCTCGCGTGCCGGGCGGTCAGCAGCCGGTGTCCGGCCGGCCGGTCCCGATCGCGGTCAACGTGTCCCCGCCGCCGAGGAAATAAAATTCGTAGCGGGTGTTCCCGGTCACTTCCAGCGTGAACCGGTGCGGGTCCTGCACGGCATCCGGGTACAGCTCCCGCAGCCGGGCCCGGGAATCGCCCAGGCGCAGTCCCTCCGGCGTCCGCACGCGGGCTTCGACCCGCATTCGGACCACCACCCCGCCCTCCACCGCCACCCAGCCGCGCGCGTTCACCAGCCGGTGCACCGGGCAGTTCACGGTGGGGTCCTCGACCAGGTCGCCGACCTCGCCGGCCGCGCGCAGCTCGTCCAGCCGCGCGCCCAGCCGGACCGGGGCGAACCCGTCGGGCCGCAGCACGGGCACGTCGCCGACCACCACCGTCCTGGTCGACGCGGTCGACCCGGTGGCCTGCCCGATCCCGTCCGGCCCACCCCCGGCCGACGCGGAGCACCCGGCGGCGAGCAGGACCGCCGGCACGATCAGGAGGCCGCGCACCCGTGCCCCACCTCCTCGATCCGCACGGCGGCCACGACCGGGCCGTCGAGCACGAACGCGTAGCGCCAGCCGCCCATCGGCACCACCGCCTCCCGCCCGTCGACCACCAGCCCGGGGTACGCGGCCCGCGCCGCCTCCACCGGTGTGCCGGTGCCGACCCCGGACGGCGTGACGGCCGCCGGCGGCAGCGTGATCGCCACCACGCCCCGGGTCGGCGACACCAGCACGCCGTCGCCGGGCTGCCCCGCGACCGGGTAGGCGACGCAGGGCGCACCCCGTCCCGGCGGTCGCAGCGCGCCCGTCGCGCGCGCCTCGGCGTCGGTCATCCCCAGCCGGAAGTGGCCGAACGCAGGCGGTTCCAGCGACTGCGGCGACACGCTGACGACCGCCTGGTCCGGCGTGCCCGCGTCCGGCTCGCCGCTGCCGCGCAGCCCGGCCGCGCCGACCGCGCCCACCCCGACCAGCACGACCGCCAGCACGCCCGTGGTGACGACCCGGGCGCGCCGCCGGCGGCCCGCGCCCGCGACGATCTCCTCCGCCGCCCCGGGTCGCGCCCGCAGCTCCAGCCGCTCGTCCTGGAACAGCTCCCGCAACCGCTCGTCCAGCTCCACCCGGATCACCCCTCCCGCCAGGTCGGGCCGAGCCGCTGCCGCAGCGTGGCCATGGCCTTGCTGTTCTGGCTCTTCACCGTGCCCGTGGAGACGCCGAGCGCCTCGGCGATCTCGCGCTCGGACAGGCCCTCGTAGAAGCGCAGCACCACCACGGCCCGCTGCCGGGGCGGCAGCTCGCGCAGCGCCCGCCACAGCGGCTCGTGCTCCAGCCGGTCCACGCCGGACGCCGCGACGACGTCGGGCAGCTCCGCGACGAGGTGCTCGCGGCGGTGCCGCCGCCAGCGGCTGACGTGCGCGTTGGCCAGCGCCCGCCGGGCGTAGGCGATCGGCTCGACGTCCTTGCGCAGCACCGCGCCCCAGCGCGAGCCGATCTTCTCCAGCACGGACTGCACCAGGTCGGCCGCGTCGTGCGGGTTGCCGGTCAGGGCGTGCGCGTACCGGAGCAGGCCCGGCAGCGACGCCCGGACGAACTCCCCGAAATCGGCCCGCGCCCGGACCTGGTCGGCGGTCAGGACCGCTGTCACCCCGTTCCCCTTCCCGACGACCTCCCCCGCACGTCGTCGGTGGGTTCACGCACGAGGGCGGCCGGCGGTTGCCCGGGATCAGGTCACAACACGGGTCGCGGCGCGGGTCACAGCACGGGCGGTGGCCGGAACACGCCGTCGGAGTCGGGGGTGAACTCGTGCACGGCCACCACGGCGTCCGCCGGGACCGGGCCGTAGACGTGCGGGAACCAGGGGCCCGCCTCGTCGCCGTCGCCCGGCTCCCACAGCACCGGCAGGCCCTCCGGGTCGATCACCAGCAGCACCAGGTCGTGCCGGCCGGGGAACAGCCGGTTCGCCGGCAGATGGACCGTGCCGGGGTCCGAGCAGTGCACGAAGCCGTCCGGGTCGAGCGGGATCGCGCCGGCTTCCCGGTCGCGCGCCCACTCGGCCCGTGCAGCGATCCGCAGCAGCATCCGTCCACACCTTCCCTGCCGTTGTCCACAACCTTGTCCACAGGGTTCTGTGGACAACTGGGGAGAAGCCTGTGGACAACTACCGCAGGGTGATCTGCCGGCCGCGCAGGCCGTCCCGCGACCGGCGCTCGGCCTCGGTCAGCGGCTCGCCGTCGAGGCTGCTCAACGCGTCCAGCAAACGCTTGCCCAGGCCCTCGGCGGGCGACGCCCACTCGCTGGAGTGCATCTCGCGGTCCAGGTCCCACACCGGCACCAGCAGGCCGTGCGCCCGGAACGACCCCGCGTACCGGGAGCCCTCGCCGAGGTCCAGCTCACCGCGCACGGACAGCCGGGCCAGCGCCGCCAGCAACTGCTCCTCGGGCTCCGGGCGCACCCAGCGCAGGTGCGCCTTGTCGCCCGCGTCCACCCAGTACGCCGCGCGCACGCCGGGCGCGTCGACCCGCTCGGTCGGCAGGATCGCCGCGTTGGCCCGCTCCAGGGACAGCGCCACGTCGCCGGTCGGCTCGTTGCCCGGCGGCATCCACCACGCGAAGTCGGTGTGCAGCTCGGGGGTGACGGTCGCGTCCGCGTCCAGCAGGTCCTGCAACCGGCCCGGGTTCGTGCCGTCGTCCGGGCCCACCACCGGCAGCGCCTCGCCGACCTCGGCGGTCAGCACCCACTGCACCGCGCGGGCCAGGTCCCGGCTCAGGTCGCCCGAGCGGGTCTGCACCTGGAGTCCGACGAACGCGGTCCCGTCGGCGCGCACCAGCGCGGCGGCGGCCATCGGCAGCACCGAGGCCAGCACGACCTCCCGCCCGGCCTCCTTGAGCGGCAGCGCCACCGTCGCCGAGGGCACGAACTCGCGCAGCGCGATCAGCTCGGTCTCCGCCGCGAGCCCCTGGAACGGGCGGGCCACGATGACGTCCGCGCCGCCACCGGCACCGCCGTGGCACGCTTTGTAGCGCTTGCCGGAGCCACACGGGCAGGGTTGGCGCGGGTTTACGCCGTCCCCGGACTGGTTCTTCACGGCCGTCCGCTTCGCCACCGCCGCCTCCTTCAGGTCGTGCCCGTCAGGGCTGGTCGGGCGTCAAGTTAGCCGCTAGCACGCCACGGGTCTGCGCCGGGTTGTTGGTCGCCAGGAACCGCACCCCGCGTTCGGCGCACAGCGCGATGTCGGCGGGCTCGTCCACCGTCCAGCAGTACGCGCCGCCGCCCCGGCCGGCCTGGCGCCTGAGCAGGTGGACGCCCGGACCGGCGAGGTCGGCGAAGGGCGGCAGCCGCTGCGGCCAGTACCGCCCGAACAGCAGCACGGTGGGCACGGCCGGCGCGAGCGCCTTGAACCGCCGCACTGCGGCCGGGGAGAACGACATCATCAGGGCGTCCACCCGGTGGCGGGCGAGCAGCTCGGCGAGCCGGCGCTCCACCTCGCCCCGGTAGCGGACCGGGTGCTTGGTCTCCACGAACAGCCGCACGCCGCTGTCGGCGACCAGCTCCAGCAGGTCCACCAGGGTGAGCAGGGGTGCTGGCCCGTCGCCGAGCTTCGCGCCGAAGTCGTGCCGGCTCAGCTCCTCCAGGCTCATCGCGCTCACCGCGCCGCGCCCGTCGCTGGTCCGGTCGATGGTGCGGTCGTGCACGCACACCAGGTGCCCGTCGCGGGTCAGCCGGACGTCGCACTCGACGCCGTCGGCACCTTGGGCGATCGCCAGCTCGTAGGCGGCGAGGGTGTGCTCGGGGCGGAGCGCGGACGCCCCTCGGTGGGCGACAAGTTCGGGCGGCACGCTGCGGAATGCTCCTGGTGGAGCACCGGACGGGTCAACCCGGTGACATCTGGTCACGGATCGCTGAATCTTTGACGGAACAACCACCCTCGAATGGACGCGAGTCGCGCTCAAGACCTACCGTCCGTCACCGTGGCACCCTTCGACCAGCACGATCCGGCTTTCCTCGCCGATCCCTACCCGGTGTTCGCCGCGCTGCGCGCGCGGGCCGAGGTGCACTGGCACGAGCAGATGGGCGTCGCCGTCGCGGTGTCGCACGCGTCCGCGTCCGCCGTGCTGCGCCACCGGGGTTTGGGCCGGCTGTGGACCGACGCGAAACCCGTCGAGGAGTTCACCGGCTTCAACCTGCTGCACCGCAACTCGCTGCTGGAGAACGAGCCGCCGACGCACACCCGGCTGCGCAGGCTCGTCGCCGCCGCGTTCGGCCGGGGCCACGTGGAGCGGCTGCGGCCGTGGATCACCGACCTGGCCGACCGCCTGGTGGACGAGCTGGTCGCCGAGGTGCGCGCCGAGGGCCGGGCCGACCTGCTCGCGCACGTCGCCGCGCCGCTGCCGGTCGAGGTGATCGCGGAGCTGCTGGGCGTGCCCGCGAGCGACCGGCCGCTGCTGCAACCGTGGTCGAACGCGATCGTGAAGATGTACGAGTACGGCCTGGCCCCGGAGAAGAGGGCGGCGGCCGAGCGGGCCGCCTCCGAGTTCGTGGCCTACCTGCGCGAGCTGGTCGCGCTGCGGCGCACCTCGCCCGGCGACGACCTGGTGTCGGACCTCGTCGCGGTCACCGACACCGACGGCGCGAAGCTCACCGAGGACGAGCTCGTCGCCACGGCTGTCCTGCTGCTCATGGCCGGCCACGAGGCCACCGTCAACGTCATCGGCAACGGCGTGAACGCCCTCCTGGCCCACCGCGACCAGTGGGAAAGGGTGGTAGCGGATCAGTCCCTCCTCTCCACGGCGGTCGAGGAACTGATCCGCTACGACTCGCCCCTCCAGCTCTTCGAGCGCACCGCGACCGAGCGCGTCGAGATCGCCGGCTTCGCGGTCGAGGAGGGGCAGAAGGTCGCCGCCCTGCTGGGCGCGGCGGCCCGCGACCCGCTGGTGTTCGCGGACCCGGACGTGCTGGACGTCGGCCGCACGCCGAACGCCCACCTGGGCTTCGGCATGGGCATCCACTACTGCCTGGGCGCCCCGCTGGCCCGCATCGAGGTGCAGGCGGCGCTGTCGGCGCTGACCCGCAAGCTGCCCGGTGCCGTGGTGGCGGCCGAGCCGCGCCGGCGGGCCGAGTTCGTCATCCGGGGCCTGCACGAACTGCTGCTGGGCGAGTCCTGACCGGTCCTGATCAGCACTTCCGGTAGGTGCGCGGCAGCGGGAGGCCCCGGTCCCGCAGGACGGTCCGCACCCGGTCGGGGTAGTCGGTGATGATCCCGTCCACGCCGTCGTCCACCAGCTTGTGGACGGTGGCCGGGTCGTCCACGGTCCACGGCACGACCTTGAGGTGGTGCCGGTGCGCCTCCTGCACCAGGGCCTTGGTGGTGAACGGGACGTAGTCGGGATCGCCGATCTTCCCGTTCTGCGGGTTGCCGTGCACCGGGGACAGCGCGGACGCGCCGAAGCTCTTGACCGCCCTGACGACGCTGCCGCCGAAGTCCTCCAGCCGGAGCCCGCCGAGCCACGGCGAGCCGGGCCGCAGGAACTCGGGCTGGGTCAGCGCGACCAGCGGGAGGTGTGGCTCCTTCGTGCGCCACAGCATCAGGGTGCCCCAGTCGAAGGACTGGATGGTCACGTTGCGGGAGAAGCCGGACCGGCGGATCTCGCGGGCGGTGACCTCCACGAACTGCTCGCGCGGCGCGGTCTCGTGCGGGGCGGCGGCCTCCACCTTGGTCTCGATGTTGAACCGCACGTCCCACGCCCGGTACCGCCGGGCCAGGGCGAACAGCTCGGCCAGGGTCGGCATCCGCGCACCGGGCGAGGTGGCCTGGCCGGGGAAGCCCGGGTGCGCGCGCGAACCGCAGTCGAGCGTGCGGACCTGCGCGAAGGTGAGGTCCTTGACGTACTTGCCCACGTACGGGAAGGCGGGGTCGTCGGGGGTGGCAGGCGCGGTGTCAGAGCACCTGGCCGGGTTGGTCCTGCGGTCGTGGGTGATCACCTCGCGGCCGTCCCTGGTGATCTGGACGTCCAGTTCGAGCGTGGTCACCCCCGTTTCGAGGGCCTTGCCGAACGCGGCGAGCGTGCTCTCCACAGTCAGTCCGATGCCACCCCGGTGCGCCTGGAGGTCGAAGGTCCTCCGCCCCTGCGCTCCGGCGATCCCGGGGGCGACCAGCGCCCCGGCCAACACGACGGTTACCGCGCCCGTGAGTGCCCGCATGGGGTCACCGTGGCACGGGTGCCGTCAGGAACCCAGGCCCCGCAGGAAGAACGCCCACTGAACAGCGGGGAACGCGAGGACACCGGTCGCCGGCGACTTGGAATCCCGCACCCCGACCGCCGATCCCGCGAACGCCACCTCCACGCAGTTCCCGTTGGTGCCCTGTCCACTGCGGTCGCTCTTGCGCCACACAGCGTCGGTGAAGTCCACAGTAGACACAGCATCCGCCTCTTTCACTCGGCCAGAATCCTCTCCAGCAGGGTGATCGACTCCTCCGGGCTCAACGCCTGGTTCGCCAAGTTCCCGAAGGCCACCTTAGCTTCAATGGTCTCGTCCTCCTTCTCCATGTGCAGTGAGCCGAACGGGTGCTCTACGTACAGGACGGCCGGATCGGCGACGTCCGGGAAGCTCAGCAGGGTGAAGCCGCCGTTCATGGAACTGTGCGCCCCGCGCGCGGCGAGCAGGACGCGGATGGTCACGTTGGGGAGGTCGGCCATCCGGCGGAGGTGCGCGATCTGGTCGCGCATGGCCTCCGCCCCGCCGACGGCCCTGCGCAGGGCCGTCTCATCGATGATCGCGTCCAGCCGCACCAGGTTCTCCGGGTCGGTCAGCCTGCTCTGCCTGATCCGCCGAGCCCGGATGTCGGCTTCCAGTTGTCGCTTGCTGCGGAAGCGGTGGGCCTCGAACAGCGCGCGGGTGTAGCCCGAGGTTTGCAGGAGGCCCGGTACTACCAGCACGCAGACCTCGCGGATCTCGCTCGCCTCCGCCTCGACGTCGATGTAGCCGAGATCCTCGACTCCGAGCGCGATCCACCAGCCCGGCTCGCGGGCGCGGACGGTTTCCCCCACCAGGTCGGGGTCGTAGCGGTCGTACAGGTCCATCATGGACTTGACGAGGTGGACGTCTACCAGTGTTTCCCCCTTCTCTATCCGGTGCAGCGCCGACCTGGTCTTGAACAGGTTCCGGGCGGCGATGTCGAGGGTCATGTTGGCCGAGGTCCGCATCCGGGCCAGCTTGCGACCCAGGCGGCGGCGACGGAACGGTGGTTGTGTATGCACAACTCCGAGTATGCCGGCGAAATGATCAGTTGTGGGATTCTCGAAGGTGTTCACACCAAAGAGTGTTCGTCCCGCCAGCACAGTGGTTCCCATGGAAGCGAACCTGTTCTCGCTGGTGCCGGAGTCCGACCCGTCCCTGGTCTTCGCGTGGGGCATGGAGATCGAGGACGACGACCACACCGAAGCGGTCCTCTACCGCCGCGACCCGGCCACCGGCCGCAGCCTCGTCGCGCAGCACACCTGCGCCGAGGCCGCGCGGCGGCGGTGGGGCCTGCTCGTCCCGCTGCGGCTGGTCTGGGAGTTCGAGGACTCCGTGTTCCCCGTCACCGGAGCAACAGATCGGGGCTGAGCCGCGTCTAGTCACCGACGTGCCAGGTGACCAGGGCGGAGGGCGGTTTGGACGCGGCGGCGTCGTTCGACCAGTTCGTCCACGAGCACCAGCAGGGCCTGGTCCGGTACGCCGTGCTGCTCTCCGGCAGCAGGGCGGACGCCGAGGACGTGGTCCAGGAGGTGCTGGTGCGGGTGTACCCGCGCTGGGGCGACCTGACCCCGGCGACCGCGTACGCCTACGTCCGGCGCGCGGTGACCAACGAGTACCTGTCGTGGCGCCGCCGCTGGAGCACCCGGCACATCCGGCCCGCCGGCGGCGACCTGCCGGAGGGCGCGCACGTGGACGACCTGCCGGAGGAGCGGGACGAGCGGCTGTGGCGGCTGCTGCAGGCCCTGCCGAGGCAGCAGCGGGCGGCGGTCGTGCTGCGGTACTACGAGGACCTGACCGACGAGGAGATCGCCGGCGTGCTCGGGTGCCGGCTGCCGACCGTGCGGTCCCACGTGAGCCGGGGCCTGGCGGGGCTGAGGTCGGCGATCGGGATGCCGGAACGCGCGTGGAGGAGCCATGGCTGACACCGGGGACGAGCTGCGCCGGGTGCTCGCCGCGCGAGCCGGCCGGGTGCGCTCGACGCTGTCCGGCCCGGCGATCCGCGCCCGCGCGGAGGCCCGGCGCCACCCCGTGCGCCGCTACGCGCCACTGGTCTCGGCCGCCTCGGTGCTCGTGGTCCTGGTGGTCAGCCTCGTGCTGCTGCCGCGCGGTCCGGGCGCGTCCGAACCGGGCCGGCTGCCGACCGTCGCACCGCCGGTGACCACCACGACCACGGCGGGCACCGTCACGGTGAGCCCGCGCTCGGCCGTCACCGCGACGACGGAATCCCCCTCCAGCACGATCACCACCAGCGGGCCGTGACTGCAACAGATCCGCCCCCGGCCGCGTGGGAATGGCGAACACCACCGGTTACCCGAGAGGACCTCCCATGCGTCTCCCCACCGCCCTGCGCTCCCGCCGCGCGCTCGTGGCGTCCGCCGTCGCCATCGGCGTGCTGACCGCCGGCGGCGTCACGGTGACCGCCCTGGCCGACTCGTCGCCGACCGCGCCGGAGCCGACCTCCACGACCACCGAACCGGTTCCGACCGCGCCCCGGTCGACCGTCACGACCAGTCCGGATGCCCCGGTCAGCACGGTCACCACCGCGCCGGAGCACCCCAGCAGCACCGTCACCGCCGAACCCGACACGCCCAGCAGCACGGTCACGGCCGAGCCCGACGCGCCCCGCAGCACGGTCACCAGCGCGCCGGAGCACCCCAGCAGCACGGTCACGACGAGTCCGGGCGCGACCGCCACCCCGTGACGTGACACGCCCCGGCCGCTCCGCGAACCCGGAGCTGCCGGGGCCGTCCGGGATCCTGGCCGCCTAGCGCGGCGAGCCGGACGCCCGCACCGGGCGCAGCAGCGGTTCCGGGGCGTCCTTGACGCCCACCACGCGCATCCGCCGCAGCGCGCCCGCCGGCACCGGCAGCAGCAGGCCGGTGATCCGGCGGACCAGCAGGGCGGTCAGCACCGCCACGGCGGCGGCCAGCAGGTCGGCGACCGCGTGCAGCAGCACGCCGTCCGCCAGCGCCTGCACGCTCGACCGGAACGACCACAGGACCGTGCCGGCGCTGAACAGCACCGCGCCCGCCCACAGCCCCCACCACCAGCGGACCAGCCGGGACGGGCGCGGGCGCGCGTCGGCGGGCAGGCGCAGCGCCGCGTGCTCCAGCTCCGCCACCACCGAGCCCGGCACCACCAGGTTCAGGCCGGGCACCAGCACCCCGGCGAGCACCTCGCCATCGGACCGGGACGGCGCGTAGCCGGCCGCCGTCGCCGCCGCGTGCCGCGCCCGGCGCAGCCACAGCAGCGTGAAGACCAGGCCCGCCGCCGCCACCACGAGCGCGACCGTCGAGGACGCCCGGACCATCGCGTCGGACACCGACACCGTGCCCGCCTCCAGCGCGCCGTGCCGGCTGAGCAGCAGCAGCACGTACCGCCAGACCTCGCTGCCGGCCGCCCACAGCGAGGCGAGGCCGGCCAGCCAGAGCAGGTGCGACGCGGTCCGCGCCGCGCCCTGCACCCGGTCGACGGAGTCGGCGGGCCGGGCGTCGGTGGCGACGGACGTCGGCCAGCGCCACGCCAGCAGCGGGAAGCCCCAGCGGGGCGGCACCGGGTAGGACGGGGGGCCGCCGTACGGGCGCGGCGGCGGGGCCAGCCGGCGGCGCGGGTACGCGCCGGGCGGCGGGCTCGCCACCCAGTCCACGCGCATCGGCTGGAGCCCCATGTCAGATGACCTCCGGCTCCGCGCCGTCGACCTCGCCGACCAGCGGCCGGCCGGCCGCCGCCCACACCTGCATCCCGCCGTCGACGTTGGTGGCGTCCCACCCGTTGGCGTTGAGGTACTGCGTCACCCGCGCGGACCGGCCACCGGCCCGGCACACGACGTAGAACTCGCTGTCGCCGGGCAGCTCGCCGAGGCGCTGCGCCAGCTCGCTCATCGGGATGTGCAGCGCGCCCGGCGCGTGGCCGGCCGCCCACTCGTCGGCCTCGCGCACGTCGAGCAGCACCTTGCCGGTGGGCAGCTCGGAGGGCACCGACGACACTTCAACGCTGGGAACGGTCACGGGGCCATGCTGCCACGCCCACCGTGAAGCCGGGGACAAGACGGGGCCGCTCCCCCGTCACCCGGACGAGCGAAGCGGCCCCGGGGCCGGTCAGTGCTGGACGGCCTTCTCGGCACCCACGCCGGTCAGCGCGCGCACCTCCATCTCGGCGTACTTGCGCTCGTCGTGCTCCTTGGACAGCACGGTGCCCAGCCAGCCGAGGAAGAACGCCACCGGGATCGACACGATGCCGGGGTTCGACAGCGGGAACAGGTCGAAGTGCGCGTTCGGGAACATCGACGTCGACTTCCCGGACACGGCGGGCGACAGGACGATCAGCGTGATGGTCACGGCCAGGCCGCCGTAGATCGACCACAGCGCGCCGGCGGTGTTGAACCGCTTCCAGAACAGCGAGTACAGGATGGTCGGCAGGTTCGCCGACGCGGCCACCGCGAACGCCAGCGCCACCAGGAACGCGATGTTCTGGCCGTTGGCCGCGATGCCGCCGAGGATCGACACGACACCGATCACGACGGCGGTCCGCCGGGCCACCTTGACCTCGGCGTCCTTGTCCTCCGCCGCGCCCTTCTTGATGATGTTGGCGTAGATGTCGTGCGCGAACGACGCCGATGCGGTGATCGTCAGACCCGCCACGACGGCCAGGATCGTGGCGAACGCGACCGCCGCGATCAGCCCCAGCAGCAGCGGTCCGCCCAGGGCCTCGGCGAGCAGCGGGGCCGCGGAGTTGGCCTTGCCGGGGGCGCCGAGGATCCTGTCCGGCCCGACCAGCGCCGCCGCGCCGTAGCCGAGCACGAGCGTGAGCAGGTAGAACAGGCCGATCAGCCAGATCGCCCAGACCACCGAGCGGCGGGCCTCCTTGGCCGTGGGCACGGTGTAGAAGCGCATCAGGATGTGCGGCAGGCCGGCGGTTCCGAGCACCAGGGCCAGCGCGAGGGACAGGAAGTCGAGCTTGGAGGTGCCGGACGCGCCGTACTGGAGGCCCGGCCCGAGCAGCTTCTCCCCGGCCTTGGGCGCGTTGTCGACCGCCGCGCCGAGCAGCGTCGACAGGTTGAAGCCGTACTTGCCGAGCACCCAGGCGGTCATCACGGCCGCGCCGACGATCAGCAGCACCGCCTTGATGATCTGGACCCAGGTCGTGCCCTTCATGCCGCCGATCAGCACGTAGGTGATCATCAGCGCGCCGACGACGGCGATCACCAGCGCCTGGCCCAGCTTGTCGTCGATGCCGAGCAGCAGCGCGACCAGGCCGCCCGCGCCCGCCATCTGCGCGAGCAGGTAGAAGAACGACACGGCCATGGTGGACGTGGCCGCCGCCGCGCGGACCGGGCGCTGCCGCATCCGGAAGCTCAGCACGTCGCCCATCGTGTACTTGCCGGTGTTGCGCAGCAGCTCCGCGACCAGCAGCAGCGCCACCAGCCACGCGACCAGGAAGCCGATCGAGTACAGGAAGCCGTCGTAGCCGTAGACCGCGATCGCGCCCGCGATGCCCAGGAAGGACGCGGCGGAGAGGTAGTCGCCGGCGATGGCGATGCCGTTCTGCGGGCCGGTGAACGCCCGGCCGGCGGCGAGGTAGTCGGCGGCGGTGCGGGTGTTGCGGCTGGCCCGGACCACCACGAACAGGGTGGCGACCACGAACACCGCGAAGATGCCGATGTTGAGCAGGGCGTTGCTGTTCACGCCTGGCCCCCTTCGAGCCGATCGCGGATCGCCTCCGCGCGGGGGTCGAGGTTCTTGTTGGCGTGCCGCACGTAGAGGGTGGTGATCAGGAACGTGGACACGAACTGGAGCAGGCCGAGGACCAGGCCGACGTTGATGTCGCCGAGCACCTTCGTGGACATGAAGTCGTGCGCGTAGTCGGCGAGCAGGACGTAGACCAGGTACCAGACCAGGAACAGCCCGGCCATGGGGAACACGAAGGTGCGGAGCCTGCGGCGGAGTTCGACGAATTCGGGGCCGGACTGCACTGCGACCCAGTCGTGGGACGCACCGGCAGGGGTCGGGCCGTCCGAGGCGTTCTCGGTGGTGCTCATGATCCCCTCCTCGCGCTTGTCGTCGGTGTGAACGGCACGGAACCCTCCAGGTGCGTTCAGATACGGGCTGCACCGTAGGGAGACGTGGGTCACGTCTGATAGACCCCGTCGGTGGACTTGCGCTCAACAGTCGGGTGATGCGATGAGCGGTAGGAATGCTGAGACGAGCAGCCGGCCCCGTGACCGGCGTGCCCCGTCCCCGGATCGGGAGGTCGGGCACCACCCGACCGGGGAGACCTCCGAGGACTGTTCGACCACACGGCCCGGCACCCGCCCCCGCCCGGTCGCGCGCGGTCCGGCCCGCAGCGGCGTTCACGCTGACGGGTGGCAAAAGGGCCAGGAACGGTATTACGCCGGAATTCGGCTAACGCCGGGCGGAAAACCCTCGATTAACCGTGGTCCGCGACGGTTCACCCGGCGGGCGGCGTGATCGGGGCAAGCGGTTCACGCCGCCGGCGTGCGCGGGCGACGCGGGAGGCGCGGCGGTCCACCGGGCGCGGAGGACCGCCGCGCTAGCTCCACGACGGGGGCGGGTCGCGCCGCTCGGCCTGCGCCTTCTCCTCCGGCGGCGTGCCGAACCGCTGCACGTCCCGGTCCCGCATGAACCCCGGCGGGTCCGGCGCGTGCAGCCGCAGCAGGATCTGGCTCACGTCCTCCGGCCGCCGCCGCGCGGTCAACCGGCTGATCATCACCATCGTCAGGAAGGACACCGGGACCGTCACCAGCGCCGGCATCGAGAACACCGACGGCGCCCAGCCGCCCGTGTACGAGCTGACCACCACGACCGCCTGCGAGCCGATCACCAGCCCGCCGCCCACCACCAGGCCGGCGGTCGCGCCCACCCACGTCAGGCCCCGCCACCAGATGCCCAGCACCAGCAGCGGGCAGAACGTCGACGCCGCCAGCGCGAACGACATCGCCACCGTCAGCGACGCGTCCGAGCGCGGCAGCACCAGCGCCAGCCCGATCGCCACCGCGCCGGTCAGCACCGTCGCCCACCGGAAGTCGCGCACCTTGCCCGGCAGGATGTCCGTCGACACCACCCCGGCGACGCTCACCACCAGGCCCGACGACGTCGACAGGAACGCCGCGAACGCGCCCGCCGCCACGATCGCCCCCAGCACCTGGCCCAGCACGTTCGGCTGCATCGTCGTCGGCAGCAGCAGCACCGCCGCGTCCGTCTTCCCGGTCACCAGCAACTGCGGCAGGTACTGGCGCGAGATGATCCCCAGCACGGTCGGGAACAGGTAGAACAGGCCCAGCAGGTAGAGCACGTGCAGCGCGGTCCGGCGGGCCGCCTTGCCGTCCGGGTTGGTGTAGAAGCGCACCAGGACGTGCGGCAGGCCCATCGTGCCCAGGAACGTGGCGAAGATCAGCGAGTAGGTCTCGAACAGCCCGCCCAGGCCACCGGTCTGCGGTTCCAGCCAGCGCTCGTTGTCGGTCGGCGAGCCGTCCACCACCGGCACCGGCGAACCCCGCTCGAACCGCAGCACCGTGCCCTTGCCGACGCTGTACGTGCCGGGCTGCCAGTACACCTCGCCGTCCGCGCGGCCACCGTTCACCTGGCCGGTCGCCGACAACCGCATCGGCACCACCACCTGCACCCGCACCGGGTCGGCGGTGGTCACCGTGACCGCCTCGTGGAAGCGCAGCACGCCGGCCTCGTCCACCGACTGCGCCCCGTTGCCCGGCCCGCCCAGGAACACCGCGAACAGCACGAACGTCGGCGCGGCGATGGCGAACAGCTTGCCCCAGTACTGGAACGCCTGCACCAGCGTGATCGCGCGCATCCCGCCGCCGAGCACGTTCACCACCACGATCACCGTCACCACCGCGCCGCCCAGCCACGCGGGCAGGCCGGTGATCGTGTTCAGCGTCAGGCCCGCCGACTGCAACTGCGGCACCAGGTACAGCACGCCGATGCAGATCACGAAGAACGTGCACACCCGGCGCAGGTTCGTCGAACCCAGCCGCGCCTCGGCGAAGTCCGGCAGCGTGTACGCGCCCGAACGGCGCAGCGGCGCCGCGACGAACAGCATCATCGCCAGGTAGCCCGCCGTGAAGCCGATCGGGTACCACAGCGCGTCGATGCCGTCCTTGAGCACCAGCCCGGCCACGCCGAGGAACGACGCCGCCGACAGGTACTCGCCCGAGATCGCCGCCGCGTTCCGGGTCGCCGGGATCGCCCGGCGCGCCACCAGGAAGTCCGGCGTCGTGTTGGCCCGCCGCGAACCCACGTAACCCAGCAGGAACGTGATCGCCGCGACGAGCACGACCAGCCCCAGGCTCCACAGGTTCTGGATCACCGGTCCACCGAGCTCACGAAGTCGTGCTCGTGGCGCTCCGCGAGTCTTCGGTACGCGTAGCCCACGCCGTAGCAGAGCGGGAACGGCAGGACTCCCAGCAGCAACCACGGCAGCCGCACGCCCAGCAGCTCGACGTCCGACAGGCCGGGCAGCGCGTAGAACACCACCGGCAGCAGGCCCAGCAGCGCCAGCGTGCCGCCGCCGAGCAGGAACGCCGTCCTGAGCTGCTGGCGGATCAGGTCCCGGATCAGCTTCTCGCCGACGCTGGTCTGCTCCTCCAGCTCGATGATCGTGCGCAGCACCCGGCCCCGGCCGCGCGGGTCGGCCAGCACCACCCGCCGGCGGCGGTTCTTGCGCGCCGCGACGGACAGCCAGGCGTCCCGCTCGCCAGGCTGCGGTTGGTCGGGCTGCCCCGGCGGGCCGGAGTGCTTGCTCATCCCCAGCTGCTCTTGGGCGGCCGGACGATCCGCTCCTTCAGCTCCCGGGTGTGCCGGCGGCTCACCGGCAGCTCCTTCGCGCCCTCGCCGGAGCCGATCACCACCGCGTAGCCGTTCGACGTCATCCGCAGCTCCGTCACCAGCGGCAGCGCCACCAGGAAGGAGCGGTGGATGCGCACGAAACCGGCGTTCTCCCAGCGCTCTTCGAGCTGGGCCAGCGGGATGCGCACCAGGTGGCTCTGGCCGTCGTTGGTGTGCAGGCGCGCGTAGTCGCCCTGCGCCTCCACGTACCGGACGGTGGCCCTGGGGACGAGCTTGATGGTGCCGCCCAGCTCCACCGGGATGACCTCGTCGTCGGTCGGCTCCTGCGCGACCGGCTCGGGCGTGACGGCGGGGGTCACCGCCACCCGCTCCACCACGCGCGAGATCGCCTTGTTGATGCGGTCCTCGTTGATCGGCTTGGTCACGAAGTCCAGCGCGCCCACCTCGAACGCCACCACCGCCTCCGAGTGCTCCACGCCGGTGACGAAGACCAGTGCCGGCGGCGCGCGGAACGCGCCCAGCACGCGCGCCAGGTCCGTGCCGCTCAGACCCGGCATGTTGATGTCGGCGAACACCGCGTCGACCGGCGGCAGGCCGGCGCGGGTGCGGTCCATGACCTCGGCGTCGTAGTCGCCCCGGAGGATGCGCAGGGCCTCGGCGGCGTCGAAGGCGGTGAGCACGCGCCGAATGTGCGGGCTGCTCTCGAGCAGATACTTGATCTCGCTCAGACCGGGTGCCTCGTCGTCCACCGCCAGAACGAGGAGGCCGGTGTTGTCGTGGGTAGTCACTGTGCCGCGCATCTTGCCCATTTACGCCGGGCCGTGTCTACGTGGGGTAGGGGGTGCGGACGGGACCGCGAGCGCGAACCGGGTCACAACCCGAAACGCGACCAGCGCGCCCGCTCCTCCAACGCGGCCAGCGCCGCCGGCAGGAAGTCCCCCGATCGGGTGGTGCTGCCCGCGAGGCCGAGGCGGGCCAGCAACGGGCGGCGGGGCTCCGCGATCGCGATCTCGGCGTCCGGGTAGCGCTGGGCGACCACCGAGCGCAGCGTGCCGATCCCGTCCACCAGCCCCAGGTCGCGCGCCTGCGCACCCGTCCACACCTCACCGGTGAACAGCTCGTCGTCGGACCCGGTCAGCTTCGCGCCCCGGCGCTCCCGCACCCAGGCCGCGAACTGCGCGTGCAGGTCGACGTGCAGCCCCTTGAGCCACTCGACGTCCTCGGCCTTGACCGGCTGGAACGGGTCGAGCCGCACCTTGTGCTCCCCGGCCGCGAACACCCGCCGCTCGATCCCGTGCCGCTGGAGCAGCCCGTCCAGCCCGAACCCGGCGCTCACCACCCCGATCGACCCGACCAGCGACGTGCCGTGCGCGAAGATCTCGTCCGCCGCGCAGGCCAGCCAGTACCCGCCGGACGCGGCGAGGTCCTCGCAGAACGCCAGCACCGGGACGCGCTTGCGGGTGGCCAGCTCCCGGATGCGCTCGGCGACCAGCGCGGACTGCGTCGGCGCCCCGCCCGGCGAGTTGACCAGCAGCGCGACCGCGACCAGGCGGTCGTGGTCGAAGGCCCGGGTGAGGGCGCTCTCGACGGTCTGGAGGCTGATGGTGTTGCGGGCCATGGGCGTGGGGGTCGGGGTGATCACCCCGTGCAACCGCACCGCGGCGACCACCGGTCCCCGCTCGGCGCGATCGCTGACGATTTTGGGCAGCCGGGCCGCGATCCTGTCCGTCACGCTCATGCCACGACCTTACGTCGGGGCCCGTGGGCGGGGGTGGCGGAGCTAACATCGGCCGGTGACGTTCAACCCGATCCGGTGGCTGGAGCGGTACGTCGAGTGGTGGGACGACCGGGGCCGGCAGAACGCGGACGGCCCGACCTCCATGCACATCTACTGGATGTGGATCGTGTGGTCGCTGTGCGCGGTGATGCTGGTGACCGCGCTGGCCGTCGCGGCCTCCTGACCTCAGGCCCGGATCGCCGGCTGCTCCGAGGTCTCCTCCAGCTTCGGCGGGACCAGCGGCAGGTTGGTGCGGACGCCCGGTGAGTACTTCGGGACCTTAAGGATGATCTTCATGCCGGCGTCCGGCGCGGTTTCCACGACCAGGGCGTAGTCGTCGCCGAAGACCGCCCGCATCCGGTGGTTGATGTTGCCCAGGCCGACGTGCGCGCCGGTCTGGTGGGCGTCCTTCAGGTCCTCGAACAGCCGGTCCGGGTCCATGCCGAGGCCGTCGTCCTCCACCGAGATGAGCGCCTCCGCGCCGTTGTCCTCGGCGATGATCGTCAGCAGCCCGCCGCCCGGCTTCTTCGCCAGGCCGTGCCGGACCGCGTTCTCCACCAGCGGTTGCAGGACCAGGAACGGCAGCACGACCTGGAGGACCTCGGGGGCGATCTTCAACCGGACGTTCAGCCTCGGGCCGTACCGCGCCTGCTCGATGGTCAGGTAGCGGTGGATGTTGGTCAGCTCGTCGGCGAGCGTCGTGAAGAAGCCGTCGGTCCGGAACGAGTAGCGGGTGAACTCGGCGAACTCCTGGAGCAGCTCGCGCGCGTGCGACGGGTCGGTGCGGATCAGCGACGAGATCGTGTTCAGCGCGTTGTACACGAAGTGCGGCGAGATCTGCGCCCGCAGCGCCCGGACCTCGGCCTGCGCCAGCGCCTGCCGGGACTTCTGCAGCACCTCCAGCTCCAACTGCGTGGAGACGAACCTCGCGGTCTCCTCCGCCATCCGGATCTGGCGCTTGTTCGCCACGCCGCTGACGACGATCAGCGTCCCGGCGACCTCGGACTCGACGATCAGCGGCACGATCACCGCCGAGTGCAGCGAGCACGGGCCGGGCAGCTCGCAGTCGAGCTTGCGGTGCTCGACGTGCTCCTTGTGGCACTCGCCGATCGCCCGCTCGATGTAGGCGCGCAGGAACTCGTAGTGGTCGTTGGCACCCCCGTCCCACGACAGCAGGGTGCCCTCGTGGTCGGTGATGCCGACCGCGACGCACCGCAGCATCTCGCGCAGGTGGGGCGTGGCCTTGTCGGCCGCGTCCTGCGTGAGGCCCTCGCGGAGGTCGGCGGACGCCTTGGACATCCGGTGCAGCATGTCCATCACGGCGTCCTCGACCGACGTGCTCACCCGGCGGGCCCGGCACAGCATGACGAAGAGGCCCAGCACGGCCAAGGTCGCGATGACGCCGAGCACCGCTCGCTCGGTCAGGAGGTCACGCACGGCGTCCATGCTGTGCCGTCCGGTGCCTCCAGGCAAGGGGGTCGGGCACCGGAACGGGCAGACATCGGGTGAATTCGGGGTCCGGGGGTGGCTCCGGGGACACCCTGCGTCGGCCCGGCCACCCGCCCGATCGAGCCGGCGCGGACCGTTCGCCCGCAGTGCTGCGCTGGTCGGAGCGCTGCCCGCCCACAGTCCGTGCGCGTGGCGCGGCACGCGTGGGTGCATACGTTCCCCATCGGGTCAGTCCTCACCCGATCGGGCACACTTTGGATACGGAGCGGAGTCGAGGAGCAGCCGACCAGGTCACGCGGGACGGGCAGCGGGCTACTTGAGCAGCCGGGACATGCGGCGGTCGGCCAGGGGCTTGCCACCGGTCTGGCAGGTGGGGCAGTACTGGAACGCCTTGTCCGCGAACGACACCTCGCGCACCGTGTCACCGCACACCGGGCACGGCAGCCCGGTGCGCGCGTGCACCCGCAGACCGGACCGCTTCTCCCCCTTCAACCGCGCCGCCGACTGCCCGACCGAGCGCGCCACGGCGTCCGTCAGCACCGCGATCAGCGCCTCGTGCAAGCGGTCGAGGGCCTCGGCGTTCAACTTCCCCGCAGTCGCGTAGGGCGACAACCGGGCCGTGTGCATGATTTCGTCCGAGTAGGCGTTCCCGACCCCGGCGATGAGCGTCTGGTCGGTCAGCGCCGTCTTCAACCGCTCACCGCGCCCCGCGAACAGCTCCGCCAGCCGCGCCCGCGACAGCGACAGCGCGTCGGGGCCCAACCGGGCGATGCCCGGCACGGTCTGCGGGTCGTCGGTGATCCACGCCGCGAGCCCCTTCTTGGTGCCCGCCTCGGTCAGGTCGAAGCCCGGCCCCTGTCCGGGCGGCCCGAGGTGCACGCGCAGCGCCAGCGGGCCCTTGCCGGGCTTGAGCGGCGCGGCGGACATCGTGTCCGACCACCTCAGCCACCCGGCCCGCGCCAGGTGCACGACCAGGTGCAGCCCGTCGCAGTCCAGGTCGAGGTGCTTGCCGAACCGCCCGGCACCGGTCACGGACCTGCCCTGCAGATCGGTCCACGGCGGGGTGAACGTCTTCAGCACCTGCAACGACGCCACGTCGACGCGGTGCACGACCCGCCCGACGGCGTGGTCGCGCAGGTGGTCGGCGAGCGCCTCGACCTCGGGTAGCTCCGGCACCCGACCAGTGTCACCCGCGAACCCCGATCAGTCGACCCGGTCGGGCGCGCGGCCGGGCGGGGACCCGGACGAGGAGGTCTCAGTCGACCGGTTGCAGCGGTCCGTCCAGGTCCGGCAGCGAGTACATCTCGATCTTCCGGGCCACGTTGGACACCTCGTTGCGCACGGTCAGGAAGCCCCGGACCGAGCCGACCCAGCGCTCCGGGGGCAGCTCGTCGGTCTTCTTCGCCTCGGCCGCCACCAGCCACGGGCGGCGCACCGCCCAGCGGACCGGGAAGAACAGGAACACCAGGACCAGGGCGAAGATCAACCACGACGGGACGACGACGTCCTCCGGTGTCCAGGCCACCAGGATCACGGCCATCACCACCACGAACGCCAGCATGAGCACGCCCGGCCCGTGGCCGCCGCTCACGTCGTGCTCGAAGTCGGCGTCGGCGGACGGGTTGCGCCACTCGATCTGACTGCGCACCGTCCACATCCGGCCGTCCGCGCCGCGCACCAGCCGCGTCATCACCGTGCTCCCTCAGCGGTCGAACGATCACCCGGTGCTCAACGCTACCGGCAAACCCTTGCTTCCAGGGGGTGAACCCGGTGGTAGCGGGCCGTGATCAGGTGGGTCTCAGCGGGCACGGGGTCGGGTGCAGGGTCACCGTGGTCGGGGTCACCGACGGTGCCGCCGAGGTGGTCGTGGTCGCGGCCAGGGCGGTCGGCGACCCCGTGGTGGTCGGCGGTTGCGACGGCGGCGGGTCGTCGACCGGCTCGTCGAGCGCGCGGAAGGTGCCGGGTGCCGTGGTGGTGGTCGGCGGCGTGGACCGGGCGGGCGGCTCGGTCGTCTTCGCCTCGGAGGTCTTCGGCGGCTTGGCCGCGACCGCCTGGGTGGTCACCCGGGGCCGCTCGGCCGGCTGCGCGGGCGGCGGTTCCGGGGACGTCTCGCTGGTGGGCACGCCCGTCACGGTCGGCGCGGTGGAGCGCAGTTCCAGCACGTCCCGGCCGTCCGGGGTGTCGGGGCCCGCGTCCACGAGCGCCGGGCCCGGGGCGCCGGTGAACGAGCCCGCCAGCACGCCGAACAGGCCGACCGCCACCGCCGACGCGGACGCCGCGAGCACCAGCTTGACCCGGCCGGTGAGCCAGGCGGCCTTGCCCAGGACGGCGGGCCCGAGCAGCGCGGTGGCGGCGACCGGCACGGCGATGCTCGCCGCGTGCGCCCGCAGCGTCGAGCACACCTCGGTCAGCTCCGCGTGCAGGGCGTTGCAGGACGAGCAGGTCTGGAGGTGCTTGCGGATCCGCCGGTGCTCCGCGCCCTGCACGCCGCCGGCCGTGTAGTTGCCGAGCTTGGCCACCACGGAGCTGCACGCGCGCGGCCCGGCGTCCTCGGCCAGGTGCGCCTGCAGGTAGGCGGCGCGCAGGCCCTCGCGGGCGCGGCGGGCGAGCGCGGCCATCGCGTTGGGGCTCAGCCCGAAGCTGGGTGCGACGTTCGCGGGCCGCTCGCCCTCCACCTCCACCTGCCACAGCACGGTCCGCCAGCGCTCGGGCAGGCTGGTGAACGCGCGCGAGATCAGGGCGTGCTCGGGCCGCGACGCGGTGACGTCCGGGAACGGCTCGACCCGGCGGGACAGCTCCTCGTCCTCGACGGGCACGTCCCGCCGCCGGCCGCTCCACTCCCAGGCGACGCGGCGGGCGACGGTCAGCAGGTAGGTGCGCACGTGGTCGGTCGGCCCGGTGCCCCGGCGGATCGCCTGGAGGACCCGGAAGAACGCCTCGGCGGTCAGGTCGTCGGCCTCGGCGTGTTCACGGACGTGGCGGAGGGCGAACCTGCGGACGGCGTCCGCGTGCCGGGAGTACAGCTCCCCGAACGCCGAGTCGTCGCCGGACCGGACCCTGGCGAGCAGTTCCCGGTCGAAATCGGCATCACCGGCCATCCCGCCCGGCACCTCCCGCCCGCACTGTGGTCCGAGGTCAAGATGCCACAGCCGACCCGGCGGGGCCCGAAGTGATAGCGACCCGATACCGAAGACCCGACACTGGTCGTGGGCCGTTCGGAGCAGTGGACCACTCTGGGTACCCCAACGCGCGTTGCTAGCGCTCGGTGACGGACCGGTCACGGATAGGCGTCAGCTGGTGGTTTCGGCCGTCCCGTTGCGCCGTTCGACCGGTAGTCTCCCGCCTCGTGGGCGATTGGCGCACAAGGGCCTCGGCCCTCCTCCCCGAGCTGAGCGCGGTCGTCGAGCGCGAGTCGTGGTCCTGCCACGTGTTCCTGTCGGAGCTGTGGCAGCTCGCGGCCGAGGCGCACCGGGCCGGCGACGAGGACGTGCTGGACCGGGTCTACGAGTTCGCGCACTGGTGCTTCCACCAGCCCGAGCAGTTCCTGTCCAACGCGTCGGTGGTCAGCTTCTACGAGCACGTCTTCGACGAGTGGGAGCTGCGCGACGAGGTCGCCCCGAGGCTGCCGGCGGAGGTCGTGGCCAAGGTCCGGCCGCTGTGGGAGTGGCGGTGGCCGGCCGAGCGGTTGTCCGAGGTGGACCGGCTGCTGGGGGTGGTTCCACCCCCCGGTCGCAACGCGGTTTGAGGCGTGGTCTATAGTTCTTCGTGTCAGGCGGATGTAGCGCAGTTGGTAGCGCATCACCTTGCCAAGGTGAGGGTCGCGAGTTCGAGTCTCGTCATCCGCTCTCCCGAGAAGGGGCCCCGGTTCGCCGGGGCCCCTTCTCGCATGTCTGTGATCCTCGCGGGTGAGCCGGGCGTGGGCGGGTGATCGCCGTTAGGTTGGCGGCGAAGGTTTTCCGACGTTCTGGATACGGAGTCCACCACCATGGCCACCACCCGCAAGGCGACCACCCACTGGGAAGGCAACCTGCTGGAGGGCAGCGGCACCGTGTCGCTCGAGTCGTCCGGCATCGGCTCCTACCCGGTGTCCTGGCCGTCGCGCGCCGAGCAGGCGAACGGCAAGACCAGCCCCGAGGAACTGATCGCCGCCGCGCACTCGTCGTGCTACTCGATGGCCCTGTCGCACGGCCTGGCCCAGGCGGGCACCCCGCCGCAGCAGGTCGACACGAGCGCCGAGGTGACGTTCCAGCCGGGCACCGGCATCACCGGCATCCACCTGACGGTGCGGGCGACCGTGCCCGGTCTCAGCGCCGACGACTTCGCCGAGGCCGCCGAGAACGCCAAGAAGAACTGCCCGGTCAGCCAGGCGCTCGCCGGCACCACCATCACGCTGACGGCTGAACTCGCGCAGTGAGCACGGGGTACCGGCCCGGTGCCACGAGGCCGGGCCGGTACCAATTGCCGCACAACGATTTGACCCGCGCGGGGGATGGCGGTACTCAAGGCCAATGCTCACCGCAGCGGGGGGACCGGCGCGGCTCGCCATCGGCGCGTTGGTCGGCGTCGTGTTCGCCGCGCTGTTCGCCCACGGCACCCTGGCGGAGGTCCCCCAGGCGGTCCAGCCGGTGGGCGACGCGCAGGTCGTCGTCGTGACCAACAGCTCGCAGCCCGGCCGGACGACCACGTCCGCCGCCACCCCCACCGGCGGGCCCCGGTCCAGCACCACGACCACCACCGCCGCGTCGAGCGCCACGACCACGACGGGCAGCACGACGACGACCACCACCACGACGGTGACCACCACGTCGACGACCACGACCAGGCCGACGACGACCACCGCGCGGCCGACCACCACGACGGTCCGGACCACCACCACGACCACCAGGCCGTGTGGATTGATCTTCTGCTGATTCAACCTGCCTATGGCTCACTCACCGTGTTTTGGCAAGATCCCGGCGTGACGTTCAGCCAGGAGCCTGACCAGTCCCCGCAGAACAAGTCCCCGCAAACCACGGTTCAGCCGAGCAAGACCCAGCAGGACAAGGTCCAGCAGAACAAGTTCGCACCGGGCACCGACGGGCCGACCCTCCGCATCCCCGTCACCGCCCGGAACCGCGTCGCCACGACCACGAAGCCCGCCCCGTCACCGCAGGCGGCACCCACCGCGAGCCGGGTGGCGACCCGGACCGCGACCCAGACGGCCACGCAGACGGCCACCCAGACGGCGATCGCCGAGCGGACGTCCATGGCCGGAGTGCTGGCCGCGATCCCCAGCCCCGCCACCCGGAACAACAGCAGCACCAACGGCCGCGTGAACGGCAGCAGCGTCAACGGCAGTGGCGGCACCAACGGTGGCGCGGTCGGGATCAGCCTGCCGCCGAGCCTGGACAGGAGCGCCGCGAAGTTCGCCGACAGCCCCGAGCCCGCTGCGGCCGAGCCGGTCTCGCCCGTCCCCCCTGCACTCAAATCCCCAGCGCCCACATCCTCCGCGCCTGAACCTGCTGCGGCCGAACCCGCTGCGGCTGTCGCCCCGGTGCAGGACGTGGTCGCCGCGCCGATGGCCGGTGTGCTGCCCGCAGCTCCGGCGACTCCCCCGCCCCCTGCGACTCCCCCGCCCCCTGCGGCTCAGGTGGCCCCTCCGGGGGCCATCTCGTCGCGCGGGCTGTTCACGCCGGCCATCCCGGTGGACGAACCCGTGCTAGGAGCAGCCCCGGCCGCCGTGCCGCCGGCCAAGCCGTCCGTCGCGGCTGCGCTGAACCCGACCCCGGCTCCGGTGCCGACCCCGGCTCCGACGTCGACCCCTGTCCTGGCCCCGGCCCCCGCACCGGCTCCCGTGCCGGCCCCTGCTCCCGCTCCGGCCGCGCAGGAGGCCACCGTGGTGTTCGCGCCGGTCGGCGAGCAGGCGACGGTCGCGGTCGAGCCGGTTGCCGGACCGACTGCCCCACCGGTCACCGCTCCGGCACCGATCACTGCACCGGCTGCGGCACCTGCTGCCACTCCGGCTGCCACTCCGGCACCGGCTGCGGCCGAGGAGGCGGGTGGCGGTGCGAGCAAGCCGGCGGCCAAGCCCAAGAGCGCGTTGCGGCGGATCGCGCGGCGGATCGTCGGGCCGACCATCCTGACCCGGCGGAGCTGACCGGGCAGGGCTGACCCGGCAGGGCCGACCGGGCGGGGCTGCCGGGTCGGGACGGCTGCCGGGGAGTGGGGCCGGTCACGTGGTGGCCGCGCGCGCGGCACCGCCGGGCCCGGGTGGGACTATCGTCCGGGCCGGGTGCGCGGCGTGCTCCGGTCGGGGCGGAGCTGCCGGTGTCGGTCCGGCGCACCCCGTCGGCCACGCGGCCGGCTGCGCCGCCGGGCCGCCGGGCCACCGGCAACGACCGGATCACAAGTGGTCGATCCCCGCGGGCGCGTACCGACCATGCGTCACAATGACGCTCGCGCGCAGACACTGGAGGAGCAGGGATGTCCTGGCAAGAGGAGCTGTCGGAACTGGACCGGACCTTGGCGGAGGGTCGGATCAGCGCCGACGACTACCGACGCCGCCGAGATGAGCTGCTCGCGTCCGCCAGCAGTGGCGCGGCCACCCCGGGTCAGCAGGGCCAGGGCCCCTTCGCCCCGCCGTTCCGGTGGGAGGCGACGCCCCCTCAGCAGCAGCAGGCGCAGCCGAACCCCGACGCCACCCAGGTCGTCGGCCCCGGCAAGCCCAACCCGGACGCGACCCAGGTCGTCTCCGGCGGTGCCCGGCCGCCCGCCGACGCGGAGCGCACCCAGTACGTCCGCCCGGTCACGCCCACCGGTCCGCCCCATCAGCAGCAACAGCCCCCGCAGAACTGGCCGCCGCAGCAGCAACAGCAGCAGCCCCCGCAGGGCGGCACCCCGTGGGGCAACGGCGACAGCTTCAGCTCCTTCGGCGACGGCAGCCCGTCGTGGATCGCCCAGGGCCCCGAGGTGTTCGAGGAGGACGGCGGGAGCGGCAAGGGCAAGATCATCGGCATCGTGGTGGCCATCGTGCTGCTCGCCGGCATCGCGTTCGGCGCGTACATGATCTGGGGCCGGGGCGATTCGTCCGCCACCGGCGGCGGTGACCCGTCGACCAGCGCGAGCGGCCCGACCACGACCACCACGCCGGCCCCGCCGCCGGACCCGATGCCGATCGGCAAGTTCTCCGGCAAGGTGACCCAGAACAAGTCGGTCACCGCGTTCACCGCCGTGCCGAGCCTGAAGTACCTGCTCGACAACGAGGCCGCCGCCTACACGACGGCGGGCGCGTCCAAGGCGAAGCTCGCCCAGTTCACCCAGGACGGCAACGTGTCCGGCGTGATCCTGATCGTCGAGTCCACCGACGCCAAGGCGGCCGGCGCGGCGGCGCTGGCGCTGCACGAGATCCAGCTCAGCAACGGCATGACCGTCTTCAAGGACGCCCCGACGACCGTCCTCGCGGGCCAGATCGACGCCGCCAACGGCCAGAACGCCCGGGTGCGCGGCCACTACGCCAGCAACAACCTGATCGTGCGCGTGGACGCCGCCGCGCCGACCCTGGCCGCCGCCCAGAAGGGCTTCACCGAGGTCCTCGAAGCGCAGTTGAAGGTGCTCAAGGCCGATGGCTGACCGCCCCACCCGCGTGACCACGTGCACCGTGGTCGCGCGCAACTACCTGCCCGCCGCACGCGTCCTCGCCGCCTCCTACCTGGCGCACCACGAGGACCACGACTTCGTCATCGCGGTGATCGACGCGCCGCGCGACTCGGGGACCACCCGGGACCGGCTGCGCACGGTCGGCCCGGAGGCGTTCGGGATCGACCCGGAGGACTACCTCCGGATGGCGACCTCCTACAACGTCACCGAGCTGGCCACGGCGGTGAAGCCGTACCTGCTGCGGGAGCTGCGCACCGAGTCCGACGTGGTCATCTACCTGGACCCGGACATCGAGGTGTTCGCGCCGATGCCGGAGCTGGCCGAGCTGGCCGGCGCGCACGGCATCGTGCTCACCCCGCACCACCTGCGACCGCTGCCCCGCGACGGCAAGGACCCGAGCGAGGCCGTGATCATGGGCTCGGGGATCTTCAACCTCGGGTTCGTGGCGACCGGTCCCGGATCGGAGCCGTTCCTCGACTTCTGGGCCGAGCGGCTGCGCCACGACGCGGTGGTCGCGCCGGAGCGCCAGCTGTTCACCGACCAGCGGTGGGTGGACCAGGTGCCCGCGCTGTTCGACAACCACGTGCTGCGCGACCCCGGTTTCAACGTCGCCTACTGGAACGTGCACGAGCGCCCGGTCGAGCGCGACGCGGGCGGAGCGCTCACCGCCGGCGGCCGGCCGCTGCGGTTCTTCCACTTCAGCGGCTACCGGCCGGAGCGGCCGTGGCTGCTGTCGTGCCACACGCCCAACCGGCCCCGGGTCGTGCTGTCGGAGCACCCGGTGGTCAAGGAGCTGTGCGACTCCTACCGGGAGTCGTTGCAGGGCAACGGCTACGCCGAGTCGTTGGAGTCGATCGCGTACGGCTACGCGAAGATGGCCGACGGGACGCGGGTCACCACGCCCGTGCGCAAGCTGTTCCGCGACGCGTGGGTGCGCGCGGAGCGCAAGGGCGAGCCGGCGCCGCCGCACGCGTTCGGCCCGGACGGCGGTGCCGCGCTGCGCGCGTGGCTCGCCGCGCCGCCGGACGACGCGCCCTCGGGCACCGTGCTCAACCGCCTGACCACCGCGCTGTGGGAGGGCCGGCCGGACCTGCGCGCCGCGTTCCCCCGCCCGCACGGCCGCGACGCCGCCCCGTTCCGGGCGTGGTGCGCGACGTCGGGCGTGACCGAGGAGTCGCTGCCGGACTGGGCGCTGCCCGGTGAGCCGGTCGTCCCGGCCGAGCCGGTGGACGAGTTCGGCGTCAACGTCGTCGGCTACCTGACCGCCGAGCTGGGCGTCGGCGAGCTGGGCCGGATCGCGCACGACGCGATCGCCCGCGCCGGCGTGCCGATCAGCTCCGTCGTGGAGGACCGCCTGGTCTCCAGCCGGACGGGGATGCCGCAGCCGGGCACCCAGGGCGACCCGCGCTACCCGATCACGCTGCTGTCGGTGAACGCCGACCAGACGCAGGCGGTGCTGGAGAACCGGCCGCACGTCGGCCACCACCGCTACCGGATCGGCCTGTGGGCGTGGGAGCTGGAGGAGTTCCCGGGCTGGATGCACTCGGCGTTCCACCTGGTGGACGAGGTGTGGACGATCAGCGAGTTCTGCCGCGAGGCGATCGCCAAGCACACCGCGAAGCCGGTCAAGGCGATCCCGATGCCGGTGCGCGACCCCGGCCCGGTGAACCGGCCGGAGCGCGTGCCCGGCGAGCCGGTGCGGTTCCTGTTCGCGTTCGACTTCCTCAGCATCGGCGAGCGCAAGAACCCGTGGGGCGTGCTGGAGGCGTTCCAGCGGGCGTTCCCGGGCCGGGACGACGTGCGCCTGGTGCTCAAGGCCGTCAACGGGGCCAAGCGCCCGGACGTCGCCGAGCGGCTGCGGGTGCGGGCCATGGAGGACCCGAGGGTCGAGCTGGTCGAGCGGTACCTGACGGTGCAGGAGCTGGACGACCTCTACGCGTCCAGCCACTGCTACGTGTCGCTGCACCGCAGCGAGGGCTTCGGCCTGACCGTCGCCGAGGCGATGGCCCGCGCGATGCCGGTGATCTCCACCGACTACTCCAGCACCGCAGAGTTCGTGGACGCGACCACCGGCTGGCCGATCCCGTACCGGCTGGTCGAGGTCGGCAAGGGCAACGAGCCCTACGAGGCCGGCGCGCTGTGGGCGGACCCGGACCTGGACGCGGCGGCGCGCGCCCTGCGCGAGGTCGCGGACGACCCGGCCGAGGCGGCCCGGCGCGGGCGCGCGGCGCGCGAGCACATCCTGCGCACCCGGTCGATGGCCAAGGCCGCGAGCTGGATGGGCGAGCAGCTCCGGCTCGCCTACGACAAGCGGTCCACGGCCCGTGCCGGCGCCGTCCCGAGCGCGGGCGGCACGGACAACCCGCTGCGCCCGCTGCACGACTCGCGGCAGGCGCTGCTGTGGCGCGCGGACACCGGCGCGGCGTCCCGCACGCCGCTCGCCCCCGCGCTGCGCAAGGCCGTGCTGCGCGCGATCGACCACTACGACGTCCACCAGCGCAAGGTGCTGGGCGCGATCGTGGACGGTGTCGAGGGCACGCTGGGCGACGTGGTCGCCCGGCTCGCCGCGCTGGAGTCGTCCTCCGAGGCGAACCGCTGGGCGACCACCGGCGTGCAGAACCGGCTCACCGCCGTCGAGGGCCGGGTCGAGGACGGCCTGGCCCGCGCGGACGACGGGATCGCCCGCGTCGGCGGCTCGGTGTCGGAGCTGGAGCAGCGGCTGGACGACGACCTCGACCGCCTGGCCCGGCGGCTGGACGACAGCGAGCGCAAGTCGTTCGGCATGTTCCTGGAGCGCGACCAGGGCCAGGACGCCCGCGACGAGCGGATCGCCGAGCTGGGCCGCGAGCTGTCGGCCGTGCGCGACACCGCGCGGCTGCGGCACGCCCCGGTGCCGGCGGGTGCCGACGTCGTGGTGTGCGACGCGGGCGCGCTGCTGCTGCCGGTCGACCGGGTGATGCTGCCGTGGCTGGCCTACTACCGGAGCTGGGAGCCCGCCGAGGCCGAGCTGATCGCCGAGCTGGTGGGCGACGGGACGTTCCTCGACGTGGGCGCGCACGTCGGCTACCACTCGCTGCGGCTGCTCCAGCGCTCCACGGGCGTCGCGTCCGTGGTCGCCGTGGAGGCCAACCCGGTGAACGCCGACTACCTGCGCCGCAACGTGGCCGCCAACCTCGCGCCGGCGGCGGCGGAGCTGGTCGCGGTGCTGCCGGTCGCCGCGTGGGACAGCGACACCGAGATCCACCTCGTGGCCGAGGGCGACAACAGCGGCGACCACCGCGCGCACGAGGGGGCGACCGGGCGGCCCGGCGTGGTCGTGCCCGCCGTCCGGCTGGACGAGCGCCCGGAGGTGCTGGAGCGCCGCGTCTCGCTGGTCAAGGTCGACCTCCAGGGCCGCGACCACCGCGCGCTGGCCGGCCTGACCGCCGTGCTCGACCGCGACCGACCGCACGTCGTGTGCGAGTTCGACCCGGCCGCGATCGCCGAACTGGGCGACGACCCGGCGGAGGTGCTGCGCGGCTACCGCAAGCTCGGCTACTCCCCCGCGCCGCTCGGCCCGGAGGGCCCGGTGCCGGGCGAGCACGCCGACGAGGACCTCCTCCAGCGGGCGGCCGAGTCGGGCACGGCGTTCGTCACACTGTGGCTTCGCCCACTCTGATCTGCGGTTTCGCGTAACGGACGCCGTCGGATGAACGACAATTCGACGGCGTCCGGAATCGGGCGCGCTCCAGCTCACGGCGAGGGGGTGTCCGGTGGCGAGCACGCGCGCGTCCGGGCTCGGCCGGGTCGCCGTCGTGGCCGTGCTGCTCGCGGTCTGCGCGGGCGCGTGGGTGGCGTGGCACGCGCCGCTGCCCGCGACCGTGGTCACCCTGCCGCCGACCGGTGAGCGGGGCCGGATCGCCGGCGACCCGATGGCGCGCGGCCTGGCCGACTTCGGCCGCTACCCCGGCGTCGACCCGGACGTGCGGGTCTTCGACGACGTGGAGAAGCTGCGGTTCCTGGACACCGCCGAACTCGCCGCGTACCGCGAGGAGCGCCCCACCAGCGCGCGGGCCGTGGTCGAGGACCGGCCGGACGGCCGCGTGGTCGTCGTCGTGGTCCGGGTGGCCGACCCCGCCGCAGCCCGGCGCACCGCCGCGCGGCTGGACGAGGTCCAGATCGCGTTCGGCCTCCAGCACGAAGAGCCCGTGCCCGGCGTGCCGAAGGTGGCGTCCACGCCGCCCGGGGCCACCGGCCCGCTGACCGCCCGCGCCCACTACGCCAGCGACGAGCTGGTCGTGCGGGTGCAGTTCGACGGCACCTCGCCCGAGGCCCTGGCGGCGTTCGGCGAGATCGTCGCCCGGCAGGCGAAGGCGCTGCCCGCCGATGACTGACCTCGTCCCGGTGCGCACCGCGCCGACCGCCCCCGGGCTCCCCTCGGTGACGGCGGCCGGCGTGCTCCTCGTCGCCTACAGCTACCTGGTGGCGCTGTGGCCCGACCGGCACGCGCACACGCCCGCCGTGGTCGAGGCCGTCCGCGCCTGGGTGGGCAAGCCCACCGGGCTGGGCGAGGACTTCGGCTTCCTCGGCACCGCGCTGCTGCTGCTCGCGGCCGGCTTCGCGCTCACCGGTACCGGCCTGAGCACGCGGGTGCTGCGCGCCGGCATCCCGCCGCTGGTGGCCGCAGTGGTCGTGGGCGGCGTGCTGTGGCTGCTCGACGCGGACCCGCTGACCGACGCGGCAATGACCGCGCCCGTCCTGGCGCTCGTGCTGTTCGCCGCGCTCACCCCCGCGCTGCGCCCGCTGGAACTGCGCGCACCCGCGCTGGCCGTCTTCGTGCTGCTGGAACTCGCCTGCGTGGCGGCCCTGCTGTGCGGGTGGTGGGCCGCCGAGGGCGGGCCGGAGGCGGCGCGGGTCGTCGGCACGGCGGCCACCCTCCTGCCGCTGCCCGCCACCGGCCGGCTGACCTGGCTGGCCCGCGCCGGCCGGCTGCCCGTGCCGCACGCCGCCGGCCTCGGCCTGGTGGGCGTGGGCCTGCTGGTGCCCGCCGACCTGCTGTTCCCGGACAACGCCCCGTACTGGCACCCGCTGGGCGCGGCGGTCGCGGTGCTGCTCTTCCTGATCGCGCTGCCGCACGGCGGACCGCTCGGCCCGGCCGCACCCGTCCGGTGGGCGGCCCGCCGGGCGTGGCCGCTGGCGCTGGCGGTCCCGGTGGTCGGCTACCCGGTGCTGACCCTGTGCGCCCCGCTGCCGTTCGCGCTGGCCCTGCCGGTCGCGCTGGCGTCCAACGGCCTGGCCGCCGAGGCCCTGCACCGCGAGGCGAGGCGCCGGACGTGACCACGACCGTCGAACCACCCCGGACCCCCACCCGCCGCACCGGCTACATGCACGGGCTCGACCTGCTGCGCGTGGTCGGCTCCTGCGCGGTGGTGCTGACCCACCTTGTCGCGTGGTTCGGCATCTACGACCGCGACCTGTGGCTGGTAGGCCTGGTCGAGTCCGCCGTGGTCGAGCCGCTGCACATCAACAAGGACATGCACGTCCTCGGCGTGGCGGTCTTCCTGGTGGTGAGCGGTGTGGTCGTGACGCACGTCGCAGACCGGGAGACGCCGACCCAGTTCCTCCGCAGACGGGTCGTGCGGCTGCTCCCGCTGCTGTGGGTCGTCACCGCGCTGGCGTGGGTGGCGCTCAGGCTCGGCTACACGCACACCGACGTGGACCCGTCCGCCGCCGACGTCGGCGCGCTGGTCGACAACCTGCTGATGGTCGGCTTCTTCCAGTCACCGCCGATGGTGCTGCTCGGTGTCACGTGGACGCTGCTCGTCCAGATCGGCTTCTACGTCTACGTCGCCGCCACCATCCCGGTGCTGCGCCGGTGGCCGTGGGTGCCGCCGCTGGCCGCCGCGGCGCTGTGCTTCGTCGTCATCCTGGCGACGCAGGGCTCGACCGACCTGGCCCCGCGCGAGATCCGGGGGCTGATCGGGTACCTGCCGCTGCTGTGCCTGGGCCAGCTCATCTCGCTCGTCCACTCCCGCAAGATCACCCCGATGGCCGGGGTGGCGGTCGGCGCGGCGCACTTCCTGCTGGTCGTCTGGGTGGACAAGCAGTACGGGTACGCCGCGACGGGTGCAGCGCTGCCCCGCACGTTGATGATCGCGCTGCTGGTCACCATCGTGCTGGTGTCGGTGCACGGGCCGGTGAGTCGATCCGCGTTCATCCGCAGCTGGGCGAAGCGGACCTACGCGGTGTACCTGGTGCACATCCCCGTCATGCTGCCGCTGTTCGTGTTCCTGGTCCCGCACCTCGACGCGACGCTCGTGATCGTGGTCGGGCTGGTCGCGGTGGCGGTGGTCACCGAGGTGGTGCACCGGTTCGTGGAGGTGCCCGCCGACCGGGCGGTGCGGCGTTGGGAGGGTCGGCGGCAGGAACGGCGGTCGGGGTAGGGGCGATCCCGCCATCCGCCCCAGTGCGTTCCGTTACGCTCCGGGTGCTGCCAGTCATCCGGAGACGACCGGGGAGGGGTGCACTCCTGGACACCGAGCAGAAGACCCGGATCGCGTTCATCGACATCGGACGCGCCGTGGCCGCCCTCCTCGTCTTCTACAGCCACCTCTCCGAGCAGTGGGTCGCCAAGCGCGAGACCGGCCCGACGCCCGTGGTCGACGCGATCGACGCGATGAGCAGCGACCCGATGCACATGGGCGCGCAGGGCATCGGGCAGATCGGCGTCCCGTTCTTCTTCCTGGTCAGCGGGTTCGTCGTGACGCCGATCGCGCTGCGCATGGGACAGCGGCGGTTCACCGCGAACCGGCTGGTCCGGGTGTACGTGCCGATGTTCGTGGTGGTGCTGCTCACGGCCGGCGCGCTGCTGCTGGGCGTGGAACCGCTGACCGGGCAGCGGCCCGAGGTGTCGTGGTGGACCGTGCTGACCAACATGCTGGTCGTCAACTACGTGCTGGTCCCGCAGGTGGCGCTGGTCGGCGTCGCGTGGACGCTGATCGTGGAGCTGATCTTCTACGCGGTTCTGGTGCTGCTGCTGCCGGTGCTGCGGCGGTGGGTGTGGCTGGGAATCGCGGCGCAGCTGACGTTCGTGTTCGTGGTGCTGATGAGCGCCCGGCAGTTCGGGCCGTCGTGGTTCCTGTTCGCGGTCAACGTCTCCTACCTGCCGATCCCGCTGCTGGGCCAGGTCGTGTGGGCGACCACGGCGAAGAAGATCCCGCTGTGGCAGGGCTGGGTGTTCGCGGGCCTGGCGTGGGCGCTGTACGTGTACTCCGACAACCCCGCGATGGGCCGCCTCGACGCGTCCTACAGCCTGGCGCTGGCGTGCGCGGTGATGTTCTTCCTGATGGGCGTGTTCGCCGAGCCGAAGCTCCGGCAGCGGCGGTTCTGGGTGGCGCTGTCCGAGCGCAGCTACTCGATCTACCTGCTGCACGGCCTGGTCGCGTTCGCCGTGCTGGACCTGCTGCGGCCGGCGGTGCCGCTGGCCGTGGCCGTCCCGGTGGCGGTCGCGGCGACGTTCGGCGCGGTCGAGCTGAGCTACCGGTTCGTGGAGAAGCCCAGCCACGCCCTGGCCCGGCGGCTGTCCCGCGCTCCTCGACGACCCGAGCCGGAGGAGGTGGTCCGGGAGGCCGAACGCGGCCTGGCCGAGCTGCGCCGCCCACCGGAGCCGGCCCCGTCGCCGTCGCGGCGGGTGGTCGCGCTGGATGAGATCCCCGCCGAGCGCACCGAGGAGATCCCGGTGGAGCGCACGGAGGAGATGCGCCGCATCCGCCACCCGCGCCCGGCTCCGGTCTCGCCCCCGGCGTCGGTCCCGCCTGACGCGGAGCAGGCGATCGCGGAGCAGGCGATCGCGGAGCAGGCGGGTCCCGGGGCGGCGGACGACGCGGGGCCCCGGCGGCGTCGGCGGTACGCGGGCGCGGGGGCCGTCACGGTGCAGTCGCTGCTGGCCGACCGCGACAAGCGGCGCTAGCGGCGGGGGCGGGCGGCCAACTCCGCGGCGATGGCGTCCACGGCAGTCGGCTTCAGCATCGGGTACACGCCGCCGACCAGGTTGCGCTCGGCCGCCACCACGATGACCACGTCGGTCTCCGCGAGCAGCCGGCCCATCGCGGCCGGGTCGGTGTTGGCCCCCTCGACGTGCTGCAACCGCACGTCCGCGAAGGCCGACGCCACGTAAGGCGCGGAGTAGTAGCCGAACGAGTCGCCGATCAGCGAGATCTTGGCGTTCACCACCCCGGTGGTCGGGTCCTGCGTGAGGTGGCGGGGCTCGCGGTCGGTGAGCGGCGGCGGCAGGGTGACGACCTTCCTGCCGTCCGGCGCGAGGACGTAGGCGGGCACCGGGTCGGTGTCCTTGCGGCCGAGCAGGGCGGCCAGGTCGCCCGGCCGCTCGTTGGTGCCGGTGCGGTCGACCCGCCAGGTCGCGGTCGTGCCGGGCTTCACCGCCTCGGCCAGCGACCGGGCGAGCACCACGCTGCCGTCGTGCGTCCAGTGCGAGTCGTTCTTGGAGTACGGGGACCGGCCGTTCTTCTGCTGCGCCTCGCGCAGCGCGGGCCGCAGGTCGAGCGTGCCGCCCTTGCCGACGACGGACTGCCAGAACCTGTCCCGGCCGGCGGTCGCGCAGTCCTTGCCGAAGTACCGCGACGGCAGGTGGTCGGCGGCCACCGTGCTCTTGTTCGGGGCGACGGCGAGGACGAACCGCCTGCCCGAGGACACGACGGCGTTCCGCAGCCGGTCGAGCTGCGCGTAGGTGTCGGCGAGCGGCACGGTCGGCGCGCACGCGTACCTGATGTCGTCGCCGAGGAACAGCCAGTCGTCCTTGCCCTCGACGGTCTGCACGTACGCGGTCGGCTCGGGCAGGTCGAGGGAGGGGTCCTTCGGCGGCGGGGCCTGCACGGGGCCGGCGGGCTCGGTCGGTCGCTCGAACTTGGGCGCCTCGCCGAACACGCCCCGGCTGATCCCGTCGGCGACGGCGACCGCCTTGTCCCGCAGCGGGATGTGGTCGGCCGCCCACTTGTCGAGGCCGGTGAAGAAGCCGAAGCCGTCGGCGGGCGAGGGGAACTCGGCGAGCCGGCGGTTCTCGAACTCGGCCGGGCGCACGCCGACCGCGAGCAGCGCGACCGGGAGCAGGAAGAACACCACGGCGGCGAACCGCGCGGTGCGCTGGCGGGTGCTGTGCCTCGGCCGGTAGAGGGCGTGCTCCACGGGCAGGAACGACTCGGGCAGCACCGGCAGGGCCGACGTCGGCGGGAACGGCGTCGATGCGGGCGGCGTCGGCGGGGCCGAGACCGGCGGCGTCGGCGGCAACGGTGGGAACGGCGTCGGCGGGGCCGAGGTCGGCGGAGGCGGCGTCGGCTGCTTCGGGGACTCCGCCTCGTCGGTGCTCACGCCGACGAGGGTAATCGGCCGCTCAGCGCCGTTCGGCCGGAACGGCCGGGATCACGCCAGGCCGGCCTTGCGCGCCTCCACGTCCAGGTCGTGGTCGACCATCATCGACACCAGCTCGTCGAACGCGACCTCGGGCTTCCAGCCGAGCTGCTCGTGCGCCTTGGACGCGTCGCCGACCAGCAGGTCGACCTCGGCCGGGCGGAAGAACCGGGGGTCCTGGGTGACGTGCCGCTCCCAGTCCTCGATGCCGACCCGGGCGAACGCGGCGGCCACGAAGTCGCGGACCCGGTGGGTCCGGCCGGTGGCGATGACGTAGTCGTCCGGCTGGTCCTGCTGGAGCATCTGCCACATGGCCTGCACGTAGTCGCCGGCGAAGCCCCAGTCCCGGCGCGGCTCCAGGTCGCCGAGCACCAGCGTGTCCTGCAGGCCCAGCTTGATCCGGGCCACCGCGTTGGTGATCTTGCGGGTGACGAACTCCAGCCCCCGGCGCGGCGACTCGTGGTTGAACAGGATGCCGGAGCAGGCGTAGAGGCCGTAGCTGTCGCGGTAGTTGACGGTGATGTCGTGGCCGAAGACCTTGGCCACGCCGTACGGGGACCGGGGGTAGAACGGGGTGGTCTCGCGCTGCGGCGTCTCCCGGACCTTGCCGAACATCTCCGAGCTGGACGCCTGGTAGAAGCGGATCGGGTTGTCGGTGCTGCCGCCCGCCATCCGGATGGCCTCCAGCATCCGCAGGACGCCCAGGCCGGTGACGTTCGAGGTCAGCTCGGCCTGCTTGAAGCTGAGCGCGACGAAGGAGATGGCGGCGAGGTTGTAGACCTCGTCCGGCTGGGTCTGCTCGACGGCGGAGATGAGGCTGGTCAGGTCCTGGAGGTCGGCGGAGACGACCTCCACGAAGGGGAGCTCCTGCTGCACCAGCTCGGCACGCGGGTTGCTCTGCCCCTTGACCAGGCCGAAGACCTCGTAGCCCTTGCCGTGCAGCAGTTCCGCGAGGTACCGGCCGTCCTGCCCGGTGATTCCGGTGATCAATGCGCGTGCCACCGCAGCAGGATAGCCGCGCGCGAGCTGCCGGTATCACCCGATCCGGGCCGACCGGCGGCGGCCGGGGTTGGCCCCTCCGTCGGAAGGCAACCCCCGTCCCATGCGCGGCGTCTCTTGTGGTGATGGCATCCCCCGACCGACCGGAGAAGCAGATGTGGCTTGCTGTGAGCCTGGTCACCTTGGGAGCGGTCACATTTTCGGCGCGCGCGCTTTGGGCGCTGCGGTCTGCAACGAAAACAGACCGGGATCGTCCTCGCATTGAGACCACTTCGTCCACCTAGGCCCTATGGGGGATTGTGCGCTTGCCGTACGATCAATTTCGGGTCAACAGACCTGTGCCTGCTAGGGGACCTCAGATACAGAGGTAGGTGCGCCATGGATCTCGCACTGAGCAAGGTCATCGAGCTGCGCGAGAGCGGTTTCCAGTTCCTCCACCTCCGGGACGAGGACGGACAGCTCGATCGCATCATGGCGTTCAAGCAACGCAGAGGCTTCATCGACTCGATCCTGTTCTGGTCCGAGACGGAGGCGCGCGCAGGCCGCCTACCTGCGGTTCGGGACAGCACGCGGGCCGCGCAGGCGGTCTGGATCTACGAGGGGCCGCTGGTCGAGGCCGTCGACCGGCTGCTCGACCTGCCCGAACCGGGCTCCCGCAACGCGCCCACGCTGATGAAGCGGACCGCGTCGGACCTCGCCGTGGTGACGACGCTGCCGTTCAAGCTGAAGCTGCCGCCGGGCGCGATCGCCTGACTTCCCGTTCGATCCCCAGCCCCGCGTGAAGAACGCGGGGCTCGTCGGCCTGGTCACCCTCCGTGCATTTGTTCGGTCCCATGCTTGCTTTCTGTAGCGAGCATATGCACCCTCCCGGGAGCCTTCCCGGAATGTGCAACCAATACGGGGAATACCCTGGGTGACCAGAGGTATAACAATTCCTCATACTGTCGGGTTATGGCCGACGCGGACTCACCAAACCCGATTCGTACGCGAGCACGACCAGTTGCGCCCGGTCCCGCGCGCCCAGTTTCGTCATCACCCGGCTCACGTGCGTGCGCGAGGTCGCCGGGCTGATGACCAGGTGACCGGCGATCTCGTCGTTGGACAGACCGCCCGCCACCAGGGCCAGGATCTCCCGTTCCCGGGCGGTCAGCTCACGCAGCGCGGCCGGGTTCGGTCGCCGGTGCTCCGGACGGGCGGCGTATTCCTCGATCAGGCGACGGGTGACGGTCGGTGCGAGCAGCGCGTCCCCCTGCGCGACCACCCGGAGGGCACGCAGCAACTCCACCGGGTCGGTGTCCTTGAGCAGGAAACCCGAGGCACCGCCGCGCAGCGCCTCGAACACGTACTCGTCGACGTCGAACGTCGTCAGCACCAGGACCCGCACGCCGGGCAGCTCGGCGCAGATGTCGCGGGTGGCGGCCAGCCCGTCGACCCCGGGCATCCGGATGTCCATCACCACCACGTCCGGGCGGTGCTCACGCGCCAGCAGCAGCGCCTCCGCCCCGTCGCCGGCCTCGCCCACCACCTCGAACCCGTCCTCGGTGTCCAGCAGCAGGCGGAACCCCGCCCGCACCAGCACCTGGTCGTCGGCCAGCACCACCCTGATCACGCGCCACCTCCCACGGCAGAACCGCACGCACCTCGAACCCGCCACCCGGCAGGGGCCCGGCCTCCAGCCCGCCGCCCAGCGCCTCCACCCGCTCCCGCATCCCCCGCAGCCCCGAACCCGACCCCTGCGCGGTCGGCTGCGGACCCGTGCCGTCGTCGCGCACCGAGACCTCCAGGGCGGAGGGCGTGCGGGTGAACGCGATGGTGATCGACGTGGCGTCCGGCGCGTAGCGGAGGGCGTTGGTGAGCGACTCCTGCACCACCCGGTACGCCGCCGCGTCGACCGGGGCCGGCAGCTCGCCCGGGTCGCCCACCACGCGCGCCTTGGGCACCGGCCCGACCAGCTCGGGCAGCCGGGCCAGCGAAGGCACCGGAGCGACCCCCTCGCCGGTGCGCAGGACGCCGAGGGTCGCGCGCAGGTCGTCCAAGGCGCGTCCGGACGCCTCTTTGATGGCCCGCAACGCCTTGACCGCCTCGTCGGGGCGGCGGTCGGCGACGTGCGCGGCGACGCCCGCCTGCACGTTGATCATCGCCAGGCTGTGGGCGACCACGTCGTGCACCTCGCGCGCGATCCGCAGGCGCTCCTCCTCGACCTGGCGGTCCCGGCGCTCGGCGACCCGGACCCGGCGCAGCGACAGCAGCGCGAAGGCGGGGACGACGATCAGCGGCCCCCCGTGCCCGGTCACGTAGTAGAGCCAGGTCGACACGCCGGTGACGGCGATGACGGCGACCGGGTAGCGGCGCCGCCAGAGCAGCGGCACGAACGTCGCCGCGAACCACACCCACGCCAGCCAGGCCACGGGACGACCGTACGGGAGGGTGCTCAGGGCGGACATCGCCCGCGAAGCGCGCTCGCCGGGTACGACGCCGGCCGTACGCCGCCGGCTGTTCGACACCGGCTGTTCGACACCGGCTGTTCGAGACCCGCCGTACAAGGCCGGCCGGACGAGACCGGTCGGTCGACCTGGGCAGCGCACCTCGGTCCAGCTCCACCGCTCCGGGTGAAGGAATCCACTCGGAGGGAGTAGCGGGCTTGATCAGAGGGGCCGATCTACGAAATTTTCTGCCCCATGGACCTCGGCAAGACCACCCCGGGAAGGCCCCCGGCACCCGACCCCGGCGACACCGCCGAGGCGTCAGGTCCGGCGAAGGCCACGCCCGAGGAGGCCCCACCCGAGGACCGGGGCGTCGGCTGACCGACCCCGCCAGAGCCGGAACGGTCCCGGCCCCCTCCCCCTCGGGCCGGGGCCGTTCCAACCTCAAGCCACACCACCCCTGAGCGAAGCCACACCCCCCTGAGCGCTGCCGCCTGTCGGCCCCGCCGCGCACAGTTCTCACCGAGCCGGCACCGCGCCACTCCCACCGAGCGGGCACCGCCGCCGCCCGCGCTGAACCGCTGAGCCGCACTGGACCGCTGAGCCGCGCCGAGCCCGCCCGCCCCACGGCTTGCCGCCCGCGCCACCGCTCACGGCTCGCCGCCCGGACAACGCCGCCGCTTCCCAGCCGCAGCACGTGCCACTTCCAACGGGCACGCCCCGCTCCCGACGCGCACGCCCCGCTTCCGACGGGTCAGCGGCCTACTGCGTAGCCCTGGTTGCCTCGGGCGTTGGCCGCGCCCCGGAGCAGGCCGTCCCGGGCGTCGCGGCCCACGGCGGACATCCGGCCGAGGGCCCACGGGCCCGCGTCGATCACCTCGTGGCCCCGGTCGCGCAGCGCGTCCAGGGTTGCCGCGCCGAGGCGCGACTCGACCACCAGTTCGCCGGGCGTCCAGGCTCGCGGGTAGAACGAGCTCGGGAACGCGTTGCTGTGCCACATCGGCGAGTCGATGGCTTCCTGGAGGTTCAGGCCGCCGGTGGTGTGGGCCAGCCAGAAGCCGAGCTGCCACTGGTCCTGCTGGTCGCCGCCGGGGGTGCCGAACGCGGCAGCCGGGTCGCCGGCGCGCAGGGCGAGCGTCGGGGACAGCGTGATGCGCGGGCGCTTGCCCGGGGCGAGGGTGTTCGGCAGGCCCTCGTCCAACCAGAACATCTGCGCGCGGGTGCCCAGGCAGAAGCCGAGCGACGGGATCGTCGGGGACGACTGGAGCCAGCCGCCGGACGGGGTGGCCGACACCAGGTTGCCCCAGCGGTCGACGACGTCGATGTGGACCGTGTCGCCCCGGACCGCACCGGTGCGCGAGACAGTCGGCTCGCCGAGGGCGCCGCCGCCTCCTTCTTTCCCGGCAACGAAACTACCCGCCAGTACGTGCCCGGCCAGCACCGGTTTCAGTCCATCAGGGGACCCAGGACGCAAATCGCGCGACGCCGTCTCTCCGACGAGCGCGCTCCTGGCCTGCGCGTACTCCCTGGACAGCAGCGTCTCCAACGGTACGCCACCGCTGTCGCCGTACCACGCCTCGCGGTCGGCGAACGCCAGCTTCGCGCACTCCACGGCCAGGTGCACGGTCTCCGCCGTGGGCACGCCATCCACATAGGACAGTCGGTCCGCGAACGCCTCCAGCAGCCGCAACTGTTGCAGCAGCACGGGTCCCTGGGACCACGCGCCGATCTTGGCCACCGTCCACTCACCGAAGTCCGCCGTCACGGCGTCCTCGTAGGTCGCCTGCCACGACGCCATGTCCTGGCCGGTCAGCACGCCGGCGTGGTCGACGCCCGAGTCGTCGCGGAACGCGGTCCGGCAGAACTGCTCGACCTGCGCCGCCACGAACCCCTGCGACCACGCCCGCCGCGCCGCCTCGATCTGCGCCTCGCGGTCGCTGCCGGCGGCCTCGGCGGCGGCGAGCAGCCACTCCCACGTGTCGGCCAGCTTGGGGTTGCGGAACCGCGCGCCGGGTCGCGGGGGCTGCCCGCCGGGCAGCCACAGGGCGGCGGACGACGTCCAGTGGTCGCGGAACAGGTCCGACACCGTGTCGACGGTCGCCGAGACGCGCTCCAGCAGCGGGAAGCCGTCGCGCGCGTAGCCGATGGCGAACCCGAGCACGTCGCGCAGCGACTTGGTGCCGTGGTCGCGCAGCAGGGTGAGCCACCCGTCCCACGCGCCCGGCACGGTGGCCGCCAGCAGACCGCTGCCCGGCACGAGGTCCAGGCCGAGGTCGCGGTAGTGGGCGGTGGTGGCCCCGGCGGGGGCGACGCCCTGGCCGCACAGCACCTTCGGGGTCGCGTCGGTCCCGGTGGTGAACACGACGGGCACTTCGCCACCGGGCCCGTTCAGGTGGGGTTCGACGACCTGGAGCACGAAGCCGGCGGCGACGGCCGCGTCGAACGCGTTGCCGCCGTCCTCCAGGACCGCCATGCCCGCGCTGGAGGCGAGCCAGTGCGTGGACGCGACCATGCCGTGGGTGCCGACGAGTTCCGGCCGGGTGGTGAACACGCGGACAACCTACGTCGGCACCCCGTGCATGGTTAACCTGGCGAACTAAATTGTGTCCTTTTCTACGGCGGTCGGCGCACGTGGGGTGCCTTGGCGGAGGCGGGCCGGCGGTGGTCAGCCGGTCGCGGCGGGTTGGCGGCGGCCCAGGCCGTGGAGCACGAGGCCCGCGCGGTGGAGGGCGTCCGCGTCGAGGTGGTTGCGCGTGTCCAGCACCTCGACGCCGTTCATCAGCGCGGCGACGCGCTTCCAGTCCAGCAGCCGGAACCGGGGCCACTCGGTGAGCAGCACGACCGCGTCGGCACCCCGGACCGCCTCGTAGGGGTCGTCCACGACGGTCATGCCGACCAGCGGCCGGCTGATCTCCGGGTCGTGGGCGACGAGTTCGGCCCCCTCGAACGCGAGCAGTTCGGCCACGGCGAGCGCGGGCGAGTCGCGCAGGTCGTTGGTGCCCGCTTTGAACGCCAGCCCGAGCACGCCGACGCGGGCTCCGGCGAGGGTGCCGCCGACGGCGTCGCGGACCTTTTCCACGACCCGCCGCTGCTGCCGCCGATTGGTGTCGATGGTGGACCTGAGCAGGGCGAAGTCCACGCCCACGGAGTCCGCGATGCGCACCATGGCGTGCGTGTCCTTGGGCAGGCACGACCCGCCCCAGCCGGGTCCGGGCCGCAGGAACGCCTGGCCGATCCGCCGGTCGTGGCCCATGCCGGCGGTGACCGAGGTGACGTCCGCGCCGACCAGCTCGCACAGCTCGGCGATGGCGTTGACGTAGGACAGCTTCATCGCCAGGAAGCAGTTGGCGGCGTACTTGACCATCTCGGCGCTGGCCGCGTCCATCAGCACGGTCGGTGCCCCGAGCTTGGCGAACAGGGCGGCGACCCGCTCGGCGGCCTGCGGCGAGTCGGAGCCGACGACGATCCGGTCCGGGTGCAGGAAGTCGCGCACGGCGCTGCCCTCGCGCAGGAACTCGGGGTTGGACACGACGGCGACGTCCTCGCGGCCGACCAGTTCGGCGACCCGGGCGGACGTGCCGACCGGGACGGTGGACTTGCACACCACGACCGTCCCGCAGGGGAGCACCTCGCGCAGGTCGCGGGCCACCGACTCGACGGCGGACAGGTCGGCGGCACCGCCCTCGCCCATCGGGGTCGGCAGGCACAGGAAGACCACCTCGGCGTCGGCCACGGCGGCCCGCGCACCCTCCACGAACGCCAGCCGGCCGGCGGCCTGGCCCCGGGTGACCAGGTCGGTCAGGCCGGGTTCGAGGATGTCGACCCGGCCGGCGCGCAGCCGGGCGAGCTTGGGCGCGTCCACGTCGGCGCAGACGACCCGGTGCCCCAGGGAGGCCAGGCACGCCCCCGTGGTCAGCCCCACGTAACCCGTTCCCACGACCGCGATCCGCCGGACGAACATGGGGGAACGGTGGCAGCCGAAGTTGGCCGTGGGTGGAACGCAAGTTGTATGCGGAGAGTGAGGTGGGTAGTCCTCCGGGGGTATGCGGAAACAGCCCTGGCGGCGGACGCGGGGGCGGCTCGCCGGGGTGCATCGTTCAGGTATGGAACTGCTGCTGATCACCCTGGTCTTCGCGAGCCTGGCGCTCGTCGCGGCCGTGCCGTTGGTCGCATTGCTGCACCTGTCCGACCGCGAGGAGCTGAACGGCCGTTAACCTCCAGGTCCGGCAGAGTCGCTGGACAACGGAGGGTGGGGCATGGAGATCGAGGGAACCTCGGCGATCGTCACCGGTGGCGCGTCCGGGCTGGGCAACGCGACCGCGCGTGCGCTGGCCGCGCGGGGCGCGAGCGTGTTCGCCCTGGACATCCGGGTGGACGACGCGGAACCCGTCGAGGGCGTCACCTACCTGGCCGCCGACGTGACCTCGGAGGAGGACGTCCAGGCGGCCGTCGACACCGCCGCCGGTTCGGGCGCCCCGCTGCGCGTGGTGGTGAACTGCGCGGGCATCGGCCCGTCGACGCGCACCGTGGGCAAGTCCGGCCCGCACCCGCTGGACCTGTACCGCAAGGTGATCGACGTCAACCTGGTGGGGACGTTCAACGTGCTGCGGCTCGCGGCGGCGGCCATGGGCAAGTCCGAGCCGCTGGAGCACGGCCAGCGCGGCGTGGTGATCAACACGGCGTCCATCGCAGCCTACGACGGGCAGATCGGCCAGGTGGCCTACGCCTCGTCCAAGGCGGCCGTGGTGGGGATGACGCTGCCGGCCGCGCGCGACCTGTCGTCGGTGGGCGTGCGGGTGATGACGATCGCGCCGGGCATCGTGGACACGCCGATGCTGGCCACCGTCTCCAAGGAGTTCCGGGCCGGCCTGGCGGCGGGCGTGCCGTTCCCGAAGCGGCTGGCGCTGCCGGAGGAGTACGCGCAGCTCGCCGTGTCGATCGTGGAGCACGACTACCTCAACGGCGAGGTCATCCGGATGGACGGCGCGCTGCGCATGGCCCCGCGCTAGGTCGCGCGGCTGGTCTGCGCCTGGTCCGACGTCGTGCGGCAGTCACCGGGTGGGGCATTGCCCACATGCCACTGCCCTGCAGGCTGCCGCCGGCACTGTGACGCAGGCACCGCGTCGCGGAGCGTCCCGAGCCTGACGAGCGCGTCACTGCCGCAACAGGGGCAGCTTGCCCGACCCGGCTCGCAACCTGATCGAGGGCCACCATGTCGACACTCGAAGGATTCCACCTCATCGGCGGAGTAGCCGCCGATGAGCGCTCGCGCATCGCATTCGGCAAGGCCGGAATCCGCAAAGACGACCGCTACGCCGTGTCGATCAACGACGAAGGCGCCATCCTGCTCACCCCGCTGGCCAGCATCCGGAAGCGCGAGTTGCTGGTCTGGGAGAACGACGAGCTGAGGGCGTCGCTGTCCCGCGGCTTGGCCGACGCCGCGGAGGGCAGGGCGCGGAAGCTCGACTGGGTCACCGCTGACGTCGAGAGCGACGAAGAGGACGAGTGAGCGCTCCACCCCACGGACTCCTGTTCACCGCCGAGGCTTCAGCCGTCCTGGAGGAACTTCGAGGGAAGCAGCAGCACACCGGGAAGCTCGATTGTGACGAGCGGACCGCACCCATGACAGCCTGCGCTTCCCGAGGGGCACTGTGCCCCGTGTGCCGGAGCGCTGCGCATGGCCCCGCGCTAGGTCCGGGACCGGTCAGAGGTCTCCTGCGAAGGGGAGGCGGTCCATCGCGTCCGAGGTCATCCACTCGCGCAGCGCGTGGGTGGCCCGGACGTCGTCCTCGTTGTACTCCAGCAGCCGGCGGCGCTGGGCCGGGTCGGGCGGTGGGCCGTCCATGCCGACCGCGTCGCGGTACCAGCGCATCGAGTTCTCGCCGCCCGCCTCCGGGTCGCGCCAGGAGAAGCCGGCGACCGGGGCGATGGTCTTGAGGCCCTTGCCGTGGGCGCACAGGAACTGCCGCTGGACGATGCCGAACAGGTCGACCCACGAGTCGGACGTGATGAACTCGCGGACCTGCGCGACCGGGGGGATGCCGGGTCGCCCCTTGAAGCGGTCGGCGGAGCCGAGCAGCCAGCGGTTCTCGGCGAGTTCGTTGTAGCAGTACGCGCGGAAGGTGAGGCCCCGGGCGCGGGCGCGCAGCCGGACGCCGGTGAGCCAGCCCCAGAACTCGGCGAACGAGCGGGCCTCGTCGTCGCACGGCAGCGGGTCCCAGGTGGCGAACGCGCGGTAGCCGGGTTCCTCGCCCACGTCCGCGCCGGACAGCCAGCAGCCCCACATGTACGCGCCGAGGTCGCCGAAGCTCTCCATGTCGACGTCGACCTCGACGTCCGCGCGCGGCACGTCCATCTGCGGCACGCGGCGCACGACCGTCAGGTCGCGCAGCCAGGCGCGGGCCAGCACGACCGCGTCCGGGTACAGCATCCCGACCAGCGGGGTGACCGGTTCCTCCAGCGGGTCGAGGGCGGCCAGGTCGTCCACGGTGGTCACGCCGATCTTGCGCAGCGCCACGGCGTCCTCGCCGCGCACGACCAGGCTGACGTCCCGCGCGGCCTTGAGGTCGACCTCGCACACCGGCCACCACGGGCAGGAGCGGCACTCGACGATCCGCGACGGCCGGGCGAGCGGGTCCGCGCCGGTCGCGGCGGCGGCGGCGACGGCGAGCCGGTCGGAGAAGCGGGAGTCGTACTCGGCCAACGCCGTGCGCCCGTTGGGCCAGGTGGGCGCTTCGAGGTCGTGCCACACGACGACGTCGCCGTCCATGCCGACCACGCCGCCGTAGGACCGGCCGGCGGCGGCGTGCCCGGCGGCCTGGAGCTGGCGCTGGGCGTGGGCCAGCCGGAGCTGGTCGCGGGGCTGCGGGCGGACCTTGCGCAGCGGGTCGACGCGCGCGCCGCCGGGCAGCGGGTGCGACAGCGGCGAGGTGCGCGCGCCGGAGCCGGGATCGGTGACCTTGTGCCGCACGACGAGCACCGGCACGTAACCGGTGGCGTCCTTGACCAGCAGGTCGATGCCGCCGCGCCGGCCGCCGCGCGCGTCGCGGGGCAGCGCCGCGCCCCAGATGTACCGGACGCCGGCCTGCATGGCGGCGGCGGTGACGCGTTCGCGGTCGGCGCTGGGCACGTCCTGCGGGATCTCCATCAGCTCGGAGCCGGCGAACCGGCCGAGCGCCTCGGCGACGACCCGCCGGTGCTCGGTCGCGTCGGCTTTGCGGAGCAGCCCGGTCGGGTCGGGCGGGGCTTTGGGCGCGTCGCGCATGGCTGGATCGTGTTCGAGGTGCACCCGCCGCCGGCAACGAGTGACCACGCCGGCGTCCAACTGCACCTGGGAAGTCACGGCGAAAGGGTATGCCGAGGCGGTTGCGCTTGTACCGGCAACCTGTTCCACCGGCTCCGATCTTCCGTGCGCGGCACCGGTCCGACCTCTAGTGTTCGGGGTGGAGGAGGTGTGCGGCGATGGCACGCGAACGGAGCAAGGGGTTCACGCCCGGTCGGGCGAAGAACCTGGTCGGCGTGGCCAAGGTCGTCGCGCCCGCGCTGATCCCCGTGGTGGCGCCGCTGGCGGCCCGCGCGGCGGCGGCGGTGAGCGACCGCTACGACCGGTACCGGGCGCGCAGGCTGGGCGTCCCGGTGGACGAGCTGTCCCGGTACTCGGGGCACGGCGCGCGCCTGCACGCCCGGATCGCCGGGTTCGCGCAGGCGCTGGAGGACGTGCGCGGCCAGGACCGCGAGTACGCGGAGGCGACCGGGGCGCGGCTGGCGCAGCTCACGGCGGCGGTGCGGGCGTCCGAGCGGATGCCGGCACCGCGCCGCAAGGCCGCGCACCGGGCGGTCGGCGCGGACCTGGACGCGTTGGAGGCCGAGCTGCTCAAGCGCCTCGGCGTGTCCTGACGGCCCCGCGCGGCTGCGCGGGGCCTCCGCCGCGCCCGGCCGGGCCGGTCAGGGGCCCTGGCGCGTCTTGACGATCTGCTCCACGGTGAGCAGGGCGGTCTCCTCGGGGCCGTGCACGACCTCGTCCATGACCTCGGCGACGCGTTCCTCGCGCCGGATCATCGGGTCGCTGCGCAGGTCGCGGGCCAGGGCCACGCACAGCCCGACCATGACCGCCGCGAACGGCAGGGCGGCGATGATGGTCAGGTTCTGCAGGCCGGTGAGCGCGTTCGAGCCGCCGACCAGCAGCATCACCGCCGCGACCGCGCCGGTCAGCACGCCCCAGAACACCACGACGCCCTTCGACGGCGCGATGGAGCCGCGCTGGGAGAGCGTGCCCATGACAACGGACGCGGCGTCGGCACCGGAGATGAAGAAGATTGCCACCAGGACGACCACCAGCGCGGTGGCGACACCCGCCAGCGGGAACTGGTCGAGCACGGTGAACAGCTGGCTCTCCGCCGACGACTCGCCGGCCAGGTCGGTGCCGGTGCGCTGGAGGTGGATGGCGGCACCGCCGAACACGCAGAACCAGACGAGGCTGACCGCGCTGGGCACGCCGATCACGCCCGCCACGAACTGCCGGATGGTGCGGCCCCGGCTGATCCGGGCGATGAACATGCCGACGAACGGCGTCCAGGAGATCCACCAAGCCCAGTAGAAGATCGTCCAGCCGGACAGCCACGCCTCGGTGGCGTCGCCGCCGGACGCGGCCGTGCGGCCCGCCATGTCGGCCAGCTCGCGGAAGTAGTCGCCGATCGCGGTGGGGATGAGGTTGAGCACGAACACCGTCGGCCCGACGACGAACACGAACCCGGCCAGCACGACGGCCAGCACCATGTTGGTGTTCGACAGCCACTGGATGCCCTTGGCCACGCCGGACACGGCGGAGGCGATGAACACGGCGGTCAGCACCGCGATGATGCCCACCAGGACGGCGTTGCCGACCTCCCAGCCGGCCGTGGTGAGGCCGCTGCCGATCTGGAGCGCGCCCAGGCCCAGCGAGGCGGCCGAGCCGAACAGGGTGGCGAAGATGGCCAGCACGTCGATGGCCCGGCCGGCGGGGCCCGCCGCCCGCCGCGCGCCGAGCAGCGGGGCGAACGCGGCGCTGATGAGCTGGCTGCGCCCGCGCCGGAAGCTGCCGTAGGCGATGGCCAGGCCGACCACGGCGTAGATCGCCCACGGGTGGACGGTCCAGTGGAACAGCGTGGTGGCCATCGCGTTCTGCAGGGCCGCGTCGCTGCCGCCCGGCACCGTGCCCGGGGGTGGTTTCACGAAGTGGGACAGCGGCTCGTTGACGCCGTAGAACATCAGGCCGATGCCCATGCCGGCGCTGAACATCATGGCGATCCAGGACACGGTCCGGAACTCGGGCCGCTCGTCGTCGCGCCCGAGCGGGATGCGGCCGTACCGGCTGACCGCCAACCACAGCGCGAACAGCACGAAACCCGACGCGACGAGCACGAACGCCCAGCCCAGGTTGCGGATCACCCAGTCGAGGGCGGCCTTGGACGCCGAGGCCAGGGAGTCGGTGCCGAACACGCCCCACGCCAGGAAGGCGAGTGCAACGGCGGCGGCGACGCCGAAGACCACGGGATCGATCCGGGCGGCGGGTTCGGGTCGCGGTTCGCCCGGCAGCGGCTGTTCGATGGAGTGGGACACGATCTTCACGGGTAGCCCTTACCCCCAATCGGCGCAACCGAAACCCCCTCACTTTGAGAGCGGCTCACACATTGGAGCGCCGGTCTCCTACGCTCTGTGCATGACCAGACGTCCGGCCTCGACCCGCACCGCGCGGGCCGTTCTACTGGCCGTGACATCGGGAGCACTGAGCGTGGCCGCGCATGGGGCGGCCGGGGGCGCGCTGACCGAGTTCGCGCCCGCGCTGCCGTTGACAGTTCTGGTCGCGCTCGCGGGCACGGCCCTGGCCGAACGCGGGCGCGGCCCGTGGGCGGTGTTGGCCGCGCTCGGCGCGGCGCAGGTCGGCCAGCACACCCTGCTCACCCTGGGCCACCACGCGCCCGACGGCCCCGGGCTGGGCTTCGGCCCGCTCGCCATGACCGCCGCGCACGCGGTGGCCGCGCTGCTCACCGGGCTGCTGCTGGCCCGCGCGGACCGCGCGCTGTCCGTGCTCGCCTCGGCGGTGTCCCGCCTGGTCCCGGTCCTGTTCTCGTTCGCGCCCGTGGAGCACCGGACGTGCCCGCCGCCCCTGTCGGCGGTCCCGGGCACGGTGACCGCCGTGGTGCTGAGGCGCGTGCACGGCCGCCGGGGTCCTCCGCCACTCCTGATCACCCGACCCGGACAAGCACACCCCTCTGGTCATCAGGAGACACGACTTCATGTCGACAAATCGTTTTGGCGTGCGCACGTTCGCCAAGGGCGGTGCGGTGCTCGCCGTCGCCGCCGGCATCGCGCTGGGCACGGCGGGCCCGGCCTCGGCGCACGTGACCGCGTCCACCCCCAAGGACGCCGTCCAGGGCGGCTACACCAAGGTCACCATCCGGGTGCCGAACGAGCGCCCGGACAGCGGCACGGTGAAGCTGGAGCTCACCCTGCCCGCCGAGTACCCGCTCGCGTCGGTCAGCACCCGGCCCACGCCGGGCTGGAAGGTCGAGGCGGTCAAGGCCAAGCTCGACAAGCCGGTGCAGAGCCACGGCCGCGAGGTCACCGAAGCGGTCCGCTCGGTCGTGTGGACGGCCGACCCGGGCGTGCGGATCGAGCCCGGCCAGTTCAACGAGTTCGACGTGTCCGTCGGCCCGCTGCCGGACAACACCGACAAGCTGGTCATGCCGACCAAGCAGACCTACGACAGCGGCGAGGTCGTGGACTGGAACGCCCCGCCGCCCGCCGAAGGCGCGGAGGAGCCGGAGAAGCCCGCGCCGGTGCTCAACCTGGTCAAGAAGTCCGAGGGCGGCGACCACCACGGCGACGCCACCGCCGCCGCCGAGCCGGACGAGCACGCCGCCTCCTCGGCGGGCCGCGACGACACCGCCCGCTGGCTGGGCGGCGCGGGCCTGGTCGTGGGCGCGCTCGGGCTGGGCTTCGGGGCCGGGGCCGTGCTGCGGTCGCGCCGCGCGGGCAAGCCGTCCGCATGAGGCGCGCGCTCTCGCTGACGCTGGCCGCGTTCCTCGCGGGCGGTCTGGCGCTGCTCGGCACCGGCACCGCGTTCGCGCACAACGTGCTGGTCGGCAGCGACCCGAAGGACGGCCAGGCGCTGGAGGCCGGGCCGGCGGAGATCACGCTGACCTTCGACCAGCCGGTGCAGGGCGGTGACAAGTTCAACACCCTCACCGTCAAGGGCCCCGACGACACCCGGTGGGAGGACGGCGGCGAACCCGTCATCCGGAACAACTCGGTGACCTTCAAGGTCCGGCCGCTCGGCCCGGCCGCCGAGTACCAGGTGGGCTACCGCATCCTGTCGGCGGACGGGCACCCGGTGTCGGGCACCCTGAAGTTCAGCACCACGAAGGCCGGCGACGGCACCCCGAACGCGGCCACCGAGACGGCCCAGGAGTCGCCCTCGGACGACGGTGGCGTGCCGATCTGGGTGTGGGTCGTGGGCGCGGTCGTGCTGCTCGGCGGTGGCGTGTTCTTCGCCCTGCGCGGCGGCTCGGGCTCCGGCACGGGCACGGGCTCCGGCTCGGGTTCCGGGGAGTCCGCGCGCGGATGACGACGAACCGGACCACCACCCCCGCTCCCCGGTACTGGGTGCTGGGCGGCCTGCTCGGCGGCGGTGCCGTCGGCGCGCTGCTCGGCCTCGGCCTGTCGACGACCCCGGCGGACGTCGGCGTCGCGGAGCCCGGGGTGGTGGTCCAGTTCGCCCAACCGCTGGTCAGGACGTTGCTCGACCTGGCGGCGACGATCGTCGTCGGGCTGAGCCTGCTGCCCAAGCTGCTCGGGTTCTCCCGACCCGCCCTGACCGAGCCGGTCATGCGCGTCGCCCGCGCGGGTGCCGTCGTCGCGGCGGCGGTGTGGGTGCTGACCGCGCTGCTGTCGATCGTCCTGCGGGCCTACGAGACCCGGCCGGACGTGCCGGTGACCACGGCGTCGGTGGTCGACTACGTGCAGCGGGTCGGTGCCGGGCAGGGGCTGCTGTTCAGCGCGGTGTGCGCGCTGGTCTACCTGTGGATCGGGGTCCTGGCGGTCCGCCGGGGCGAGTCGGTGCCGGCCGAGCTGCGCATCCTGGTGTCCATGTTCGGGCTGCTGCCGCTGCCGGTGACCGGGCACGCGTCGAACTGGAAGTACCACGACTACTCCATGATCTCGATGGAGCTGCACGTGCTGGCCGCGGCGGCGTGGACCGGCGGCCTGGGCGCGCTGGTGGTCCTGGTGGCCCACCGCCGGGGCCTGCTGGCCGACGCGCTGCCGAAGTTCTCCAAGCTCGCCACGATCAGCCTGGTCGTGGTGTCGGCGACCGGCCTGTTCAACGGCCTGCTGGAACTGGCGCTCAACCCGGTGATCACGCTGCCCGGGTCGCTGGTCACCACGTCCTACGGGCTGGTCCTGGTCGGCAAGGTGGTGTGCGCGGTGGTGCTGGCGCTGCTGGGCGCGAACATCCGGTGGCGGATGCTGCCGCACGTCGCGCAGCACAGGACGACCGCGATCGTCGGCTGGGCGGCGTTCGAGCTGGCCGTGATGGGCGTGGCGTTCGGCCTCGCCGTCGTGCTCTCCCGCGCCCCGGTCGCCTAGCCCCGTCACGCCCCCGCGCCGGTGGTCCTGGCCGCGCGGTGGAAGCGGACGCTGCCGGCGAAGCCCGCCAAACCGGTGTAGGCGGGGCCGTCGTCCTCGACCACCACGAGCTGCACGCCGGACCCCGCCACCGCGCTCAGGTCGCCGTCGGACCGCACGGCAGCGCCGATGTCCAGGTGGACCAGGCCGGCGAGCCGGGCCGGCGGAGCCCAGCCGGCGACCTCGACGTCCCGCACCGCCGGCGACACCACCGAAGGGGGCAGCGCGGCCAGGTCGAGCACCCCGAATCCGGCCGGCTCCACCTCACCCGCCCCGCCGAACGCCCGCAGCGCGTTGCGCGGGGTGGCTTCCCCTGCCGCAGCGCGCAACTCCATTGAGTGCACGTGGTCCAACCCGCCCACGCCGGCCAGGCCGAGGTCCCGGTAGCCGTGCAGGACCACGGACTCCAGCTCCGGCAGGTCGGCGAGGGGCGACAGGTCCGAGGTGCGGTCCAGCCCGCGCAGGGCCAGGTGCGTCAGCCTGCTGCCGCGCAGCGCGCCCAGGTCGTGCGGCCGGGTCGGGTCGAGCCGGGCGGAGAGCACGCCCGGGTGCGGAAGGTCCGCGAACGCGCCCGGGTCGGCGACCACCTCGTGCGGGTCCACCAGGACGGTCAAGTGCCGCAGAGCCGGCAGCCGCCGGGTGGACGGGACGAGGGCCGGCGACGTCAGCTCCACCGCGCCGCCGACCAGCGGGGCCTGCGCGAGCACGGTCTCGGCGCAGCGCCGGAGGTCGAACCGGTGCCGGCCGTCCACCAGCTCCCGCTGCACCTCCAGCCGGGGATCGGCGGCGCACCCGCGCAGCAGCGGCAGCGCCTCGGCCGCGCCGGTCAGCGCGGCCGAGCGGACCGTCGCGGTGGCCCGCTCGTCCGGCAGCCCCTCCATGCGCGTCGGCAGGAAGCGCACCACCCTGTGCTCGAGGGCGCTCAGCGACGCCAGCTCGGCCAGGTCGCGCGGCGGGACGAGCCGTGCGCGCACCAGGGCGTCGACCCGGCACCCACCTCGGGCGCGAGGTCGCGCGCGGTCTCCGAACAGGCCGCCGCCACCAGCGCGAGCCGGCGGGCGTTCCCGGTGTCGACCTCGCCCCGGTCCACGATCCCGGCGAGCAGCTCACCCGCCTGTGCCGTGCCCGCACGCCATGACCACCGTCCCCCACCACGCGTTCGAGTGCGCGTGGGACACCACCACCGGCAGGCGGTCGCGGCGCATGGCCTTTCCCGCCGCGAGGAACTCCAGGAACGCCCGGCGCGCGAAGCCGACCCGACCCGGGCTCCCGCACCACGCCGCGCCGCACCAGGTGCGCGACCACCTCCCGTGCGGCCCCGGCGGTGACGTGCGGCACCCCGCTCAGCTCGCGCTCGACCCGGAGCGCCGACGACGTCCGGGCGTGCGCCGGCTCCGTCGCGCACCACGTCGGCTCCAAGGTCATCCCCCGGAACCCCGCGCCCGCCAACCAGTCGCCGTCCACCGCCGCGCTGCGGGCGGTCACCACCGCGCGCACGTCCGGGAAGCTCGACAGCAGGTCCCGCAGCCACACCGCCACGTCGGCACGCCGTTCGGCGGGCACCTCGTCCACGCCGTCGACCAGCAGCACCGCCCGGCCCCGCGCCGGCAGGCGGTGCGCCCACCCGGCGGGCGCACCGGACGTGACCGGCGCGACGAGGTCCTCCGGGTCCGGCACCCCGTCCTCCGGGAAGCTCCGCACCCGCACCAGGAACGGCACGCGGTCGCGCCACGCGGCGAGCGCGTCCGGCAGCTCCCCGCGCGCCGCGCGCAGCGCGAGCCGCTCGACCACGGTCGTCTTGCCCGAACCGGGGTCGCCGCGCAGCAGCACGCGCGGGTCGTCGCCGAGGGCCACCTCCACCGGGACACCCGGGAGGTTCCGGCCACCACCCGACGGCCCGTCGTGCCAGTCCTCCACCCGCACCCGGCCGCGACGCACCCGGTCGGTGCGCCCCGTCACGCGCGGGAGCGCGGCCGGCTGCCGGGACGCCTCCAGCGCGTCGGCGAGCGCCAGCGAGTACCCGAGTCGGAACACCTCGTCCCGGTCCACGCGCGAACCCGGCCCCGGGCGCGCCACGCGGGCACGGGGGTGTCTGCGGTGAGTGGACCGTTCGGTGCGGTGAGCTGCGCCGAGCGGGTCAGTCGGTGATCAGTCGCGCTGTAGGGTCCTCGCGCAGCCTGCTCAGCGTCGCCATCGCCCGGTGGCCGCGTCGGTCGAGCTCCTTCGCGTCGATCCAGCCGTGGGCGAAGTAGCGGTAGTCCTGGGCGAGCACGACCAGTTCGGCGAGGTAGTCGGCGGAGCGGCGGCGACGGTCCTCGTCGAACGACGCGAGCAGCGGGAGCTGGGTGTCCACGACCTCGTCCAGCATCCGCGCCGCCTCCAGCGCGCGCTTCGCGCGCCTGCGCCGAGCACCCACCCAACGTCCGATCACGTGCACCTCACCGCAGTCACGCAGCCCCCGTCGCTGCGTGAGTCGGAATCGGCGGGCCGGGCGTTACCGGTTCGTTCCCCCGTGCGCGCGGGTTCAACGGTAGGGCGACCACGGCGTCGTGGTATCGCCGACCCTCAGCGCCACCAGGCGCCGGCGCAGCTCGTCGCGCACGTCCGGGTTGCTGCGCAGGATCGGCAGCACGCTGGTGGTCAGCTTCAGCTCCCGCACGTCGCGCAGCACCGGGAAACCCGCCCACCGCGTCACGTCGAACCCGTACACGCCGGCCAACTGCCGGTACCAGCGCGCGGGGTGGCCGAACCGCGCCACGCCGACCGGCAGCGTGCTCAGGTCCCACTCGCGCGGCCCGATGCTGGTCGAGTCGAAGTCGCAGATCACCGGGCCGGCGGGGCTGGGGATGAGGTTGCCCGGGTGCGCGTCGCCGTGCACCACGCCCTCCGGCAGCGCCGGTGCCAATCCGGCCAACCGCGCCTCCAGCAGGGCCACCCGCTCCTCCAGGAACTCGCGGTCCGGGGCGGACAGCTCCTCGGCGTCCGCGATGCGCCGGCGCACGTCGTCCAGCGGCGACCAGCGCGGCAGCTCGAACGGCGGCGGGGGCAGGTCGTGCAGCCGGCGCAGCAGGACGCCCAGGTCGCGGCCGTCGACCGGCGGACCGCCGGACGGCACGGTGTGCCAGATCGTCGCCTGGTGCCCGCCCACGGTCAGGGGCTGCGGGAACTGCTCGACCAGCCGCACCGAGGGCACGTCGTGGGAAGCCAGCCAGCGCGCCACCCGCACGACCTTCGCGGCCCGGTGCGGCAGCGCCATCGACCCGACGATCCGCACCACCACGCGGTCGGCGGGGAGTTCGAACACGGCGTTGGAGGTGAACCTGACCAGCCGGGCGTCCCGGTGCGCCAACCCGAGGTCGGCGCAGATCCGCTCCAGCACCGCGGTCAGCGCGGCAGGGGTGAACCTGCCCTCCAGCCCGACGCCCAGGGTCAGGCCGCGCTGTCCGTGCCGGTGAACTTGGCGACGCGGTCGGCCAGCTCACGTGCGTCCGGGTTGTTGCGGCGCTTCTCCGCCTCGACCTGCAACGGCATCATGCGGTCCTTGGTGCGCACCGACTTCAGCCCCTCGGACAGGTCGATGGCCTGCTTGCCGATCCGCGCGCCGTGGTCGATGTCGCCTTCGAGCAGGTGGTTGATCGACAGCGAGGTGAGGTTGAACGAGCGGCTGCGGCTCATGTCCTCGCCGAAGCCGTTGATGGCCTTGGACAGCGCCGGGATGGCGATGCGGGTGTACTTCCGCGCGTCGACGGTGAGCGCCAGCTCGGTGTGCACGGTGCCGATCATCGCGGAGAGGTCGTTGCCGTCGAAGAACTTCGCCCACGCGGGCGCCTCGTTGATGTTGGCGCGGGCGAACTCGTCGCGGGCCCGGCCGAGCAGCTTGAGCGCCTGGTCGTCGGAGCCCATCTTCGCGTAGGCCCACGCCTCGTTGGCGCACAGGATGCCCACCGCCAGCTCCGAGCCGGAGTTCTGGGCGGCCAGCTGGCCGAGCTGGAACACCTTCAGCGCGTCGTCCGGCGCGTTCTGGTGCAGGTAGACGCGGCCCATCCGGTACAGGATGTTCGCCACCAGCTCCTCCTTGCGACCCTGCTTCGCCAGCCCGAGGGCCTGGCCGAAGTGGTTGCGCGCGGAGTCGTACAGGCCCGTGTCGAACGAGGTCCAGCCGGCCAGGTTGTGCAGGTCGGCCAGGGCGACGTAGAGCCGCTCCTTGACCAGGTCGGTCGCGTTGGCGCCGAGCATCTGCTGCCCCCACGACAGCTGCGCGACGACGGCGTCGCGGCACGAGCCGCCGCCGTACTGGTAGTCGAGCGTGCGCAGCGCCCTCGTCGCCGCTTCGACCTGTCGGACGTCGGTCATGCCGATCCGGCCGGGGGCCGGTGTCTGCGCGGGCGACGAGGCCCAAGACCCGGAGTCCGTGCCGAACACGGCCGCGCCCACGGTGATGGCGGCGGCGTGCGCGAGGAACTTCCTTCGCTTCACCGACTCGTCCTCCTCAGACTGGGGTGCCTCCGCGGTCGCGGCCACCCGCACTGCCGTGGCCTCGTCGTAGGCGAGGCCCATGTACCCCCTGGGGACACCCAGGCCCTGGGCGATCCGCGCCAGGACGTCGTAGGCCATGACCTGGCGCCCCTTGAGGATCTCCGAGACCTCGGACTGCGACTGGCCCGTCAGCGCCGCGATCTGGCGCTGCGACACGCCGTGCCGTTGGAGCAGCTTGTACACCGAGCTGATCTCTCGTCTGGCCAGCGCGTCCCGCATCTCCTGCTGGTCCCAGACATCCGGCGTAACAGGAGAGCTTTGCGAACCGATGGTGTTCAATTGCGCCCCCTCACAGTCCTTCGGGCGTCATCGGCAGAGTAGGGGCACTCCCCCAAGTGCAGGAAGTGCCGATCGGCGAGGCTGATCGGCCCTGCCGAACTCCGATGACCGCTTACCGTGGAACGACCACCGGCCAGCGCTGTGACGTCCCGATCCGGGTTGAATCATCGCAATGTGGGTTCCGGTAAGCGAGTGAGTACGGAGAGGAACTCGGCTGTGGACCTGATCGAGCGGGCGGTGACCACCACGGGTGGTGCGGCAGCGCGCGTCGGCGCCACGGCCACGGCCCCTCCGGTTTCCCCGACTGTCCAGGAGTCGACCGACCTCGACTCCGGATGGCGCGGCTCGACCGGGCAGCGTCGCTGGTGGCGGATCCGCTGCAGCGACGTGGTGGACCGGGAGCGCTGCCTCACCGTGCTGGTCGACCGGGGCCGCGTGGTCCTGGTCGGCCCGCCGGGTGAGACGGCGGTGCTCTCGGCCGACCAGCTCGTACAGCTGAGGGCCGCGCTACGCGAAGCCGCCGAGCAGGCGGAAAGGTGACGGTGACGTTTCGGTGGACGAGATCCTCGGACAAGTTCTTCGCAACGCGGTGTGGGAGAGGCTGGACCTGCTCAACGAGCTGGCCAACGAGGCCGACGCCCCGTCCTTGCTCTCGGTGGCCCGCTCGGAGCTGCCCCGGCTGACCGAGGGGTGGCGGGCGCTGCTGGCCTCGCACGAACCGGACGAGAAGGGCAACTGCCCCGAGTGCTCCGGTCGGTGGCGGCAGCAGAAGAGCCCGTGCTCGGTGTGGCGGGCGGCGTACGAACACCTGGTCGCGGGCGGCCTGGCCCCGCGCCCGGCCCGACACCTGCGCTCGGCGCCGGTGACCCCTCCGGTCACCCGGTCACGACGTGCGGCGGTGGCCCGGGCCCACTGACGGGCGGTCCCGACCTGTCGTTCCCCCGACGCGACACGGTCGAGCACCCGCCTACTGGCCGGCGGTCCGGGACGTGCGAACCCCCGACCGCGACGAACGGACCGCCGGCCGGCTACACCTGGCGATCGACAACTCCACAGACATCCGCGGGCCGGTGTTGTGCACACCTTCCCTCCCCGACCGGCACTGGTCCGCGGGCACCACGTCGGCCCCGATTGCCTGCCCCTCCCGCGCAGGCAATCGGGGCCGGTTCCACGTCCGGCCCCGGACGGCACGCGCCGCCCGTCCGGGGCCGGCCGCTCAGCGGCGGGTGCCGGTGCGCCAGGTGAGGTAGCCGGTGACGCCCGGCAGCACCCGGCCGGCCACCTCGAACGCCTTGAGCTGCCACGGGAACACCCGTTCGGCGCGGTCGCGCTCCACCACCCGGACGACCTCGGCCGCCACCCGCTGCGGGGTCACCACCGGGATGAGCCGGGCGACGGCCGGGATGCGGTCCTCGGCGCCGGGGTTGTTGGCGAAGTACCGGCTGCTCACCTTGCCGGGCACCACCTCACTCACGCCGACGCCGGTACCCCGCAGGTCGAGCCGCAGCGCGGCGGTCAGCCCGCGCAGCGCGTACCGGGAGGCGGCGTAGCCGGTCGCGCCCGGCCACGGCAGCCGCGACACCGGCGAGTTGACGTTCACGACCCGGCCGCTGCCGCGCCGCCGCATCCCCGGCAGGAGGTGCCGGGTGAGGTGCATCGCGGCGGTGAACGGCAGCGCGGTCATCGCCTCCAGCTCGGCGGGCGGGGTCTCGTCCAGGAACAGCCAGCGGCCCGCGCCCGCGTTGTTGACCAGCACGTCCGGCACGCCGTGCGCGGTGACGACCTCGTCGGCGAGCGCGCCGATCCGGTCGACGTCGGCGAGGTCGGCGGGGATCGCCGACGCGCGCCCGCCGGCCCGGGTGATCCGCTCGACGACGGCGTCGAGCGCTTCGACGCCCCGGGCCACCAGCACGACGGTGGCGCCGCGCCGGGCGAACAGCTCCGCCGAGGCGGCTCCGATGCCCTGCGACGCCCCGGTGACCAGCACGGTCCGACCTGACAGCTGCACGAGTCCCTCTTCTCCCTAGGCGACCGACCGGACCCGGACGACGAGCCCGGCCGCACACAGCGTGGCCAGCGCGGACACCAGGAACAGGCCCCGGTAGCCGCCCAACCCCGCCAGCACGAACGACGTCAGCAGCGGTGCCACCACCTGCGGCAGCGAGTTGGCGGTGTTGACCACGCCGAGGTCCTTGGCGCGGTCGGCGGCGGCGGGCAGCACCTGGGTGAGCAGCGCGAGCGCCACCGCCCAGTACCCGCCGAAGCCGACGCCCAGCAGCGGGGCGGCGACCAGCGCGGCCTCCCAGGTCGGCCAGGCGGCGAGCAGCAGCGCGGCGGCGGCCATCACGCCGGCGGCGGCCAGGACGAACGGCTTGCGCCGCCCGGTGCGGTCCGACCAGGCCCCGAACCAGAACGCGCCGCCGGTCAGCGCCGCGCCGTAGAGCAGCATCAGCACCAGCAGGCCGTCCTCGGGCGAGGGGTGGTGCACCTCGTCGCCGAGGAAGTACAGCAGGTAGAGCGTGCCGAACGCGTTGCCGAGGTTGATGGTGAAGTGGCAGCCCCAGGCCCACGCGAAGTCCGGGTGCCGGCGCGGCGACACCCACAGCTCGCGCCACCGCAGCGCCGGGCGCTCGGCCAGCCGCGCGTCGGGCGTGCGCAGCACGAACACCAGCGCGAAGACCACGACCGCGCCCGCGCACGCCAGGTAGCCCGAGGTCGGCCCGCTGACCAGCACGGTCACCACGACCGCGCCGAGCACGGTGCCCAGCATCTGGCTGGTGCCGACCAGCCCGCCGACCCTGGCCCGCTGGCGGACCGGGACGCGGTCCGGCACGGCGGAGGTCAGCGCGGCGAGCATCGCGTTGAGCCCGGCCTGCACCAGGCACCAGCCGACCACCAGCGCCGCGACCGACCCGGCGGAGGAGAGCACGACCAGGCCGAGCGCGCCGACGAGCGCGCCGCCCAGCGTCCACGGGTGCCGCCTGCCCCAGCGCGCGGTGGTGCGGTCCGAGGACAGGCCCGCCAGCGGGTTGACCACCAGCGCGACCAGCGCGCCGATGCCGGTGACGAGCCCGAACACCGCCTCCTTGGCCGTGCCGGCGAGCAGTTCGGCCTGCTGCGGCAGCAGCACCTGGAGGGGCGCGTAGATGCCCAGCCACAGGCCGAGGTTGGCCAGGAACAGCAGCGCCATCCACGACCGCCGGACGGGGACGACCGGTTCGCCCAGCGGGTCGGCGGCCGTGCCGGGCGCGGTCACCGCCGGATCCGGTCGCGGTACCAGGCGAACGACGAGCGCGGGGTGCGCCGCTGGGTCGCGTGGTCGACGTGGACCAGGCCGAACCGCTGGGAGTAGCCCGCTTCCCACTCGAAGTTGTCCATCAGGGTCCAGGTGAAGAACCCGCGCGCGCCGGCCTGCTCGGCGGCGGCGATGTGCCCGTCGAGGTAGGCGATCCGGTCCTGGTCGTCCAGGTCGGCGCAGCTGCACCCGCTCTCGGTCACGTAGACCGGCGGCAGGTCCGGGTAGCGGTCGCGCAGGTCGGCCACGACCTCGCCGAGGCCGGACGGCACGACCGGCCAGCCGAAGTCGGTGCGCGGGTACTCGGTGATGTCGACCAGCTCGAACGGCAGCGGGTTGCCCTCGGACGGGGCGCGCAGCCGGGTCGGGTTGTAGTAGTTGACGCCGTAGAAGTCGAGCGGCTCCGAGGTGATCGCCAAATCGCCGTCCACCAGCGGCAAGCGGTCGCTCAGCTCCGCCGGGTAGTCGCCGCGCAGCAGCGGGTCGGCGAACAGGTGGTTGTGCAGGGCCGAGTACGCGGCGGCGGCCTCGACGTCGTCGGGTCCGGCGGGCCAGGCGGGGGTGTGGTTGTTGGCGGTGCCCACGGCCCGCGCGCCGGCGGCCCGCAGCGCGCGCACGGCCAGGCCGTGCGCGAGGTTGAGGTGGTGGGCGACGGGCAGCGCGTCGTAGAGCAGGGTCCGGCCCGGCGCGTGCTCGCCGGTCCCGTAGCCCTGGAGGGTGACCATGGCGGGTTCGTTGACCGGGATCCACAGGGCGACGCGGTCGGCGAGCAGGTCGCCGACGACGGAGGCGTACTCGGCGAACCGGTGCGCGGTGTCCCGGTCGAGCCAGCCGCCCTGCTGCTCGACGGCCAGCGGGGTGTCCCAGTGGTAGAGGGTGGCGACGGGCGCGATCCCGGCGTCGAGCAGGGAGTCCACCAGCCGGTCGTAGAAGCCGAGCTGCGCCGCCCTCGGCCAGGCCACGGAGAACCGGTAGGCGCCGACGCCGAGTTCCCGCAGCAGGGCGACGTCCTCGGCGTGGCGGTGGTAGTGGTCGCAGGCGACCTCGGCGGTGTCGCCGCCGGCCACCGGGAACGCGTCCCAGACCGAGGGCACCCGGCCGTCCTCGCGCAGCGCGCCCTCGTTCTGGAACGCCGAGGTGGAGACACCCCAGAGGAATCCGTCGGGCAAGGTCACGGCACGCCTCCCAAACATGAAATGGATTCGGATCGTAGGCGTGTTGCGGCGCAACTGGAAGTGCGGGAGCCGACGACCGGGCACTATGGAAGCCCGCACACCATCGAGCAGGAGTCGCCGTGACGAGTTCGACCCCCCTGCGCCGGCAACCGGTGCAGCAGCGCAGCGCCAAGCGCGTCGAGCGGATGCTCGAAGCCTGTGCCTCGCTCATCGAGGAGGTCGGCTACGACGGCGTGACAACGACGCTGATCGCGGAACGGGCCGGGGTGGCGGTCGGCTCGCTCTACCAGTTCTTCCCCGACAAGCGGGCCGTGGTCCAGGCGCTGACCATGCGCAACCTGGAGAAGTTCATCCAGACCGTGGACGGCCGCTTCACCTCCACCACGCTGGAGCACTGGTGGGACGCCGTCGACTCGATCTTCGACGTGTACGTCTCGATGCACCGCGAGGTGCCCGCGTTCAGCAAGCTGCACTTCGGCGACGTGGTCGACATGCGCCTGCTGGACGACCGGCGGGACAACAACACGGTGATCTCCGACCGGATCGCGGAGATGATCTCGGCCAAGTTCGACATCCCCCTGGACGAGCTCCGGCTGCCGATCTCGATCGCGGTCGAGGCGGCGGACGGCGTGCTGAACCTGGCCTTCCGCCGCGACCAGGCCGGCGACCAGCGCATCCTGGACGAGGCCAAGGTGCTGGTGCGCGGCTACCTGTCCACCCGGCTGCCCGACTGAGGCCGGGTGGCTCAGCCGAACGACCGGCCCTCTCCCCGGTACGTGGGCACGGTCCGGGTCACCACGTCGCCCTCCAGCACGTGGTAGTGCGTGAACCGCTCCGCCAGCTCGCCGGCCTTGGCGTGCCGCAGCCACACCCGGTCGCCGGGGACCAGCGCGTCGGCGGCGCGGCCGACCACCGGCGTCTGCACCTCGCCCGCGCCCTCCAGCGGCAGCAGCCGCAGCCCGCGCGGCAGGTGCGGCGTCGGGTGGCGGTCGGGGGTGGCCGTCCCGGAGGCGACGTACCCGCCGGAGAACAGCGTGGCCACGCCCCTCTTCGGCCGGCGCACCACGGGCAGCGCGAACAGCGCGGCGGGGCGCGGCCGGAAGCCGGAGTACCCGTCGAACAGGGTCGGCCCGATCAGCCCGGACCCGGCGGCCAGCTCGGTCACCGACGGGTCCGCGCCGGTCGACTCCAGGCTGCCGGTGCCGCCGCCGTTGACGAACTCCAGGTCGGCCTCCCGGCGCACGGCCGCCACGGCCGCGCCGCGCCGGTCGACCAGCTCCGCCGCCGACCGCTGCCGCATCCACCGCAGCACGGCCCCGCGCAGCGGCCGGCCGGGCGGGGCGTCGCCCAGGCCCGCGACCTGCCCCTCGTACGCCATCACGCCGACCAGCCGGAACCCCGGCCGCCCGGCGATCCGCGCGGCCAGCGCCCCGGCGTCGCGCGGGGTGTGCACGGGCGAGCGGCGCGGGCCGACGTGCAGGCCGGGCAGCGGTCGCCAGGACACGTCGAGCTCCAGGCACACCCGGACCTCCGGGTGCGCGGGCCCGAGCGCGGCGGTGACCAGGTCGAGGTGGGCGGTCGAGTCGACCACGAGGGTGACCCGGCGGCGGGCCCGCTCGTCGCGGCCCAGTTCGCGCAGCGCACCCCGGTCCGCGGTCGGGTACGCGACCAGCAGGTCCTCGGAGACGTCCAGCGACGACAGCCACAGCGCCTCGGCCAGCGAGTAGCACATCACGCCGGCGAAGCCCGGCCGCGCGAGCACCCGTTCGAGCAGCCAGCGGACCCGCACCGACTTGCTCGCCACCCGCACGGGCCGGCCGGCGGCCCGGCGCACGAGGTCGGCCGCGTTGTGGTCGAACGCGTCCAGGTCGACGACCGCGAGCGGGGGGTCCAGCTCCTTCGTCGCGCCGTCGAGGCGGGTTCGGGGTTGCATGGGGGGAGAGTACTTGAAAGGTGAATCGTTTTCACCTACGGTGCGTGGACTGGATCACACCGGAGGTGCCATGGCCACGCCCTGGACCAACTGGGCGCGCACCGCGACCGCCACCCCGCACCGGGTCGAGCACCCGGCGAGCGCGGACGAGCTGAGCGCCGCCGTCGCCTCGGCCCGCCGGCTGCGCCCGCGCGGCAGCGGCCACTCGTTCACCGCGATCGCCGCCGCCCCCGGCGCGGCCCTCGACCTGGACCGCTGGACCGGTGTCACCGACGTCTCCGGCACCCTGGTCACGGTCCGCGCCGGCACCACGATCCGGCAGCTCACCGCACTGCTCGACGCGCTCGGCCTGGCCATGCCCAACCTCGGCGACATCGACGCCCAGACCATCGCGGGCGCGACCTCCACCGGCACCCACGGCACCGGCGCGAAGCTCGGCGGCCTGTCCGCCCAGATCACCGCGCTGGAGATCGTCCTCGCGGACGGCGAGCAGGTCCGCTGCTCGGCCACCGAGCGGCCCGAGCTGTTCGACGCGGCCCGCGTCGGCCTGGGCGCGCTCGGCGTGATCAGCACGATCACCCTGCGCTGCGTGCCCGCGTTCGTGCTGCACGCGCGGGAGTCCCCCGGCCGGCTCGACGCCGTGCTGGAGGAGTTCGACCACCTCACCTCGGTGGAGGACCACGTCGAGTTCCACTGGTTCCCGCACAGCGACGACGTGATCGTCAAGCGCAACAACCGGGTCGACGAGCCCGCCGCGCCGCTGTCCGCGCTGCGGCGGTTCTACGAGTACGAGCTGGTGGAGAACGGCGCGTTCGGCCTGGTGTGCCGGGTCGCCAAGACCTTCCCCGCCACCACCCGGGGCCTGAACCGGCTGTGCGGCAAGCTGGTCTCCGAGCGCGTCTACCGCGACGTCTCGCACCGCGTGTTCGTCACCCCGCGCCGGGTCCGGTTCGTGGAGTCCGAGTACGCGGTCCCGCGCGGCGAGCTGCACGGGGTGCTCGCCGAACTGCGGCGGGCCGTCTCGAAGCTGGACCACGGCGTGATCGTGCCGGTGGAGGTGCGGGTCGCGCAGGGCGACGACATCTGGCTGTCCACGGCGCACGGCCGCGACAGCGCGTACGTCGCCGTCCACCAGTACCTGGGGATGCCGTACCGGCAGTACTTCGACGCCTTCGAGAAGATCGCCACGGCGGTCGGCGGCCGGCCGCACTGGGGCAAGCTGCACACCCGCACCGCCGCCGACCTCGCCCCGGCCTACCCGCGCTTCGCGGACTTCCGCCGGCTGCGCGCCGAGCTGGACCCGACCGGCAAGTTCACCAACGACTACCTGGACCGGGTGCTCGGGAACGCGTCGGCGACCGGCGTCGACCCGGAGACCACCTCGTAGACGTGCCCGGCGGTGTCCGGTCGCCGCAGCGACTCCACGACCACCGCCGCCACGTCCGCGCGCGGCACCGACCCGCGCAGCGGCTGCCCGGACAGCTCCACCAGGCCGGTGCCCGGGTCGTCGGTCAGCCGACCGGGCCGCAGGATCGTCCACGCCAGCGGACGGGCGCGCAGGTCGTCCTCGGCCGCGCCCTTGGCCCTCAGGTAGGCGTCGAACACCTCGTCGCCGGTCACCCGGCCGATGCCGCTGGTGCTGATCTGCACGAACCGGTCCACCCCCGCTCCGGTCGCGGCGGCGGCGAACAGCCGGGCCGCGTCCCGGTCGACGGTGTCCTTGCGGGCCACGCCGCTGCCGGGACCCGCCCCCGCCGCGAACAGCGCGGCGTCCGCGCCGGCCAGCAGCGCGGTCAGCTCGTCCGGGGTGGTGGCTTCGAGGTCGCACAGCACCGGTTCGCCACCGGCCGCGCGGACGTCTTCGAAGTGCGAGGGGTTGCGCACCAGCGACACCACCTGGTCGCCCCTCCGGGCCGCCAGCCCGGTCGTCAGCAGCGCGATCTTGCCGTGCCCACCCGCGATCACCAGACGCATGGGCCCGACGGTAGTTCAGGCGGCGGTGGTCGGCAGCGGATCAGGCGGCGGGGCGGAGGTGGCGGGTGCGGGAGGGTTCAGGCGGCGGTGAGCAGCTGCTCGTAGACCAGCTCGTTCACCCAGCGGGTGGTCGCGGTGTCCTCGACCGGCACGGTCTCGTTGCGCCCGGCGACGTCCGTGGACAGCTCGCAGCACTCGTCGGCCAGCAGCACCGAGACGCCGTAGCGGCGGACCCTCGGCAGGCAGTTGCCCAGGTAGTCGTGGGTGAACGCGACCGAGGAGGGCAGCACGGCCGCCGCGTTGCCGAAGCGGGCGAAGGGCACGGCGGAGGCGAGCGCGGTCCGCCAGTGCCGGGCCACCGCGAGCACCCCGATGATCCGCACGGCGGCCGGTGGCACCCGGCCGTCCATCTCGGGCCACACCCAGGTGGACACCGTGGTGCGGTCGACCTCGGGGCCCGCGCCCAGGCAGACCCGCTCGGCGTGCGCGTCGGCGAGCAGCTCGGCGACCACGACGACCTTGCGGCCCATCAGCACCATCTCCGGGAGCACCACACCGTGCCAGCCGAGGCGGACGGCCGCGGCGGCGGCCAGGTCCGGCGCGGAGCCGGGCAGTTCCGGAACCGGGATCGCGGTGGACGACAGCGCCCGTGCGTCGCCGGTGTCCGCGATCCGTGCTGGTGTGCTGCTCACGCCAGGGCCTCCTCGGCAACCACGGCGGTGGGCCCCGCCGCGTTTCGACTCGTGCTCTGCATAAGACCTACCACCCGTCAAGTGCGCCGCCCCCCAGCTCAGCGGCCCCCTGCGATCGACGGCGCGGACGCATCGGTAACCGGTCGATACCGCTCGGAGACAGTTCGGCCCGGCCATGCTGCCGTCCGGGTGACATGCGCGGCCCGCACCCCCGGAAAAAGGTGCTCAGCGTGCTCACCTCAGCCACGAGCCGGCCACGGAAGTGACGCACGCCACCACAAGCACCCCCACCCGACCGACCGTTCACCGCCCCAAACCGACCGACCGCCCCGCAGCGCGCCGCTCACCGCCGGACGCGCGGCGCACCGGGCCCCGGAGAGCGGGCGTCTCGATCCGGACAGCGGGCGCCGGGTCCGTGCGACGTGGATCACCACCCGATCGCAGGCCGACACCACCGAAGCGGACACCGAAGCACCCGACCACCCGGAGCGCCGCGTGACGCACATCACCAAACGAGACGCGGTCCACCGCGAACGGCCCAGCGCCCCGCCTAGCCCGAACGAGTGGTCTACGCCACAGGGGCCACCTGGGCGGGAAACGCGCAAAAACGAAGAGGCCCCGCGGTTGCGGGGCCTCTTCGGCTACTTCTACTCTCGGAACCGGAAGAACCCGATCCCCGAGTGGGCGAGGGGGGAGTTGAACCCCCACGTCCTTTCGGACACACGGACCTGAACCGTGCGCGTCTGCCATTCCGCCACTCGCCCGGAGCGACGTGGAGAACACTAGCACGGCCCTCGTCCGGGTTACCAATTGCCCCGTGTACCGCCACGACACCCCGGATACGATCGGTCCGGAGAAGTCGACCGAGTCGGAGGGTTGCCGTGGGCCGCGTACAGCGCTTCGAGCGCCGTCTCGAAGGCATCGTCGGCAACACCTTCGCGCGTGTGTTCGGCGGCAACGTCGTCCCGCAGGAAGTGGCCCAGGCCCTCGAACGGGAGGCGGAGGTCAACATCCGCGAGCTCGCGGGTGGCAGGCTGCTCGCGCCGAACCACTTCATCGTCCTGCTGGGTCCCCAGGACCACGATCGGCTTGCCGGTGACGGCCAGGATGAACTACGCATCACCCAGCTTCTCGGGGACTCCGTCCGGGAGCACCTCGAAGAGAGCGGATGGGATACCTATGGTGACGTCGTAGTCTCCCTGGAGCGCTCCGACGCGCTGCACACCGGACAGTTCCGAACCAGCTCGTCCGTCGACCCCGATGTGAAAGTTTCCAGCCGACGGTCAGCACCACCTCGCACAGGAGACGGATCCATGAGCCAGCCTCCCGGCTACGGACAAGGACAGGGCCAACCCGGCTACGACCCCTACGCGCAGGGCGGCTACGGCCAGCAGCAGGGTTATGACCAGCAGCAGCAGGGCTACGGCCAGCAGCAGGGCTACGACCAGGGCTATGGCCAGCAGGGCTACGACCAGGGGTACGGCCAGCAGCAGCAGGGCTACGGCCAGCAGCAGGGCTACGACCAGGGTTACGGCCAGCAGGGCTACGACCAGGGGTACGGCCAGCAGCAGCAGGGTTATGACCAGGGCTACGGCCAGCAGCAGCAGCAGCAGGGCTACGACCAGGGGTACGGCCAGCAGGGCTACGACCAGGGGTACGGCCAGCAGCAGCAGGGCTACGGCCAGCAGGGGTACGACCAGGGCTACGGCCAGGCCGGCTACCAGGACCCGTCGCAGGGCTACGCCCCGCCGGCGGTGCAGTCCGGTGCCCGCCAGCTCAACGCCACCCTGCACCTGGACGACGGCTCGAACCGGACGTACAACCTGAAGCAGGGCGGCAACGTGGTCGGCCGGGGCCAGGAGGCGGACTTCCGGCTGCCCGACACCGGGGTGTCCAGGAGGCACCTGGAGATCACCTGGGACGGGCACAGTGCCATGCTCGCTGATCTCGGTTCGACAAACGGGACCACGGTGAACGGCACTCCGGTGCAGACTTGGCAGCTCGCGGAAGGCGACGTCGTCCGCATCGGCCACTCCTCGCTGGTCTTCCGCACCCAGGGCTAGTGGTCGAGACGGGCGAAGGCGTGACGGCACTCAAGGCAGGAGCGGTTACAACCGGTGCCAGAGCTGGTGATGCAGCTGACCAGAGCGGGCTTCCTCGTCCTGCTCTGGTTGTTCGTGTTGGCTGCGCTGAGGGTGGTCCGGTCCGACCTGTACGCGGCGTCGGGACAACGCGTTCCGACGCCCGGAGTACTGCGTAGAGGCGCCAAGAAGGCCGCGAAGGGGAACAAGGCACCCCGGCAACTCGTCGTGACGCACGGCGCGCTGGCGGGCACCCGCATCTCCCTGGACGGCAGGCCGATCCTGATCGGCCGCGCGGACGACTCCACGCTCGTCCTGGACGACGACTTCGCGTCGACCAGGCACGCGCGGCTGTCCATGCGCGGGACCGACTGGTACGTGGAGGACCTGGGCTCCACGAACGGCACCTATCTCGACCGGGCGAAGGTCACGGCCCCACTCCGGGTCCCGCTCGGCTCCCCGATCCGGATCGGCAAAACGGTGATCGAGCTGCGCTCATGACCCTCGTCCTTCGATACGCGGCCCGCAGCGACCGGGGCCTGGTGCGTTCCAACAACCAGGACTCCGTGTACGCGGGCCCCCGACTGCTCGCGCTCGCCGACGGCATGGGCGGCCACGCCGCGGGCGAGGTGGCCAGCAAGGTGGTCATCGCCGCCCTGGCCCCGCTCGACGACGACGAGCCGGGCGACGACCTGCTCGGCCAGCTCCGCGAGGCGGTGATCGCCGGCAACGGCGCCATCTCCGAGCTGGTGCAGTCCGACCCCGACCTGGACGGCATGGGCACCACGCTCACCGCCGTGCTGTTCGCGGGCTCGCGGCTGGGCATGGTGCACATCGGCGACTCGCGCGCCTACATGGCGCGCAACGGCACGTTCACCCAGATCACGCACGACGACACGTTCGTCCAGTCGCTGATCGACGAGGGCCGGATCACCGAGGAGGAGGCGGCGACGCACCCGCAGCGGTCGCTGCTGCTGCGCGCGCTGACCGGCCACGAGGTGGAACCGCGCCTGATGGTGCGCGAGGCCCGCCCCGGCGACCGCTACCTGCTGTGCTCCGACGGCCTGTCCGGCGTGGTCAGCATGGAGACGCTGGAGGAGGCCATCCGCATCCCGGACCCGCAGGCGTGCGCGGACCGGATGATCGAGCTGGCGCTCAAGGGCGGCGGCCCGGACAACGTGACGGTCGTGATCGCCGACGTGGTCGACGTCGACTTCGGGGAGGACGTCCCGATAGTCGGCGGCGCGGCCGGCGACGGCAGCGACGACGCACCTCCCCCCGACTCGCCCGCCTCGCGGGCGAGTTCGATAACGGGGCCCCGGCCGATCCCGCAGCGGGTCGAGCCGCAGCCGCCACCGGTCGACCCGCGCCGGGCGCGCGGCACCCGGCTCAAGGCGCTGGCCCTGGTGGTGTTCCTGCTCCTGCTGCTGGTCGCGGCGGGCCTGGGCACGCGCTGGTACGTGCTGCGCCAGTACTACGTGGGCGCGGCGCCCGACGGCCAGGTCTCGGTGTTCCGGGGTGTCCCGGGCAGCGTGCTGGGCTTCGACCTGCACACCCCGGTGGAGGGCTCCTGCCCGCCCGGGGCGCAGGCGTGCGAGCCGATCACGGTCGACGACCTCAAGGTCTCCACGCGGGACGTGGTGCGCAACGGCATCACGGACGTGGACGGCCTGGAGGGCGCGCGGGAGGCCATCCGCCGGTTGCGCACCGAGCAGACGCTGCCGTTCTGCCCGAGGGAGCAGACCACCGGCACGTCGACCGCGACGACGACGCCCACCACCACCCCGGTGGACCCGTCGGCGACCACCACGGCACCGACGACGTCCACCACCCCGGAGGGCACACCGCTGCCCACGCCCGTGCAGAAGCCGGGCACGGACTGCCGGAAGGGTCAGTAGAAGCATGGGTTCGCCGGTCCCCGGCGCGGAGGGCACGCCGCCCGCGACGGCGGGAGGCGGCACACCGCTCGCGGCAAGCACGTCGCCGGGGTTGAAGCCGCCCACCAAGCGCTCCACGGAACTGTCCCTGCTCGCGTTCGCCGCCGGCCTGGTGACGATCGCCCTGATCCTGGTCGAGGCGAACCAGGAGCAGGAGCTCACGATGAACATCGTGTGGCTCGGCCTGGCCTACATGGGCCTGCTCACCGTGGCGCACCTCGCGGTGCGCTGGTGGGCGCCGTACGCCGACCCGGTGATCCTGCCGTGCGTGGCGATGCTCAACGGCCTGGGCCTGGTGATGATCCACCGGATCGACCTGGCCATGGCGGACGTGAAGCTGCCGAACAACGCGGTGTGGTCGCCTGCCGCGCCCAAGCAGGTGCTGTGGACGGCGATCGCGCTGGTGCTGTTCTGCACCGCGCTCAAGGTGCTCTCCGACCACCGCACGCTGGCCCGCTACGGCTACACGTTCGGGTTCGTCGGCCTGATCGCGCTGGTCCTGCCGGGCGTGCTGCCCAGCTTCATCGCGCCGGAGATCAACGGCGCGAAGATCTGGCTGAGCTTCGGCGCGTTCTCCATCCAGCCGGGCGAGTTCGCCAAGATCCTGCTGATGGTCTACTTCGCCGCGTTCCTGGTGTCCAAGCGCGAGCTGTTCACCACGGCGGGCCGCCGGTTCCTCGGCTTGGACCTGCCGCGCGCGCGCGACCTCGGCCCGCTGCTGGGCGCGTGGCTGGTCGGCGTCGGGATCATGGTCTTCCAGAAGGACCTGGGCTCGTCGTTGCTCTTCTTCGGCATCGTGCTCGTACTCCTCTACGTGGCGACCGAGCGCGCGGCGTGGGTGGTGATCGGCGTGGTGCTGTTCTGCGTCGGCGCGTTCATCGCCTGGAAGATCTTCAGCCACGTGCAGGTCCGGGTGGCGAACTGGCTCGACCCGTTCGCGGATGCCACGAACAAGGGCTACCAGATCGTCCAGTCGCTGTTCGGCCTGGGCACCGGCGGCCTGTTCGGCGCGGGCCTGGGCGGCGGCCGGCCGGACCAGATCCCGGAGGCGAACACCGACTTCATCACGGCGGTGATCGGCGAGGAGCTGGGCTTCGTCGGCCTGGCGGCGGTGCTGCTGATCTACACCGTGTTCGCCATGCGCGGGATGCGCGGCGCGCTGGCCGTGCGCGACACCTTCGGCAAGCTGCTGGGCGGCGGCCTGGCGTTCGCGGTGGCCTTCCAGATCTTCATCGTCATCGGCGGCGTCACCAAGCTGATCCCGATGACCGGCATCACCGCGCCGTTCCTGTCCTACGGCGGGTCGTCGCTGCTGGCCAACTACATCCTGGTGGCGCTGCTGCTGCGGATCTCGGACGCGGCGCGCGCGCCCAAGGCCACGCCCAAGCCCCGGGCGCAGCAGCCCGCGATCGCCGACCAGTTCACAGTCATGGTGGAGCGTCCCAAATGAACACACCGCTCCGCCGGGTCGGCGTGGCCATGATGGTCATGATGCTGCTGCTGCTGGCCAACGCCACCTACGTGCAGGTCATCAAGGCCGACGACTACCGCAAGGACCCGCTCAACCGCCGGGTGGTGCTCGACCAGTACTCGCGCGAGCGCGGCCAGATCATCGCGGCGGGCGGCGAGCCGCTGGCGACCGTGGAGAAGACCACGGACCGGCTGCGCTACCTGCGCAAGTACGCGGGCCCGGCGTTCGCGCCGGTGACCGGCTACTTCTCCACGGTCTACGGCGCGGGCGGCCTGGAGCGGGCCGAGGACGACCTGCTCAACGGCTCCGACGACCGGCTGTTCACCCGCCGGGTGTCGGACCTGATCACCGGCCGCGACCCGAAGGGCGGCAGCCTCCAGCTCACCGTGGACGCGGCGCTGCAACAGGCCGCCTACGACAACCTGCAGGGCGTGACCGGCGCGGTGGTGGCGATCCGGCCGCAGACCGGCGAGATCCTGGCCATGGCGTCCACCCCGTCGTTCGACCCGAACTCGCTGGCCAGCCACGACGTGGACGAGCAGCAGGCCGCGTGGAAGGGGCTGACCGCCGAGGACGCCGGCCTGCCGCTGCTCAACCGCTCGGTCGCGGGCCTCTACGCGCCGGGGTCGACGTTCAAGCTGGTGGTCGCGGCGGCGGCGCTGGCCGAGGGCAAGACCAAGGACAGCGAGGTCGACGGCCGCCCGGTGATCACCCTGCCGGGCACCAACACCACGCTGCCGAACTTCAACGACACCAACTGCGGCAACGGCGTGACGGCCACCCTCCAGGAGGCGCTGGCCAAGTCGTGCAACACCGCGTTCGCGGTGCTGGCCGACCAGCTCGGCAAGGACAAGCTGACCAAGCAGGCGGCGAAGTTCGGCTTCGACGACGCGGACCTGAAGGTGCCGCTGTCGGTGGAGACCTCGACGCTGGGCCCGATGAAGGACCGGCCGGCGGTCCACCAGACCGGCATCGGCCAGCGGGACGTGCTGGTCACGCCGCTGGAGAACGCGGTGATCGCGGCGACCATCGCCAACGGCGGGGTGCGGATGCGCCCGCACCTGATCCACAAGGTGCTCGCGCCCGACCTCCAGGTGATCAGCGAGGACAAGGGCGACGACGTCGCCGAGGCGATGGAGGTCGAGCACGCCACCGCGCTGCGCGACATGATGGTCGAGTCGGAGAAGAACACCTTCCAGGGCGGCCGGCTGTCCGGGGTGACGATCGCGTCCAAGACCGGCACCGCCGAGCGGGGCGAGGACGTGAAGGCGACCAAGCCCAACGCCTGGTACGTGGGCTTCGCGCCCGCCGAGAAGCCGGAGATCGCCATCGCGGTCATCGTGGAGAACGGTGGTGACGTGGGCCTGTCCGCGACCGGCGGGCGGGTGGCCGCGCCGATCGGCCGCGCGGTCATCGGCGCGTATCTCGGGAGCCGGTGATGCTGACCTCCGGCCAGTTGCTCGCGGAGCGGTACCGCTTGGCCAAGCGGATCGCGGTGGGCGGCATGGGCGAGGTCTGGGAGGCCGCCGACACCCGGCTGGACCGCCGGGTCGCGGTGAAGGTGCTCAAGGCGGAGCTGTCCGGCGACGCGGAGTTCCTCAACCGGTTCCGGATCGAGGCGCGCACCACGGCGTCGCTCAACCACCCCGGGATCGCCGCCGTGCACGACTACGGCGAGACCGCGTCGGTGCCCGACGGGCCGGAGGACACCGCGTACCTGGTGATGGAACTGGTCGAGGGCGAGCCGCTGGCGGCGGTGATCGCGCGCGGCCGGCTCGGCGCGGACCGCACGCTCGACGTCCTGGAGCAGGCGGGCAACGCGCTGCAGGCGGCGCACGAGCGCGGCCTGGTGCACCGGGACGTGAAGCCGGGCAACATCCTGGTGACGCCGACCGGCAAGGTGAAGATCACCGACTTCGGCATCGCGAAGGCCGCCGACGCGGTGCCGGTGACGCACAACGGCATGGTCATGGGCACCGCCCACTACATCGCGCCGGAGCAGGCGCTGGGCCACGCCGCCGAACCCGCGAGCGACGTGTACGCGCTGGCCGTGTGCGGGTACGAGTGCCTGACCGGGCACCGGCCGTTCCTGTCCGAGAACGCGGTGACCGTGGCGATGATGCACATCCGGGACATCGCCCCGCCGCTGCCGCCGGACGTGCCGCCGGGCCCGCGCGCGCTGATCGAGGCGACCCTGGTGAAGGACCCGCGCCAGCGCTACCGCAACGGCGGCGAGTTCGCGGCGGCGGTCGGCGCGATCCGGGCCGGGCAGCCGCTGCCCGCGCCGACCGGGCTGGCCATGGCGGTCGGCTCGGGGCCCGTCCCGCAGCAGGTGCCCCAGCAGGTCCCGCAGCAGCTCTCCCCGCCGCCGCCGCTGCCGCAGCCGCCCCCGGTTTCCCAGCCGATGGGACAGCCACCCCACCCGTCGGTCCCGCTCACCCACCCCGGCTCGCGGCCGGGGATGCAGCCGGTGCCGCCGCAGGTGAACACTCCGCGCACGGGTGCTTTCGGACCGTTGCCACCGCCGCCACGACCACCGGGGCGCAACCGGGCGCTGCTGTGGGTTATGGTCGCTGTGCTGGTGGCTGTGCTGCTGGTACTCGGCGTGGTCATCCTGCGCGGGTTGGGCAAGGACGACGAGGGGCCCGGTGGGACGAGCCAGCAGGGTGCCACGAGCGCCCAGACGTCCCCGCAGGACTCGACCGACCGGCTCCCCGGCGCCCCGGTGGTCAGGATCGCGGGGACCGACTTCGTCGACCTGCCGGCCGACGAGGTCGCCAAGAAGCTCTCCGGGTACGGGCTGGAGCCGGAGGTGCGCGCCGAACAGGGCGGTGCGCCCCGGGACCAGCGCAGGTGCCTGGTGTCGGACGTGAGCCCGACCGGCGAGGTTGCGATCGGCTCACGGGTGACGGTGACGTGTGTACCGACGTAACGGCCGAACGGTACTAAGGCGGACGGAAGCGATGGCACAACCGGTGACGAGGAGCGGGACGAAGCACTGATGAGCACTCCGCGACTGCTCTCCAACCGCTACGAACTGGGTGAGACCCTCGGCTACGGCGGCATGTCGGAGGTCCACAAGGGCCGCGACGTGCGGCTCGGCCGGGACGTGGCGATCAAAGTGCTCCGCGCCGACCTCGCCCGCGACACCCAGTTCCAGGAGCGGTTCCGGCGGGAGGCCCAGAACTCCGCGGCGCTGAACCACCCCGCGATCGTCGCCGTCTACGACACCGGTGAGACGAACACCGAGTACGGCCCGCTGCCCTACATCGTCATGGAGTTCGTCGACGGCCGGACGCTGCGCGACATGGTCAAGACGCAGGGCCCGCTGACCGGCAAGCGCGCCATGGAGATCATGGCCGACGTGTCGGCGGCGCTGGACTTCAGCCACCGGCACGGGATCGTGCACCGGGACGTGAAGCCCGCCAACGTGATGATCACCCGCTCCGGCGCGGTGAAGGTGATGGACTTCGGCATCGCGCGGGCCGTGCACGACGGCCAGGCGGCGGTGACCCAGACCGCCGCCGTGATCGGCACCGCGCAGTACCTGTCGCCCGAGCAGGCCCGGGGCGAGGCGGTCGACGCCCGGTCGGACGTCTACGCGTCGGGCTGCGTGCTGTTCGAGCTGCTGACCGGCGAACCGCCGTTCACCGGCGACTCGCCGGTGGCGGTGGCCTACCAGCACGTGCGGGAGGACCCGAAGCCGCCGTCGTCGCTGAACCCGAAGGTGACGCCCGCGCTGGACGCGATCGTGCTCAAGGCGATGGCCAAGGGCCCGGCGAACCGCTACCAGTCGGCCGCCGAGATGCGCGCGGACCTGGTGCGCGTGCTGTCGGGTCAGCGCCCGTCCGCGCCCGCCGTGATGACGCCCGAGGACCGCACGGCGGTGATGAACCAGTCGCCGCGCACCGAGGTGGTCTCCGGCGGCCGGCACCGCCCGTCCGCGCTGCGCGAGGAGCCCGACGACTACGACCCGGTCGCCGAGGAGGAGGCGGAGCGCAAGGCCCGGCGCAAGAAGACGGTGATGATCACGCTGGTCGTCCTGCTCTGCGTCGCGGTGCTCGCGCTGGCCGCCTGGATCACCACCTCGCTGCTCAAGCACGACAACGAGGCCGGCTCGACCAAGGTGTCGATCCCGGACGTGAAGGGCCAGACCTCGGCGTCCGCGTCCGAGGAGCTGCGCCGGCTCGACCTGGAGCCGGTGCTGGTGAACAAGCCCTGCCAGCCGCAGCCGGGCGGTGCGCCGACGTGCACGCCCGAGCAGGTCGGCCAGGTGCTGGAGACCGACCCGCCGCCCGGCCGCGAGGTCGAGAAGCGGTCCAAGATCACCCTGGTGGTCGGCGCACCGGCGGAGCCGGCCGAGGTCCCCGACGTGAAGGGCCTCTCGCCGACCGACGCGCAGAAGAAGCTCGAAGAGGGAAGCTGGGTCTTCAAGCAGGCCACCGAGCCCACCGAGGTCGAGGACCCGAAGCTGGTGGGCAAGGTGGCCGACCAGAGCCCGGCACCCGGCACCAAGGCGCCCAAGGGCAGCGCGATCACGATCGTCCTGGGCAAGGGCCCGGACACCGTCCAGGTGCCCGACGTCACCGGCCAGACGCTCCAGCGCGCGCAGGCGACGCTGAAGGGCAACGGGTTCGAGGTGCAGACCAAGGAAGTGGACAGCCCGAAGGACCAGGGCGAGGTGGTGGCCCAGAACCCGGAGCCCGGCCGCGCCCAGAAGGGGTCGCTGGTCACGCTGAGCGTGTCGAAGGGCAACCAGTTCCTGATGCCGGACCTGACCGGGATGACCGAGGCCCAGGCCCGCTCGAAGCTGGGCCAGCTGGGCTGGACCGGCGACCTGAACGTGTCGGAGCGGCTGCCCACCACCGAGCTGACCCAGGACAAGAAGATCGCGGAGTCCGAGTTCAAGACCGACGCGCCGGTCGCCAAGAACGCCCGGATCAACGTGAAGCTCTACGACTTCAAGATCGGGCCGACGACCACCCGGTAGGCCGCCCGATCACGAAGAAGGCCCCCGAACTCCGGACGGAGTCGGGGGCCTTCTTCGTGATCCGGTGGTGGGGTCGCAGTGGTGGGGTCAGACCTGGCGGGCCGCTGCCGCGAGTTCGCGCATCCCGGTCTCCAGCCGGGACACCGTCCCCTCGGGCACCTCGTAGCCGCACACCCGCAGCCAGTTGGCGAGCATCCGGTGGCCGCCGTCGGTGAGCACGGACTCCGGGTGGAACTGGACGCCCTCGACCGGCAGCTCCCGGTGCCGCATGGCCATCACCACCCCCGTGTCGGTGCGGCCGGTGACCTCGAACTCGGCGGGGATGGTGTCCGGCAGCACGGTCAGCGAGTGGTACCGGGTGGCGGTGAACGGGCTGGGCACGCCGGCCAGCACGCCCACGCCTTCGTGGTGCACGACGGAGGTCTTGCCGTGCAGGAGTTCCGGCGCGAGGTCGACGGTGCCGCCCCACACCGCGCCGATGGCCTGGTGGCCGAGGCACACGCCGAACACCGGGACGCCGACGTCCGCGCAGTGGCGGATGACGTCCATGCTCCGGCCTGCCTTGTCGGGGGTGCTGGGGCCGGGGCTGACCAGCACGCCGCCGACCTCGCCGATCTCGTCGAGCTCCACGGCGTCGTTGCGCCGCACCACGCACTCGACCCCGAGCTGGGCCAGGTACTGGACGAGGTTGTAGACGAAGCTGTCGTAGTTGTCGACCACGAGCACGCGCATGGGCGCCAGCGTAGCCGTGACCAACCTCTCGTCAGAAGTGAGCTTAGGCTCACCTAACCTATACTCATGACACGTTCTCTGCGCGTCGCCGTCGTCGGCGCGGGCCCAGCGGGCATCTACGCCGCCGACACCCTGACCAAGTCGGACGCGGACGTCTCCGTCGACCTGTTCGAGCGGATGCCGGCCCCGTACGGGTTGATCAGGTACGGCGTCGCCCCGGACCACCCGAGGATCAAGGGCATCGTGACCGCCCTGCAGCGGGTGCTCGACCGGCCGGAGATCCGGTTCTTCGGCAACGTCGAGTACGGCGTGGACGTGAAGCTGGACGAGCTGCGCCAGTTCTACGACGCCGTCATCTTCTCCACCGGCGCGGAGAAGGACCGGGCGCTCGACCTGCCCGGCATCGACCTGGACGGCTCCTTCGGCGCGGCCGACTTCGTCTCCTGGTACGACGGCCACCCGGACGTGCCGCGCACCTGGCCGCTCACCGCCTCCCAGGTCGCCGTGCTCGGCGTCGGCAACGTCGCGCTCGACGTCGCCCGCATCCTGGCCAAGACCGCCGACGAGCTGCTGGTCACCGAGATCCCGGACAACGTCTACCAGGGCCTCAAGGCCAGCCCCGTCACCGACGTGCACGTCTTCGGCAGGCGCGGCCCCGCCCAGGCCAAGTTCACCCCGCTGGAGCTGCGCGAGCTCGACCACTCGCCCAACGTCGAGGTGGTCGTGCACCCGGAGGGCATCGACTTCTGCGCCGCCAGCATGGCCTCCATCCGGTCGAACAAGCAGGTCGAGATGGTGGTCAAGACCCTCCAGGAGTGGGCGATCCGCGACGTCGGCGACCGGCCGAGGCGGCTGCACCTGCACTTCCTGGAGGCCCCGGTCGAGGTGCTCGGCGCGGACGGCGCGGTCACCGGCCTGCGCACCGAGCGGATGCGGCTGACCGGCGACGGCGGCGTCGAGGGCACCGGAGAGTTCACCGACTGGCCCGTCCAGTCCGTCTACCGCGCGGTCGGCTACCTGTCCACGCACCTCGCGGACCTGCCGTTCGACCACACCTCGGGCACCGTGCCGCACCAGGCGGGCCGCGTGCTCGACCTGGACGACCAGGCCATCCCCGGCGTGTACGTCACCGGCTGGATCAAGCGCGGCCCGATCGGCCTGATCGGCCACACCAAGGGCGACGCGCTGGAGACGGTGACCAGCCTGCTCGCCGACGCGCCGACCCTGCCGGAAGCACCCGTGCCCGCCCCGGACGCCGTGGTCCGCTTCCTGGAGCAGCGCGCGGTGCCGTTCACCACCAACGAGGGCTGGCTCAAGCTGGACGCGCACGAGGTCGCGCTCGGCACCGACCAGGGCCGGGACCGGGTCAAGGTCGTGGACCGGGAGGCGATGACCGCCATCTCCCACGCCTGACCCCCGCACGCAGCGCGGCCGGAGCCCGGTGGGCCCCGGCCGCGCCGTGCTGCTCGCGGCTACTGGGCGGTGGTCACGTTGTTGAACGGCAGCTTCGGCTCCGCCCACGGGAACACCACGAACATCAGCAGCGCCACCACCCCGGCCACCAGGACCAGGGCCTCCAGCACGCGCACCGGCAGCGGGCCGGGCAGGTGCCGCCAGATCCAGCCGTACATCACTGCTCCTTCAGCTCTTCGGGCAGGAACCCGGGGGCCTTCGCGTAGTGCTGGGTCAGCACCGCGTGCACGATCAGCCGCTGCTTGTCGGAGAACCTCGGGTGGCACGTGGTGAGCGTCATCAGCGCGGTCTGCTGCGCCTCGGGCGCGGTGCCGGTGAAGTGCGGCACCGCGTTGATCACCTCGCCCTGGCTGGGCAGCACGATCTCCTGGCCGACCGTCTTGTCGTACGAGCCGCCCAGCGGGGCGACCTTCGCGCACCGGGGCGACGTCGACTTCTCGGCCTGCGCCCACCCGGCCACCTCGGAGGACTTGGGCAGCATCCGGTAGACGAACCAGTCGGTCTGCGTCTCGACCACGATCGCGTCGCACGAGGCGAGCAGGTCCAGGTCGTTGAACGGCGCACCCTTGCCGACCCGGTGGCCGGCGACCGCGAAGTTGCCCGGGTTGCCGGGCAGCGCGGTGTTCACGTAGTGGCCGGGCCCGATCTCCAGGTCCTTGTCGGTGGTGCCCTCGACCACGGAGAACTTGTAGTCCGGCCCGAACACCGGGATGTACATCTTGGCGAACGCCTGGCCCGCGATCAGGTCGTACTTGGCCTGCCGCTGCTCGTCGGCCGGCTCGACGGTGTTGGCGTTCCACTTGTCGTCGAGGGCGTGCGTGGCGTCGTCCTGCTTGCCGGCCGAGATGAGGTCGGTGACGTAGACCTCGTAGACGACGAACAGCAGGATCACCAATCCGGCCGTGATCAGCAGCTCGCCGACCGCGCGGACGGACTTGCGGGCGGTGCTGTCCTGGGGAGGCGTGGGGGGCTCCTCGTGGTGGTCCGGTCCGGGCTCGTCCTCGTCGTCGTAGTACTCGTCTTCGTAATCGTCGTACGCGTCGTCGTCGTACTCGTCGTCGTAGTCGTCCTCGACCCGGGCGATGACCTCGGTGGGCGGGTCGACGGGCCGGGGGCGACGCGGAGGTGCCGCCCGCCCGGCCGGCGCGGGCCGGGGTCCTCCGGGCGGGAGTGCTCCGGGTGCGGGTGCTCCGGGCGGGGGTGCTCCGGGCGCGGCCGGTGCCGGGTCCGAGCTGGAGTGCGGGTCCGACGGGTTCGCGCCGGGCGGGGTGGCCCCGCGTGGCCCGGTGCCCACAGGGTTCGGACCGAGAGGGTTCGGGCCAGGCGGATTCGGGCCGAGTGGGTTCGGGCCGGGCGGGGTGGTGCCGGTCGGACCGGGACCGGTCGGACCAGGACCGGGCGGGGTGGCGCCGAGGCGGTGTGGGCCGGGTGGCGGTGGGAGGCTGCCGGAGAACGCGTTGGTGTAGCGGGTGGCGTCCGCCGCCGGCGTCGGGCCGGGCCGGGGCGCGCGGCCGGCCGGCGGCACCGCCTCGCCCCGGAACCCGCGCTCCTCTCCCCCGGACCGATCCCGCTCGTCGCCGTCGAGGCGGCCGTGCCTGCCTTCGTCGGCGTACCGACCGGGCCACGCGTCGTCCGAGCGGCCGTGGCCGCCGTCCTCGGCGTGCTGCCCGCGTGGGCCGTCGTCCAGGCGGCCGTGACGGTCGCCCTCGCTGTACTGCCCACGTCGGCCGTCGTCCAGGCGGCCGTACCGGTCGCCCTCGCTGTACGGCCCGCGCCAGTCGTCCAAGCCGCTGTGGCGGTCGCCCTCGGCGTGCTGCCCGCGCCAGTCGTCCTCCAGGCGGCCGTGGCGGCTGTCGCCGTTGAGCCTGCCGCTCAGCGAAGGGGCGTCGGGGCGGGGGGCGGGGCCGCGCGGGTCGAGGGCTCGGGGCTGTCCGCCGGGTGGCGTCGGGGGCCTGCGGACCGAAGGCTCGTCCCAGCCCGGCGGCGAGACCTGGGTGATCTCCTCGGGGGCCGGCGGGGGCGGTGCGGCGGGTCGGCGGTCCCCTGGCCTGGGGCGGGGCGACCGTCCCGGCGGCAGCCCCGACGGGCCGCCGCGCGGCGGGGGCGGGTCGTGGCTCACCGAAATTCCTCCCGGTCCGAACGTTCCTGAACTGCGCGGTGCTCTTCAGTGACCTGCTCGGCTACGTTAACGTGTTCATCCAGCAGTGGACGTGAACTCGCGCCACTGGGAGCTCATCCACCCCCGTCAGGCGAGGACAGAATGCCCAAGTCCAAGGTCCGCAAGAAGGCCGTGTACACGGCGCCGACCGATCGCCGCACCCCGGTGAAGGTGAAGGCGGCCGGTCCGTCCCACCCGGTCTACATCGCCGTGATGCTCGGTCTGATGCTGCTCGGCCTGGCGTGGCTGGTGGTCAACTACATCGCGGGCGAGAAGGTCCCGGTGATGATGGACCTCGGGAGCTGGAACTTCGGCATCGGGTTCGCCCTGATGATCGTCGGACTGCTGATGACCATGCGGTGGCGCTGACCACGCGCTACGCCACGTGGCGGACGGCCCGGACGTGTACCGCGTCCGGGCCGTCGTGCGTCCACCGGTAGTTCACCCGGTTCACCTCCCGGTCACCGAAGCACAGGGGTGTAACTCATCCCCAATGGGGACAACTCCTGTGGACAACTTTGCGCCAAATTGCACAAGCGCCGGTAGAGCCCTCCAGTTGTCCACATGCGGGAGACTCGGACGCGTGACCGAACCTCGTTCCTGGGCCCCGAAACCGGCCGCCGTGGGCGTCGCCTGGGCGCTGGCCGCCACCGCGCTCGTCGTCGCCGTCCTGAGCGCCGAACCCACCACCAGGCTGCTCCTGGGCACCGCGACCGCGTTCACGGCCGCCTTGGCGGCCTACGGCACGTTCGTGCGACCCAAGCTCGCCGCCGACGCCACCGGGCTGACCGTCCGCACCGCCACCGGGCCGCGCCACCTGCCGTGGCACGAGGTGAAGGTGAAGCTCGCCCACACCCGCCGGCTGGGCCGGGAGGTGACCACCCTGGAGCTGGACTGGGAGCGCGGCGAGGACGAGCAGCTCTACGTGCTGACCGTCACCGACCTGGGCGCGGACCCGCGCGACGTCGCCGACGTGCTGCACGCGCTGCGGCCGTAGCGCCGACCGCGCACCGGGACCGCCGCCGGGGGTGCCGGTCAGCCGAGCTGGCCGGTCCGCACGACGGCCATCACGACCAGCAGCACGACCGCGCCCACCACCGCGAGCGCCTGGTACCGGTCGCGGTGCGCGCGGGGGGCGTAGACCAGGCCGGCCGCCACCGCCGCGCCGACGACCAGGCCGCCCACGTGGCCGAGCAGCGAGATGCCCGGCAGCGTGAAGCTGAGCACCAGGTTCAGCGCGATCACGCCGAGCGCCGACCCGGGGTTGAGCCGGAGCTTCAGCACGGCCACGAGCAGCGCGCCCATCAGGCCGTACACCGCGCCGGACGCGCCGGCGACGGGCGTGTTCACCCCGCCGAACAGGTACACCGCGACCCCGCCGCCCAGCAGCGACACCAGGTACACGGCCAGGAACCGGACCTTGCCGAACGCCGGTTCCAGGTCACGCCCCAGCACGTAGAGGGCGATCATGTTCAGGCCGAGGTGGGCGGGCCCGTAGTGCAGGAACCCGGAGGTCACCAGCCGCCACCACTCGCCCGACCAGATGCCGACCGGCCACAGCACGAACTCGGCGAACAGCCGCGACGCCGCGTTGTTCGCCACGCTGCCCGCCTGGAGCGCGGTCACCACGTACGCGAGCGCGTTCAGCGCGATCAGCACGGGCGTGACGACCAGCCGGCGGGAGAACTCCGCGCCGACCATCGTCGTGCCGCGCCGGACCGTCTTGCGGCCCTCGGACACGCAGTCGACGCACTGGAAGCCGACTGACGCCTCCCTCAGGCACTCCGGGCACGCGGGGCGGTCGCACCGGGCGCACCGCAGCCCGGTGGCCCGGTCGGGGTGCCGCACGCAGGCGGCGGCCCCGACCGGGTCACCGGGGGCAGCAGGCGAGGTCATCGCTCAGGCGCGCTCGATCGAGATCTTCTGGATCACCACGTCGGTGACGGGGCGGTCGCCGGAGCCGGTCGGCGCGTTGCCGATCGCGTCCACGACGTTGCGGGAGTCCTGGTCGGCCACCTCGCCGAAGATCGTGTGCTTGAAGTTCAGCCACGTCGTCGGCGCGACGGTGACGAAGAACTGCGAGCCGTTCGAGTTGGGCCCGGAGTTCGCCATCGCCAGCAGGTAGGGCTTGTTGAACTGGAGCTCCGGGTGGAACTCGTCGGCGAACTTGTAGCCGGGGCCGCCCCGGCCGGTGCCGGTCGGGTCGCCGCCCTGGAGCATGAAGCCCGCGATGACGCGGTGGAAGATCGAGCCGTCGTAGAAGGCCCCGGAGGACTCCCCCCGCGCGTTGGGCTCGCTGTAGCTCTTGGTGCCCTCGGCCAGGCCGACGAAGTTGGCCACCGTCTTCGGGGCGTGGTCGGGGAAGAGGTTGATCTTGATGTCACCCTGCGAGGTGTGCAGGGTGGCCGTCACCTTGGTCCCGACGAGGGAGTCTTTGCTGTCTGCCACGCCCACCATCGTGCCATCCGGGAGCAGGACGGTTCGGGAAGGGGCAGGATGGGTATTGCCGGAGGGTGACTGACCGACAGCTTGTGGAGCGCGACATGGACGAGGTGGACGCAATGGCCCGAGCCGGTGAATCGGTGGGCAAGGCGGTCGGCACGGGTCTGCGCGCCGTTCGCCGAGGTGCGGTCCGCGCTGGTCACGCCGGTGCCGATGCCGCCGTGACCTGGGCGGAGCGGGCGGAGGGCAAGCTCGCGGAGCGCGGCGTCACGGCCGACCACGTGCGCGGCCTCGTCGCGGACCGGGCGGGCGCGCTGGTGGAGAAGGCCGAAGAGGTCGAGAAGTCGACCCGCAAGACCCGCAAGCAGCTCGCCAAGAGGGCCAAGGGCGTCCGCAAGGACGTGGCCAAGGCCGCCGACCGGGCCCGCAAGGAGACCAGGACGCGTGCGAAGGACGTGCGCAAGGCCGCCAAGCAGGCCCGCAAGGACTTCGCCGCCGCGCAGCGGCCGAAGAAGGGCCGCAAGTGGCCGTGGCTGCTGGGCCTGGTCGCCGCCGTGGCCGTCGCCGGCTACGTGGCGCTGACCCGCCGCCCGGAGGAGGTCCACCTGGAGGAGGTCGACGAGCCGGTCGGCCCGCCGCCCGCCGTGGACCGCACGACCGCCGACAACGCCGCCCGCAACGGCCGCCCGGCGGACCAGAGCGTCTCCGACCGCCACTGAGGGTTCCGGGGGACGACCCCGGAGCACGGGCCGCAGCCGCGCCGACCACCTCCCACCGAGGCGGCCGGCGCGGACGCACGCCCGCGCTCAGAGGCCGAGGTTGCCGATCACCGTCTCGGCGATCCGCTTCGCCTTGATGGTCTGCTGCTGGTTGCTGGTCACGACGACGGCGGCCCCGCCCTTGGCGACCGCGTAGACCGCGCCCTCGCCGCCCGTCAGCGACCCGCCCTTCCAGCCGGCGGGCGCGGAGGCGGGGCTGGAGTCGGCGACCGGCGCGGCCCGGTCGACCACCGCCTTGGCGGCTTTCTCCTCGCCCTCGAACACCCAGACCGAGAGCTGGACGTCGGTGGCGTTCGCGTAGAAGAAGCACGCCGGGCGGGGCTGGTCGGCGGACAGCCGGACCTTCACCACGAGCTGGCCGTTCGCCTGGGCGACGGTGGTCGACTCCAGGTACGGGCACGTCCCCTCGGCGGCCGGCTCCGGCACCGGGGGCGGGCCCGCCGGCGCGGGTGCCGAGGACGGGGTGCTCGACGCGGCGGGCGGGGTCGCGGCGGCGGGCGTGGCCGGGCCGCCGGTGCCGCACGCGGCCAGCGCGCCGAGGACCAGCAGGGATGGCAGGGCAATGCGCAGCGGTCGGTTCATAGGGCCGTCAGTCAATCAGAATCCCAACAGCGAATCGACAGGGTGACGACCTAGGCACGCAACGTTAAGGCGGTTAGCTTGTCCTTACCCCTGCCAGGCCGCCCTGCGATGTGAGGACTGACCCTGATGAACGTCTTTGACCGCGGTCGTGATCACGCCCTAGCTGTGTTCCGGATCGTCGTCGGCGTGTTGTTCGTGTGTCACGGGGCACAGAAGTTGTTCGGTGTGCTGGGCGCGAAGGGAAGCGTGTCCATCACCTCCTGGCCGGCGGGTCCGGCCGGGCTGATCGAACTCGTCGGCGGCGCGCTGATCGTCCTCGGGCTGGGCACGCGCGTGGCCGCGCTGGTCTCGTCCGGTGCGATGGCGTACGCCTACTTCGTGGTGCACCAGCCCGCCGGGCTGCTGCCGATCCAGAACCAGGGCGAACTCGCCGCCGTGTACGCCTGGGTGTTCCTGCTCCTGGTCTTCACCGGTCCCGGGTCCTGGGCCCTGGACAAGGTGATCGCCGCGCGCAGGCAGCACAACACCTCGAACAGTCTGGCCAACGCCTGACCACCCGGTGAGCGAGCAGGCGGGGCGTCGCAACGGTGCGACGCCCCGCCGCTGCTTTTCACCCGATCGGGCAGCCACCTCCACCCGGCAGCGCCCGCACGTGACGCTTCGTGCCCCGCAGCCGACCGGTTGAGTGCCGCACCGGGACCCGGTCCCCCGGCACCCGACCGGCACCCACCCGATCACCCCCGATTCCACGGCACCGGGCCGGAACCTCAGCGCGCCGGAACGACACGGGGCTGGAACGACGGGGAGCCGGAATGACAAAAGGCCCGCAGGAGGTCCTGCGAGCCTTGAGTGCGTGGAGACGAGGGGAATCGAACCCCTAACCCCCGCCTTGCAAAGGCGGTGCTCTGCCAATTGAGCTACGTCCCCTCACGAGGAGCGGCAGATGTCCGCCCTTCGCGGGTTCAGTCGGTCGGAGCCGTGGCCTCGCGCCACAGGTCCGCGTCGGCCTTCGCCGAGCGGTTGCGCTTGACGAAGAACAGAACCGCACCGGCGACGGCGACAAGTGCGATGATCTTCTTCACAGCATTTCCCCTCTGCAATCCTGCGGAACTTCCGGTGGGCCTAGGAGGACTTGAACCTCCGACCTCTTCATTATCAGTGAAGCGCTCTAACCGCCTGAGCTATAGGCCCTCGGGGCAACGACCGCAACAGTACACGATCCACTGTCGTGGCCCCAAATCCGGGGTCACTCGCGTTCGGACAGCGTCACTTCCAGTCCGCCCGCGAGGTCCGCCGACACGTTGTAGACGAACGCGCCGACCGTGGCGAGCGCGGTGAACAGCACGATGTTGACCGCGCCGACGATCGCCGCCACGCCGAACACCCGGCCCGCGCTGATCAACGGGTCACCGGACGCCTCGTTGCCCTGGAGCAGGTCGTTCGCGGTGTTGTTGATCTTGTCCCACACGCCCATGCCGTTCAGCACGCCGTACAGCACGCCGACCGCCACCAGCCACACGAAGAACAGCGCCACGCTGAGCACCAGCGCCAGCTTCAGCACCGACCACGGGTCCACCCGCTTGACCTGGAGGCTGGCCCGCCGGGGCCCCCGGCCGGGACGGCGCGTGGACGGCGCGGACTGCGCCGGCCGCCCGTTCGCCGCGCCCAGGTTCACCGACGTGCGCCCCGGACCGCCGAGCAGGCCGCCCGCCGGCGACCCGGCCGACCCCGGTGCCGCCGGGCGGGCCACCGCCACCGTGTCCGGGTCGGAGGCCGGGTACGCGGGCTGCGACCCGGCCTCCGCCGAGGGCTGCTCGGGAGCGACGTCGCCCGGCCCGACCTGCTGCGCCTCGCCGTACCGGGCGTCGCTGGTCACGCGCTGCCAGGGCGGCGGCGCGGCGGCCGACTCCTGGTCGGCCGCCGGGGCCTCCGCCGCCGGGCTCCCGCCGGCCGGGGTGGCCGGCGCGGTCGGCGCGGCGGCCTCCGCCGCGCCGGACCCACCCGATGAGGTCTGCGCCGTCGGTTGTTCCGGTGTCGACCCGGCGCTCGGCCGGGTGATCACCGCGGTCTTGTCCTCTGGCTTCTCGGGTGAACTCACGAGCAGTCCTCAACCTCTCGTCGCGCTAGTTGGCGGGTTCCCCGTCGACCGGTTCCCCGCCGTCACCACTGGGGACGTCTCCGGCCTCGTCCGCGTTGCGTGCGACCGCGATGAGAGTGGTCCCCTCACCGAGGTTCATCAACCGGACGCCCTTCGTCTGCCTGCCCGCTTTGCGCACCTCCACGGCGCTGGTCCGGATGACCCCGCCGGAGGAGGTGATGGCGTACAGCTCGTCGTCGACGTCGACGATGAGCGCGCCGACCAGCCTCCCACGCCGGCGGTCGTGCTGGATGGTCAGCACGCCCTTGCCGCCCCGACCCTGCACCGGGTAGTCCTCGATCGGCGTGCGCTTGGCGTACCCACCATCGGTGGCCACCAAAACAAACAGGCCCTCCTGCACCACGCCCATCGACAGCAGCTCGTCACCGGTGTTGAAGCGCATCCCCAGGACGCCCGAGGTGGCGCGGCCCATCGGCCGCAGCGCCTCGTCACCGGCGTGGAACCGGATGGACTGGCCGTCCGCCGACACCAGCAGCAGGTCGTCGTCCGCCGAGCAGAGCACCGCGCCCACCAGCTCGTCGTCGTCACGGAGGTTGATGCCGATAAGACCACCCGATCGGTTGGAGTCGAAGTCGGTCAGCTTCGACTTCTTCACCAACCCCTTCTTGGTGGCCAGCACCAGGTACGGCGCCACCCCGTAGTTCTTGATCTGGATGACCTGGGCGATCTCCTCGTCCGGCTGGAACGCCAGCAGGTTCGCCACGTGCTGGCCGCGCGCGTTCCGGTTCGCCTCGGGCAGCTCGTACGCCTTGGCCCGGTACACCCGGCCCTTGTTGGTGAAGAACAGGATCCAGTCGTGCGTGGAGCACACGAAGAAGTGCTGCACGATGTCGTCCTGCTTGAGCTGCGCGCCCTGGACGCCCTTGCCGCCGCGCTTCTGCGAGCGGTACAGGTCGGTCTTGGTCCGCTTGGCGTAGCCCGTGCGGGTGATCGTGACCACGACGTCCTCGACCGCGATCAGGTCTTCCATCGACACGTCGCCGTCGAACGGCACGATCTTGGTCCGCCGGTCGTCGCCGTGCTTCTCCACGATCGCCAGCAGCTCCTCGCGCACGATCGCGCGCTGCCGCTCCGGCTTGTCCAGGATGTCCTTGAGGTCCGCGATCTCCAGCTCGATCTCGGCGAGCTGGTCGATGATCTTCTGCCGCTCCAGGGCCGCCAGCCGGCGGAGCTGCATCTCCAGGATCGCGTTCGCCTGGATCTCGTCGACGTCGAGCAGCTCCATCAGGCCGGTGCGCGCCACGTCCGGCGTCTGCGACCGGCGGATCAGCGCGATGACCTCGTCGAGGTGGTCGAGCGCCTTGACCAGGCCGCGCAGCACGTGGGCCCGCTCCTCGGCCTTGCGCAGCCGGAAGCGGGTGCGCCGGACGATGACCTCGATCTGGTGCTTCACGTAGTGCCGGATCATCTGGTCCAGGCGCAGCGTGCGCGGCACGCCGTCGACCAGCGACAGCATGTTCACACCGAAGGAGTACTGGAGCTGGGTGTGCTTGTAGAGGTTGTTGAGCACCACCTTGGCGACCGCGTCCCGCTTCAGCGTGACCACGATCCGCATCCCGATGCGCTTGTTGGACTCGTCGGCGATGTTGGCGATGCCGGTGAGCTTCTGGTCGCGCACCAGGTTGGCGATGTTCTCCACCAGGTTGTCCGGGTTCACCTGGTAGGGCAGTTCGGAGACGACCAGGATGGTCCGCCCCTTGCTGTCCTCGTCGATCTCCACGACCGCGCGCATCTTCACCGAGCCGCGCCCGGTCCGGTAGGCGTCCTCGATGCCGGCGGTGCCGAGGATCTGGCCGTAGGTCGGGAAGTCCGGCCCCTTGACCCGGGCGATCATCGCCTCCAGCGTCTCCTCCTCGGACGCCTCGGGGTTGTCCAGCGCCCACACCACGCCGTCCGCGACCTCGCGCAGGTTGTGCGGCGGGATGTTGGTCGCCATGCCGACCGCGATGCCGGAGGACCCGTTGATCAGCAGGTTGGGGACGCGGGACGGCAGGACGGTCGGCTCCTGGATGCGCCCGTCGTAGTTGTCCCGGAAGTCGACCGTCTCCTCCTCGATGTCGGCCAGCATCTGCATGGCCAACGGCGTGAGGCGGCACTCGGTGTTGTGGCTGACGAACCCGTCGGTGACGAACGCGTGGTCCTCGGTGTCGACGCGCAGGCTGTACACCGCCTGGACGCCGGCGGCGGTCACGGACTCGACCGCCGCGTAGTAGAACCGCCCGTCCACCAGCGGCTCGACCACGTCGAGCACCTCGCGCTCGGTGATCCGCGCGGAGATCTCGTCGCGGTCCCGCTCCCACCGCTCCACGCGGTCGACGTCGTGCCTGCGCAGCCAGTCCCGCTCGGTCCAGCGGGTGGCACCGCGCGCGCGGACGTAGTCGCCGACGAAGGGCACGTGGTCGCTGCTCATGGCCCGGCTCTCGGCCGGGATCGCGCCGAGGATCGCGGTGAGCTTGTCCTGCTTGACGCCGAGGAACCCGACGTTGACGGCGAACAACCGGGCGTCCCGCCGGTTGGTGACGACGACCTTGACCTCACCGTCGTCGTAGGCGACCAGCGTGCTGACCACGCCGAACTCCAGCAGCAACTGCTGCACCTCGCGGGCGAGCAGGCGGCTGCGGGTGGAGTAGGAGACCTGCACGGTGTTGCGCGACAGCGCGGAGGCCGAGCCGTCACCGGTGAACAGCGAGGCGAGGAACACCCGCTTGACCGCGACGGAGCCCCGCCACACGAACTCGGGCACCTGCTTGGCCGCGCTGCGCTGCCCCGCCATCGGGCCGAGCACGCTCGTCCGGAGCGCGGTCAGGTCCTGCACGTCGAGTTCGTGCAGCACCGAGCCGGACTTGATGGTGCGGCTGTAGGCGTAGCGCGGCCCGCCGACCACCGAGTCGTACGCCGCGAGCACGCGGGCGAAGTAGTCCGCGTCGACGTTGTTGAACCCCGCGCGGTTCTCGGAGACCCACCCCTCGCCGACGAATGCGCCGGCCACCAGCGCGGCTGCCTCGTCCTCGGGCGTGAGCGCCTCCGACTGGTCCTGCGGCGTGCGCTGGAGGACCACGCGGTCGCCTGGCTGGATCTCCTCCAGCAGCTTCCACAGCAGCGTCGGTACGCCGAGCACGCTGACCAGGCACAGCACCGGGTGGTTGTGCGTGCCGGTCAGCTCGTAGCCGTTGCGGGTGCGCAGCTTCAGCGTCGGGTGGTCGCCCGAGTGGAAGAGCACGTCGGCCCGCACCGGGTCGCCGTTGCGGTCGAGCACCTTGAGGTCGACCGGGTTGTCGCTGTTCGGCAGCGCGTCGGGCACGATGTCGCCGATGCGGGGCGTCGAGCCGTCCGCCAGCCTGACCCGCGTGTCCGGTGCCACGCAGTAGCGCATGGCGGCTGCCGGGTCGTTGCCCTGGGAGCCGAAGTTGCCCTGGCCGTCGATCAGCGGGTAGCGCAGGGCCCACGGTTGGGCGAGGCGGACCAGGGCGTCGTAGATCGCCGAGTCGCCGTGCGGGTGGTAGTTGCCCATCACGTCGCCGACCACGCGGGCGCACTTGTTGTAGCTGCGGTCCGGGCGGAAGCCCGAGTCGTACATCGAGTACAGGACGCGGACGTGGACCGGCTTCAGGCCGTCGCGCACGTCGGGCAGCGCTCGTCCGACGATCACGCTCATGGCGTAGTCGATGTACGAGTTCTGCATCTCCTGCTGGAGATCGCGCGGCTCGGTGCGGTCATGACCGCCGGGAGGCAGCGTCGTCTCAGTCACGGTTCTTCTTTCCTGTTCGCCGGCCGGGGAGGACTACGCGCGGACGCTCAGACGTCCAGGAACCGCACGCCCTTGGCGTTGCGGGTGATGAACGAGCGGCGTGCCTCGACGTCCTCGCCCATCAGGACGCTGAACAGCTCGTCGGCCGTCGCCGCGTCGTCCATGGTCACCTGGAGCAGCACCCGGTTGGCCGGGTCCATGGTGGTCTCCCACAGCTCCTCGGCGTTCATCTCGCCGAGGCCCTTGTAGCGCTGGATGTTGTCGTCCTTGCCGATCTTCCGGCCGGCCGCGAGGCCCTGCTGGACCAGGCCGTCGCGCTCGCGGTCGGAGTAGGCGTACTCCGGCTCCGCGCGCTGCCACTTGATCTTGTACAGCGGCGGCTGGGCGAGGTAGACGTGCCCGGTCTCCAGCAGCGGGCGCATGAAGCGGAAGAGCAGGGTGAGCAGCAGGGTGCGGATGTGCTGGCCGTCGACGTCGGCGTCGGCCATCAGCACGATCTTGTGGTAACGCAGCTTGGTCAGGTCGAACTCGTCGTGGATGCCGGTGCCCAGCGCGGTGATCAGCGACTGGACCTCGTTGTTCTTCAGCACGCGGTCGATGCGCGCCTTCTCCACGTTGATGATCTTGCCCCGGATCGGCAGGATCGCCTGGAACATGGAGTCCCGGCCCTCCTTGGCCGAGCCGCCGGCGGAGTCGCCCTCCACCACGTACAGCTCGCACTCCTCCGGGTTGGTGGAGCGGCAGTCCTTGAGCTTGCCGGGCAGGCCGCCGATGTCCAGGGCACCCTTGCGGCGGACGAGTTCGCGGGCCTTGCGGGCGGCGATGCGGGCCTGGGCCGAGGAGACCGCCTTGGTGACGATGGTCTTGGTCTCGTTGGGGTGGCGCTCGAACCAGTCGGCCAGGTGCTCGTTGGAGGACTTCTGCACGAACGACTTGGCCTCGCTGTTGCCCAGCTTGGTCTTCGTCTGCCCTTCGAACTGGGGCTCCTTGAGCTTGACCGAGATGATCGCGGCCAGGCCCTCGCGGATGTCGTCGCCGGTGAGGTTGGAGTCCTTCTCCTTGAGCAGCTTCTTCTCGCGCGCGTACTCGTTGACCACGCGGGTCAGCGCGGCGCGGAAGCCCTCCTCGTGGGTGCCGCCCTCGTGGGTGTTGATGGTGTTGGCGAAGGTGTACACCGAGGGCGTGTAGCCGGTGTTCCACTGCATGGCGACCTCGACTTCGAGGTCGTCGCCCTTGGCCTCGAACGAGATGACCTTCTCGTGCACGGCCTCGCGGGTGTGGTTGATGTGGCGGACGAAGTCCTCCAGGCCGCCGGGGTAGTGGAAGGTGCGCTCGCGCACGGCGGCCACGTGGCCCTCGGCGTCGGCCTCCACGTCCGTGTCCTGCACGCGCTCGTCGCGCAGGATGATGGTGAGGCCCTTGTTCAGGAACGCCATCTCCTGCAACCGGCGGGAGATGGTCTCGATGTTGTACTCGGTGGTCTCGAAGATCTCCGGGTCCGCCCAGTACGTGATGGCCGTGCCGGTCTCCTCGGTCGCCTCGCCCCGGCGCAGCTCGTGCGCGGGCTTGCTGGCCTCGAAGCGCTGGTTCCACGTGAAACCGTCGGTCTTGACCTCGACGTCGATCGCGGTCGAGAGCGCGTTCACCACGGAGATGCCGACGCCGTGCAGGCCGCCGGACACCGCGTAGGAGTCGCTGTCGAACTTGCCGCCCGCGTGCAGCTTGGTGAGCACCACCTCCAGGGTGGGCTTCTGCTCCACGGGGTGCATCCCGACCGGGATGCCCCGGCCGTCGTCGATCACCCGGACGCCGCCGTTGGCCAGCAGGGTGACGTCGACCTTGGTCGCGTACCCGGCCATGGCCTCGTCCACCGAGTTGTCCACGACCTCCCAGATGAGGTGGTGCAGACCGCGCTCGCCGGTGGACCCGATGTACATGCCGGGCCGCTTGCGGACCGCCTCCAGACCCTCTAGGACGGTGATCGAAGACGCGCTGTACTCATTCTTCTTGGCTGCCACGGGCCTGGTGTCTCCTCGGACGTCAAGCGACTCGCCACCGAAGGGTGCGACGCTGCTGTCACGCTATACCCCTCGATTCTACTGGGCGAGACGTCCAGAAACCCACCAAGGACACCCCTGGTTTGCTCACAGGCGGCCCGAAGTGAAGACCGAAGGGTCCGCGCGGCTGTCGCCGGGCTGCGAAACGGCTGCTGAGCGCTCACCGCGCCGTAGGATCGCCGCTGACGCCCTGGCGGGGCTCACCCGTAGGTGTCACGTGGTCCGCGCCCCGGCACGTGCCTGGGGCCGTAGCGCCAACTGGGCGCGGCCGGCCCCTGCACCTTGAGCTTGTGCACCACGCCGTTCCCCACCCCGGCCGCGATGCGCTTGAGCAGCTCGCGCTGGAGCAGCCGCAACTGGGTGGCCCACGCCGTGGAGTCGGCCTGGACGGTCAGCTCGCCGTCACTGAACGCAACCGGTTGCGCGTGCTCGGCCACGTCCTCGCCGACCAGTTTGGGCCACCGGGCGAACACCTGGCCGCCCGCGAGCCGCTCGGTCCAGCCCCGGTCGGCGGCGATCCGGGAGGCCAGCCTGCCCAGCGGCTGGGGGTCGCGGTCGTCGGGGCCCGGACCGGACCAGCGCCGCCGGCGGCGGACCGCGCCGCCGCTCCCGCCCCTCCGGGCCACGCGCGCACCGCGTTCCTTGGCCGACGCCCGCGCCGCCTCCAGAGCCGCCCGTGCGAGGTCCGACCCCTTCAATCCACCCTCTTGTGGGACTTCAGGTGTGGATAGATGCCCTTCGGTGGCCGAGTTATCCACACCATCCACAGGGTTGTCCCCAGATGTGCCGCCCATCACACCCGATTGGCGGATCTCCTCAGGCACGGTGCACCTCCCCGTGGCGAACCTCGAAACGCACGCCGTCCAGCTCCTCGGGCACGTCCTCGGCGACCGCCGCCGTGATGAACACCTGCTCCGCCGCCGCCGCCACCTTCGCCAGTTGCCGACGCCGGCCCCGGTCGAGCTCGGCGAACACATCGTCCAGCACGAGCACCGGTTCGGCCCCCTCGACACGCAGCATCTCGTAGCCGCCCAGGCGCAGCGCCAACGCGAAGGACCATGACTCACCGTGACTGGCGTAGCCCTTCGCCGGCAGCTCGCCGAGCGCCAGCTCCAGGTCGTCGCGGTGCGGGCCGACCAGGCACACGCCCCGGTCGACCTCCTGCCCGCGCAGCCGGCCCAGCTCGGACAGCAGCGCCTCCTCCAGCGCCGCCCGGTCGTGCGTGCCCGGGAACGCGCCGCCCAGGCTCGACCGGTACCCGATCACCGCCGGCCGAGACTCCGGCGCGACCTCCGCGTAGGACCGCGCCACGTGCGGCGCGATGTCCGCCACCAGGTCCAGCCGGCCCGCCAGCAGCTCCGCGCCGTGCCGGGCCAGGTGCCCGTCCCACACGTCCAGCGTGCCGACGTCCGCCGACCGCACCGACCGGATGCTCTTGAGCAGCGCGCCGCGCTGCTTGAGCACCCGGTCGTAGTCCGCGCGCACCCCGGCGAACCGGGGCGACCGGCTGGTCAGCAGCTCGTCCAGGAACCGCCGCCGCTCACCGGGGTCGCCGCGCACCAGCGCCAGGTCCTCCGGCGCGAACAGCACGGTGCGCAGGATGCCCAGCACGTCGCGCGGCCGGGGCACCGGGCCCCGGTTGATCCGCGCCCGGTTGGCCTTGCCGGCGGTGATCTCCAGCTCGACCAGCAGCTCGCGGCCCTCGTTCACCACGGCGGCGCGCACCACCGCGCGCGCCGCGCCGTGCCGGATCAGCGGCGCGTCCGTCGCCACCCGGTGCGAACCGAGGGTGGCCACGTAGCCGAGCGCCTCGACCAGGTTCGTCTTGCCCTGGCCGTTGCGCCCGACGAGCACGCTCACCCCCGGCTCGAACGCCAGGTCCGCCTGCTCCCACGACCTGAAGTCGGCGACCTGCAGGTGCCGGACGTACAAGGCTCAGCTCTGCGTGCTGCCGGAACCGGAAGAGGGACCGGCAGCCTGCACGGCGTGCCCGCCGAACTGGTTGCGCAGCGCGGCGACCGCGCGCATCGCGGGCGAGTCGTCCTGGCGGGACGCGAACCGGGCGAACAGCGCGGCGGAGATCACCGGCGCGGGCACCGCGTGGTTGATCGCCTCCTCGACGGTCCACCGGCCCTCGCCCGAGTCCTCCACGTGGCCGCGCAGGTCGTCCAGCTCCGGGTCCGACTCCAGCGCGCGCACCAGCAGGTCGAGCAGCCAGGACCGGACGACGGTGCCGCGCTGCCACGCCTTGATCGTCGCCGGCACGTCCTGGACCAGCTCGGACGCCTCCAGCAGCTCGAAGCCCTCGGCGTAGGCCTGCATCAGGCCGTACTCGATGCCGTTGTGCACCATCTTGGCGAAGTGCCCCGCGCCGACCTTGCCGGCGTGCGCGAAGCCCTCCTCGCGCGGGCCCTCCGGGCGCAGCGCGTCGAAGATCGGCATCGCCTGCTCGACGTGCTCCGGCTCGCCGCCGACCATCAGGCCGTAGCCGTTCTCCAGGCCCCACACGCCGCCGGACACGCCGGCGTCGACGTACGCGACGCCCTGGGCGGCCAGCGCCTCGGCGTTCTTCGCGTCGTCGGTGAACCGCGAGTTGCCGCCGTCGATCACCAGGTCACCGGGCGAGAGCAGCTCGCCCAGCTCCGCGACGGTCTGCCGGGTGATGTCGCCGGCGGGCACCATCACCCACACCACGCGGGGGGCGTCGAGCGCGGCCACCAGGTCGGCCAGCGAGCCGGTGTCGGTCACGTCCGGGTTGCGGTCGTAGCCCACCACCTCGTGACCGGCGCGGCGGATCCGCTCGCGCATGTTGAAGCCCATCTTGCCGAGGCCGACGAGTCCGAGCTGCACGGTCGTGTTCTCCCCTGGGTCGTGGTTGGTCAGCCGGGCAGGCGCACGGGCATCAGCAGGTACAGGTAGCCCGGCGCCACGTTCCCATCCTCGTCCACCGGCTTGAGCAGCGCCGGGCGGCTCGGCGTGGTGAACGACAGGTGCGCCCTGGGGGTGCGCACCGCCTGGAGGCCCTCGTGCAGGTAGGTCGGGTTGAACGCGATGGTGACCGCGTCGCCGGTGTACTCGACCGGCAGCTCCTCCTCGGCGCTGCCCTCGTCGTCACCGCCCGCCGACAGCTTCAGCACCGAGTCGCCGAACTCCAGCCGCACCTGCGTGCCGCGCTCGGCGACCAGCGAGACCCGCTTGATCGCCTGCACCAGCGAGTCGACCTCGATGATCGCGGCGGCGGAGTGCTCGGTCGGCAGCAGTTGCCGGTACTTCGGGAAGTCCGCGTCGAGCAGCCGGGTGGTGGTGCGCCGGCCCGTGCCGGACAGGCCCAGCAGGCCGTCGTTGGCGGCGAGCGACAGCTCGACCTTCGCGCCGGACGCGCCCAGCGTCTTCGCGGAGTCGTTGAGCGTCTTGGCGGGCACCAGGACGGCGACCTCGCCCAGCGACTCGTCGGGCTGCCAGTCGAACTCGCGCATGGCGAGCCGGAACCGGTCGGTCGCCACCAGGGTCAGCTTGCCCTCGCCGATCTCCAGCCGCACGCCGGTCAGCATCGGCAGCGTGTCGTCCTTGCCGGCCGCGACGGCGACCTGGGAGACGGCCTCGCCGAACACCTCGCCGGGCAACTGGCCCGCGAGCTGGGGCATGGACGGGAGCTGGGGGTAGTCCTCGACCGGCATGGTCGGCAGCGAGAAGCGCGCCGAACCGCAGCTGATCGTCATCCGGGAGCCGTCCACCGCGATCTCCACCGGATGGTTCGGCAGCGCCTTGGTGATGTCCGCGAGCAGCCGGCCGGAGACCAGCGCCTTGCCGCCGTCCGCGATCGTGGCCGGGACCCCGCACTGCGCCGAGACCTCGTAGTCGAACCCGGAGACGGTCAGCGCCTCGCCGGAGCCGTCCTCCGCCCCGGCGTCGAGCAGAACACCACCGAGCACCGGGACCGGCGGCCGGGACGGCAGGCTGCGCGCGACCCAGGCGACGGCGTCGGCCAGGCCGTCGCGCTCGACGCGGATCTTCATGAGGCGTCCTCTCTCAAAGTCCTCAAGTCGGCATGGTCCACGACAACAGCGAGCCGTTGCGGTGGGGTTGGGGAGCCGCGTCCCTCGCCGGATCGTCCGACCCTCGGCGCGGAGCCCCAACCGTAGAGCGTCGGGGAGCGGTTCGTCACCTCGGGGCCACACCCGGGTGCCACCCGGGGCGGGGCGCTGTCCCCGGGCCCGACCCCCGCTGTTTTTTCTTTCTTCTCTTCTTCAAGGGAAGACAACAGCAACAGCAGTAGGGGCTGTGGATTGTGTGGACAACAGGCGTTCCCGCAGTTCGTCACCCCTCTGGAGCTGTGGACGAACACGGGTCGTCACCCGGGGACAGATCGCCGCACCCGGGGAGAACTCCGGCGGTGCTCCGTTCAGTCCACAGGAAGGCCGAGTTGTCCCCGGGTGCATCCCCGGGTGTGGGCCGAGTTGTACCCGGGTGCTGCACAGGGTGATCGTGGCCTGGATCTCGCCCGATCGGCGCTTTTTGCGGGCCTGTGGACAACCCGGAACCGCCGGTTCACCGCCCCGACACGCGCCGGCACCCGGGTTCCGCCCCGGGTTCCGGGCCGTCGCACACCCCTGGCGGCACCCTCGGCAGGCCGTTGCCGAGCCCCGGGCCGCCCCCGCGCAAACGTTTCCGGAGCCCCTCCGCCGCCCCGCCCCGGCCGGGCCCGCACCCGGGCGCGACACCCGGGGACGCCGACCCGCACCCGGGTGCGGGGTCGGTCCGGCCCGGCCGCACCCGGGTGCGGCGCGGTCGGGCCGGCGCCCGCACCCGGGTGCCGGGGGTGGAGCGCCGGCCGCACCCGGGTGCGACTGGGCGTCCCCGGGTGCGGGTCCGCCGGCGCGTCACCCGCGCGGCGACCGGTCGCCGGGGACGGGGGTGCCGTGCAGGATCTGGTCGAGCCGGTCCGTCGCGCTCTCGGCGGCGTCGATCGCCCGGGCGGCGTGCTCGGCCGCCTGCTGCGCGCGGTCGGCCGCCTCGGTCGCCGCGCCGGCCTCGCGGCGCAACCGCCGCGCCAGGTCGACGTGCCCGAGCCGCTCGGCCGCGTCCGCCCGCTCGCCGGCCGTGGCCGCCGCGCGCCGGCGTCGAACGACGTCGTGGCGACCTGCTCGGCGGCGAGCTGCGCGCCCTGCGCAAGGACGCCCGCGTCACGCTCGAACAGGCGGCAGCGGCGATAGGGCTGTCGAAGCAGGTGCTCTCCCGGCTGGAGACCGGCCAGCGCAACATCGTCCCGGACGAAGTCGCCGGGCTGCTCGGCCTCTACGGCGTCACCGGCCCCCGCCGCGAGCAGTTGCTGACCATGGCGCGCACGCTGGACGACCCCGGCTGGTGGGAGCTGAACGCGCCCGGCCTGACCCAGGAGTCGGCGACCCTGGCCGACTACGAGGAGCGGGCGACCCGCATCACCGACTGGTCGCCGCTGCTCGTGCCGGGTCTGCTCCAGACCCCCGACTACGCCCGCGCGTTCATGCTGGACGACGGGCTGACCTCCACCGAGGTCGAGTCGCGGCTCGCCGCGCGGATGCGCCGCCAGGAGCGCCTGGACCGCGACGACGTCCACTACACGGCACTGCTCGGCGAACCGGCGCTGATCGGCAACGACGACATCCACCGGGACCAACTGGCCGCGCTGGCGGTCGCCGCCGACCGCCCGAACGTGACGATCCGAGTGGTACCGACCCGGTCGATGCCACGACTGGGCCGCGTCGGTGCCTTCATGGTGCTCGGCATCTCGTCGTCGACCGTGGTGCACGTCGAGATGGCCCGGTCGGGCACATTCCTGGACGAGGAGGCGTTCACGACGCCCTACCTCCGTCGCGCAGGGCGACTCGGGGAGGTCGCGCTCAGTGCGACACTGTCCCTGCGTCGGATTGTCGATCTGCGAGACGAAGTGGGTGTGTGATTGATGCGACTACCTGCACTGGTGTGGCGGAAGTCGGCCCGATCGGAGTCGCAGTCGAACTGCGTTGAACTGGCCTCGCTCCGGGACGGCGGTGTCGCGGTGCGGGACAGCAAGCTGGGCGGGTTGAGCCCGGTGCTGGCGCTCGGCCGGGCCGGTGCGGTGGCGTTGCGCGACGCTGTCAAGCGGGGCGCGTTCGAACCGGCCTGACCGTCTTCACGTGACGGGAGCGGCGGCGAACCCGGTCCGGGTCGCCGCCGCTCCGGCGTTCGGCACCGGTCAGGGGGTGTGGCGGGCGCGCTGCTTGATGCGCGACGTCAGTTCCTGCACCTGCTCGTAGACCCGGCGGCGCTCGGCCATCTCCTTGCGGATCTTCTTGTCCGCGTGCATGACCGTCGTGTGGTCCCGGCCGCCGAAGGTCTGGCCGATCTTCGGCAGCGACAGGTCGGTCAGCTCGCGGCACAGGTACATCGAGATCTGGCGGGCCTGGGCGAGCACCTTCGTCTTGCCGGGCCCGCACAGGTCGTCCATGGACACGCTGAAGAACTCGGCGGTGACCGCCATGATGGTCGGCGCGGTGATCTCCGGCGCGTGCGAGTCCGGGATGAGGTCGCGCAGCACGATCTCGGCCAGCTGGATGTCGACCGGCTGCCGGTTCAGCGACGCGAACGCGGTGACCCGGATGAGCGCGCCCTCCAGCTCGCGGATGTTGCGCTCGATCCGTGACGCGATGAACTCCAGCACGTCGGCGGGGGCGGCCAGGCGGTCCTGGGCGGCCTTCTTGCGCAGGATCGCGATCCGGGTCTCCAGCTCGGGCGGCTGGATGTCGGTGATCAGGCCCCACTCGAACCGGGTGCGCAGCCGGTCCTCCAGCGTCTCCAGCCGCTTGGGCGGCCGGTCGGAGGACACCACGATCTGCTTGTTCGAGTTGTGCAGCGTGTTGAACGTGTGGAAGAACTCCTCCTGGGTGCCTTCCTTGCCCTCCAGGAACTGGATGTCGTCCACCAGCAGCACGTCGATGTCCCGGTACCGCCGCTGGAACGCGACCTTCCGGTCGTCGCGCAGCGAGTTGATGAAGTCGTTGGTGAACTCCTCCGTCGACACGTACCGCACCCGCATACCCGGGAACAGGCGCTGGGCGTAGTGGCCGACGGCGTGCAGCAGGTGGGTCTTGCCCAGCCCGGACTCGCCCCAGATGAACAGCGGGTTGTACGCGCGGGCCGGTGCCTCGGCGACCGCGACCGCCGCCGCGTGGGCGAACCGGTTGGACGCGCCGATGACGAAGGTGTCGAAGTTGTACTTCTCGTTGAGCCGGGTCTGCGACGAGGCCGGGTTCGCGGGCCGGGTGAACGGCGTGCCGCTCGGGGCGCCGCCGCTGAACGTCGGCCAGATCTCGGTGACGGCGGCGAGCGCGTCGCCCTCCTCGTCGACCTCCTCGTCGGTCTCCGGCTCGTCGGCCGCGAGCGGCAGCTCGGCCGGCACCAGCCCGGTGGGCGGGGGGCCCGGCACGGGCACCGGCAGCGGCACCGGCTTGACGCCGGGCACGGGGATCGGCGTGGTCGGCGGGCTGTTCACCGGTTCGGGTGAGTCCACCTTCACGGCCAGGGACACCGCCCGACCCAGCCTGCGCGACAGCGCGGCCGTGATCGGCTCGCGCAGCGCACGCTCGATCGCCTCCTTGGCGAAGTCGGAGGGCGCGGCCAGCAGCGCGGTCCCGTCGAGCAGGCCGATGGGACGGGTCACGCGCATCCACGCGCGCTGCTGCGGGGACAGCGTGCTGGCGGCGAGCTCCTGCACGACCTGCTCCCACACTCGACCCAGGTCGGCCTGGTGGTCGGACACCTCCGCGCCCCTCCCCTCGGTGTGACTGCCCTGCGGTCGGCCCCGGGGACCGACACGACGTGGACACGGAGAATAGAGGCATCCACAGAGTTATCCACAACTGTGCACGAACGGCGCGTCGGGTGGCAGCGGATCCCCCCGTTGCTCCCGGACGCCCAGCGGTGCGCGTCACGACGTCCCGTCGGCCCACGGCTGCCCGCGAAGGCAGCACGCTAACAAGGCGCGGGCCATGCCACAAGACGTAGGTCGCCGCAAGCGCTTTACCTGCCGGGCGGGGTCGCGGACCGTGGCGGCGCACACCCTACCGGGGACCCCGATTTGAGTCCCGCACCCGGGGCTGCGTACCCTGGAACGGTCTCCGCTTGCGAGGCGTGCTCTTTGCGCGCGCCCATGGACCCGCCGGGGACGACCACAGACGTTAAGCACCCGGGAGTCCGACCGTGAGCAAGGGTAAGCGCACTTTCCAGCCCAACAACCGCCGCCGCGCGAAGACGCACGGCTTCCGGCTGCGTATGCGCACCCGTGCCGGTCGCGCCATCCTGGCCGCGCGCCGCAGCAAGGGCCGCAAGCAGCTGTCCGCCTGATCGCCGAAGAGCCGTGCTTCCCGCGGCCAATCGGCTGACCCGCAGCCAGGACTTCGGCCTGGTGGTCCGCCGAGGCCGCCGGGCCGGCCGGCCCCGGCTGGTCGTGCACGCCCTGATGTCCGCAGTCGAGGACCTCGGGGTGCCACCGCGTACCTCGGCGCAGCCCACCTTGGACCAGTCCAAGGTGGGCTTCGTCGTGAGCAAGGCGGTGGGCAACTCCGTCGTCCGGCACCGGGTGAGCCGCCGGCTGCGGCACGTGGTGCGGGACCGGCTCGCCGTCCTGCCCGCCGGCACGTCGCTGGTCGTGCGCGCGCTCGCGCCGGCCGCCTCGGCGAGCAGTGCCGAACTCGGCGACGACTTCGACGCCGCCCTGCGCAGGCTGCTGCGATGACCGAGCGGGTGAGCCCCGTGACGCGGGTGTTGCTGCTGCCGATCCGCTTCTACCGGCGGTTCATCTCCCCCGCGTTGCCCCCGACCTGCCGTTTCCACCCGAGTTGCAGCACCTACGCGGTGGAGGCGCTGACCGTCCACGGTCCGCTGCGCGGCTCCTGGCTGGCCATCCGCCGGCTGGGCCGCTGCGGACCCTGGCACCCTGGTGGCCTGGACCCCGTTCCGCCGAGGCGAACCACGGTCCCCGACCTTCCTGCCGAGGAGTAGCAAGTGCTCAACTTCATCTACTACCCGGTGTCCTTCATCCTGTGGTGTTGGCACTGGGTGTTCGGCCACGTCTTCGGCGAGTCGAGCGGGATCGCGTGGGCGCTGTCCGTGGTGTTCCTGGTCTTCACGCTCCGGGCGCTGCTGTTCAAGCCGTTCGTCGGCCAGGTCCGCTCCATGCGCAAGATGCAGGAGTTCGCGCCGGAGCTGCAGAAGATCAAGAAGAAGTACGCGAACGACCGCCAGCGCCAGGCGCAGGAGATGCAGAAGCTCCAGTCCGAGCACGGGGTCAACCCGCTCGGCGGCTGCCTGCCGATGCTGGTGCAGATCCCGGTGTTCATCGGTCTGTTCCACGTGCTGCGCTCGTTCAAGCCCGGCTGGGGCGAGGTGTACTTCTTCGACGCCGAGGGCGTGAAGTCGTTCGTCGAGGCGAAGCTGTTCGGCGCGAACCTGTCGACGTTCATCACCATGCCGGCCGACGAGCTGGCGAAGTTCGCCACCGAGCGGAACTCGGTCCTGTTCGTGGCGATCCCGCTGATGATCGTCGCCTCGATCGCCACGCACTTCACCGCGCGGCACTCGGTGGCCCGGCAGACGCAGGTGGCGGCGGAGAACCCGCAGACCGCCATCATGAACAAGCTGACGCTCTACATCTTCCCGCTGGGCGTCCTGGTCGGTGGCTTCTTCTTCCCCATCGCCATCCTGCTCTACTGGCTGAGCAACAACGCGTGGACGCTGGCCCAGCAGTACGTCGTGTACCACCGCATCGACCGCGAGGAAGCGGAGAAGAAGGAAGCCGCGACCCAGCAGCGCCAGGCGCTCGCCCCCAAGCCGGGCGTGAAGCCGAAGCCCGGCGCGAAGCCCGCCGTGGGCGCGAAGCCCGCCGCCGGCGCGAAGCCTGCCGGTGCCAAGCCGGCGGCCGGTGCGAAGCCCGCTGCGCGGAAGCAGGACACCCCGCCGTCCGACGCGGTCGAGGCCGAGGAGCCCACCGCGAACGGCAAGTCGTCCACCGAGATCCCCGGTCTGAGCCCAGACCGATCCCCAGGCAAGAAGCAGGGCAACAAGAGGCGTCGTTGACCCTGGAGAGGAGACATCGTGTCGGAGACGTTGCAGGCGACCGACGTGGACGCACCCGAGGCCGAGGCCCCGCAGGTGCGGTCGGGGACTTCGGAGGACCTGCTCGTCCAGGAGGGCGACATCGCGGGTGACTACCTGGAGCGGCTGCTCGACCTGCTCGACTACGACGGGGACATCGACCTCGACGTCGAGGCGGGTCGGGCCATCGTGAGCATCGACGGCGGGGACGACCTGGAGAAGCTGGTCGGCCCGCGCGGCACCGTGCTGGAGTCGCTGCAGGAGCTCACCCGCCTGGCCGTGCAGCAGGAGACCGGCGTGCGCAGCCGGCTCATGCTGGACATCGCGGGCTGGCGGGCCGGGCGTCGGGCCGAGCTGGCCGAGTTGGGCAAGTCGACCGCCGAGAAGGTGCTCGCGGCCGGTGAGAAGGTGCGGCTGCACCCGATGACGCCGTTCGAGCGCAAGGTCGTGCACGACGCCGTTGCCACGGTCGACGGCGTGCACAGCGAGAGCGAGGGCGAGGAGCCCCAGCGCCGCGTCGTGGTGCTGCCCAAGTCCTGACCCTGCTTCGCGGAGCGGCCCCCGGTTTCACGTGAAACCGGGGGCCGCTCTGTCATGTCGAGGTGGTCACCCCGACACGCCGTGCCTCTTCGGCCAAACGGTGCCCATCGCCGTGTTCCACGTGAAACCGTCCGGGCATGACCGAGATCATCCGGAAGCTGCGGGTGGCGGCCTACGCCGTCATCATCGACGACGACCGCATCCTGCTCTCGCGGTGGCTGGGGCCGGAGCGCCCCCGGTGGATCCTGCCCGGCGGCGGGATCGACCACGGGGAGGACCCGTACGACGCGGTGATCCGCGAGGTGTTCGAGGAGACCGGGTACCGGGCCGAGGTGCAGCGGCTGCTCGGCATCCAGAGCGTGCGCGGTCCGCTCAACCTCGACGGCGACGACGTGGACTACCACCGGCTCCGCGTCCTGTACGAGGCGAAGGTGGTGGGCGGTGAGTTGACGTTCGAGGTCGACGGCTCGACGGATCAGGCGGCCTGGGTGGCGCTCGGCGACCTGCCCGGTCTGGACTACGTGGAGTCGGTCGACGCCGGCCTGGAGCTGTACCGCCAACGGCCCGCAGACGGCCGTCCTCCCCTCCTCGGGTGACGTCTGGCGCCGTTTCACGTGAAACACGGTTGATCTGGTCACGTCGGTTTGGCGTGTCGGCGGGGTGATCCGTCATAGTGGTCGTCGGCACATCCGAGGGCGGTCGACGCCCGCGCGGACGCCCCCATAACCCACCGGCTCAGCACCGCCGTGGGGTTTCACGTGAAACGACGGAGACATGGCCGTAGCTCTGGAGGACCGCGCGAAGCGGGTTTTCGGTGACCACTACCCCAAGGCAGTCGCCTTCCAGACCCTGCTCGTGGAGCACGGCGTCGAGCGCGGGTTGATCGGTCCGCGCGAGGTCGACCGCCTCTGGGAACGGCACATCCTGAATTCGGCCGTCGTCGCGGAGTTGCTTCCCCAGGGTTGTCGGGTGGTGGACGTAGGCTCGGGCGCGGGCTTGCCGGGGATACCCTTGGCGATCGTCCGCCCCGACCTCGACCTCACGCTCCTGGAGCCGATGGCCCGTCGGGTGGCGTGGCTGACCGAGGTGGTCGACGCGCTGGGGCTGAAGACCGAGGTGCTCCGGGGACGGGCGGAGGAGGCGGTGGTGCGGGAACGGCTGGCCGGCAGTGACGTCGTGACGGCCCGCGCCGTGGCCCCGCTGGAACGGCTCACCCGGTGGTGCCTCCCGCTCGTGCGGCCGGGTGGACGGCTGGTCGCGCTCAAGGGCGAGAGCGCCGAGGAGGAACTGGCACGGGACGCCGAGGCGGTGCGCCGGGCCGGGGGGATCCGACCCCGGGTCGTCGCGTGCGGCGGTGACGTCCTCGACGTGCCGACCACCGTCGTGCTGGTGGAGCGCGACGAGCAGGCGAGCCGCCGTGACGGTGGGCGGCGCAAGAGGAAGGATCGGTGACCGTGTACCCCGACCCCCTGCAACCGGTGTTCCAAGCGGCCGGTGTTCCACGTGAAACCGGACCCTCGGGAGCGGTGGGCGCGGGGGAAGTACTCCGTCCCGACACCGGCCCCGGTGTCAGCGGACCGACTGCAAACGGCTCGGACGACAACGCAGGAGACAGCACCGTGTGGACCCCGATCGCGGAGGAAGCAGCGCGCGCTACCCGTGTTCTGCACCCCGACTCCTCCCAACTCCCCCGCCCCTCCCACCGTCGAGTCCTCACCGTCGCCAACCAGAAGGGCGGGGTGGGCAAGACGACCAGCACGGTGAACCTGGCGGCGGCGCTCGCCATCCACGGCCTCAAGGTCCTGGTGATCGACCTCGATCCGCAGGGCAACGCGAGCACCGCGCTGGCCGTCGAGCACCGGTCCGGCACCCCCTCCGTGTACGAGGTGCTGATCGGTGAGATGTCGGTCGCCGAGGCGGCCCAGGTGAGCAACCAGTCCCCCAACCTCTACTGCGTGCCCGCCACGATCGACCTGGCCGGCGCGGAGATCGAGCTGGTGTCCATGGTCGCCCGGGAGTCGCGCCTCAAGGAGGCGCTGAGCCCGGAGGCGCTGGACCCGATCCGCCCGGACTACGTGTTCATCGACTGCCCGCCGTCGCTGGGCCTGCTCACGGTGAACGCGATGGTGGCCGCCCAGGAGGTGCTGATCCCGATCCAGTGCGAGTACTACGCGCTGGAGGGGCTGGGTCAGCTCCTGCGGAACATCGAGCTGGTCCAGGCGCACCTCAACCCCACGCTCCTGGTGAGCACGATCCTGCTGACGATGTACGACGGCCGGACGAAGCTCGCCGACCAGGTGACCAGCGAGGTGCGCGGGCACTTCGGCGACACGGTCCTCAAGACGGTGATCCCGCGCAGCGTGAAGGTGTCGGAAGCACCGGGGTTCGGTCAGACGGTGCTCACCTACGACCCCGGCTCGCGGGGCGCGATGAGCTACCTGGACGCGGCACGGGAGATCGCCGAATACGGCGCGGAGATGGGGTCGGCATGACGGAGCAGCGCAAGGGTGGACTGGGCCGAGGGCTCGCGGCCCTGATCCCGAGCGGTCCCCCGGTCGGTGCGCCGACGCCGGTCCGGGCCGTCCCGAACGGGAACGGCTCCGCCCCTGCGCCCTCCCCCGCCGACGGCTCGCCCTCGGGCGAGGTCGCCGGCGCGGTGTACCAGGAGCTGCCGGTCACCTCGATCCGCACGAACCCGAAGCAGCCGAGGTCGGTGTTCGACGAGGAGGCGCTCCGCGAGCTGGAGCACTCCATCCGCGAGTTCGGCCTGATGCAGCCGATCGTCGTGCGGGCGGTGGGGCCGGGCACCTACGAGCTGGTGATGGGTGAGCGGCGCTGGCGTGCCACCCAGCTCGCCGGGCTCAAGACGATCCCGGCCATCGTCCGGCAGACCGCCGACGACGTGATGCTGCGGGACGCGCTGCTGGAGAACATCCACCGGGTGCAGCTCAACCCGCTGGAGGAGGCGGCGGCGTACCAGCAGCTGTTGCAGGAGTTCGGCGTCACCCACGAGGAACTGGCCGACCGGATCGGCCGCAGCCGCCCGGTCGTGACCAACACGATCCGACTGCTCAAGCTCCCCCTCCCCGTGCAGCGGCGGGTGGCGGCGGGCGTGCTGTCGGCGGGGCACGCGCGGGCGCTGCTCGGCCTGGAGGACCCGGGCGTCCAGGAGGAGCTGGCGACCCGGATCGTGGCCGAGGGCATGTCGGTCCGGGCGACCGAGGAGGCGGTGACGCTGGCGAAGTCGGCGGAGCCGGCGAAGGCGAAGCAGGCCCGGCGCAAGCCGATGCAGGCACCGGGGTTGCAGGAGCTCGCCGAGCGGCTGTCGGACAACTTCGACACCCGGGTGAAGGTCGAGCTGGGTCAGCGGAAGGGCCGGATCGTGGTCGAGTTCGGGTCGGTCGACGACCTCGAACGGATCATCGAGCTGATGTCGCCGGAAGCGACAAATCGGACTCGTTCGACCGACGTGTGATCACCCACGGCCCTTATGTCACGGTGACGATTACGGCCCGCATCCAATCGGATACGGGCCGTCACCTTAGTGCTAAGCGATGTTTACCGTGAAACAGCGCGCTCGATGAGCCCGGCGTAGATCTCGCCGAGCGACGCGCCGGCCGCCTCGACCGCCATCGGCAGCAGCGAGGTCTCGGTCAGGCCGGGTGAGACGTTCACTTCGAGGAAGTGCACGGTGCCGTCCGGCGCGACGACCGCGTCCGTCCGCGACACGTCCCGCAGACCGAGCAGCCGGTGCGCGGCCACGGCGAGTTCGCCGACCGCCTGGCTGCTCTTGTCGTCCAGCCGCGCGGGCGCGTGGAAGTCGGTCAAGCCGGCGGTGTACCGCGCGGTGTAGTCGTAGATGCCGTTCTCCGGCACGATCTCGACCGGCGGCAGGGCGTACGGCCCGTCCGGTCCGTCCACGACCGCCACGGCCACCTCGACGCCCGCCACGTACCGCTCGGCCAGCACGGTGTCGCCGTACGCCAGGCACCCGACCATCGCGGCCGGCAGGTCCGCCGCCTCGCGCACGACCTGGGCGCCCAGCGCCGACCCGCCCTGGTCCGGCTTGAGCATCAGCGGCAGGCCGAACCGGTCGACCAGCGCGTCCAGCACGGGCTTCGCCCCCAGCTCGCGGAACGTCGCGTGCGGCAGCACCGCCCACTCCGGCGTGGCCAGCCCGGCGCGCGCGATCTCGCCCTTGGCGGTCGGCTTGTCCCACGCCCGGCGGCACGCCCGCGAGTCCGCGCCGACGAACGGCACGCCGACCAGTTCCAGGATGGTCTGCACCGACCCGTTCTCGCCCTCGCCGCCGTGCAGCGCGACGACGACGGCGTCGGGCCGGTGCTCGCGCAGCCGGGTCAGCAGGTGCGCGTCGGCGTCCCACTCCTCCACGACCAGGCCCGCCGAACGCAGCGCGGCGGACAGCCGGCGACCGGATCGCAGGCTCACCTCGCGCTCGTGCGACAGACCCCCGGACAGCACGGCGACCCAGCGGTCAGACAACGTTCTTCTCCTGCGGTGTGGAGCCCGGCGGACTCGCCGGGCTGGGTCGGGTCCGGCCGCGCCGCGATCCGGGCGGGACCGGACCCGGTGGTGTGCCAGGTCCGGGTGCCGGCCCTCAGGCGGTGTCGGGCGACGGGTTCTGCGGTCCGGAGACGGCACGCGCGGCCGTGGGGCCGAACGTCTCCAGCAACTCCATCTCGTCCTTGATCACGTTCGCCAGCCGGCGCACGCCCTCGCGGATGCGCTCCGGCGTCGGGTAGCAGTAGGAGATGCGCAACTGGCGGCTGCCCAGGCCGTCGGCGTAGAAGCCGGTGCCCGAGGCGTACGCCACGCGCTGGGTGATCGCGCGCGGGAGCATCGCCTTGGTGTCGACGCCCTCCGGCACGGTCAGCCAGACGTAGAACCCGCCGTTGGGCTTGTTCCACGTGGAACCGACCGGCATGTGCTGTTCGAGCGCCGAGATCGCCGCGTCCCGGCGCTCCCGGTACGCCTCCCGGTAGGTCTTGATCTGACCCTTCCAGTCGTGCGTCGACAGGTAGCGCGACACGATGAGCTGGTTGAGGGTCGGCGGGCACAGCGTGGCCGACTCGGCGGCCAGCACGAGCTTCTCGCGCACGGCGTGCGGCGCGAGCACCCAGCCCACCCGCAGGCCCGCCGCGAACGTCTTGGAGAACGAGCCGAGGTACACGACGTTGTCCGGGTCGGTGGAGCGCAGCGCCGGGTAGGTGACGCCGTCGAAGCCGAGCAGCCCGTACGGGTTGTCCTCGACCACGAGGATGCCGTGCCGCCGGCAGATCTCCAGCACCTCGGCCCGCCGCTGCACGGCGAGCGTCACGCCGGCGGGGTTGTGGAAGTTCGGGATGGTGTAGAGGAACTTGACGCGCTGACCGGCCTTCTCGACCGCCAGCACCGCCTCCTGGAGCGCGGAGGGCACCAGGCCGTCCGCGTCCATCGCCACGTGCACCACCTGGGCCTGGTAGGCGGAGAACGAGCCCAGCGCCCCCACGTACGACGGGCCCTCGGCCAGCACGACGTCACCCGGGTCGCAGAAGATCCGGGTCACCATGTCCAGGCCCATCTGGGAGCCCACGGTGACCACGACGTCGTCCGGGTGGGCGTTGATGCCCTCCAGCGCCATCACGTCGCAGATCTGCTCGCGCAGCTCCGGCACGCCGTGCGCGGAGCCGTACTGGAGCGCGACCAGGCCGTCCTGCGCGATCAGGTCGCCGATCTCGGCGGACAGCGAGTCGAGGGGAAGTGCCGCCAGGTGGGGCATCCCTCCCGCCAGGGACACCACCTCGGGTCGGCTCGCCACCGCGAACAGCGCCCGGATCTCCGATGCCGTCATGCCCGCCGTGCGCGCCGCGTACCGGCGCAGGTGGGGGTCGAGGCTTCTGGCACCCTGCTTGGGTGGCTGTCCGGGCAGGTTCACGGGGAACTCCGACGTAGTAGCGGTTACCGGCGGGTTTGTTCCCGGCTGAGTGTAACCGCCGTCCCGTTCGGGGCATCCGTCTTCCAGACCGGGGTCACATCCGCCTATCCTCGTGGGGGTTGCATTCGGGGGCTTGGGAGGTCGGGGTGACGCGACGCGTTGTGGGCGTCACGCTGGACAACCTGGAGCACCTCTCCAAGCACAGCCGGACGTGCGTGTTCTGGGAGCTGGCGCCGCACCTGCGGGAGCAGGCGGAGGAGTACGGCGACACGGAGTTCGAGAAGGAGGCGTGGGTCTCCAGCGTCCTGCTCGAATGGGGTTCCTGCGGCCGGATCATCTACTGCGACGGCATCCCGGCGGGCTCCGTGTTCTACGCGCCGCCGGCCGCCGTGCCCCGGTCGCTGGCCTTCCCCACCTCCCCCGTCAGCCCCGACGCGGTGCTGATGACCGGCCTGGAGGTGCTGCCGGAGTTCCGGGGCGGCGGCCTCGGCCGGGTGCTCGTGCAGACCGTGGCGAAGGACCTGACCCGCCGGGGCGTGAAGGCCGTCGAGGCGTTCGCGGACAACCAGCCCTCGGACGACGAGCGCTCGTGCGTGACCCCGGCCGACTTCCTGCTCCAGGTGGGCTTCAAGACCGTCCGCCCGCATCCCCGGTGGCCCAGGCTGCGGCTGGACCTGCGCAGCGCGTCCTCGTGGAAGGAAGACGTCGAGGCGGCGCTGGAGCGGCTGCTCAACACGGTGACGGTCTCCACCGCCACCGCCGAACCCAGCTTCCGCCCGGTCTAGCCCCTCCGCTCGACCTCACCGAACCCGTCCTCACCGAACCGACCTGGCCGCATCGGCCCGGCGGCGGTTCCCGCTTTTCCGCGCTCTGACCTGCTGTTCTCCGCCCGCTGCTTGACATGCAGGTAATTGCCTGCCTAACCTTCCGGCGTGGACAAGGTGTTCAAGGCGCTGGCCGACGAGACCCGTCGCTACCTGCTCGACCGGCTGCGCGAGGAGAACGGTCAGACGCTCACCGAGCTGTGCACGCGGCTGGGCATGGCGCGGCAGTCCGTGACGCAGCACCTCGGCGTGCTGGAGGCCGCGAACCTGATCACCACCGTCCGCCGGGGCCGGGAGAAGCTGCACTACCTCAACCCCGTGCCGCTGCACGAGATCCAGGAACGGTGGATCGAGCGGTTCGAGCAGCCCCGGCTCCGGGTGCTCAGCACGATCAAACGACAGGCGGAGAACTCCATGAAGCCCGAATTCGTGTACGTGACCTACATCCGGAGCACCCCGTCGGCGGTCTGGGAGGCGCTCACCGACGCCGACCTGACCGCCGCCTACTGGGGGCACGCCAACGTGTCCGACTGGCAGCAGGGCTCCACCTGGCAGCACCGCCGCACCGACGGCTCCGGGGTCGCCGACATCGTCGGCGAGGTGGTGACCAGCGAGCCGCCGAACCGCCTGGTCACGACGTGGCGCGACCCCCACGGTGACGGCTCCGCGCACTCGACCGTCACCTACCTGGTCGAACCGCACGAGGGGATCGTCCGGCTCACCGTGACCCACGTGGGCCTGGCCGACGAGAAGGACCTCGCCGACATCACCCACGGCTGGCCGGCCGTGCTGTCCAACCTCAAGTCGCTGCTGGAGACCGGCTCGGCGCTGCCCACCGCGCCGTGGGAGATGCCGGTCGGGTAACGCGGTGCGACAGGCGCGCGGTGATCGGATTAGTTTGACCGCGTGCTGTACGCGATCCTCGCCGTGCTGGCGGCCGTGTTCCTCGTCCTCGGCGTGCGCCGTGACCGGCGGAGGGTGGCGAACGCGGTCTGGCTCGGCCTGACCCTGGTGTTCGGGTTCCTGTGGCTGGTGTCGCGCGACGACCTGCCGACGTGGCTCAACAACGCCATCGGGTACGCGGTGGTGGCGGCGGTGCTCGTCTCCGGGCTCGTCCTGCCGGTGGTGCTGGTGCTCAACGGCGTGGTCATGCTGCGCCGCGAGGGCCGGTCGCCGGCCAACCTGCTGTCGCTGCTCACCGGCCTGGCGATCATCGCGCTGGGCGTGGTGTTCGTCTTCGCGCTGGCCGACGACCGCGAGTGGGTGCACGCGGTCGTCGGCTCGCTGGTGATCGTCGCCGCGTACGTGGCGTTCCTGTTCGTCAGCCTGCTGCTCTACTCGGTCATCTACGGCAAGACCGGCCGCCGCACCGGCTTCGACGCGGTGATCGTCCTCGGCGCGGGCCTGGTCGGCGACCGCGTCCCACCCCTGCTGGCCGGCCGCCTGGACCGCGCGACGAAGGTGTACCGCCGCGAGGTCGCGGCCGGCCACGCGCCGGTCGTCGTCGTCTCCGGCGGCCAGGGCGCGGACGAGGAGACCTCGGAGGCGGCGGCCATGCACCGCTACCTGCTGGAGCGGGGCGTGCCTGACGACGCGATCGTGCTGGAGGACCGCGCCACCACCACCGAGGAGAACCTGAAGTACAGCAAGGCCCTGCTCGACGAACGCGGCCACGCCGGCCGGACCGTCGCCGTGACCAACAACTACCACGTCTTCCGCACCGCCGTCCTCGCCCGCCGGATGCGGATGAAGCTGGAGGTCATCGGGTCGCACACGGCGCTGTACTTCTGGCCCAGCGCGTTCCTGCGCGAGTTCGTGGCCATCCTGGCGCGGCGACCGATCACGCACACGGTCGTGTGCGGCTTCTTCGTGGCCCTCTACGTGATGCTGGTCCTGGGCTGAGCACCGGCCGGTCGGGTGGTTACCTGGCCTGGCCGGTGGTCAGCTCGTGGCGCATCAGGTCGTCCAGGGTGAACGTGCCCGTGGGCTGGTCGTCCTTGCCCAGCAGGTACAGCCTCTTCACCGCCACCAGGACGCCCTCGGCCACCACGTCCCGGAACGACGGGTCGGCCAGGCGTGCGCGGTCGCCCCGGTTGGTCAGGTAGCCGACCTCCACGCGGACCGCCGTGCACCTGGTCATCCGGAGCATGTCCCACGTCTTCGGGTGCGTGCCGCAGTCCAGCATCCCGGTGCGGGCGACGATCTCGCGCTGGATGAAGCCCGCCAGGGCCTCGCCGACCGTGGACGACGTGCCGTTGCCGGTGCCGAAGTGGAAGCTCGCCACGCCCGACGCCAGCGCGGACGGGTTCGCGTCGCTGTGCAGGGACAGGATCAGGTCCGCGCCCGCCTCGTTGGCGAACTTCGCCCGCTGGCCCTCGTCCGGGCAGTTGTTCGGCCCCCGCGTGAGCAGGGCCTCCATGCCCGTCGCGGCCATCTTGCCCTCCAGCAGCCTGGCCAGGTCGAGCATCACGTCGGCCTCGGACACGCCGTCGACCACGACGCCCCGGTCCTGGCCGCCGTGGCCCGGGTCGATGATGATCCGCTTGCCGGACAGCCTCGGGCCGGCCCGGCGCACGCGCTCCTGCTCGCGCAGGAACACCGGGCGCCCGCCGCGCACCTTGGGCTGGAGCTGGCGCAGCGCGCGCACCGTGTCGGGGCCGCACATCCCGTCGACGATCAGGCCGTAGTCGCGCTGGAAGTTCCGCAGCGCCTGCTCGGTCTGCTGGCCGAACTCGCCGTTCGCGCGCCCGGCGTCGTAGCCCAGCTCCAGCAGGCGCTCCTGGAGCGCGAACACGTCGTCGCCGGTCACCGGCTGGGACATCAGGAACGCGAGCGGGCGGTCACCCAGGCGGAACGTGGCGTCGCGCAGCGCGCGGTACGTGGCCGGGCCGACGATGCCGTCGGTGATGAGACCCCGCTGCTGCTGGAACGCGCGCACGGCGTGCTCGACCGGGAGGTCGAACACCTGCGACGGCTGCGGATCGGACAGCAACCCGAGCCTGGTCAGCGTGGCCCTGACCTCGGCGACGTCCGGACCGAAATCCCCGCGGCGGAGTAGCGGCATGTACCCCTCAGTTCGCTCTGGCGCCGACGTCGGTCGACGCGCCGGTTGACGTCTCATTGTGCCTTGCCTGAACGGATGCCCCACGTTGGGCTACGAAGAGTGGTTACCCACACCAAAAAGCGCGACCCGTCCGTCATTCGTTCGACGGACGGGTCACGCTGCGAGGTGCACTCAGGCGAGGACGTCGGACAGGTCGTTGAGCAGCGCGGCCTTCGGCTTCGCACCCACGATCTGCTTCACCGGCTTGCCGCCCTGGAACAGGATCAGGGTCGGCACCGACATGATCTGGTAGTCCCGCGCGATCGACGGGTTGGCGTCGATGTCGAGCTTCGCCACGGTGATCTTCTCGGCGTGCTCGGCCGCGATCTCCTCCAGCACCGGGGCGACCATCTTGCACGGGCCGCACCAGGTCGCCCAGAAGTCGACCAGGACCGGCTTCTCGCTCTGGAGCACGTTCTCCAGGAACGTGTCCTTCGTCACCGGCACGGTGGCGCCTGCCATGTTGTTCTCCTCTGTCCGGGTGGGGATCTAGCTGGTGGTGGCGGGCTCGCCGTAGCCGCCGCCGACGTGCTCGGCGGCCAGGGCGGCCTCCGGGGAGCCGTGCTCGGCGAGCCAGCGCTCGGCGTCGATCGCGGCGGAGCAGCCCGAGCCGGCGGCGGTGATCGCCTGCCGGTAGGTGTGGTCGACCAGGTCGCCGGCGGCGAAGACGCCGGTGACGTTGGTGTACGTGGTCCGGTCCTGCACCTTCACGTACCCGGCGTCGTCCACGTCGACCTGGCCGCGCACCAGCTCGCTGCGCGGGTCGTGGCCGATGGCGACGAAGAAGCCGGTGAACGGGTGCTCGGAGACCTCGCCGGTCCGGGTGTCCCGGACCTTGACGCCCGACACCGCGCCCTGGCCGAGCACCTCGGTGACCTCGGCGTTGAGCAGCCACTTGATCTTCTCGTTGCTGCGGGCGCGCTCCAGCATGATCCGGGAGGACCGGAACTCCTCGCGGCGGTGGATGATCGTCACCGACCGGGCGAACCGGGTCAGGAAGGTCGCCTCCTCCATCGCCGAGTCGCCGCCGCCGACCACGGCGATGTCCTGGTCGCGGAAGAAGAAGCCGTCGCAGGTCGCGCACGCCGAGACGCCCCGCCCGAGCAGCTCCTGCTCACCGGGCACGTTCAGGTAGCGGGCCGCCGCGCCCATGGCCAGCACCACGGTCCTGGCCGCGTAGCGGGTGCCGTTGGCGGTGACGTACTTGACGTCGCCCTCCAGCTCCACCGACTCCACGTCCTCGGCGCGCAGCTCCGCGCCGAACCGCTTGGCCTGCTCCCTCATCTGCTCCATGAGGTCGGGGCCCATGATGCCGTCGCGGAAGCCGGGGTAGTTCTCGACTTCGGTCGTGGTCATCAGCGCGCCGCCGTACTGCGAGCCCTCGAACACCAGCGGTTCGAGCTGCGCGCGCGCCGCGTAGACCGCGGCGGTGTACCCGGCGGGCCCCGACCCCACGACGATCAGGTTCCGAACGTCCGACACCCTCGACCTCCGTTGATCGTGACAGGCTTGGCCTGCACTTGCCTTCAACGGATCGTAGGGTGCCGTGATTCCTTGCCTAGTGGGTGAGGTGCACTACTACGGCGTTATGTTGCTCTTGGCCAGCACGCCGTTCGGGTTGTCCGGGCCGCACGTCTCGGGGTCGAGCACGACGATCTGGAACGCGCCGGGCTTGCCGCCGGGCAGGATCGCCATGACCGCGTCCCGGCCGTCGAGGGTGATCGGGCTGACGCCCAGCGGCTTGCCGCCGACGACGTCCCCGCCCTTGAGGCAGCCGGCCAGCTTGTCCTGGTTCTCCAGCGGGCCGTAGTTCTGCGCCTTGAGCACGTCGCCGAACACCGGGCCGAAGTCGTTGCCCTTCACCGCGAGCGGCGCGGTGCCCGGTGCGGTGACCGGCGAGTTCGTCGGGGTCGGCAGCGCCACCTGGTCGCCGGGCGGGGCGGCGGTGTTGGCCTGGGTCGAGACCACCACGACACCCACCGCGACGGCGGCGGCGGCCAGCAGGCCGGCACCCCACCCGAGCTGCTTCTTGCGGCGCCGGGCGGCCAGGTCGACCACCGGGGCGACCGGCCGGGCCTCCTCGGCCAGGGCCGCGTCGATCCGGTCGGCCACGTTCCGGGGCATCGGGATCGGCGGCACGTCGCCCAGCCCCCGCAGGTCGTCGAGCGTCGCGTCCAGCGCGGCCAGGACGGCCTGCGCCTCGGGGTCGCCCGCCACCACCGACCGCAGCTCGGCCTCGCTGCGCGGGTCCAGGACCCCGGCGTGCAGGTCAGCCAGCAGGTCGACGGACCACGGCGGCCCGGAGCGCCGCGCATTGCCGGTCATCGTTCCTCCAACTGACGTCCTCGTTGCACCTGCACATCGGTGACTGGGACGTTCGCATCTGCACTCTGGTTCCGGAGGTGCCCCAGAACTTTGGCCAGCTTCGCCCGGCCCCGGGCGCACCTCGACTTCACGGTGCCCTCCGCGATGCCCAGGATCTGGGCCGTCTCCGCCACGGAGTACCCCTCCACGTCCACCAGCACGATCGGGGCGCGTTGCTCCTCCGGGAGCTCCGCCAGCGCCTCCTGCACGACCAGCCGGGTCTCCCGCTCCGCCATCGCGTCGCGCGGGGCCACCGGCTCGCCGGGCCCGGCCTCGGGCAGCGGCACGGTCGGCCGGGTCTGCCGCCGCCGCATCCGGTCCAGGCAGGCGTTCACCACGATCCGGTGCAGCCAGGTGGTGACCTGCGACTCGGCCCGGAAGCTCGCAGCGGCCCGGAAGGCGGAGATGAACGCCTCCTGGAGCGCGTCCGCCGCCTCCTCCGGGTCGCGCAGCGTGCGCAGCGCCACCGCCCACAACCGATCTCGGTGCCGTTTCACCAGCTCCGAGAACGCGTGCGGGTCGCCCGCGGCGTGGGCCGCGATGAGGTCTGCGTCCGAGCTGGCTGCGGCGGTCACGGGTCAGAGGGTATCGGCCCTCGTCGGTGTTGCTCCGATCACCCGTTCAGCGCACTGCCGGGGACGGCGGGTTCCGGGTCGGCGGCGCGGCGCAGCCGCTCCCGCCGGCGGGCCGCCGCCCACACCGCGACCGCCGCGCCGGCCAGGGCCAGCAGGGCGGCCTTGACCCACGCTGGCCCGTCCACCGCGAGCACGGACGCGGCGAGCAGGAGGGCGGCCAGCGGCAGGTGCGGGCCGGTGCGCTTCGGGGGCATCGGGGTTCCTCTCGCGGGCTACTGGGCCCGCGTGTAGACCAGCTCGGCGATCTCGGACCTGTTGTTGCGGCCCTCGCCGCCGAGCTTGGTGATCCACACCAGCACGTGCTGGGACGGGTCGTGCTCGTTCAGCTGGATCTGGGTCTGCCCCGACGACAGCGTGGCGACCGCGATCACCTTGGTCTCCTCCAGCGGGGCGCCGTCCGACGCGGCCACCCGGACCTCCACCACCGTGCCCTCGCTGGGCGAGGTCACCGTCACCGACGCGAGCTTCACCTGTTCGGCGAAGCTCGCCATCAGCCCGATCCCGGGCTTGAGCGACGGGAACGGCTGGAAGTAGTTCTCGGTCTGCCAGACCGTCGTCGGGTTGTTGTCGACCGCCCGGTCCGCGCGGTTCGCGTTGTCCGGCTGGTTGGTCACGTCGTAGACGCCGACGGACGCGGGCTGCACCGGCCCGGCCGGGGTGGGCGGCGGTGGCGGGGCCTGCTGCCCGGAGGCGACGGGCGTGGACTGGCCGATCACCACGGTCGGGCCGCCGCCCTTGGTCGGCGAGTCGCTGAAGAAGTTGACGATCTGGAAGCCCAGCCACACCACGACCGCCAGCGTGGCGATGGCCAGCACGGCGACGCTGATCATCAGCTTGCGCTTGTGGTCCTTGCCGCGCGGCGGGCGCTGGGTGGTCCACACCGCGCCGTCGTCGCCCGGGTCGGGCACGGGCGCGAGCAGCGCGGTCTGCGCCTCCGACTCGGAGATCTGGTCCAGCACCTGGAGGATCGCCGCTGACGTGCGGATGCCGCCCACGCTGGTGTCCTCCAGCGAGCGCACGGCCACCGACGACAGCTCGTGCGGCACGTACGGGTGCAGCGCGCTGGGCGGGACGACCGCCCCGTCCGGGCCGGTCGGGGCCACCGGCACGCCGTCCGGGCCGCCGGGCAGCGCCCACCGGCCGGTCAGCAGCAGGTACAGCACCGCGCCCAGGCCCTTGACGTCGTCCCGGGCGATCGCGTCCGGCCGGGGGCCGGGGAACGCCAGCCGCAGCCGGCCGTCCGAGGTGACCCGGATGCGCTGCGGGTGGTCCGCGCCCAGCACCAGGCCGGCGTGGTGCGCGCCCTCGATGGCCGCGCCCAGCGGCTCCAGCAGCTTGGTCGCGGCACCGGCGGGCAGCGGGCCCTCGGCGACCAGGTCCATCAGGTCGGTGCCCTGGGTCCACTCGGCCACGACGATGCCGAGGATGCCCTCGTCGAAGCGGATGCCGGTGCCGGGCGTCAGCACGTCGATCACCCGGGCGACACCGGGGTGGGTGAAGCTCGCCGCGTGCATCGCGCGCTCGACGGTCCGCTTCGCGCGGGCCAGCGCGGCGTGGTCCGCCGGGTTGCCCACCAGGACGGTCAGCGCGACGTCCCGGTTGAGCTGGCCGTCCCGCGCGCGCCACAGGTGGGCGTCGCACCGCCGGTCGACCCCCGACTGGGCGAGCAGCCGGTAGCGGCCGTCGCCGATCACCCCGCCGGGTACCAGCGAGGTGTTCTGGATCGGGCCGCTGCTCACGCGCCCGAGGGTACGGGAGTCGGCCGGAACGGCGCGGTCATCGCCGCCGCACCAGTCGGATGATCTTGTCCACCACCGGCTTCACCTCGGGTACCCGGAACACGGCCAGGAGCGCGAAGCTCGACGGCAGGCCCACGACCGTGAGCACCACCAGCTCCACGAACGCGGTGGCCACCGGACCTTCGGTTCCCAGCAGGCGGACGGCGAGCCACGCCGCGCCCGCCGCCACCGCGAAGCCGATGGCCGACGCCACCACGGTCAAGCAGATCGTCCACGCCGTGTACCCCGTGCGCAGCCGGCCCAACCGGATCCGCAGCCAGAGCTGGCCGACCAGGCAGCCGACGACGAAGCTCAGCGACATGGCGATCGACACGCCCACCGCGAGCTTCTCGTTGGGCGCGAACTCCAAGAAGGCGTAGAGCAGCACGACCCGGACCGCGACGATGATCCCCTGGATCAGGGTGGGCGTGCGCGCGTCCTTCAACGCGTAGAACACCCGCAGTTGCAGCAGCGTGATCGCGTAGGGCACCAGGCCGAACGCGGACAGCGCCAGCGCCATGCCCATGCGCTCGCCGCCGGCGAGGCCGGACTCGCCGTGCGAGAAGATCGCCAGCCCGATCGGCAGCCCCGCGACCGTCAGCAGCGCGCTGAACGGCATCAGCATGATCGAGGACATCCGGTTGCCGAACGACAGGTCGCCGACCAGGGCCGGGACGTCGTCCGACGCGGCGGCGCGCGACATCTTCGGCATCAGCGCGGTCAGCAGCGAGACGCCCAGCACGCCGTAGGGCACCTGCGCGACCAGCCACTGGTAGTTGTAGGCGGTCAGCGCGCCCACGGAGTTCAGCGCGACCCGGGTCAGCACCGCCATGCTGACGAAGCCGAGCGCCACGTACAGCAGCACCCAGAAGGCCAGCCCGCCGAACTCGGCCAGCCGCCGGTCCCAGCCCCAGCGCCAGCGCCAGCGGAAGCCGGTGCGCTTCATCGCGGGCAGCATCACCGCCGCCTGCACGCCCACGCCCAGCATCGTGCCCAGGCCCAGGATCAGCAGCTTCGGCTCGCCCATGCGCACCGGGTCGAGCGTGATCTCCCCCGGCACCAGCCAGTACACGACCAGGGTCAGGATCACCACGACGTTGTTGAGCACCGGCGCCCAGGTGGGCAGGCCGAACACGTGGCGGGTGTTGAGGATCGCGCCCAGCAGCGCGGACAGGCCGTAGAACACGATGCCCGGCAGCACCAGGTACGCGAACGCGGTGACCAGCGCCGGGTTGGCCTGGCTCGACGAGCCGGTGAACAGCGAGGTGAGCAGCGGCGCGCAGGCGACCGCGACCAGCGTGCCCACGCCCAGCAGGACGGCCGACATGGTGATCAGCCACTGCGCGTAGGACTCGCCGCCGTCGCCGTCCTCCTTCTCGGCGCGCACCAGCAGCGGGATCGCCACCGAGGTGAGCACGCCGCCGAGGAGCAGCTCGTTGATCATCGTCGGCAGCGTGGTCGCCGCCTGGTACGAGTCGTTGAGCATCCCGGCGCCGATGATGGTGATCAGCATCAGCTTGGACAGCAGGCCGGACGCCCGGCTGACGATCGTGGCGATGGCCATCGAGCCCGAGGCCCGTGCCACCGAGGGGGGCTTCGCCTGCTCGGTCACCGTGGGTGTTCCGCTCAACTCGTGCTCGACTTCTCCGGGGTGACGCCCGAGGCGTCGTGGGGCACCGCCGCCGCTGCCGCCCGCGAGGCCCGCGCCCGCCGGTAGATGCGCCGGGCGGACAGCAGGACCAGCAGGGCGCCGGCGAGGACGGTGATGACGATGGTGATCGTCCCGTACGCCGAGGAGGAGACCTCCAGCCGGGCCCGTTCACCGAGTTCCACGCCCTCGGGCGTGGTCAGCCGGATGTGCACCGGGAACTTGCCCGACCGCAGCACCTCCACCGGCACGGTGAGCTGCCGGTCGCCGCCGGCGGGCAGGAGCTGGTCGGGCAGCGGCGAGGTGACGATGCCGGGGGTCTCCTCGACCACGATCCGGACCGTGATCCGCACGTCCAGCCGGTTGCGGATGGTCACCGGGATCGGGCTGTCCCCGGACGCGAGCAGGATCGGGCTGTTCGGCTCGGTGACCGACACCTTGCCGCGCAGGCCGGAGAGCTGGTCGTCGGCGACGGCCAGCGCGTCGCGCGCGCCGCCCTCGTTGCCGCGCCACGCGCCCGACACCGACCGCAGCAGGCTCAGCCGCAGCGGCGCGACCAGCTCCTCGGGCCGGGTGGACTCGCGGTCCTGCTGGCTCATCGCCTTCGACAGCTCCGCGAGCTGCCGCCAGGACGAGGACACGTCGGCGGTCACCGCCGGCGGCACCTCCTGCGCGCCGGACTCGACCGGGTAGCTCAGCGCGGCGGTCTGCGCGGGCGTCGAGCCGATCAGCGACTGGAGCCCGACCGGGGTGGCGAAGCCGGACCCGACCAGCGACTTGGTGATCTGGAGGAACGTGTTGACCTCGCCGGTCGGCGCGTTCCACCGGCGCGGCGGGCTGATCACCACGTTCTGCCCGGCGGCCTGGAAGCCGGTCCGGTAGGCGAGTGCGGCGAGCGCGTTCTGCACCGACACCGGGCGGGTCTCGGTCGGCGTGGTGATGCCGCCCGCGACCGGCCGGGCCGTCGCCGGGCCGCGCAGCGCGTCGGACACCATGCCGTCGATCCGGACGGCGGTGACCGGCTTGCCGCCCGCGTCGAGGGTGACCGGGCCGCTGCCCGGCGTGCCCGCCACGGCGGACTGGTCGACCACGGCGGAGGTGACGCCCTGCTGGGCCAGGTCGGCGAGGGTCTGCTGGTCCAGCACGCCGTCCTCCGGCCACGCCAGGCCGGGCAGCGCCTGCACCTCCAGCACCGTGCGGACCTGCTCGGCGCCCTGGGTGGCCAGGGCGACCAGGTCGGTCAGCCGGGCGCGGGACAGCGCCACCAGGTCGGCGTCGGCGTCGGGCAGCGCGACCACGCACCGGCCGCCGGCCAGCAGCCGGAGCTGGGCGAGCCACAGCTCGGCCTCGTTGCGGCCCCGGCCCTCGCCCTGCCCCTGGACCTGGTAGCCCTTGCCCATGGCCTGGACGGTGCGCAGCAGGTCCGGGTCGACGGCCAGGCAGACCGCGCCGCCCAGCGGGCCCTCCAACGCCGACTCGTACGCCTTGAGCAGGCCGTACAGCCGGCCGCCGAGGGCCAGCGAGGACGCCAGCTCGTCGTCGGCGAGCACGGGTTCCAGCCCGCCGGACACCATCCGGGGGCGGTCGGCCAGCGGCCACAGCAGGGTGAGCTTCGCCGGGTCGGCCGGCGGCGGCAGCGCGTCGCCGCCCGGCACCGCGAGCACCGGCAGCAGCGTGCTCAGCGCGGCCAGCCGGGCGCGGTAGCCCCGGTCCAGGCTGCCGTTGATGTTGGCCAGCACCGGGTAGACGCCGGGCCGGTCGATGCGCAGCGAGGTGTTCTCCGGCCCGCGCACCGGCACGGTCAGGCTGAACGGCTTGCTCTGGCCCATTTTCAGCTCGTCCGCGATCCGGGTGAACCACGGCTGCACGGCCTCCGCGTCGGTCGGCTCGCGCAGCGCCTGCCGGATGTCCTCCTCGCTGGTCAGCGCTTCACCGCGCTCCAACCGGAGTTCCAGGTCGGAGATGTCGCGGTCGCCGACGTTGACGATCTTGCCGCTGATGGTGACCGAGGTCGTGGCGGCGGTGACCAGCCGGGGCGAGAGGTCCTCGATGTCGAGCCGCAGCAGCGGCTGGGCCGTGCTGCCGGGCTGGTGGGACGCCGGGCGGGTGGCCCACACCTGGGTGGCGGGCGCGGGCTTCACCGGCAGCCGCCCGCCGTCGGCCGGGGCCGCGAGCGCGGGTGTGCCGCCGACGAGCATCCCCGCCGCCGCGAGCGCGGACAGCAGCCGTTTCACGCCTACTCCGCTCCGTCCACGTTGGCGTCGGCCAGGTCGAGCCCGGCCGGGGCCGATTCGAGCAGCTCGACGGCGCGGCGCACCAGCCGCCGCTCGTCGGCGTAGGCGAGTCGCTCGTCCAGCTCGCCAAGGGGCACCCACGCCACCTCGGTGACCTCCACGTCTTCGTCGGAAAGCTCGCCGCCCAGCGCTTCGAGGAGGAAGTGGTGGACGGTCTTGTGCACCCGCCGGTCCTCGGCGACGAACCAGTAGTCGATCGAGCCGAGGGGGCGCAGCACCCTGCTATGAATACCGGTCTCCTCGGCGACCTCGCGCACCGCGGTCTGCTCCGCGGTCTCGCCGGCCTCGATGTGGCCTTTGGGCAGTGACCAGAGCAGCCTGCCACGCCGGTCCAGCCGCCCGATGATCGCGGCGGCCCGGTGGAGGTCGTCCAGCACGAGGCCGCCCGCCGAGGTCTCGTCCACCGTCTTCAGGCGGCGACCGCGACGTCGGTTCCGACGCCTCGGCTTGGGACCGCCGGAGCGACCGGACGAGTGGGGCATGGTCCTGATGGTAGTGGTGAGCAGCGATTACTGGGCGTGGCCGCCCTGTTGCGCCTGGTGATCCGCCGACCGGTGCGGCGGCGGTGGACCTTGGTCAACGCGTGGTGGTCGAGGTGCGCCTTACCAGTACGCTGGCTCTTCGTGTCCGAATCGAACGTGTCCACCGATGTGGTGGGACTGCTGAGCGCCTTCCCCGTGGCCGACGACCTGGCCGGCCGGTTCGCCGCTGCGGGCCACCGGCTGTACCTGGTCGGCGGCAGCGTGCGGGACGCCCTGCTGGGGCGGCTCTCCGGCGGGTTCGACCTGGACTTCACCACCGACGCCCGGCCGCCCGAGGTGCAGCGGCTGCTCGCCGGGTGGGCGGACGCGGTCTGGGACACCGGCATCGCGTTCGGCACCGTCGGCGCGACCAAGCTCGGCCGGACCGTGGAGATCACCACGTTCCGCGCGGACGCCTACGACGGCGTGACCCGCAACCCCGAGGTGACCTTCGGCGACACCGTCGAAGGCGACCTGCTGCGCCGCGACTTCACCGTCAACGCGATGGCGTTCGACCTGGTGGCGCGGGAGCTGGTGGACCCGACCGGCGGGCGGGCGGCGCTGGCCGCGAAGGTGCTGGACACGCCGGCGACGCCGCAGGAGTCGTTCTCCGACGACCCGCTGCGGATGCTGCGCGCCGCCCGGTTCGTCTCCCAGCTCGGTTTCACGCCCGCGCCCCGGGTGGTCGGGGCGATGACCGCGATGGCGGGCGAGCTGGCCCGGATCACGCCGGAGCGCGTGCAGGCGGAGCTGTCCAAGCTGCTGACCGGCGCGCACCCGCGCGCGGGGGTGGAGCTGGTGGTGTCCACCGGCCTGGCCGACGTGGTGCTGCCCGAGCTGCCCGCGATGAAGCTGGAGATCGACGAGCACCACCAGCACAAGGACGTGTTCCACCACTCGCTGGTCGTGCTCGACCAGGCGATCGACCTGGAGGACGGCCCGGAGCCCGACCTGGTGCTGCGGCTGGCCGCGCTGCTGCACGACATCGGCAAGCCGGACACCCGGCGGTTCGAGGCCGGCGGCGGCGTCTCGTTCCACCACCACGAGGTGGTCGGCGCGAAGATGGTCCGCAAGCGCTTGCGGGCGCTGCGGTACTCCAAGGAGGTCGTGGAGGACGTCGCCCAGCTCGTGTACCTCCACCTGCGGTTCCACGGCTACGGCTCGGGTGGGTGGACCGACTCGGCCGTGCGCCGGTACGTGACCGACGCCGACCACCTGCTGCCCCGGCTGCACAAGCTGGTCCGCGCCGACTGCACGACCCGGAACAAGCGCAAGGCCAACGCGCTCCAGCGGACCTACGACGAGCTGGAGCGCCGGATCGCCCGGATCGCCGCCGAGGAGGACCTGCGCCGGGTGCGGCCGGACCTGGACGGCAACGAGATCATGCGGCTGCTCGGCCTGCCGCCGGGCCCGCAGGTCGGGCGGGCGTGGAAGTTCCTCAAGGAGCTGCGGCTGGACCGGGGTCCGCTGGAGCACGACGAGGCGATCGCGGAGCTGTACGCGTGGGCGCGGTCGGAGGGGATCGAACCCCCCGCGTGACCGCCCGGCCGAATCACCCGCTTCCCGTTAGCCAAGTGACAGGCAGTTGCGGGACCATGACTGTGTGCGTCGGACGCACACTGGGGGTGGTTTCGGATGAACACGTGGGGACTGTCGACCGAGGGAGTCACCCGGGAGCAGGGGCTGGCCGCGCTCAGCGACCAGCAGCGGGCCGTGCTGCGGTGCCTGGCGCGCGGGCTGGCCGACCACGAGATCGCGCGCGTGCTGGCGGTGAGCCAGCGCCACGTGGGCCTGGTGGTCACCGAGATCCTGCGCGCGCTGAACCTGCGCGACCGGATGGCCGCCGTGGTCTTCGCGCACGAGACGGGCATCATCCGGCTGCCCGTGCCGGGCGGGCCGGCCTAGGCGGCGGCACCGGGGGCCGGCGGGGACGTGCCGCCGTGGCCGGGGGCTAACCCGCCCGGCGGTTCAGCGCCAGGTAGGCGACCGCGCCGACCAGGTAGGCGAGGGCCGCCACGACGACCAGCGCCGGCGAGCGGCCGTCCAGGGGGACGACGGCCGCCGCCGCCGAGATGGCGACCACCTGCGTGATGTTGAACAGCGTGTCGTAGAGGGCGAACACCCGGCCCCGGACCTCGTCGCCGACGTCGCCCTGCACGGCCGCGTCCACGCACAGCTTGACCACCTGGCCCGCGAAGGTCAGGAAGAACGACGCCGCCAGGATGGTCGGCAGCACCATCGGCAGGCCCAGGCCGAGCTGCGCCGACGCGGCCAGCGCGAGCGCGCCGCAGATCGCGCCCGTGCGCCCGAGCACGGCCACCAGCCGGTCGGTGACCAGGCCCGCGACCAGCAGGCCCGCGCCGCCGGCCAGGGCGACCTCGCCCAGGCCCGCCAGGCCCGCCCGCAGCGGGCCGAAGTCCTCCAGGCCGTTGCGCATCAGCAGCAGGGTGAGCAGCAGCGACGCCCCGAACGCGGCCCGGTGGGCGAGCAGGGCGGCCAGCGACGCGGTCACCGCCGGCGCGCGCCACGCGGCCCGCGCGCCGTCCAGCAGGCCCAGCGCCACCGCCGTCATCGTGCGGCTGGGCTCGTCCACCTCGTCCGGCCCCAGCGCGCCCCGGCGGAACCGGGCCGCCAGGAACGCCGCGACCAGCGGCCCGGCCACCGCGCACGCCGTGGTCCACGCGGACCCGCCGTCGCCCGCGCCGAACAGCTCGCGCAGGCCGACCGCGCACCCCGCGCCGAGCACGGTGGTCAGCGACCCGAGGGTGGTGACGAACGCGTTCGCCTCGACCAGGTGGTCCGGCCCGACCACGTGCGGCAGCGCCGCCGACAGGCCGGAGCCGACGAACCGGCTCACCCCCGTCACCAGCAGGGCCGCCGCGTAGAGCGGCACGCCGTCCAGGCCGAGGCCGACGGCACCCGCCGTGAGCACGATGAACACCGCGCGGGTGAGGTTGGCGACCAGCAGCACCCGGCGGCGGTCCCAGCGGTCCAGCAGAGCGCCGGCGAAGGGGCCGACCACCGAGTACGGGAGCAGCAGCACGGCGAACCCGGCGGCCACCGCCAGCGGGTCGGCCTGCCGCTCCGGGTTGAACAGGACGGCCCCGGCCAGGCCCGCCTGGAACACGCCGTCACCCCACTGCCCGGCCAACCGGGTGGCGAACAGCCGCCGGAAGTCGGCGGTCGCCAGGAGCCCGCGGGTACCGAGGTGGTGCTGCGCCGCTGTGGGGCCGGCTGTCGTCACCCGTCGAGCCTAGGCCCTGACCACCGCGAAGGCCGGACCCGTGACGGGTCCGGCCTCCTCGGGCCAGGCGCCCGGTCGCCTCTCGGCGGGTCGCGCTGCGCGGCTCCAGCCGGACGGTATTCCGCGGAGGCGGTTTGTGTTGGGCCCGGGGGACTCGATGGCGCCTGGCGGTCGGTACAACGACAACGGTAACCCGGATGTTCCGCTCCCGGTGTGACGTGCGCCGTCTGGGATCATGGGCCCGTGCGTGCTGATGCGGAAGTCCGACCGGGTTCCCTGCTGGTCGCGGCGACGGGCCTGACCGACTCGAACTTCCGCCGCACGGTGGTCTACGTCATCGACCACCGGGGGGAGGGCACCCTGGGCGTCGTGCTCAACCGGCCCAGCGAGGTCGCCGTGCACGACGTGCTGCCGGCGTGGGGCCCGCACGCGACCCGGCCGCAGGCCGTCTACATCGGCGGGCCGGTGCACCAGAAGACCGCGCTGTGCCTGGCCGCCCTGCGCACCGGCGAGGACCACCGGTCGATCGAGGGCGTGGTGAACGTGCACGGCCCGGTCGCGCTGATCGACCTCGACTCGGACCCGGACGCGCTGGCCGCGAGGGTGCGCGGGCTGCGGGTGTTCGCGGGCTACTCGGGGTGGAGCGAGGGCCAGTTGGCGGGTGAGATCGAGCGCGGCGATTGGATCGTCGTGCCCGGCCTGCCCGACGACGTGCTGACCCCGCCGAACGTCGACCTGTGGGGCCGGGTGCTGCGCCGCCAGGGGATGCCGACGGCGCTGCTGGCGACCTTCCCGACCGACGTGCGCCGCAACTAGCCGCTCAGGCGCGCTGGAGGACGCCGCACGCGCCGGCGCACGCGCAGCCGCCGCAGCCGGAGGTCTCGGGCTCGGGCAGCGCCTCGGCCGCGCGGTGGCCCAGCACGCCGGCCGCACCGGCGATCGCCAGCGAGCCGACCAGCCCGATCAGGCCCACGACCAGCGCGGTGGACGGGTTGACGGCCACCGCCGCCGCCGTGACCAGGGCGATCGCCCCCGCCACGACGGTGGGCACCGCCGCGACCCTGTTGGCCAGGGTGAACGCCTCTTCGTCACGCAGGGTGGCCTTGGTGCGCACCCCGAAGAACCGGTTGCGCCGGAGCCGACCGCGCATCCCGAGGACGCCGACGACCCCTAGAGCGCCACCGACCAGCCCCAGCACGACAAGCAGCACGATGTTCACACCGTCGAGGGTAGGCGCGGGCGTCGGCCGGGAACGCACCAGGTCCGCCGAACGTGGTCACCCGTCTGAGCGCTACCGCGCGCACCACCACCCCGGCAGGCTCGGGACCCATGAGATCTCGATCTTGGGTGGTCGGCGCGGCGCTCGTCGCCGCCGCGCTCGTCCCCGGCCTCACCCCCGGCCTCGCCGCCGCCGCGCCGGCCGCCGCCGCGCCCCAGGCCCGCTACCTCGGCTTCGCCACCCTGCCCCACAAGCTCGCCTTCCAGGGCACGACGGTCGGCGGGCTGTCCGGCATCGACCGCGATCCGCGCACCGGCGAGTACGTCCTGATCAGCGACGACCGCTCGAACACCAACCCGGTGCGCACCTACACCGCGCGGCTGGACGTGGACGGGACCGGCGTGCGCGGCGTCGCGCTCACCGGCACCACGCCGCTGCGCCGGGCGGACGGCAGCACCTACCCGCCCAACGCCGTGGACCCCGAGGACGTCCGGGTCGACCCGCTGACCGGCGACTACTGGTGGGCACAGGAGGGCAACCGGGCCGCGACGCCGGTCCAGCCGTCGATCGAGCGCTCCACCCGCGCCGGTGCGCACCGGTCCACCCTCCCGCTGCCCGCGAACTACGCGATCACCCCGGACGCCGGACCGCGCGGCAACCGCGCGCTGGAAGCGCTCACGTTCGACGCCGCCGGCGCGCTGGTGACCTCGATCGTGGAGGGCCCGCTGCTGGAGGACGGCGAGGAGTCCACCGTCGACCGGGGCTCCCTGACCCGGATCACCGTGCAGACCCGGTTCGGGCACGTGCTGTCCCAGCACGTCTACCCGCTGGAGCCGCTGTTCGCCGCACCCGAGCCCGGCCCGTGGGGCCCGGACACCGGGGTGCCCGCGATCCTGAGCGACCCGGCGCACCCCGGCCGCTACCTGGCCCTGGAGCGCAGTTGGGTGCCCGGCGCGGACTACAAGGTGCGGCTCTACCGGATCGACCTGTGGGGCTCGACCGACGTGAAGGGCGTGCCGAGCCTGCGGGACGCGGGCGCGCGGCCGGTGCGCAAGGAGCTGGTCGCCGACCTGGACGACTTCCCGCTGCCGCTGATCGACAACGTCGAGGGGCTGGCCTGGGGCCCGCGCCTGCCGTCCGGCGAGCGCACGCTCGTGCTGGTCAGCGACGACAACTTCGCCGCCGAGGAGGTCACCCGCTTCATCGCGCTGGCGATCCGCTGACCACCGCTCCCCGGCCCGGCCGCTGCCGGGCCGGGGAGCGGTGCGGCGGTGGTCGGGCCCGGGGTGTCCGGTGGGGCGTGGTTGCGCTCCGCTGCTACCGTTGACGTCATGAGCACGGCCCGCCTGCTCCTTAGCTAGCCGCGCAGACCTCCAGAAGGTCGGCGCGGCAACCCCTCATGCCTGTCCTGGGCTGGGGGGTTTCGTCATGTCAGGGGCCGGCAACCGAAGGGAAGACCCGAGATGAGCACCGACGCGGCCGAGACGCCCGCCTTCCGCTACACCGCCGCCGTGGCCGGCGAGATCGAGCGGCGCTGGCAACGGGAGTGGGAGGAGCGCGGGACCTACCACGCGCCCAACCCGGTCGGTCCGCTCCGGGGCGAGGTGCCGGCCGACAAGCTGTTCGTGCAGGACATGTTCCCCTACCCGTCCGGTTCGGGCCTGCACGTCGGGCACCCGCTGGGGTTCATCGGCACCGACGTGTTCGCCCGGTACCACCGGATGAACGGCCGCAACGTGCTGCACACCATGGGCTTCGACGCGTTCGGCCTGCCCGCCGAGCAGTACGCCGTGCAGACCGGGCAGCACCCGCGCGCGACCACCGAGGCCAACATCCGGACCTACCTGCGGCAGATCCGCCGGGTCGGCCTGGGCCACGACGAGCGCCGCCGGATCTCCACGATCGACCCGGGCTACTACCGGTGGACCCAGTGGATCTTCCTGCAGATCTTCAACTCCTGGTTCGACGAGGAGGTGAAGAGGGCCCGCCCGATCGCCGAGCTGGAGGCGCAGTTCGCGGACGGCACCCGGGCCACGCCGGACGGGCGGCCGTGGGCGGAGCTGACCGGCGCGCAGCGGGAGAAGGTGCTGGGCGGCTACCGGCTGGCCTACCTGTCCGAGGCCCCGGTGAACTGGTGCCCCGGCCTGGGCACGGTGCTGGCCAACGAGGAGGTCACCGCCGACGGCCGCAGCGAGCGCGGCGACTTCCCGGTGTTCCGGCGCTCGCTGCGCCAGTGGATGATGCGGATCACCGCCTACGCCGACCGCCTGGTCGACGACCTGGACCGGCTGGAGTGGCCGGAGAAGGTCAAGTCGATGCAGCGCAACTGGATCGGCCGCTCGCACGGCGCGCGGGTGCGGTTCGCGGTCGGCGGGCACGACGTCGAGGTGTTCACCACCCGGCCGGACACGCTGTTCGGCGCCACCTACGTGGTGCTGGCCCCCGAGCACCCGCTGGTGGACGAGATCACCACCCCCGACCGGGCCGGCGCGATCGCCGAGTACCGGCGCTCGGTGGCCCGCAAGTCCGACCTGGACCGCCAGGAGAACAAGGAGAAGACCGGCGTCTTCACCGGCGCGCACGCCGTCAACCCGGCCACCGGCGCGGAGATCCCGGTCTACGTCGCCGACTACGTGCTGATGGGCTACGGCACCGGGGCGATCATGGCGGTGCCCGGCCAGGACCAGCGCGACTGGGACTTCGCCACGGCGTTCGGCCTGCCGGTCGTGCGGACCGTGCAGCCGCCGGAGGGCTTCGACGGCGAGGCGTACACCGGCACCGGTCCGGCGGTGAACAGCGGTTTCCTGGACGGCCTGGACGTCGCCGAGGCCAAGAAGACGATCATCGCCTGGCTGGAGGAGCACGGCCGGGGCGAGGGCACCGTCCAGTTCAAGCTGCGCGACTGGCTGTTCTCCCGCCAGCGGTACTGGGGCGAGCCGTTCCCGATCGTCTACGACGAGGCCGGCACGCCGGTCGCGGTGCCCGAGTCGATGCTGCCGATCGAGCTGCCCGACGTGGACGACTACTCGCCCCGCACGTTCGACCCGGAGGACGCGGACTCGGAGCCGTCGCCGCCGCTGTCCCGCGCGGGCGAGTGGGTGGAGGTCGAGCTGGACCTGGGCGACGGGCCGAAGAAGTACCGCCGCGAGACCAACACCATGCCCAACTGGGCGGGGTCCTGCTGGTACCAGATGCGGTACGTGGACCCGACGGAGACCGAGCGGTTCGTCAACGCCGAGAACGAGCGCTACTGGCTGGGCCCGCGCACCGCCGAGCACGGCGCGGACGACCCGGGCGGCGTCGACCTGTACATCGGCGGCGTGGAGCACGCGGTGCTGCACCTGCTGTACTCCCGGTTCTGGCAGAAGGTGCTGTTCGACCTGGGCCACGTGTCCGGTGACGAGCCGTACCGGCGGCTGTTCAACCAGGGCTACATCGAGGCGTACGCCTACCGCGACGACCGGGGCGCGCTGGTCGAGGCCGCGCGCGTCGAGGAGCGGGACGGCCGGTTCTTCTTCGAGGGCGCCGAGGTCAGGCGCGAGTACGGCAAGATGGGCAAGAGCCTGAAGAACGCCGTGACGCCGGACGAGATGTGCGACCAGTACGGCGCGGACACGTTCCGGCTGTACGAGATGTCCATGGGCCCGATGGACGTGTCCCGCCCGTGGGCGACGAAGGACGTCGTGGGTGCCCAGCGGTTCCTGCAACGGCTGTGGCGCAACCTGGTCGACGAGGAGACCGGCGCGCTGCGGGTCACCGACGAGCAGCCGGCCGAGGACGCGCTGCGGTTGCTGCACAAGACGATCGCGGGCGTGCACGACGACTACGCGAACCTGCGCTACAACACGGCGGGCGCGAAGCTGATCGAGCTGAACAACTACGTCACCAAGCACTTCGCGGGCGGTGCGCCGCGCGCGGTGGCCGAGCCGCTGGTGCTGCTGCTGGCACCGCTGTGCCCGCACGTGGCCGAGGAGCTGTGGGCGAAGCTGGGCCACACCGGGTCGCTGGCGCACGGGCCGTTCCCGCGCGCCGAGGACCGGTACCTGGTGGAGGACACCGTCGAGTACCCGATCCAGGTCAACGGCAAGGTGAAGGCCCGGGTCGTGGTGCCCGCGTCGGCGTCGCAGGACGAGGTGCGGGCGGCGGCGCTGGGCGACCCGAAGGTGGCCGAGCTGCTCAGCGGCGAGCCGCGCAAGGTGATCGTCGTGCCGGGCCGGCTGGTGAACGTGGTGCTGTGACGGCACCTCGCGGCGCGGCCCGCCGTCCACTCCGGACGGCGGGCCGCGCGGCTAGTCGTCGGTGAACCCCATCTCGCCGATGATCTGCGCCAGCATCGAGTCGAACATCGGCTCCGGGTTGGTGACCGCGAACGGGAAGCGGCCGAACACCTCCAGCGCCACGTGCCCGTAGAGCCGGACCCAGGACTGCGTGATGTGGTAGACCGCGCTGAGCGGCAGCTCCCCGGCGTCGACCGGGACGCCGCGCGCGTTCACCGCCCCGATCAGCACCTGCTGGAAGACCGCGAGGTCCTCGTGCAGGGACCCGGGCACGTCGTCGCCGTGGTCGTGGTGGGCGGAGTGGCTCGCGATCAGCCGCCCGGCGACCTCCAGGAAGACCCGGCCGAACTGGTCGCCGACCTGGTGGCGGTCGTCCGGGCCGCACGCGCCGAGCGCGGTCTCGGTGGACGCGAAGACCAGCGCGAACTCCTGGGGGTGCGCCAGGGCCCAGCGGCGGAAGCCCCGGCACACCGCGTACACCTGCCCGGTGACGTCGTCCTCGGGCACGCGGCCCAGGCCGGCGTCCAGCTCGGTGGCCAGGTCGGCGCAGATGTCGTCGGCGAGGTGGTGCAGCAGGTCCTCGCGCGAGTCGTAGTACCGGTAGAGCGCGGGCGCGGTGATGCCCAGTTCGCGGGCGATCGCGCGGAGGGTGACGGCATCCCGGCCGTGTGCCACGAGCAGGGCACGCGCCTGGCGGCGAATGTCACGCTCCGTTTCGGCCCGCAGCCGTTCGCGGCGAGTGGCCTCGGTCATATGTCACCCCATCGGGTTGTACCCGGTGTCCACCGGTTGTACGGTCGGCCGCAGACTTCAGTGAACGGTGTTTACATAGTTGACGCCATTCACGCCACCGTAACCCATCAGCCTGGGAGGACGCGTGTTCGCAAAGTGGGGATCACTGGCCTACCGCCGGCGGTGGGTGGTGCTCATTGCGACGGTGGTGCTGGCGGTGGCCGGTGGGGCGTGGGGGCTCGGCGTCTTCGACAAGCTCAGCCAGGGCGGCTACGACGCCCCTTCCAGCGAGTCGGCGCGGGCCAACCAGGTGGCGCAGGACGCGTTCGGACGCCAGGGCGGTGACGTGGTCGTCGTCTACGACACCGTGGACGAGGCGCAGCTCGGCCGGATCGCCGCGCAGCTCGCCACGCTGCCGCAGGACGCCGTGCTCCAGGTGCAGCCGCCGTTCCCCTCCCCCGCCGCCGGCAAGTCGCTGGTGGCGATCACGTTGCGCGGCACCGACTCCAACACGCACGTCAAGCAGTACGAGCAGATCGCCGACCGGCTGGCCGTCGACGGGGTGGCGAAGCAGGTCGGCGGGCTGGTGCCGACCCAGAAGGCCATCAACGACATGTCGTCGTCGGACCTGACCAAGGCCGAGGCCGTGTCGCTGCCCATCGTGCTGGTGCTGCTGGTGATCATCTTCGGCGGCCTGGTCGCCGCGTCGCTGCCGGTCGCGGTCGGCGGCCTGTCGATCATGGCCTCGCTGGGCGTGCTGCACGCGGTGTCGCTGGGCGCGGAGGTGAACTCGTTCGCCGTCAACGTCGCCAGCCTGCTGGGCCTCGGCATGGCGATCGACTACGGGTTGTTCATGGTCGGCCGGTTCCGCGAGGAGCTGGCCGCCGGGCGCAGCACCGAGGACGCCGTCAAGCGGACCGTGATGTCCGCCGGCCGCACGGTCGTGTTCTCGGCCACGCTGCTGGTGATCGCGCTGTCCGGGCTGCTGCTGTTCCCGCACGGGTTCCTCAAGTCGCTCAGCTACGGCGGCATGTCGGCGGTCGCCATCGCCGCGGCCGTGTCGCTCACCCTGCTGCCCGCGCTGCTCGGCATCCTCGGCCCCCGCGTGGACAAGCTCGCCATGCCGTGGCGCAAGGGGAAGACTCCGTCCGAGCGGGGCTGGCGGCGGCTGGCCGGCCGGGTCATGAAGCGGCCCGTGCTGTTCGCGCTGCCCATCGTCGGCGTCCTGGTGGCGCTCGGGGCGCCGTTCCTCGGCGTGCAGTTCGGCGAGGTCACCGAGAAGGTCCTGCCCGAGGGCAACCCCGCCCGGGTCGCCGCCGAGACGATCAGCCGCGACTTCGGCGGCGTCGCCTCCGGCGGGATGAAGGTGGTCCTCACCGGCGACCCGGCGCAGGCCGACGTCCAGGCGTTCCTCGCCCGGGTCGGGGACGTGCCCGGCGTCGGCGAGGTCCGGATCGCGGCCGAGCCGAAGGACGGCGTGTGGCTGCTCAACGCCGGGCTGGAGCACGACCAGCTCTCCGACGAGTCGAAGCAGGCGCTGCGCGACGTCCGCGCGCTGGCCGCGCCCGGCTCGGGCGAGGTGCTGGTCGGCGGCAGCACCGCGATGGTCGCCGACAGCCTCGACGCCATCAAGGACAAGCTGCCCTGGATGGTGCTGCTGCTGGTCGGCGCGACCTTCGTGCTGATGTTCCTCGCGTTCGGCTCGGTGCTGCTGCCGATCAAGGCGGTCGTGGTGTCGGCGCTGTCGCTGTCGGCCACGTTCGGCGTGCTGGTCTGGGTGTTCCAGGAGGGCCACGGCGCCTCGCTGCTCGGCGTCACGCCCGCGCCGCTGGAGTCCGGGATCGTCGTGCTGATGGCCGCCATGGTGTTCGGCCTGTCCACCGACTACGAGGTCTTCCTGCTCTCGCGCATGGTCGAGGCGCGCGGGCGCGGCGCGTCCACCGAGGAGGCGGTGACGGCGGGCCTGGCCAAGACCGGGCGGGTGATCACCGCCGCCGCGCTGCTGCTGATCGTGGTCACCGGGGCGTTCGCGTTCTCGCAGATCACGATGATGAGGTTCGTCGGCGTCGGCATGATCCTCGCCCTGGCGCTGGACGCCACCGTGGTGCGGATGCTGCTGGTGCCGGCCGTGCTGAAGCTGCTCGGCGACGCCGCCTGGTGGGCACCGGGCCCGCTGCGGCGCATCCAGGAGCGGTTGGCGATCCACGAGGACGCGCCGCCCGTCGAGGAGGAGAAGGTGCCCGCCCGGGTCTAGGCACCCGGGCGCGGCCCGTCCCGGCCGGACCGGGTCAGTCGGCGACGGGCTGGAACGCGACGGTCGTGGCCTCGAAGCCGCGGCCGTCGCTGTTGAGGCCGGTGAGGTGGAAGGTGGCCAGCACCGAGTCGTCCGCGCTGTCGAGCAGGGTCGTGGTCTTGCCGCAGGCCAGGAAGACCCGGCGGTCGCCGGGCGGGATGGCCAGGCTCTTCGCGGCCAGGTCGAGCGTGCTCGTCGTGCCGGTGGCGGTGTCGACCACGGCCACGGCCCCGTCCAGCGCCACGTACACCCGCCGCCCGTCCGGCGTCACCGCCACGCTGCCCGCGCCCTTGCCGACCGGCATGGACCACACGGCCCTGCGGGTCTTCGCGTCGATCGCGGTGATCGCGCCCGGCTTGTCGCCCAGGTGCAGCGAGCTGACGTAGACCAGGCCGCCGTCCGGCGAGACCGCGACCTGCTGCGGCAGCCCGCCGACCTCGACGGTGGTGATCACGGTGGCGGACTTGGTGTCCAGGACGCTGACCGTGCCGTCCTGCGCGTTGGCCACGTACAGCTCCTCGCCGTCCGGGCTGACCGCGACCCCCTGCGGCTGGCGGCCCACCCGCGCGGTCGCCACCACCCGGAACGGCTCCAGCTCGACCACCGCCACCAGGCCGCTGCCGGTCACGTAGAGGCGCTTGCCGCCCGGCTGGAGCACGGCCTGGGCGAGCTGCGCGCCCGTGTCGATGCGGCCCACCACGCCGGCCCCGGGCTCGACGGCGGTGATGTCGCCCGCCCAGCCGTTGACCACGTACACCCGGCGGCCGTCCGCCGACACCGCCGCGCCCGTCGTCCACGCGCCCGTGTCGTCGCGCGAGAGCACCCCGCCGGTCCGCGTGTCCAGCACCTGCACCTGGCCGTTGCGGGCGATCACGTACGCCCGCGCGGCCTGCGCGCCGGCCACCGGGACGACGGCGGGCGCGGGGATCTGGGAGGCGAGGGCACAGCAGACGAGCAGCGCCGCGATACCGAGGACTGCTCGTCTGGTGGCCATGTCCACATCGGAACACCGGTCGACGGGACCGGCGAGCGTGGTGCCACGGACGAGTGGCCAATCCGCCAGAACGGGTGACGAGTGCGGCAGTTCCCGTCGTCTGCCGCCCGCGACGGCGGGGCGGGCGGCAGCGCGCCAAGTGCGTCCGGCGCCGGTCGCTCGGGGGGCGAAACGACCGACGCCGGACCCCTGCCGGTGCGCTGCACCGGTGGCCTGTTCCCCCGACGACGTAGAACTACCACCAGGTTGACGCAAGGTGGGGCGTTTTGGATCCCGAGAGCTACGAATTCGCCGAAATTCGTCGCGTTGCCACCAGCTCGGCGTAACGGGTACCCGCCGTCAGGAGGACGAGGCCCGCACCGGTGAAGGCCAGCACCCGCGCGATCCCGTCGAGCGCGGACAGGTCGAACAGCAGCAGCTTGGCCACCGCCGCACCCACCAGGACCAGGCCCGCGACCCGCAGCGACCGCACGTCCACGCCGCGCACCAGCAGCACCAGCGCGGCGACCGCCCACGACACGGTGACCACCGAGTGGCCGAACACGAAGCCGGTGGCGGTCTGCGACACCGCGAGCGCGCCGCACAGCACCACGCCCGCCGCCGCGTACAGCACCACCAGGCCGATCCCCACCCACGGCAGGGGCGCGCGCTTGAGCACGTCCAGCCGCACCGCCGCCCACGGCAGCACGACCGCGAGCACCAGCAGCACCAGTGCGGTGAGCAGGCCGGTGACCAGCCGGCCGGTGTCGACCCGGTCCGCCTGCTGGACGAGCAGCAGCCTGGGCGGCACCACGTGCGCCGAGGTCAGCACCAGGCCGACGCCGCCGAACAGCGCCGCGCCGAGCAGCGAGCCGCGCGAGCGCAGCCGGGCGGCCAGGACCGCCAGCACCAGCGCCTCCCCGAGCACGACGACCGCGCGGGGGCTCGCGTCGAGCGCCACCGTGGTGGTGACGAACAGCGCGAACACCCCGACGCCCGCGACACCGGCGGCGAACTGCGCGGGCAGCGCCCGGCGGCCGACCACCCACAGGGCGAGCACCAGCGCGGCGACCACCCCGGCCAGGCCCGTCGCCCAGGCGCGGTCGAGCACGGCGGTGGTGAGCAGCGCGGGCATCGGCGACCCGATCAGCAGGCCCAGCGCGGTCCGGTCGTCCGGGCGGACCCGGGCGGTCAGCACCGCCGCCGCCACGCCGACCACCGCCGTGGCCAGCGCGATCCCGGCCAGGACTGCTTGGTCCTCGGTGCGGGCGACGGCGAGCACGGTGGCCAACAGCGGCGGGACACCCGCCGCGACGGCCAGCGCCGGCCAGTTCCGCTTGAGGTGCACGGGGGTCGCGGCCATCTTCAGCACCAGCAGGAACGCCACGAGCAGCGGGGTGAACCCGGAGGTCAGGATCGGCGCGCACACCGCGCCCGCGCCGACGACGCCGACGACGAACGCGACCGAGCCCCAGCGCGTGGCCAGCAGCAGGCCGCCGGCCGCGACGGCGAGCCCGGCCACCAGGCCGACCCCCTCGGGCAGGTAGCCGTAGAGGGAGGTGGCGGCGACGACGTCCAGGTACAGCACCGCGAAGCCGGTGGCGGCCACGGCGAACGCGCCGGTGCGCGCGGCCTCGGACCGGTGCAGCCGCAGGGCCGTCCCGATCAGCGCCGCGCCGAGCAGCGCGCCGCCGACCACCCGGGGCACCGGGCCGAGGTAGCCCCGCTGCACGGCGAGGACCAGCAGCATCACCACGCCGAGGAGGGTGACCGCGCCGCCGACCCAGGCCAGCAGCCGGCTGCCCGCGCCGGGCGTGCTGAGCCGGTCGAACAGCGTGGGGCGCGGTGGCTGCGGCGGACCGCCCCACGGCATCGGCGGCACGGCGGGCGGTGCGGCCTGCGGTGCGGCGGCGTGCGGGCCGGCGTACGGCGTGGCCTGCGGTGCGGCGGTGTGCGGCGCGGGCTGGGGCCAGGCCGGCTGCGGGTACGCGGGCTGGCCGTACCCGGACCCGGTCGCGCCGGGCCACTGCGGCGCGGGCGGGGCCATCACCGTGGGCGGCACCGGCGGGTGCACCGGGCCTGCCGAGGAGGGTGCCGGAACGGCAGCCGGGGCCGGACCGGCAGCCGGGGCCGGACCGGGTGTGGGTGTCGGGAACTGGCCGGGTGCCGACGCGGGTGCCGGGGCCGGGACGGGGGCCGGCGCGGCGGCCGGAGTACCGGCGGTGGTGGCTGCCTGCGTGGTGGCTGCCTGCGTGGTTGCGGGTGGCGGCGGGCTCGTCGGTGCGGCCGAGGGGGACGGGACCTGGGCGGCTTCGGGTGGCGCGGTGGTCGCCTGCGAGGTGCGGACGGCCCGCAGCTCCTCCCCCACCGCTTCCAGCCGGCGGCCGAGGATGCCGAGCTCGTCGGCCAGCTTCGTCAGGGGGTCCCGTCGGGTCATGCGACCAGGGTGGTCGGGATCGGCCGCGCCCGGATCCGTACCTCTACTCAGAGGCCAGTACCGAACAGGTCACGGCGGCTGAATCGAAACACTTGACAATGCCCCCCGTGTAACCGATTAACTGACCCCTGTAATCGATACCACGTGACCGAGGAGGTGCGCAGCGTGACCACGATCAAGGACGTCGCGCAGCACGCCGGCGTCTCGACCGCGACCGTGTCCCGCGTCCTCAACGGCCACGCCGCGCCCACCGAGGAGACCCGGACCCGCGTCCTCGCCGCCGTGGAGGAGCTGGGCTACCGGCCCAACGCCCTGGCCCGCAGCCTGCGCACCACCTCGACCACCACCCTCGGCCTGGTGATCAGCGACCTGGTGAACCCGTTCTTCGCCGAGATCGCCCGCGCGGTCGAGGAGGAGGCCCGCGCGCACGGCTACTGCGTGATCGTGGCCAACGCCGACGAGTCCGCCGACCAGCAGGCCACCTACGTGCGCACGCTGCTCGACCGCCGGGTGGACGGCCTGCTGGTGTGCCCCGCGACCGACGACCCGTCGTGGATCGCCGAGGTCGAGGCCCGCGACGTGCCGCTGGTCCTGCTCGACCGCACGGTGCCCGGCGCGGGCTGCCCTGTGGTCCGCGCGGACGGCGCGCAAGCGCTCGCGGACCTCGCCGACGCGCTGCGCACCGCCGGCCACCGCCGGGTCGGCGTGATCGCCGGCCCCGCCGACACCAGCACCGGCCGCGAGCGCCTGGAGCAGTTCGCGCGCGGCGGCCTGGAGCTGGTGGTCGTGCACGGCGACTTCCGCCGGGAGAGCGGGTCGCGCGCCGCCGCCGAGCTGGCCGGCCTGCCCGACCGGCCGACCGCCCTGGTCGCCATGGACAACCTGATGGGCCTCGGTGCCCTCGAAGAGCTGCGCCGGCGCGGCCTGAAGGTGCCGGCGGACGTCGGCCTCGCCGTCTACGACGACCAGCCGTGGTTCCCGCTGCTCGACCCGCCGATCACGGTCGTCGCCCAGCCGACGGTGGAGATGGGCCGCGCGGCGGCGCGCAGCCTGCTCGCGCTGATCGCGGGCGAGCAGCCGGCGGACGTCCAGCTCAGCGCGCGCCTGGTGCTGCGCGGCTCCTGCGGGGAGGCGACCGGTGCTGCTTAGCGCGCGCGACATCGGCAAGAGCTTCGCCGGCGTGCGGGCGCTGGACGGCGTGGACTTCGACGTCCGGGCCGGCGAGGTGCACGTCCTGCTGGGCGAGAACGGCGCGGGCAAGTCGACGCTGGTCAAGATCCTCGCCGGCGTCCACACCCCGGACCGGGGAACGGTCCACCGGGCCCCCGGCACGCGGCTCGCGGTGATCCACCAGGAGTTGGCGCTGGTCCCCGGGCTCTCCGTCGCGGAGAACCTGTTCCTGGGCCGCCCGCCCCGCCGGTTCGGCATCGTCGACCGGGCGCGGATGCGGCACGACGCGCTGCGGCTGCTGGAGCGGGTCGGCCTCGCCGTGCACCCCGACACCCCGGTCGGCGACCTCGGCATCGCCCAGCGGCAGATGGTGGAGATCGCCCGCGCCCTCGACCTGGACGCCCAGGTGCTGGTGCTGGACGAGCCCACCGCCGTGCTCACCGACACCGAGACCGACCGGCTGCTGGGCATCATGGCCGGCCTGCGCGAGCAGGGCGTCGGCCTGGTGTTCATCACCCACCACCTGGACGAGATCCGGCGGATTGCCGACCGGGTCACCGTCCTGCGCGACGGACGGGGCGTCGGCACGCTCCCGCGCGGCGCGTCCGTCGACCGGATGATCGAGCTGATGGTGGGCCGGACCATCGCCGAGCAGTACCCGCGCCGCCGCCGGCCGCCCGGCGAGGTGCTGCTGGAGGTCGAGGGCCTGACCCGCGCCGGCGCCTTCCACGACGTGTCGTTCCGGGTCCGCGCGGGCGAGGTGGTCGGCATCGCCGGCCTGGTCGGCGCGGGGCGGACCGAGGTGGTGCGCGCGGCGTTCGGCGTCGACCCCTACGACTCCGGCCGGGTCGAGGTCGCCGGCCGCGCGCTGCCCGCCCACGACGTGCGCGCCGCGCTGCGGGCCGGCCTCGGGCTGGTCCCCGAGGACCGCAAGGGGCAGGGGCTGGTGCTGACCTCGACGGTCGGCGACAACCTCGGCCTGGTCACCCTGCGCACCACCGCGCGCTCCGGCCTGGTCGACCGGGCCGGCCAGCGCCGGCGGGCCCGGGACGTGGCGCAGGCGCTGCGGGTGAGGACCTCCGGGCTGGACCAGCCGGTGCGCGAGCTGTCCGGCGGCAACCAGCAGAAGGTCGTCATCGGCAAGTGGCTGATGGCCGACCCGCAGGTGCTCGGCTCGACGAGCCGACGCGCGGCGTGGACGTCGGCGCGAAGGTCGAGATCTACGAGCTGGTCAACCGGATGACCGACGCCGGCCGCGCCGTGCTGCTGGTCTCCTCCGACCTGCCCGAGGTGATCGGCATGAGCGACCGGGTCGTGGTGATGGCGCACGGCCGCGTCGCGGGCGAGCTGCCCGGTGGGACGACCCAGGACAAGGTGATGGCGTTGGCGGTTCAGGAGTTCCCGGCATGAGTTCCACACTGGACGGTCGCACCGCACCCTCGGTGCGCAGGGCGTTGGCGGACAACGGCGCGCTCGCGGGCCTGCTGGTGCTGGTGGTCGCGTTGTCGATCACCGCGCCGTCGTTCCTGAGCACGCAGAACCTGCTCAACGTCGGCGTGCAGGCGGCGGTGGTCGCGGTGCTGGCGTTCGGCTCGACGTTCGTCATCGTCTCCGGCGGCATCGACCTGTCGGTGGGCAGCGTGGCCGCCCTGTCGGCGATGGTCGGCGCGTGGTCGTCGGCCGAGGCCGGCCTGCCCGGACCGCTCGCGCTGCTGCTCGGCCTGCTCACCGGCGTGGTCGCGGGCCTGGTCAACGGGGCGCTGGTCGCCTACGGGAAGCTGCCCGCGTTCATCGCCACGCTCGTCATGCTCAGCGTCGCCCGGGGCCTGACCCTCGTGGTGTCCCAGGGCAGCCCGACCACCACCCCCGACGTGGTGAGCTTCCTCGGCTCGAACCTCACGCCGCTCCTGCCGGTGCCGCTGCTGGTGATGCTGGTGTTCTTCGGCATCACCGGGTTCGTGCTGGCCCGCACGTACCCCGGCCGCGCGATGTACGCCATCGGCGGCAACGAGGAGGCCGCGCGGCTGTCCGGCATCGACGTGCGCCGGCAGAAGCTCGTCGTCTACGCGCTGTCCGGGCTGTTCGCCGCCGTCGCCGGGATGCTGCTGGCCGGCCGGCTGTCCTCGGCCGGCCCCCAGGCCGCCGCGGGCTACGAGCTGGACGCGATCGCGGCCGTGGTGATCGGCGGCGCGTCGCTGTCCGGCGGCGTCGGCCGGGCCACCGGCACGCTGGTCGGCGCGCTCGTCCTGGCCGTGCTCCGCAACGGCCTCAACCAGTTGCAGGTGTCCCCGTTCTGGCAGCAGGTCGTGATCGGCTCGGTGATCGCGCTGGCCGTGCTGCTGGACACCCTTCGCCGCCGTACCCGGTGAACCCGATGAGAGGAAACCGAAAGATGAAGCTCCGCGGTGTCGCCGCGCTGTCCGCGCTCGCACTCGCGCTGACCGCGTGCGGTTCCGGGACGCAGGCCGGCGGTGGTGGTGGCGACATCACCATCGGGCTGGCCGTGTCGACCCTGGACAACCCGTACTTCGTCGCCCTCAAGCAGGGCGCGGAGAAGGCCGCCGCCGAACTGGGCGTGAAGCTGACCGTGGTGGACGCGCAGAACGACGCCACCAACCAGGTCAACCAGGTGCAGACGTTCACCACCCAGGGCGTGCAGGCGATCATCATCAACCCGGTCGACTCCAAGCAGGCCGGCCCGGCCGCCAAGGCCGCCGAGAACGCCACCATCCCGCTGGTCTCGGTGGACCGGTCGGTGGACGACGGCAAGGTCGTCTCCGAGGTCGCGTCGGACAACGTGCAGGGCGGCACGCTCGCCGCGATCGAGCTCGGCCGCGCGACCACCGGCGAGGTCGTGCACCTCCAGGGCATCCCCGGTGCGTCCGCGTCGCGCGACCGGGGCCGGGGCTTCGAGCAGGGCCTCAACTCCGGCGGCATCAAGGTCGTCGCCAGCCAGCCCGCCGACTTCAACCGCGCCAAGGGCCTGGACGTGATGACCAACCTGGTGCAGGCCAACCCCGGCATCAAGGGCGTCTTCGCGGACAACGACGAGATGGCGCTCGGCGCGATCAAGGCGCTCGGCGACCGCGCCGGCAGGGACGTCCAGGTGGTCGGCTTCGACGGCACGCCGGACGGCCTCCAGGCGATCGCGGACGGCACCCTGGCCGCCACCATCGCGCAGCAGCCCGAGGTGCTCGGCCGCAAGGCCGTCGAGCAGGCGGTGAAGGCGGCGAAGAAGGAAGCCGTCCAGGAGGTGGTGGACGTCGAGGTCAAGGTCGTGACCAAGCAGAACCTGGCCGAGTTCAAGAAGTAGCCGCTCCCGGGACCGGCGGCGCCCACCCGGCCGGTGTGGTGGGGTGGGCGGCGGGTCCGGCAGTGGTGGTGTCCGAGACGGCTGCGGTGCGTGCGCCGTAGCTGCTCGGCGGTGGTTCGGGACGACTGCGGCGCTCGTGCGGTGTCGCGGTCCGGGAGTGGCGGAGGTCGGGAAGTGGCGGTTCTGGTGCTGGGCTCGGCCAACGCGGACCTCGTCGTCCCGGTGCCCCGCCGCCCCGGTGGCGGCGAGACGGTGCTCGGCGGCGACACCGCCGTGCTGCCCGGCGGCAAGGGGGCCAACACGGCCGCCGCCGCCGGGCGGCTGGGGTGCGACGTCGCGCTGGTCGGCGCGGTGGGGCCGGACCAGTACGGGGACCTGCTCCGGCGGTCCCTGGCCGACGCGGGCGTGCGGACCGACCTGGTGCGCACCTCGGACCGGCCGACCGGGCTGGCCTACATCACCGTGACGCCGGACGGCGAGAACTCGATCGTCGTCGCGCCCGGCGCGAACTCGGACGTGTCGGAGTCCGACGTGGACGCCCTGTCGTGGGACGGCGTGGCGGTGCTGGTGTGCTCGCTGGAAGTCCCGCTGGCGACCGTGGTGCGCGGGATCTCGGCAGCGGCCTCTCGTGGGGCGAGGCCGGTGCTGAACCTGTCCCCGGTCACCGAGGTCCCGGCGGCCACCCTCGCGCTGCTCGACCCGCTGATCGTCAACGAGCACGAGGCGCTGGAGCTGGCCGACTCGTTCGAGGGCCTGCTCGACCTCGGCCCGCGCTCGGTCGTGGTCACCCTGGGCGCGCGCGGCGCAGCCGTGGTGACCGCGTCCGGCGTGGTCGAGGTGCCCGCGCCGGCCGTGACGCCGGTCGACACCACGGGCGCGGGCGACGCGTTCGCGGGCGCGCTGGCGGCCGGCCTGGCGGCGGGTGACGACCTGGTCGACGCCGCCCGGTACGCGGCGCGGGTGGCGGCAACGTCGGTGACCGGGCACGGTGCCCAGCCGTCCTACCCGCGCCCGCACGAGGTGCTGGCGTGAAGCGGGCAGGCATCCTGCACGCCGGGTTGAACGCCGAGCTGGCCCGGCTCGGCCACACCGACGAGGTGGTGGTGGCGGACTGCGGCCTGCCGATCCTGCCCGGCCCGACCGTGGTGGACCTGGCGTTCACCTTCGGCGTGCCGACGTTCCTCCAGGTGCTCGACGGCGTGCTGGACGAGCTGGTCGTGGAGCGCGCGCTGGTCGCGGACGAGCTGGACGAGCGCAACCCGGCGTGCGCGGCGGCCCTGGCCGACCGGCTGCCGCTGATCGACCACGTCGACCACGACGGGTTCAAGGAGCGGGTGGCCGGCGCGCGGCTGGTGATCCGGACGGGCGAGGCCACGCCGTACGCGAACGTCCTGCTGAGGTGCGGCGTCCCGTTCTGACCCCGCCTCCGCGCCCGACCCGTCCCGGTTCGCACTCCGGCGGCCCGCTCGGGCCGCCGTTCCCGGGCTCCGCGTCGCCGGCGCCGGTCGTGGAACTCTGCCGCTTTCCTGCCGGTCGGATCACGGGTGGGTTTCCTGCGGTCGCGGAGTGGCCGGAAGTGGCGTTGGCTGTTCACGTCCCGTCGACCCGGAGGGTATGGTCTAGACCATGTCGAGCGCGCGGCTGAGCGGTGTCGGTGTCAGTTCCGGACGGGCTTCCGGGCCCGTGGTGCTCGTGGCCGAACCGCTGGGCGAACCCCCGTCCACACCCGCGCCCGACGACGTGGCGGCCGAGGCCGCCCGCATCCGGCCGGCCGCCGACCTGGTCGCCGAGCGGCTCTACGCCCGCGCCGGTCAGGTGACCGGCGACGCGAAGGCCGTGCTGGAGACCACCGCCGCGATGGCCGCCGACCCGGCGCTGCTGTCGCAGGCCGAGAAGCTCGTGACCGACGAGTCGCTGCCCGCCGCGCGCGCCGTGCACCAGGCCGCCGCCGGCTTCATCACCGCCCTGGAGGCCGCCGGCGGCTATATGGCCGAACGCGCCCGCGACGTGCAGGACGTGCGCGACCGGCTGGTCGCCGAACTGCTCGGCGTGCCCGCGCCCGGCGTGCCCGAGCTGTCCGCCCCGAGCGTCCTGGTGGCCCGCGACCTCGCGCCCGCCGACACCGCCGGCCTCGACCCGGCCAAGGTGCTGGCCCTGGTCACCGAGGAGGGCGGTCCCACCTCGCACACCGCGATCCTGGCCCGCTCGCTGGGCATCCCCGCCGTGGTCGCCTGTCGCGGCGTGCTCGCGCTCGACGCCGCCGGGCTGTCGGTGGACGGCGACACGGGCGTCGTCCAGGAGTCCGACGGCACGGTCGTCGCGGCGCAGGGCGGCGAGAAGGCCGAGTGGAACGGCGTCGGCGCGCTGCGCGACGGGTACCGGGTCAAGGTGCTCGGCAACGTCGGCTCGCCGGGCGACGCCGAGTCGGCCGCCGCCGCCGGAGCGGAGGGCGTCGGCCTGTTCCGCACCGAGTTCTGCTTCCTGTCCTCGACCGCCGAACCGACCGTGCAGGAGCAGCGCAAGGCGTACGCGGCGGTGCTCGCGCCGTTCGCCGGCAAGCCGGTCGTGGTGCGGACCCTCGACGCGGGCGCGGACAAGCCGCTGGCCTTCCTGGAGCCCGACCCCGAGCCGAACCCGGCGCTGGGCGTGCGCGGCCTGCGGGTCGCCTTCGACCGGCCCGAGGTGCTGGACCGGCAGTTGGAGGCCATCGCGCTGGCCGCCGGGGACAGCGGCGCGGACGTGTCCGTGATGGCCCCGATGGTCGCCACCGCCGCCGAGGCCGCCTGGTTCGTGGAGCGCGCCCGCGAGGCGGGCATCCAGCGGGCCGGCGTGATGATCGAGATCCCGGCCGCCGCGCTGGCCGCGCGGGAGATCCTGGCCGTGGTCGACTTCGTGTCGCTGGGCACCAACGACCTCGCCCAGTACGTGTTCGCCGCCGACCGCCAGGTGGGCGCGGTCGCCGCGCTCAACGACCCGTGGCAGCCCGCGCTGCTCCGGCTGGTCAAGCTGGTCGGCGAGGCGGGCACCGAGCTGGGCAAGCCGGTGGGCGTGTGCGGCGAGGCGGCGGCCGACCCGCTGCTGGCGTGCGTGCTGATCGGGCTGGGCGTGACCAGCCTGTCGATGAACCACACCGCCCTGGCGGGCGTCGGCGCGAAGCTGGCCACCACCAGCTTCGACCTGTGCCAGCTCGCCGCCCGGGGCGCGCTGTCGGCGGCGGACCCGGCCTCGGCGAAGCTCGCCGCCCGCGCACCGCACTGACCCCGCGCAGCGCGAACCGACCCGCGCCGCGCCGGTGAGCGCGGGCGGGTGGTGCCGTTCGGTCAGGTGGTGCCGTTCGGTCAGGCGGGCTGGGCGGTGCTCGCCAGCGTCTCGCAGACCAGGCGGACCAGCGGGTGGTCCTCCGCACCCTTCCGGACCGCCGCGAACACCCGGCGCAGCGGGGCCGTGCCGCGCACCGGGACACCGCGCAGCGCGTGCCGGGGCACCAGGGCGACCCCCGCGCCGGCGGCCACCAGCGCGCCGATCGCGCTGAAGTCGCTGGACGTCTGGGTGATCCGGGGCGCGAAGCCGGCCTCGCCGCAGGCCAGCTCCACCACGTCGCGCACCGGGTTGCCGGGCGGCGTGGCCACCCAGTCGGCCTCGGCCAGCCGCCGCAGGTCCACCGGCTCGCCGCCGGCCAGCGGGTGGCCGGGCGGCAGCACCACGTCGAACGGCTCGGTGTAGAGCGGGAACCGGGTCAGCCTGCCGTCGTCGCGCCGGGGCCGGTACTCCTCGGTGATCGCCAGGTCGATCTCCCCGTCGAGCAGCAGGGGCACCGACGCGTCGCCCTCGACGTCGCGGACCCGCACCACCACGTCCGGCGCGCAGTCCCGCAGCACGGCCAGCGCGGGCGCGACCACCAGCGTGATCGCCGAGGCGAAGCTGCCCACCTCGACCTGGCCGGCGGTGCCCCCGGCGAGCCCCGCCAGGGTCGCCTGCGCGCGTTCCAGCTCGGCGGCCACCGCGTTCGCGTGCCGCACCAGCAGCTCGCCCGCCGAGGTCAGCGACACCCGCCGGCCACGGCGGCGCAGCAGCTCCTGCCCCACCTCCCCCTCCAGCGCCGCCAACTGCTGCGACACCGCCGACGGGGTGAGGTGCAGGGCCCGCGCGGCGGCGGTCACCGTGCCGTGGTCGGCCAGCGCCCGGAGCACGCGCAGCCGTCGAGGATCGATCACCCGCCTATTGTCTGGTCAGCGACAGGACCTGCTCGCCCTGGCCCGGGTCGACGGTCAGGTCGATCCGGGTGCCGAGCACCTTCGCGCCCATCGCGCCGCACGGCCCGGCGGTCGTGCTGAACACCAGGCGGTCGCCCTGCGGGGTGACTTCGCCCCGGCAGGCGAGCGCCATCGACGGCACCTCCAGGCCCTCGGCGGCCCCGAGGTTCCACACGACGGTGATGTCGAGCGCGAACGTGCCGTCAGCGGCCACGTCGAGCGTGGACGGCATGTCGCCGACGCTGCCCGACGCGGCCCGGACCCAGTGCCCCACGGCGTCGGAGATCTGCGGCGCGGCGGCCGGGGAAGGCCCGGAGCCCGCGACGACGGTGTGGTAGACCGTCACGCCGCCGACTCCGAGCGTCCCGGCGGCCAGCACCGCCAGGCCGAGGCCGCGCAGGCTGAAGTGCCGGTTCCGGTCGCCGTTGTGCACCCGGACGTCGCGTCCCGACTGGTACGTGCTGTTGTGCTCGCCGTCGATCCGCGACGACTGCTCGGGCTGGTACATGCCCACCTCCCCGTTCACCGAGGAGGTAGGCGTGCGGAGGGTCGGTGTTACCCGATTCGCTCCAACGGGTTACGCCTTTCCGCGCATCTCCGCGCGCGCGGAGACGAACGCCTCCACGGCCCGGTGCACGTCGTCGGTCGAGTGGGCCGCCGACATCTGGGTGCGGATCCGCGCCTTCCCGTGCGGCACCACCGGGTAGGAGAAGCCGATGACGTAGATCCCCCGCTCCAGCAGCAGGTCGGCCATCCGGGACGCCTCGGCCGCGTCGCCGATCATCACCGGGATGATCGGGTGCTCGCCGGGCAGCAGGTCGAAGCCCTCGGCGGTCATCCGCTCGCGGAACAGCGCCGTGTTCTCCCGCAGCCGGGTGAGCAGCTCGCTGGACGAGCCGAGCAGGTCCAGGGTGGCGATCGCGGCGGCCGTGATGGACGGCGCGAGCGAGTTGGAGAACAGGTAGGGCCGCGACCGCTGCCGCAGCATCTCCACGATCTCCGCGCGCCCCGACGTGTACCCGCCGCTGGCACCGCCGAGCGCCTTGCCGAGCGTGCCGGTGACGACGTCCACCCGGTCCTGCACGCCGAACAGCTCGGGCGTGCCGCGCCCGGTCGGCCCGGTGAAGCCGACCGCGTGCGAGTCGTCCACGACGACCAGCGCGTCGTAGCGGTCGGCCAGGTCGCAGATGTCGTCCAGCGGGGCCAGGTAGCCGTCCATGGAGAACACGCCGTCGGTGGCGATCAGCCGGTAGCGGGCGTCGGCGGCCTCCTTGAGCTGCCGCTCCAGGTCGTCCAGGTCGCGGTTCTTGTAGCGGAACCGGCGGGCCTTGGACAACCGCACGCCGTCGATGATCGACGCGTGGTTCAGCTCGTCGGAGATGATCGCGTCCTGCGCGCCGGTCAGCGTCTCGAACAGGCCGCCGTTGGCGTCGAAGCACGAGCTGTAGAGGATGGTGTCCTCGGTGCCGAGGAACTCCGACAGCCGCCGCTCCAGCTCCTTGTGCGGTTCCTGCGTGCCGCAGATGAACCGCACGGACGCCATGCCGAAGCCCCACCGGTCGAGCGCGTCCTTGGCCGCCTCCACCAGCTTCGGGTGGTCGGCCAGGCCCAGGTAGTTGTTGGCGCAGAAGTTCAGCACCTCGTCGCCCGCGCCGACCCGGACGGCCGCGCTCTGCGGGGTGCCGATCACCCGCTCCGCCTTGTACAGACCCGCCGCGCGGATCTCGTCCAAGCCGGCCCGCAGGTCCTCGCGCATCGCGCCGTACATTCAGTGAGCTCCCGTCCAGTCGAGGATGACCTTGCCGCACTTGCCCCCGCGCGCGGTGGCGAACGCCTCCTCGTGCGCGGTGTAGTCGAACCGGTGGGTGATGACCGGCGCGAGGTCGAGGTTCCGCTGGAGCAGCACGGACATCGAGTACCAGGTCTCGAACATCTCCCGGCCGTAGATCCCCTTGATGTGCAGCATCTTCAGCACGACGCTGCTCCAGTCGACGGGGAACTGCTCGGCGGGCAGGCCGAGGATCGCGATCCGGCCGCCGTGCGCCATGTTGCCGATCATGTCCTGCAGCGCCACGGGCTTGCCGGACATCTCCATGCCGACGTCGAAGCCCTCGGACATCCCCAGCTCGCGCTGCGCGTCGGCGACGGTGTGCCGGGCGACGTTGAGCGCGAGGTCGACGCCGACCTTGCGGGCGATGTCCAGCCGGTGGTCGCTGACGTCGGTGATCACCACGTTGCGCGCGCCCGCGTGCTTGGCGACGGCGGCGGCCATGATGCCGATCGGGCCGGCGCCGGTGATCAGCACGTCCTCGCCGATGACCGGGAACGACAGCGCGGTGTGCACGGCGTTGCCGAACGGGTCGAAGATCGCGGCCACGTCCAGGTCGACGGGTGCGCGGTGCACCCACGCGTTCTGCTCGGGCAGCACGACGTACTGGGCGAACGCGCCGTCGCTGTGCACGCCGAGGCCCCGGGTGTGCGCGCAGAGGTGGCGGCGGCCGGCCTTGCAGTTGCGGCACGTGCCGCAGACGAGGTGCCCCTCACCGCTGACCAGGTCGCCGACCCTGACACCCTCCACGGAGGACCCGGTCTCGACCACCTCGCCGACGAACTCGTGCCCCAGGACCAGGGGTGCGGTGATGTTGTGCGCCGCCCAGTCGTCCCACGAGTCGATGTGCAGGTCGGTGCCGCAGATGCCGGTGCGCAGCACGCGGACGACCACGTCGGTGGGGCCGGGAACGGGGTCGGGGACGTCCATCAGGGACAGTCCCGGCCCGGCGGTCGCCTTGACCAGAGCCTTCATGCCGGCAGTGTGCTCCCGTCGCGCTTGTGCAGTCCATCAGGACTTTCTGTACTCGCTTGTAAGCTCCGCTTCACTGGTGATGTTGCGGACCATGCCGCCGAACACCAGCCCGTGGAACGGCCAGACCGTCCACCAGTAGAGGTGCCCGGCCAGCCCGTGCGGCACGAACACCGCGCGCTGCCGGTAGGTGGCCCCGCCCCGCCCGTCGTCCACCACCTGGAGTTCCAGCCACGCCAGCCCCGGCACCCGCATCTCCGCCCGCAGCCGCAGCAGCCGGCCGCGCTCGATCTCCTCGACCCGCCACCAGTCCAGCGCCTCGCCCACGTGCAGGTGGCGCGGGTCCCGCCGCCCGCGCCGCAGCCCGACCCCGCCCGCCAGCCGGTCCAGCCACCCGCGCACCGCCCACGCCAGCGGGAACGAGTACCAGCCGTTCTCGCCGCCGATGGCCTCCACCACGTCCCACAGCCGCTCCGGCGACGCCTTCGTCGGCTGCTCCCGGACGTCGGCGTAGGACGAGCCGCCCGTCCAGTCCGGGTCGGTCGGCAGCGGGTCGGACGGAGCGCCGGGGACGGACGCCCCGGACCAGCGGGTCTCCACGTCGGCGTCCATGATCTTGACCAGCGCGAGTTCCACCGCGCGGTCGTAGCCGGTGACCGGGCCCGGCAGCAGGCGCAGGACGTCGTCCTCGCGGCACACCACCTCGTGCACCAGCGACTCGATCAGCGGTGCCGCGATGGACCTCGGGACCGGTGTGATCAAGTTCACCCAATGTGATGAGAGCCGGGGGGTCAGGAAGGGCACGCCCACGACCTTGCGCGGCAGCAGGCGGGCGACCCGCGCGTACCGGAGCATCATGTCCTCGTAGGTCAGGACGTCCGGGCCGCCGACGTCGAAGGTCCGGTTGATGCCGTCCGGCAGGTTCACCGCCTCCACCAGGTACCGCAGCACGTCCCGGACCGCGATCGGCTGGATGCGGTTGTGCACCCAGCGCGGCGTGACCATGACCGGCAGGCGCTCGGTGAGGTAGCGCAGCATCTCGAAGCTCGCCGACCCGGAGCCGATGATCACGGCCGCCTGGAACACCACGGCGGGGACCCCGGAGGCGAGGAAGACGTCCCCGACCTCCTTGCGCGAGGCCAGGTGCGGCGAGAGGTCCGCGCCGGGCGGGTGCAGCCCGCCCAGGTAGACGATCCGCTTGACCCGGGCCTCCTCGGCGGCCCGCGCGGTGTTCTCGGCACCCCGCCGGTCGGCGTCGGCGAAGTCGGCGTCGTTCAAGGAGTGGACCAGGTAGTGCACGACGTCCACGCCGTCCATCGCGGTGGCCAGCGTCTCCGGGTCGAGCACGTCACCCCGGACGACCTCCACGTCGGAGGCCCACGGCACGTCCCGCAGCTTCCCGGGGCTGCGCACCAGGCACCGCACTTCGTGGCCCTCGGCCAGCAGTCGCGGCACCAGCCGCCCGCCGAGGTACCCGGTCGCTCCCGTCACAAGGCAACGCATACCCCCGATCCTCGAGGTGCCGGCCCGATCGCGCAGAACAGCGCGGCCTGCGGTGGGCGGGGCTCCCGCCCCGCCCACGTGACCTCAGAGCCGGTCGGCCTTGAGGCCGGTGAGCAGCCCGGTGAAGCTGGCCGGTGGGAACGTGAGGGTGGGGCCGGTCGGGTTCTTGGAGTCCCGGCAGGCGACTGTGTGGGGGGTGTGTGCGATTTCGACGCAGTTGTCGTTGCCCTCGGTGTAGCTGGCCCTGCGCCAGCGTGCGGTAAGGAAGTTCGGGGTCGGCACGGGAACGCACCACCGTTCGCTAGAGGCTTCGCTGATCCGACGATCCACCATCTTCGCCGGGTCGGCTCGAGCTGACCTGAGCGGCGGTGCAGGGTTGGGGGTTGCTCCGGAGCGCCGGGTCAGCGGATGAGGTCGTCCGGCACGCGGAGGTCGTCGTGCTCGTACAACGCCCTCACGGCCGGCAAGTCGTCGGACGCGCACACGTCGGCCAGCTCGTCCAGCAGCACGTCGTAATCCTCGCCCGTCCTCCCCTCGTACGCCTCCGCCATCCGGCCCCACTCGTCCCACGGCAGCACTTCGACCTTGTTCAGCGCCGCCAGGTCGCGCACCGCGTTGCCCCGGATCTCCGACGGACCCCAGTTCTCCGTGCCGTGCACGCCGAACAGGTTCCCGTCGACCTCGCCCCGGCGGTACGCGTGCCACGCCTCGCCGCCGGTCAGGAAGTCGTCGGGGCGCAGGTCGTGCGCGTGCGGCAGGACGGTCCCCCCGAGGACCTCCGGGTCGACGCGGACCCAGCGCGCGCCGTCCCGGTACTCCACGACCCAGTGGTCGACGCCCCGGCCGGGCTGGAAGTAGGTGGCGAAGCCGCAGCGGACGCGGGCGGGGACGCCCCGGTGGCGCAGCAGCGCGCAGCCCAGCACGGCGAAGTGCCGGCAGGTGCCCACCACGCGCCGGTCCGGTGGGCGGGCCGTGGTCAGCGGTGCCGGGTCCAGGGCGAGCAGCCGGCGGACCAGCTCGTCGGCCGGGCGGACCTGGTTGTCCTCGAAGCGCTCGGCGGGCAGGCCCAGCGCCTGCGCGTCCCGGGGCTGCACCACCAGCGCCCGGACCGGCCGGCAGAGGTCGACCGGGTCGGACGTCGGGGCGACCACGTGCGCGGGCAGGCCGGTGAGCGGTCCGGGTGCGGCGTAGTGCTCCGCGTGGCTCACGCGCTGCCGAACCACCTGGTCTTCGTCTTGATCTCCAGCGAACCGCCGGTCACGGTGCCCCGCACCACGAAGTGCGGCCGGCCGCCGAGCCCGCCGACCTTGTCCTTCAGGGAGCCCGCCGAGAGCTGGACGGCGTCCGCGTCCACCGTCGCGCCCTCCGGCAGCACCAGCTTCACCGAGCCGGCCAGCACGTCCAGCTCGATGTCCACCACGGGGTGCTGGATGGTCGCCTCGCGGAAGTCGAGGTCCGTCGCACCCATCCGGTTGCGGACCACCATCGTCCTCGGCACCAGCCACGCACCCTTGCGGCGCACCGTCGAGAACGTCGACTTCAGCTGCACCTGCTCGCCCGTCCCGAAACCCGCCGCCGCGCCCGACGCCAGGTGCTGCACCGCCGCGAACTGCTGCTGCTCGGTGTTCACCAGGCCGGTCAGGTCGAGCAGGACCACGTTCAGGTCCTCCCGGGTCTTGGCCGCGAGCGCCTGGCCGGACCGCTCGGTGAACTCGTCGAGCGTGATCAGTCCGCGCCCCACGGCCTTCTGCAACAGCTGCACCACGTGCTCGCGCTCGGCGTCGGACACCCGCCACTGCCTCGGATCCGTCATGTCCCCTCCGGTTCGACGTCGAGCCCGTGCTCGATGGCGTAGCGCGCCAGCTCGACGCGGTTGTGCAGTTGCAGCTTGCGCAGCGTCGACTGCACGTGGTTCTCCACGGTGCGGTGCGAGATCACCAGCCGGGTGGCGATCTGGCGGGCGGTCAGGCCCTTCGCCACCAGCCGCAGCACCTCGGTCTCCCGCTCGGTGAGCTGCGGCTTGTCCTCGTCCGGCGTCGCCGCCATCCGCCGGTACTCGCCCAGCACCAGGCCGGCCAGCCCGGCCGTGAACACGGCGTCGCCGGCGGCCGTGCGGTTGACCGCCTCGACCAGCTCGTCGGCCGACGCCGACTTCACCAGGTACCCGGACGCGCCGGCCTTCACCGCCTCCAGCACGTCGTCGTGCTCGCCGCTCGCGGACAGCACCAGCACCCTGGTCCCGGTCAGCGACCCGGTGATCATCGTGGTCGCCTCGACCCCGGACTGCTCGCCCAGGTTGAGGTCCATCAGCACCACGTCGGGCCGCACGGCACGGGCGATGCGCACCGCCGACGCCGCGTCGCCCGCCGTCGCCACGACCTCGAACCCGCGCTCGGCCAGGTCCCGCGCGACACCGTCACGCCACAGCGGGTGGTCGTCGACCACCATCACGGACACGTTCATCGGTAGACCCGCACCTCCCACTCCGTGCCCTCCCCCGGGCCGGTCTGGAGCTCCAGCGTGCCACGCAGCGCCTCGACCCGGCCCCGGATGGACTGGGCGACGCCCATCCGCCCCTCCGCCTCGGCCGACGCCAACCGCCCGTCGGGGATGCCGGGCCCGTCGTCGCGCACGCTGAGCACGACCTCCTCGCCCAGGTCCTCCAGCAGCACCCACGCCTTCGCGCCGGCGGCGTGCTTGTCCACGTTGGACAGCGCCTCGCGCACCACGGCGGTCAGCTCGAACGCGGTCGCGGCGGGCAGCATGACCTGGGTGGCCGGCGTGGACACCTGGATCCTGGGCGTGGCCAGCAGTTGCAGCGCCGGCCGCAGGTCCGCGTCACCGCCCACCGTCGACTCGGTGGGCGCGGCGGCCACCAGCGACCGCAGCGCGACCTCCTGCTCACCGGCCAGCTCCGCCAGCTCGGCGGCCTCGCCGCCCAGTTCCAGGCCGCGCTTGCGGACCCGGGCCAGCACCTGGAGCACGCCGTCGTGGATGGAGCGGGCGAGGCGCTCGCGCTCGGCGGTCGCCGCTTCGGTCCGCAACGCGTGCGACAACCGCACCGACGCCCGCCGGGCGGTGCTCGACGCCATGCCGACCACGAGCCCCGCGCCCGCCAGCAGCACCACGTCCCGCACCAGGTCGACGGTGAGGGCACCCCGGTTCAGGAAGGTGCTCAGGCCGACCACGAGGCCCGCCAGCGCGCCCGCGACCTGCCCGCCCAGCGCGCCCGCCGCCACCGCCGGGACGCACGCCCAGATGGTCGTGATCAGCGGGACGTTGGCCAGGAACTGGGTGTCGGTCATGATCAGCAGGGACAGCGACATCAGCCCGCACGCGACCACCAGGTCCGCGACCACCACCCACGGCCGCCGGCCGCCCTCCCGGCTGTAGGCCAGGATGGTGAACACCGACCAGGCCGCCATCGCACCCATGACCGCCCAGGCCAGCCACGGTCGCGCGTACTGGTTGTGGTGCACGATCGCGTTGCCCAGCGCGAACAGGAACGTCACGATCCGTAGCGCTACGGTTCCCCGCCAGAGGTGCTCGACGGGGTCCTCGGTCACCGATGGAGCCGCCGGGGCGGTGTTTGTGTGCACGGTGTGCTCCCTTCACCCCTGATTTTGCCGTGCCGGAGTGGCGTGGCTAACCCCCAGGTGGCCGTCTGTTCCGGGTGGGTCGGCTGTGGGAGGCTGGCCAGCACTGCTGGGTGTGACTTCTCGGGGGACTGCGCCATTCGACTCCTGTGACGCCGGGGGGTGGGCTGAGCGTGCGAGCGTGGCCACTGTGGACGCTGAAGCGCTCCGCCCTGGCCTACTGGCTGCTCGTCGACGCCCTCGCCCTCGCGGTGGTCGTGCACGTGATCGCGTCCTCCCCGACTCCGGGGTCGGCCGAGGTGGTCCGGTTCGGCGCGGTCGCGGCCACCGCCGGGGCGGTGATCATCGGCAGTTCGATCTACAACCACCGGATGGGCGAGTCGGAGCGCAACCCGTGGGCCGCGCACCTCTGCTACCTCACCGCCGGCGTGATCGCGCTGCCGCCGAACCTGCTGGTGCTGCTGCTGTTCGGGCCTGCCCTGCACGGCGTGCTGACGCAGCGCCCCGAGTCGCACCGCTGGCTGTTCACGCTGTCCGCGACCGCCCTCGCCGTGTTCGGCACCCGGTACCTGGTCGGCTGGGCCGAACCGGCCCGCGCCCTGCCGGTGATGGTGCTCGGCGCGACCGCGCTGCTGGTGGTGCGCGCGGCGCTGGTCTCGCTCGGCCTGAAGCTGCGCAGCCCGCACGCCACCGCCGAAGAGGTCGTCGGCGAGCCGATCGACGCCGTGTTGGGGATCGTCGCGGTGAGCATCGGCGGCCTGATGGGCCTGGTTGCCACCACCACCCCCGTGCACGCCCTGCTGGCCGCCGCGCCGATGGCCCTGCTGGAGCGCGCGGCCCAGCTGCCGCAGTGGCGCAGGTCCGCCCAGCGCGACGCGAAGACCGGCCTGGCCAACGCCGTGCACTGGGACGGCCGCGCCCGCTACGAGCTGTCCAAGGCCCGGTCCCGCAACCGGCCGATGGCCGTCATGCTGCTCGACCTGGACCACTTCAAGCGGGTCAACGACCGGATCGGGCACCTGGCCGGCGACGCGGCGCTCAGCGCGGTCGCCGTGCTGCTGTCCGGCACGGTCCGCCGGGGCGACCTGGTCGGCCGGTTCGGCGGTGAGGAGTTCGTGGTCCTGCTGCCCGACGCCGAACCCGCGATCGCCCGCTCCGTGGCGCAGCGCGTCCGGCACGCGGTCGCCGACCTGGCCGTGACCACGGTCGGCACGGACGGCCGCGAGCACCTGCTCACCGGCCTGACCGTGAGCATCGGCGTGGCGACCACCCAGCGCTTCGGCTACGAGCTGCCCAACCTCCTGGTGGCCGCCGACGCCGCCCTCCTGGCCGCGAAGGGCTACGGCCGCAACCTGGTGGAGATGGCCTAGCCGGCGTCGGCCGCCGCGCGCGCCACCTGCTGCCGCCCGTCGCGCAAACCCGCCACGACGGTCCCCCACAGCACCACCGCGCCGCCGAACCCGGGCACCAGTCGCCACGCCCACTCCAGGTCGGTCGCCCCGAGCAGCACGGCGAGCGCGGCCGTCCCGCAGAGCAGGGCGGCCAGCAGCACGTACCGGGTGGAGCCGAAGAGCTTGGCGAACAGCGCGAAGTGCGCGCCGACGACGAACAGCACCCACGCGGGGGTCGCCTCGGTGAGGTCGAACGACGCCAGCACCCGCGAGCCCGCGAAGATCCCGACCAGCATGACCAGCACCGCGATGCCGTACCCCGTGCCGAACGGGCTGTCCGACCGACCACCGCCCGGGGGCAGCCCGCCGCCGGAGCGGCCGAAGCGGAACACCCACCCGGTGAGCCCCAGGGTGATCACGACGCCCGCCACCGCCCACGCGGTCGAGCCGCCGCTCACCGAGGCCACGCCGGAGAACCACCACCCGGCACCGAACCCGACACCGATCAACGACGTGATCACCAACGTGATCACGTGACTCCTGGTGAACCGCTCGTCGTTCATGAGCCCCCCTCGGCTTCGACTGCCCCGGCAAGTGCTCACACGTCCGGGAACAGCCGGTCGCCGGCTGGGCCGGGGGCTCCCGCCCCGTCGACGCGCGATCGGTCGGGACCACCGCCGAGGACTGCCCGGTCCGGCCCTCCGACAGGACCCCGCGCAGCCGCACGGCAACCCGTCACCCGATCACCGACGACCACCGGCCGGCTGGCGCGTTGCCCGCCCCTAGTCGTCGCCCAGTTCGTCCACCCGCTTGCCGCCGGTGTCCGGCGGGCCGCTCTCCTGGGGTTCCAGCACGTCCACGCTCTTGGGCGCGACCGCCTTGTCCGAGTCCGACAGCAGCGACCGGATGCCCGAGTTCAGCACGGCCAGCAGCGGCACGGACAGCAGGGCCCCGGCGATACCGCCGACCACCAGGCCGGCCGTGATCGCCAGCACCACGGCCAGCGGGTGCAGCTTCACCGCGCGGCCCAGCAGCAGCGGCTGGAGCACGTGGCTCTCCAGCTGCATCACGCCGATCAGGATGGCCAGCACGACCAGCGCCGCCACCGGGCCCACCGCGACCAGCGCCACCAGCACCGACACCGCGCCGGTGATCACCGCGCCGATGATCGGGATGAACGCGCCCAGGAACACCAGCGCGGACAGCGGCACGACCAGCGGCACGCCCACGATCCACAGGCCGATGCCGACGCCCACCGCGTCGACCACCGCCACCAGCGCGGTCGCCCGCACGTAGGACACCAGCGACGCGAACCCGCGCCGGCCCGCCACGTCCGCCCGGTCGCGCACGTCCGTCGGCACCGCGCGGATCAGGAACCGCCAGATGCCGTCGCCGTCGTGCAGGAAGAAGATCAGCGTGAACAGCGCGAGGATCAGCCCGGTGAGCAGCTCGCCGACGGTCGCCGCCGTGGTCAGGGCGCTGGAGGTGATCTGGGCCTGGTTGTCCTTGAGCGTCTGGAGCGCCTTGTCCAGGTACTGCTGGAGCTGGAGGTCGCTCAGGTGCAGGTCGTCGTGCAGCCAGCCCCGGATGGTGTCCAGGCTCGCGTTGACCTGCTTCTGCAACTCCGGCAGGCCGTTGGAGAACTCGGTGATGACGAAGGTCAGCACCCCGCCCACCACGGCGATGCCCCCGATCAGCACCAGCCCGGTGGCCAGGCCCCTGGGCACGCCGACCCGCACGAGCTGCGCCACGGCGGGTGAGAGCAGCGCCGCGAGCAGCAGCGCGATCCCCGCCGGGATGACGATCGTGGTCAGGTACCCGACCACCATGCCGACCACGTACAGCGCAATGGCGACCGCGACGAACCGCCAGCTCAAGGCGGCGCTGATCCTCAGCAGCCTGGGCACCCGCGCACTGATCTCCGACTCGCTCCCCGTCACAAGGGCCACCGTAACCCGCTCGCAGCCCGCGGGAGGCCGAACAACCGGCCAACAGCGCTGTGACTTGCCCGGAACGCTGGTCACGGACGTCCCCGGGATGATCGGATCGGCCCGTGACCGACGCCGAGGAGATGGTCCGCGCCGCCTTCGCCACCGGGCGGCGGCTCCGGTTCGACGCCAAGGCGCCCCGGCGCGACCGGGTGGTGCGCGGCGAGGTGCTGTCGGCGCTGCTGGTGCAGGAGATCCCCGGCGCGGCGCTGCGGCTGGTCGGGGCGCACGTGGTCGGCCTGTTCGCGCTCGAAGGGGCCCGGGTCGAGCACGTCGTGGACTTCCTGGACTGCACCTTCGAGCAGCCGCCGGACCTGCGGGTGGCCCGCCTGGTCGGGCTGCGGATGCGCGGCTGCAAGGTGCCCGGCCTGTGGGGGCGCAACCTCCGCATCGGCAGCGACCTGGTGCTGGAGGCCGGTTTCACCAGCGACGGCGTGGTGGACCTCACCGACGCGACGGTCGACGGCACCCTCCGGCTGGCCGGCGCGGTGCTGCGGGGCAAGGGCGACCACGCGCTGCTGGCCGCGCGCATCCGGCTGTCCGGCTCGTTGCAGGCCATCGCGCTGCGCGCGGACGGCGAGGTGCGGCTGCGCGGCGCGAACATCGGCGGCTCGGTGCACCTGGGCGGCGCGCGGCTGGTCGACCCCGGGCAGAACGCGCTCGACGGCTCCGGCGTCACCATCGCGGGCAACCTGTTCTGCGACGCCGAGGGCGGCCGGTTCACCGCCGAGGGCCGGGTCCTGCTCGACGGCGCGCGGGTCGGCGGCAACGTGGTGTTCTCCGGCGCGCGGCTGCGCGCGAGCGTGGTCGACCGGCCCGTCCTGGTGATCCCGCGCGGCACCGCCGACGAGTCCGCCGCGCTGGTCGCCGACCGCGTCCGGGTGGAGGGCAACGTCGAGCTGGACGACGGGTTCACCGCCGGCGGCACGGTCCGGCTGCCCAACGCCGAGATCGGCGGCTACCTGCGGCTGTCCGGGGCGGCCATCGGCCGGCAGGAAGTGGTGGACGAGCTGGAGGCCCGCGAGGTCGTGGACCGCATCCCGGTGGCGCTGCACGCGGACGGCATCCAGGTGCGCGGCGACCTCGAAGCCCGGGGCGCGGTCAACGGGGGGTTCATCGGCGACGGTGCGCGCGAGTCGGCGTTGCGCGCCTATGGGCAGGTGCGGCTCGTCGACGCGCACGTAGGGGGCAGCGCCAGCCTGTCGGGCGTCCAACTGCACGGGCCGGGCATAGACGTCCTGTTCGCCGACCGGCTGCGCGTGGGCGGCACCTTGTTCTTGCGCGACCTGCGGGCGAAGGGGTCGCTGCGGCTCCAGAACGCGGAGATCGGCTCCACCCTCGACTGCTCGGGCGCGATGCTGCTGGCCCCGCGCCTGCGCCCGGACGGGACGGTGAAGCCGTCGCTGGACGCGCGGGTCGCCACGATCGGCAAGGACCTGTTGTGCAGCCACGGGTTCGCCGCCGCCGGCGGGGTGCGGATCAGGTTGGCCGAGGTCGGCAAGATGGCGACGTTCACCGGGGCGCGGTTGGGCGGTCCCGGTTCCGACATCGCGCTGAACGCGTACGGGCTGGCCGTCCAGCAGTTCGTGCTGCGCTTGTCGGAGGACACCATCCCGGTCGGCCGGGTGGTGCTGCGGCGGGTGAGCGCGACGGCGGTGCACGACGGGCCGGGACTGTGGGCGGCGACCGGTGGTGTGGACGTGGAGGACTTCACGTTCGGCTCGATCTCGTCCTCGCCGCCCGTGGACGTGCGGACGCGGTTGCGGTGGCTGCGTGAGGTGCAGCCGGATTTCGCACCGGGGCCTTATGAGCAGTTGGCGAACGTCTACAGCGACGGTGGCGAGGAGGAACTCGCGCAGCACGTCCAGTTGGAGAAGCAGCACCGGCGCTACTCCGAACTCGGGCGGGCGGGGCGGGTGTGGGGCTTCCTCCAGCGCTGGACGGTGGGCTACGGCTACCGGCCGTGGCTGGCGATCGCGTGGCTGGCGGCGTTCTGGGTGGTGGGGACGCTGTGGTTCCTCGGCCACGAGATGCCGAAGCTGAACGACGACGAGTCGCCCACCTGGAACCCGTGGCTGCTGTCGATGGACCTGCTGATCCCGATCGTGGACCTGGGCCAGGACGGCAAGTGGAAGTTCACCGGCGCCTCGCAGTGGCTGGCGAGTTCGTTGATCGCGGTCGGCTGGATCCTCGCTTCGACGGCGGCGGCGGGCGCGGCGCGGGTGCTGAAGAGGCTCTGACCGACGGCGGAACGGGTGCCGGCGAGGGTCTGGTCGACTGCCGGGCGGGCGCGGTGCCGGTGGCACGGGGACCCTGACCAGGTCTGGATACGCAGAGTGATGCCCGACAACACGCTGTGTCGATCACACGATCCGGGGAACCCTGGGGCGAGGGGGTGCGAGCCGCCCTCGCCTGCTGGCACGCTCGTCGGCGTCGGCTTGATCAGCTCGATCACCCGTGCCGACGAACCCAAGGCGTTCCAGCGGAGGTAGCCAGTGTCGTCGTCGGCCGGTCGAACGGGGTCGGGGGTGGGTCGCGTCAAGCGCCTGCTCTCCCGTGCCCTGCTCGTCGCCGGCGGCACGCTGGCCGGCACGGCCGCCGCCTGGGCGCTGTCCACCGCACCGGCCTCCGCACAGGTGGCCGATCCCGACGACGTGGTCGCCGCCGTCACGCAGGTCGTGCCGGACCGACCCGTGCCCGAGGTCCTCGCACCGGTCGGCGAGATCGCGCGGGACCTCGACGCCTCGCTGCTCGCCCGGCGGGCGGGCGAGGCGGCACCACCCGACCTGGTCCAGGTCGCGGACGGCCTCCGCGACACGTTCGACCAGGTGGGCGTCCGGCTTGAGCCGCACCTGACCGCGCCGGCCGAGCCGGTCCGCACCGGGGCCCTCGCGGGCCGCCCGGTGGAGACCGAGGGCCGGCGCGTCGAGTCCACCCCCGCCGCCACCGCCGTGCCGACCTCCGTCGGCACCCCGGTGGTGCGGGGGGCGTTCGACAGGTTCAGCGAGACCTGGGCGTCCGCACCGGCACAGCCGCTCGGCGAGCTGTCCGGCGCAGCGCAGCAGTACTCCCTGCCGGGAGACCCGGCCGGGCTGCCGCTCGTCCCGTTCGCGCCGCCACTCGGGGTGCCGGCGCACTGCTCGTGCGGCGGCGACGGCTCCGGTTCCGCAGGCGGCAACAGCGGCCCCTTCACGGCCGAGTCCGCCGACACCATCGATTCCGCCGTGGCGCGGGCACTGCTGCCCGCCACCGAGCGGAACACCGTGATGCCCGGCAAGTCGCCCGGCATCACCCCTGACTGATCTCCGCGCGCGGTCCGCGACGGCCCTCCGGTCGTCCCGGTAGTCGACCGTCGCGCGGGTAGTTCGCGCACGCCTGGAACAACGGTCGACCAGCCGCGCCACCACCCCCCAGATCCGGGTGGTCGCCTGCTGACGCGGCGAAACGCGTCCGACCACCCTTCACCTCCCGCAAGGGACATCGGCAGAAGGAGAATCCATGCAAACCTGGGCCAAGCGCGGTATCCAATCCGCACTTGTCACGGGTGGTTTGCTGATGCTCGGTACGGGCATCGCTTCAGCCCAGGAGAACGTCAACCCGGACGCTCCGCCGTCGCCGCTGGACGCGCTGCTGGAGCTGCCGCTGAAGGTCGACGACAACAACCTGGGCACGCCGGCGGGCACCCCCGCGCCGGAGGTCGACCGGACCGCCGGTGCCCGGGGCATCGAGCAGGCCCCGACCAACCCGCTGGTGCGCAACGCCCAGCACCGGGCAGGCTCGCTGGACGCCGCGCCGCTCACCCGGGGCCACCGGGCCGGCGTCGACGTCGCCCCGCCCGCCCGGCTCTGCGGCGGCGCGTTCACCCCGGCCGGCGACGCCGCGTCGGTCGGCACGTGCGAGCCCAGCGGCAAGAAGGTCCCCGCGATGCAGCTGGCCGGCGCGATCGCGGGCCGCGACTTCACCACGCCCGACACGGGCCAGCTCGACACCCCCTCGACCGGCGTGGCCGTGCCCGGCGAGACCGTCCAGGAGACCGTGGCCCGGCTGCGCGCCCAGGCCGCCGACTTCACGCTCCCCCAGCACGGCGAGGTGGCGGCCCAGGCACTCCAGCGCCCGCTGCCCCGCCAGTCCGACGCCGTCCCGGCGTCCGGCCGCGCGCTGGCGGGCAGCGGTCGCACGCCGGACTCGGTTGCCGGCCACGTCCTCCCGCTGACCAGGGCCTCCGCCCTGGCGCCCGACGCCCTCGGCACGCCGGACGACCCGCCCTCCGGCGAGGGCGACGAGCAGGCACCGACCGACGCGGGCGGCACCACCCCGACGACCGACGCGGGCACGCCCGCCGCCGGCGAGGCGCAGGCCGCCTCCGCCGGCGCGACCTCGCCCGGCCGCCCGGCCACCCTCCCGGTGACCCTGCCGGTGTCCGGTGGCGGCGCGGCGAACCCCGCTGCACCGACGAGCCGATCCCTCGACCCGCAGTCACCGGCCCCGCGAGCACTGGACCCGCGAGCACTCGACACCCACTCGCTCGACCCGCAAGCGCTCGACCCGCAGGCGCTAGACGCCCAGGCGCTAGACGCCCCGACCTTGGACGGCGCGACCTTGGACGCTCTCCCGCCGGAAGCCCCGGCCTTCGACACACCGGCCTTCGACGTCGCCTCCCCCGAGGCGCTGGTCGACAAGGCCCCGGCCACGCTGACCGGTCACGACCTGCACCTGCCCCCGGCGGGCACGGTGGAGGTGTGCGGTGAGGACGTCGCCGACGGCGACCTCTCCGCGACCGACTGCGAGAACTACGTTGATTCCCTCACCGGCGGTCGCATCGGTGCCACCGGCCACGACGGCGCGGTCCCCGGCGACGTCGAGCAGCTCGCGGCGGGCACGCCCGTCGAGCAGCTCGCCAAGGGCCTCGGTGCCACGGGTGGCGCGTCCGGACACAACTCCGGAGACAAGGTGATCGATTCCGGCGGTCCCGCCACGCGGAACACCCACCCGGCACCCGGCAACGCGGTCGCCGCGCCGGCGACGTTCAACCGCCAGGACCACCCGGCACTCGACCCCCGCAACAACCCGGCCTTCAAGCACCGGCAGACCTCCGGCCCCGGTCACCAGCGGCCCAGGCCGCGTGCCCGCCAGGCACCGGGCACCCCGCTCGGCGCGATCGGCAACCCCCTGGGTGCGACCGGCAACCCCCTCGGCGGTCCGCTCGGCGCGACCGGCAACCCGCTGGCGCAGGCCGGGCCGCTCGGCCCAGTGGTGGGCAACATCTTCGAGACCGTGACGACGACCCCGGGCGCGGTGTCCGGCGAGACCGCCGCGCTGCTCGGCAGGGGCGCCTCGGACCTGGCCGGCGAGTTCGCCCCGTACGGCCCCGCCAGGCAGGCAGCCGGCACCCAGGCACTCGGCACGCAGGCACCCGGCCCTCAGGGACTCGGTACTCAGGCAGCCGGCACCCCGCTGGACGGCGGCCGGGTGCACGGCGGCCAGGCGGCCGGCGCTCCGGCGAACGGCTCCCGGGTGGGCCACGGCGGCGGTCAGGCGAGGGCCGCGCGCGACCTGCTCGCGCTGTCCGACGCCCCCGACCACGCCGAGGCGGGTCCGGCGGCCGGCACCGGCTTCGCGGAGAACCAGTCCCGGTCGTCCGCCGGCGGCACGGTCGTCACGACGGACGGGCACAGCACGGCGGGCGGGCGCAGCCTGCCCACCGGTGACTCCCTCGTGCCCCGGCAGGTCGGGTCCGAGCAGGTCGCCCAGCAGGTCGAGGCGGAGCAGGTCGAGGCCCAGCAGGTGCCGCAGCAGGTGGTGCCGCAGGTGTCCCGGCAGGTCGTGCCGCTCCAGCCGGCGGCGGACGAGGCGACCGGCCGGTCCGCCCCGGTGCCCGACGCGGCGGTCCCGACCGCCGTCGCCGGGGAGGCCCTGGCGGGCACCCCGCTCGCCTCGGTGGTCCCGGACGGGCCCGTGCCGACGATCCACGACGTGCCGCTGGACGTGGTGGACGCCGCGACGGCCGCCGCGATCGAGCGCCTGGCGCAGCTGACCGGCGAGGACACCGCCGAGGAGGCCGCCCGCGCCGCCGAGCTGCAGGGCATCGACCTGCCCAAGAGCATCGACAGCCTGATGGCGTCGACCGACGTGCCGACGTTGGGCAGCCTGGACCGCCTGCGCTCGTTCGGCAGCCTGGACCGGCTGTCCGACCTGGGCGTCGCCCGCGACCTGGTGGACCCGGCCCGGCTGGTGGACCCGGCCCTGCTGGGCGACCCGGCGGCCCTGGTCGGCCAGGCCGGCCTGACCGACACGGTCGTGCTGCCCCGGCTGGACGACCTGCGCGGCGTCGAGCAGGGCGTCGACGTCCGGGGGCTGCCGGTGGGCCAACTGCCCGACCCGGGCGAGCTGGCCGGGCTGCCGGTGCCGGTCCTGCCGGGGGCGCGCAGCGCGGTGCCGCCGCTGCCCGGCCTGGGCGACGTCGCGGGTCTGCCGGACGTGGCCTCGGTGACCGAGACCGTCCAGCTCCCGAAGCTGCCGGCCGACCTCCCGCTGGACCGGTTGCCGCTGGACCAGCTCCCGCTCGGCCGGCTGCCGCTGGACCGGCTGCCCGACCCGGCCGGGTTCGACGCGCCGCCCTCGCCGCAGTTCGCCACGCCCGAGGCCATGACCACCGAGTTCGCGGTGCCGGAGTTCGCGCTGCCCGCGCTGCCCGTCGTCCCGGACCTGGCCGGTCAGCCCCGCCTCGGCGAGGTGCCGGACGTCTCCTCGCTGGTCGACGTGCGCGGCCTGCGCCGGGTGACCACCACCGTCAACCGGAACCTGGAGGCGCTCCAGGGCCCGGAGGGGCTGGGCCGCGTGCAGGCCGGTGTCGACCACCTGCGCGGCAAGGACGGCCTGGGCCGCGTGGACGCCACGCCGCACCTCGACGCCGTGCAGGGCCCCGAGGGCCTGGGCCGCGTCCAGGGCCGTGACGGCCTGGGCCGGCTGGACCGCGCGCACGGCCTGGAGCGCGTGGACGAGGGCCTGGCCCGCCTCCAGGGCCGCGACGGCATCAAGCGCCTGGACCGGCTGGAGCGCGCGGGTGCCCGCGAGTTCGCGAACGCCGCGGTCGACCAGCTCTTCCACCTGGCCGCGACCACCGAGATGCCGCAGCTCAAGCGTGGTGTGCCGGTGCCGTCGCTGGTCGAGGAGCGCTCGTTCTCCGGCACGCTGCCGCTGGTCGGCGACCAGGCGGGTGCCACCGCCGGGCTGCCGACCCTGCCCCGGCTCGGTGCCCGGGGACCGCGCCGGCTGCCCGCGCCGCTGCCGGCCCTGCCCGCCGGCCTGCCGATCGTGCTGCCGCTGCCCGGCGTCGCCCAGCCGCGCCAGATCACGCCGGACCTGCCCCCGCTGTCGGTGACGAAGCCGCAGGTCAACCGGGTGAACGGGGTCGGCGTGCCGAACCCGCTGGCCCCGGAGCGCGCCTACTCGCCGGCCCTGGCCGGGCTGGACGCGCAGGCCGTGTTCGACATGCTGGAGGACACCGCGATCCTGCCCAGGATCTGATCGACACCCACCTTCCCGCGACCGAGCCCCTGGCACCCACCGGTGCCGGGGGCTCGGCCCTGTCCGGGGCGGTCGGCACCGGCCCCGGACGGAGCGGGTCGGCGACGGTCCGGCCGGGCCCGGTCAGCGCCGGAGGCGTTCCTCGACGTGGGTGACCACGGCGTGGGTGGGCGCGTCGCCGTCGCTGGTCGCCCAGCACACCCGCACGCCGGGGCGCACCCGGCGGCCGGCGATCCGCACCGCCCGCCCGGCCAGCTCGCGCACCCTGGCCGCGACCGCCTCGCCGCTGCCGTTCGGGTGCTCCGCGACCACGGCGAACTCGTCGCCGCCGTAGCGCGCCACGGTGTAGTCCTCGCGCAGGCCCTCGCGCAGCCGGCCCGCGATCACCGACAGCAGCTCGTCACCGCGCTGGAACCCGTGCTCCCGGTTCACCGCCGCGAGCTGGTGCACGTCCACCAGGACCAGCGACGCCAGCGTGCCGTGGGTCCGGGCCCTGGTCAGCGCCTGGTCCAGCCGGTCGAGCAGCAGCGCCCGGCCGGGCAGCCCGGTCAGCGCGTCGAGCAGCCGCGCCGAGTGCGGCACGTCCGCCTGCACCGGCCGCAGCACCAGCAGGACCTGGCCGCGCAGCCCGAGCGGCTGGTACTCGGCCCACACCCGGGCGTGCGGCAGCACGACCGGGATGACCAGCGGGGCCCCGGTGCGCAGCACCTGCGAGGCCAGCTCGGCGCACGACGGCAGCGGGGCTCCCGAGACGTCCCACGCCTCGGCCCTGCGGAAACCGGGCAGCGCGGCGCACGGCACGCCCAGCATCGTGCCCGCCACCCGGTTGCCCGCGAGCACCGCGCCGGACCCGTCCAGCAGCAGCACCCCGAACGGGAGCCCGGAGACGAGCTCGTCCCACACGGCACGGGGAGAAGTGGTCTGCACGGTGCTCATAGGACTCGTGCCTTCCGCCGGGTGGAGGCTGTTCGTCAAGAGCCTCCCCGCAGGTCGCGGCGTTTTCAATAGCCCCGACGCCACCCGGTCCGGTGATCTTTGGTCACGCGTGTAACGACCCGACCATCGACCGGAAGGCACCTTCGGACACGATCGGCACCCGGTACGCCCGCGCGCGACGGGCCTTGCCGGACAGCGTGAACGGGTCGGCCGCCACCAGCAGCCGGGTGGCGCGGGTGACGTACCCCCGGCTGACCAGGCCGGCGGCGTGCGCGCGGGAGATCCACACGTCGCGCGGCTCGACCATCTGGCCGGTGAACACCACGTGGTCGCCGGGGTGCAGCGGGACGTGGACGGGGGCCGGGGCGACGGTCGCGTGCCCCCGGCGCACCTCGGCCACGTCGTCGCCGGGCAGCCGGGGCCACGGCACGGTCGGCGCGTCCAGGGCACCGCCGCGCAGGTAGTGCGCGAACAGCCGGCCGGTGGCGCGGGCGTCGTGCAGGGCGGAGTGCGCGTCGTCCAGGACGACGCCCGCCGCGTCGCAGCAGGACTGCAAGGAGCGAGCCGAACCGGGCAGGAACAGCGGCGCGAGCCGCATCGTGCACAGCCCGTCCACGGCGAGGTCGACGCCCAGCCGGCCGAACTCGGCGGCCAGGAACCGGGCGTCGAACGCGAGGTTGTGCGCCACCAGCACGCGGCCCGCCAGCCGCCGCGCCAGCGTCCCGGCGACCTGGGCGAACGTCGGCGCGTCCCACACGTCGGCGGCGCTGATCCGGTGCACGTGCTGCGGGCCGAGGTCCCGGCCCGGGTTGAGCAGCGTGCACCACTCGCCGGTCGGGCGGCCGACGTCGTCCAGCGACACCACCGCGATCTCCACGACCCGGTCCGAGCGCCCGGCGGCGAACCCGGTCGTCTCCACGTCGACCACGGCGTACCCCATGATCGACGGAGCTTATCGATCACGGTCAGCCGCGCAGCGCCCGGAGCGTCAGGTCGACGACCGTGTCGGAGAACGTCCCGGTCAGCGGCCCGGTCCGCAGCAGCCACCGCTGGTACACCGGCCCCAGCAGCAGTTCGACGGCGGCCGGCACGTCCACGTCGCCCCGGATCTGCCCGGCCCGCTGCGCGGCGGCGAGCCGCTGCTCCATCACCACGCGGCGGGGCGTGAGCAGGAGCGTGACGAGGTCGGTCCGGGCCTCGTGCACGAGCACCCGGCACACCTGGTCGAACCTCGGCTCGACCAGTTCGTCGATGGCGTCGCGCAGCTCGGCCTTCAGGTCGTCGCCCAGCTCGCCGAACGGCCGCAGCGCCCGGCCGGTGCCGTTGAGCTCCACGAGCGCGTCGAACAGCAGCGGCCCCTTGGACGGCCACCACCGGTAGATGGTCTGCTTGCCGACGCCGGCGCGGGCCGCGACGGCCTCGATGGTCAGCTTCGCGTACCCCAGCGTCGCGACCAGGTCCAGGGCGGCGGCGAGGATGGCCCGCCTCGAACGGTCGCTGCGCCGCGCCGCGTCGGGTGCCATCCCTTGATCGTATGCGCCGATTTGCGGCTGTTCACATCTCTCGGACCGAGGCATTCGGGGTGCGCTCGTGGTTCCGCACCTGCTCGGAGCACGTGCGGGTGAACAGCGCACGATCGGAGAAGCACCCCGGTGGAGCAACGCGGAGCGGCGGGTGCCCCGGACGGACGAGCGGGGTGGGCGAGGTGGCGCAGCGCACGGGACGGCCGGTGATCCGGGGGATCGCGCCTCCCGGGCACCCCGCCCAGGGCAGAATCGGCGAGGTGCAGATCGGGGTGCTCGGGCCGTTCGAGGTCCAGACGGGTGACGGCGTCGAGGCGGGTGTGCCGGGTGCCCGGCTGCGCGCGCTGCTGGTCGCCCTCGCCCTGGAGCCCGGCCGGGTGGTCCAGAAGGCGACGTTGATCGACTGGATCTGGGGCGAGCACCCGCCGTCGGACGCGGCGAACGCCCTGCAACGGCTGGCCTCCCGGCTGCGCCGGGTGCTGCCGGACGGCGTGGTGGACGGCCAGGCGGGCGGCTACCGGCTGGTGGTGGCGCCCGACGCCGTGGACGCCGTGCGGTTCGAGCGGCTGGTGGACCGGGCCCGCAGCGGGGACGAGCCGGAGCGGGCGCACCTGCTGCGCGAGGCCCTGGGCCTGTGGCGCGGGGCGGCCCTGCAGGACGTCGGCCTGACCGACAGCGAGGCGTTCGACGCGGCGGTCGCCCGGCTGGAGGGGCTGCGCCTGGCCGCGCTGGAGGACCGGTTCGAGGTGGAGGTCCGGCTGGGGCGCGGCGCGGAGCTGGTCGCGGAGCTGACCGCGCTGGTGGCCGCGCACCCGGTGCGGGAGCGGCTGGTCGCCTCGCTGATGCGCGCGCTCGGGGCGGCCGGGCGCGGCACCGAGGCCTTGGTCGTCTACCAGCAGGCGCGGGAGGCCCTCGCCGACGCGCTGGGCGTCGACCCGTCGCCGGAGCTGTCCGCGCTGCACGTCGCGCTGCTGCGGGGCGAGGTCGGCCGGCGGGAGGAGGACCGCAAAACCAACCTGCGCGCCGAGTTGACCAGCTACGTCGGCAAGGACGCCGACGTCGCCTCGGTCCGCGAGCTGGTCACCGGGCACCGGCTGACCACCCTGGTCGGGCCGGGCGGGTCGGGCAAGACCCGGCTGGCCTCGGAGACCGCGCGCACCCTGCTGGACGACCTGCCGGACGGGGCGTGGCTGGTCGAGCTGGCGCCCCTCGGCGCGGGCGGCGACGTGGCGCAGGCGACGCTCGCCGTCCTCGGCCTGCGGGACGCGCTGCTCGGCGGGGCGGCGGACGCGGAGCCGGCCGACCGGGTCGTCGCCGCGCTGCGCGAGCGGGACGCGCTGCTGGTGCTGGACAACTGCGAGCACGTGATCGGGTCGGCGGCGGAGTTCGCCCACCGGCTGCTGGGCGAGTGCCGGCGGCTGCGCGTCCTGGCGACGAGCCGGGAACCGCTCGGGATCACCGGCGAGGCGCTGTGGCTGGTCGAGCCGCTGGCGCTGCCCGGCGCGGACGCCGACCCGGCCGAGGTCGAGTCGTCGCCGGCCGTCCGGCTGCTGCGGGACCGGGCCGGCGCGGTGCGCCGGGACCTGGTGGTCGACGCCGCCGTGCTCGCCACCATGGCGCGGGTGTGCCGGGCGCTGGACGGGATGCCGCTGGCCATCGAGCTGGCTGCCGCCCGGCTGCGCACCATGTCCCTGGACCAGCTCGCGCACCGGCTGGACGACCGGTTCCGGCTGCTGACCGGCGGCAGCCGGATCGCGCTGCCCCGGCACCGGACGCTGCGCGCGGTGATCGACTGGAGCTGGGAGCTGCTCGACGACGCCGAGCGCGCGGTCCTGCGCCGGCTCTCGGTGTTCTCCGGCGGCGCGAGCCTGGAGGCGGCCGAGCAGGTCTGCGCGGGTGCCGGCGTGCCGTCGTGGCAGGTGCTCGAACTGCTCACCGCGCTCACCGAGAAATCGCTGGTGGTGACCCCGGGCGAGGGGGACCAGCGCTACCGGATGCTGGGCACGGTCCGGGAGTACGCCGGGGACCGGCTGGCCGAGGCAGGCGAGGCGGACGCGGCCCGGCACGCGCACCTGGCGTACTTCACCGGGTTCGCCGAGGCCGCCGAACCGCACCTGCGCAGCGCCGACCAGCTCACGTGGCTCGCCCGCCTCCAAGCCGAGCACGACAACATCAGCGCGGCCATGCGCGGCGCGATCGCGGCGGGCGAGGCGCAGGCCGCGATGCGGCTCGCGGCGGCGGCCTGCTGGTACTGGTGGCTGGGCGGGCGCAAGGTCGAGGGCGGTGAGCTGGTCCTGGCGGCCACCGAGGTGCCCGGCGAGGTCACCGACGACGTGCGGGCCATGGTGTACACGTTCGTCACCACGTTCCTGACCTCCGGGCGCGGCAACGGCGAGCGGCAGGCGCAGGAGTGGATCCGCAAGGTCCACGAGATCAGCCTCCGGGTCGAGGGGCTGCACCCGGCGGTGGGCCTGGTCGTCCCGCTGGAACGCCTGCTGCGCGAGCCGGGCGCGTACCTGGCCGCGTTCGAGCCGCTGCTCGCCGCCGAGGACCCGTGGGTGCGCGCCGTCGCCCTGGTCCAGCTCGGCAAGCTGCGGATCATGCACGGCGACGGCGGGCCGGACGCCGACGACCACCTGCGGCGGGCGCTCGCCGAGTTCCGCGCGGTCGGCGAGCGGTGGGGCACCTCGTTCGCCCTGACCGAGCTGGCCGACCGGATCGCCATGCGCGGCGACTTCGCCGCCGCGAGCGAGTGCTACGAGCAGGCGGTCTCGGTGGTCACCGAGGTCGGGGCGACCGAGGACGTGCTGCGGATGAGGGCCCGGCAGGCCCAGCTGCACTGGCTGGCGGGCGACGAGGCCGCGAGCGCGGCGGCGCTGGCGCACGCCCAGCGGTGCGCGGAGCGGGTCGCCTGGCCGGAGGCGCTGGCCGACCTCGCCCTGTCCCGGGCCGAGCTGGCCCGCTGGCGCGGCGACACCGCGCAGGCCCGCCGGCAGCTCGACGTGGCCCTGGCGACGATGGGCGGCGACGCCGGGCAGCCCTACATCCGGGCGATGACCCACGACTTCCTCGGCTACCTCGCCGAGGGGCTGGAGGAGGCCCGCGAGCACCGGGCCGAGGCCGTCCGGGCCGTGGCCGAGGCGGGGCTCGCGCCGATGACCGCGCAGGTGCTGGTCGGGGTCGCCGACCTGGCGCTGCGCCGGGACCGGCCCGACCAGGCCGCGCGGCTGCTCGCGGCGGGCGCCGGCGTGCTCGGCCTGGTCGACCGCTCCCGGCCGGACGCCGACCGGGTCGAGCGGGCCGCGCGGAGCCGCCTCGGCGACGCGCTGTTCACCGAGGCGGCCCGGGAGGGCGCGGCGGCCGACTGGCGGGAGCTGGCCGAGGTCACGCTCGCCGGCTGAACCTCGCGCGCGCCCACAGGTAGCCGACCGCCGCGATGCCGGCGCACCAGGCGACGGCGGCGACCGTGGCACCGGTCGCCGGCGTGCCGGCGACGAACCCGCGCAGGCTCTCGATGATCGGCGTGAACGGCTGGTGCTGCGCGAACTGCCGGACGCCGGGCCCCATCTTCTCGGCGGGGACGATCGCGCTGCTGAAGAACGGCAGCATGATCAGCGGGACGGTGGCGAACCCGGCCGACTCCACGGTCTTCGCGGCCAGCCCCAGGGCGATGGTCAGCCACGTGGTGGCGAAGATCGTCAGCAGCACCACGCCGGCGGCGGCGAGCCACTGCGGGAAGGTCGCGGCCGGGCTGAACCCCATCAGGAACGCCACCCCGACGACGGCGGCCACGGCGACCGAGGTGCGCGCCACCGTGGCCACCACGTGACCGGTCAGCACGGCGCCGCGCGAGACGTCCATGACCCGGAACCGGTTGATCACCCCCTTCGTCATGTCCGAGTTCACGGCGGTGGACGTGGCGCTCAGCCCGTAGGTGACGGCCATCAGGACCAGGCCCGGCGTGGCGTAGTCGATGTAGTCGACGCCGACGCTGAAGGCGTCGCCGAAGACGTAGACGAACATCAGCATCAGCACGATCGGGAGCAGGATCGCGTTGAACACCGTGACCGGGTTGCGGACGGTGTGCTTGAAGTTGCGGCGGGTCATGATCACCGCGTCGGTCCAGGGTGCGGTGGTGCTCATCGCGCGATCTCCTCGGTGCTCGGGTGCCCCGTCAGGGCCAGGAAGACGTCGTCGAGGTCCGGCGTGTGCACGGAGAACTCCTCGACCTCGACCGAGTGCTCGTCCAGCCGGCCCAGCAGGGCCCGCACCGACCGCACGCCGCCGTCGCCGGGGACGCGCAGCGTCAGCGCGTCGTCGTCCCGGGTGGAACCGCCGAACAGCCGGGCCGCCGCGCCCAGGTCCGCGACGTCGGCGAACCGCAGCCGGACGTGGCTGCCGGGCACCTGCCGCTTGAGGTCGGCGGCGGTGCCCTCGGCCACCAGGCGGCCCTGGTCGAGCACCGCGATCCGGTCGGCGAGCTGGTCCGCCTCCTCCAGGTACTGGGTGGTGAGGAAGATGGTGGTGCCGTCGGCCACCAGCGAGCGGACGGTGTCCCACACCGCGCGGCGGCTGCGCGGGTCCAGGCCCGTCGTCGGCTCGTCCAGGAAGATGATCCGGGGCCTGCCGACCAGCGTCATGGCGAGGTCCAGCTTGCGGCGCATCCCGCCGGAGTAGGTGGCGGCGGGCTTGCGCGCCGCGTCCACCAGGTCGAACCGCTCCAGCAGCTCCGCGACGACCCGCCCGCCCGCGCCCCGGCCCAGGTGGTGCAGGTCCGTCATCAGGCGCAGGTTCTCCTCGCCGGTGAGCAGGTCGTCCACCGACGCGAACTGCCCGGTCACCCCGATCGCCGCGCGCACCGCTCTGGTGTCGGTCACGACGTCGTGCCCGGCGACGCGGACCACCCCGCCGTCGGGCCTGGCCAGCGTCGTCAGCACGGCCACGGTGGTGGTCTTGCCCGCGCCGTTCGGGCCGAGCAGGGCGAACACCGTCCCCTCGCGGACGTCCAGGTCGATGCCCGCCAGCACGGTCTTGTCGCCGTAGGACTTGCGCAGGCCCGAGGTCTCGATCGCTGAACTCGTCATGGGGCCACCGTTCCCGGCCGACCTGTCACCGCCCTGTTCCCCGCCTGACACGGCCGCTGACACCGACCCGCCGTCCCGGCTGATTCCGCTGTGGTCGACGGCCGTTGACGGCGGCGGGGCGCACCCCCACTGTCGAAGACCTCTGCGATGGTCCGGAGCAGAGTCGAACCGGGGGGCAGGACATGGGTCGGGTCAAGAACGCGGTGGTGGGCGGAACGGTCGTGCTCATCGTCCTCAGCGGTGCTCTCGCACTCTCCCCCGCCGTCGCCGGCGAGGTCGCGGGGCAGCACTACTCGTGCGGCTCCAGCGGGCCGCCCGACGCGGACCGCCGGCCCCTCGTGCGGGCGACGGCCGAACTGCGGCTGCTCAGCGGTCCGTCGCCGTCGTGCCGGCCCGGTTCCATCGTCCGGGTCGGCGACCTGATGAACTACCACTGCTACACCGTCGGGGGCGACGGCCGGTCCTGGACCTACCTGTCGGTCCCCGACCGGAACATCAGGGGATGGGCGCGCGACGACCTCCTGCCCGACAACGGGAGTTTCGTGAACTGCTGAGGGGACGCGGGCCGACCGCGTGCGGTGCCGGCTACCGCAGGGCCGTGGCGAGGACCGTGGTCACGACCTTCCGCACGGCCGCGAACTCCGGCGGGCCGCCCTCCTGCTCGGTGAACAGCAGGTGCGCGGCACCGATCACCGTGGGCGCGAGCGCGTCGACGTCGGCGTCGGGTGCGAGGCGGCCGAGGTCGCGCTCGGCCGTCAGGTACCCGGCGACCATGGCCGCGCTCTCCCCGACGAGCGGGAGCCGGGCGGTGCCCGCCGCGCGCAACCGGGTGCGCAGCTCGTCGCGGGCGATGACGAGCACCACGAGCGCGAGCACGACCGGCTCGAAGCCGGTGATCAGGGCGTCGGTCAGGGTGTCGGCGACGTCGCCGGTCCCCGCCGCGTCCCGCAGGGAGGCGGCCTGGGCCTCGACCCGGGCGATGCGGTCGAGCACCAGTTCGGTGAGGAAGGCGTCGAAGTCGGCGAAGTGCCGGTGCAGGACGCCCTTGGCGACACCCGCCTCGGCGGTGACCGCCCGGCTGTTCAGGCCGGTGACCCCGTCCCGGACGAGGACCCGCTCGGCGGCGTCGAAGAGCTGCTGTCGCGGGTCCCGCAGCGCCACACCTGTTGGCACCGCGCACCCCTCTCCCTAGGCGGACGCCCTTAGTGGGCGCTTGCCCACTAGAATGGGCGCATGACCACTTTACCGTCGCCCACCCCGCCGGAACCGCACCGGCACCGCCGCATCGCCGAGTCGTTCGGGAGCGACCCCGAGCGCTACGACCGGACCCGGGCCGCGTACCCCGACGCCGTGGTCGACCGGATCGTGGCCGCCGGTCCCGGTCCCGACTTCCTCGACGTCGGGTGCGGGACGGGCATCGAGGCCCGGCAGTTCCGCGCCGCCGGCCGCGCGGTGCTCGGCGTCGAGCCCGATCCGCGAATGGCCGACTTCGCGCGGCGCACCGGCCTCGTGGTCGAGGTGGCGACGTTCGAGGAGTGGGAGCCGGCCGGGCGCACCTTCGACGCCGTCGTCTCCGGCACGGCCTGGCACTGGGTCGACCCGGTCGCGGGCGCGGCCAAGGCCGCGCAGGTCCTGCGGCCGGGTGGCGTGCTGGCCCCGTTCGGCCACGTCTACCAGCTCCCGCCCTCCGTGGCGCAGGCCCAGGCCGAGGCGTACCGGCGGGTCGTGCCGGACTCGCCGCTGAGCTTCGACGGCGGGTCGGGGACGTCGATCCTGGACGCCTACCAGGCGCTGTACGCCAGGGCGGCGGACGGCATCCGCGAGACGGGCGAGTTCGACGAGCCCGTGCTGTGGCGCTACGACTGGGAGCGCACCTACAGCCGCGACGAGCTGCTGGACCTGGTGCCGACGTCCGGCGGTCTCACCGGCCTGCCGCCGGACCACCTGGCGGAGGTGCTGGCCGCCCTGGGTGCGGCGGTCGACCGGTTGGGCGGCGTCGTCACGCTCCCGTACGCCACCTGGGGCCTCACCGCGACCCGCGTCGGGGCGACGTGCACCGTTTGAGGAACGATCGTTCTTGACTGATCGTTCCTCAAAGGTTACCGTCGTGGCATGGGCAGGCGGAGGTTGTTCGACGAGGACGAAGTGGTGCGCGCCGCCGTGGGGCTGTTCGGTGGCCGCGCGTACGACGGGGTGTCCATAGACGACCTCGTCACCCACCTCGGCGTGCACCGCAACAGCCTCTACAAGACGTTCGGCAGCAAGCGCGGCCTCTACCTGGCCGCCCTGCGCCGCCACCTCGCCGACGACGTCCGCCCCCTGGCCGGAGCGCTCGCCTCGGCACCGGACGCGGAGACCGCGCTGCGGCTCGTCACGTCCGCCGACCTCGGTCTGCTGCTGCTCGCGGCGGTCGACCGGGCACCGGCCGACGAGGAGGTGGCCGCCGAGGTGGCTGCGGCGCTGGCCGCCGTCGACCAGGCGGTCGCCGACGCGCTCGGCACCACCACCGCCCTGGCCGCCGCACTCACCGCCGCCGCGCTGGGCCTGCGCCTGCGCGGCGACCCCGACGGGGCCCGCACCGCGCTGTCCCGACGCCTCGACCCCCTCGACTGACAAGGACACGAACATGGCACTGGTCACCATCGACGGCGACGACCTCGTCGTCGTGATCGAGGGTCTCGACAAGCTCTGGGCCCTGAAGAGCAGCCTCACCATCCCGCTGGCCAACGTGCGCGGCGCGACGGCGGACCCCGGCATCACCGCCGAGCGCAAGGGGATCCGCGCCCCGGGCACCCACCTGCCCGGCGTGATCACGGCGGGCACGTTCCACCTCGACGGCGAGAAGGTCTTCTGGGACGTCAAGGACCCGTCGAAGGCCGTCGTGCTCGAACTCGCCGACGAGCGCTACAGCCGCCTGGTCCTCCAGGTCGAGGACCCGCGCGCGACCGTCGAACTGGTCGAGAACGCCCTGCGCTGACGGCACCTCGGCGGCACCGCCCACTCGGGAGCCCGACCGTCAGGACTGGGCGAGGTCGGCGAAGCGGCTGTAGTGCAGCTGGTGGGCGACGGTGATCGTGGCGGTGGGGCCGGCGCGGTGCTTGGCGATGATCAGGTCGGCCTCGCCCGCGCGGGGGTCGTCGCGCTCCCAGGCGTCCGGGCGGTTGATCAGGATGACCATGTCGGCGTCCTGCTCCAGCGAGCCGGACTCGCGCAGGTCGGAGAGCTGCGGGCGCTTGTCGGTGCGCTGCTCGGGGCCGCGGTTGAGCTGGCTGATGGCGATCACCGGCACCTCCAGCTCCTTGGCGATCAGCTTCAGGTTCCGGGAGAACTCCGAGACCTCCTGCTGGCGCGACTCGCTGCGCTTGCCCGACGACATGAGCTGGAGGTAGTCGACCACGACCAGGCGCAGGTCGTGCCGCTGCTTCAGCCGCCTGGCCTTGGCCCGGATCTCCATCATGGTCAGGTTCGGCGAGTCGTCCACGAACAGCGGTGCCTCGCTGATCTCGCTCATCCGGCGGGCGAGCCTGGTCCAGTCGTCGTCGCTCATCCGGCCACCGCGCATGTCGCCGAGGCGGATCTTCGCCTCGGCGGACAGCATCCGCATCACGATCTCCGTGCGGCTCATCTCCAGCGAGAAGATGGCGCTGGTCAGGCCGTGCTTCACCGAGCACGACCGGGCGAAGTCCAGGCCCAGGGTCGACTTGCCGACACCGGGACGGGCCGCGACGATGATCATCTGGCCGGGGTGCAGGCCGTTGGTCAGCTCGTCCAGGTCGGCGAAGCCGGTCGGGATGCCCAGCGACGAGCCGCCGCGCGAGGCGATGGCGTCGATCTCGTCCATGGTGGGCTGGAGCAACTCCTCCAGCACCACGTAGTCCTCGGTGGTGCGGCGCTCGGTCACCTCGTAGATGGCGGCCTGCGCGCGGTCCACGACCTCGTCGACGTCCGCGCCCTCGGCGCCGTTGTACCCGAGCTGGACGATCCGGGTGCCGGCCTCCACGAGCCGCCGCAGCACCGCCTTCTCGGCCACGATCTCCGCGTAGTACGACGCGTTGGCGGCCGTCGGCACGGTGGCGATCAGGGTGTGCAGGTACGGTGCGCCGCCGACCCGCAGCAGCTCGCCCCGGCGCTCCAGCTCCGCCGACACGGTGATCGGGTCGGCCGGTTCGCCGCGCCCGTACAGGTCCAGCACGCAGTCGTACACGGCCTGGTGCGCGGGCCGGTAGAAGTCGTTCGGGGCGAGCACCTCGACCACGTCGGCGATGGCGTCCTTGCTCAGCAGCATCCCGCCGAGCACGGACTGCTCGGCGGCGAGGTCCTGGGGCGGCTGCCGTTCGAAACCGGGCTCGGCCATGCCCCGGTCGTCCACCAGCGCCACCGCGAACACCCCAATCTGTTGTGACCCCAAGTTCTACCTCGCGGGTACGACAATCCCGGCGAGGCACGCTCGGCGACCTCGCGGACGCTAGAGCCCCCCGGATGGACCAGGCAAACGCGCCTGTGGACAAGCCCGTGGACAGCTTGGGGATGGTGTCGCCGGGTTGGCCACATCGCTGCGGAAAGCTGTGGACAACCTGGGTACAACTTGACGCGTGACAGAAGTTTCTCCAGGTCAATCCCTGTGGATAAGTGTGTGGAAAACTGCTTGGTCACACCCTCGGCGTGTCGTGTGTGACCGCCTGCACGGCGAGTCGCGCCCGATGTGTCACACCCGGTTGTCCACAGCCGGACGTGCGAAAGGGCCGCCCGACCGGAGCATCCGGCAGAACGGCCCTTTCGGCGGTGGAACGGGTGCGGGATCAGCCCGCGGCAGCGACCTCGACGGCCAGCGCCACCGTGACCTCCGGGTGCAGGCGCACCGACACGGTGTGCTTGCCCAGGGTCTTGATGTGGCCGGCGATGTCGATCGACCGCTTGTCCAGCGCCGGACCGCCCGCCGTGCGGACGGCCGACACGATGTCGGACGAGGTGACCGAGCCGAACAGCTTCTTCGAGCCGACGGCGGCCTTCGCCTTGAGCGTCACGGAGCCCAGGCCCTCCAGGGAGGTCTTGATCTCCTTGGCGTGGTCCAGGTCGCGGACCCGGCGGGTCTCCTGCGCGCGGCGGATGACCTCCACCTGCTTGGCCGCGCCCTTGGTGGCGACGATCGCCAGGCCGCGGGGCAGCAGGTAGTTGCGGCCGTAGCCGTCCTTGACCTCGACGATGTCGCCGGGGCCACCGAGGCCGCTGACGTCAGCGGTGAGGATGAGCTTCACGGTGTCTCCCCTTTCTCAGCGAGCGGTCGAGGTGTAGGGCAGCAGCGCCATCTCGCGGGCGTTCTTGACCGCGACCGCGACGTCGCGCTGGTGCTGCGAGCAGTTGCCGGTCACCCGGCGGGCGCGGATCTTGCCCCGGTCCGAGATGTACTTCCGGAGCAGGGTGGTGTCCTTGTAGTCGATCGCGTGCGCGTTGCGGTCCTTGCAGAACGCGCAGACCTTCTTCTTGGGCTTGCGCACAGGCGGCTTGGCCATGTGGTTACTCCTGGTATGACGCGGTGAGGTATGGGGTGCGGTCTAGAAGGGGGGCTCGTCGGAGAAGCCGCCACCGGAACCCGCCGGGGGCGCGGAGCCCCACGGGTCGTCGGCCGGGGCACCGCCGCCGCCACCGCCGCGAGACTGGCCGCCGCCGCCGAAGCCGCCGCCACCGCCGTCTCCACGGCTCACCTTGTTGACCTTCGCGGTCGCGTACCGCAGCGAGGGGCCGATCTCGTCGACCTCCAGCTCGATGACGGTGCGCTTCTCGCCTTCCTTCGTCTCGAAGGACCGCTGGCGCAGGCGCCCGGTCACGAGCACGCGCGAACCCCGCGTGAGGGACTCGGCCACGTTCTCCGCGACCTGCCGCCACACGTTGCACCGCAGGAACAGGGCCTCCCCGTCCTTCCACTCCCCCGACGCCTTGTCGAAGGTGCGCGGGGTGGAGGCGACCGTGAAGCTCGCCACCGCCGCACCGGACTGGGTGAAGCGCAGTTCGGGATCGGCGGTCAGGTTCCCGACCACCGTGATCGTCGTCTCGCCAGCCATGTCGGGAGGGCCCTAGACCTTGGCGACCGCGGGCTTGCGGGGCTTCTGCCTCGGGGCCTTGGCGGGCTCGCGGCGCAGGACCTTGGTCCGCAGCACCGTCTCCTGCAGGCCGAGCTGGCGGTCCAGCTCCTTCACCGCGTCCGGGGACGAGATCAGGTCGAGGACGGCGTAGATGCCCTCGGTGTTCTTGTTGATCTCGAAGCTCAACCGGCGCTTGCCCCACACCTCGACCTTCTCGACGTTCCCGCCCGTGGTGCGGATGACGTTGAGGAACGTGTCAAGGGACGGCGCGATCGTGCGCTCGTCGAGACTGGGGTCGAGGATGACCATCACTTCGTAATGACGCATGAAGACCACTCACCTCCTGTGGACTCGGCGGCCACGGACTTTCCGTGGCAGGAGGGTCGTCGCGTCAGCAACCCGGAAAGGGTACCAACCGCCCGCCGGTGCCCGTCACCAGGCCGCCGGGCGCGGCGGGGTGGCCGTCGGACCGGGCGCGGCGGGGTGGCTGTCAGGCCGGGCGCGGCGGGGTGGCTGTCAGGCCGGGCGCGGTTGGGCGGGTCTGGCAGCCGGCCGGGCGCGGTGGGCTGCCGAGCCGGTCAGGCGACCGCGCGGCGGAGCACCCAGGTGCGCACCAGAGCGCCCGTCACGCAGGACAGCAGGAGCACGGCCAGCAGCACGGGTGCCGCCACGCCGCCGCCCACCTTCCCCGTGCCGGGCAGGGCCTGCGCGCGGCCGGCGGTCTGCACGCCGTCGGCGTCCGCGCCCGGCAGGCCGTAGCCGGGCTGGTAGCCGGGGACGTTGCCGCCGTAGCGCACACCCGGCGACGGGGTGAACCGGCCGGGCAGGGCGAACGGCAGCGACCCGTAGCCGAACAGCGGCACCCGGCCGAAGTTCCCGCCGAACGGGTTCGACCCGTACAGCGGCAGGTCCAGCCCGCCGACGCCGCCGACCGGCGTGAACCCGCCGGGCGAGCCGGTGCCGGGTCGGGTGCCGCCCGGTTGGCCGGTCGGGGGCGGGGTGCCGGGCTGCCCGGTGCCGGGCGGGGTGCCGGGGTTCGGCGTGGGCTTCGTGCCGGGCACGCCCGGCAGTTGGCCGACCGCCTCCTGCGAGGCGTCCGCGAGGCCCTTCGACCCCTCCTGCACGGGCGCGACGGCGGCGTTCACGCCGGTCACCGTCACGCCGCAGAGCTGCGTCAGCGTGCTCTGCACGCCGGTGGTCAAGGTGGCGAGGACGGGCCCGAGCAGCGGGATCTTGCCCAGCTCGGCCACGACCCTGGTGGCGATCTCGCCACCGGTGATCACGCCGGTCCCGGTGGGGATCGCGCCGATCGGGATGGGCGGCAGCGCGGTGAACGCCGACCGGAACGGCTCGGCGAGCGGTGGTCCGAGCAGCGGGATGGCCCTGACCAGGTCGAACACCGGTTGCACCACCGCGCTCGGGCTGAGCGACACGGGTGTGCCCGGGGTGCCCTGGACGGTGGTGGCGCAGTTGCCGACGACCACCGGGTCGGCCGCCCGCGCGGTGCCCGCACCCAGTGCGCCGGCCGTGAGCACCAGAGCCGCCGCCACCGACAACCGGGTGAGTCGGGTCCGCATCTCCAGCCTCCCTGGCGAGCCACCACACCGTTTCCTACTTACAAGTAACGAGCGTAGGCCCTCGTGGTGACGCGAGTCATGTCCCGATCTCACAAAATCCGTATCGGCGGCCCCGACTGACTCGTTGCAGCGCCCGACTACTCTGCACAGTCATGCGCATCGGGGCTCACGTCCGCGACGACGACCCAGTGGGCGCCGCGGCTGCCCGCGACGCCGAGGTCGTCCAGTTCTTCCTGGCCGACCCGCAGGGGTGGAAGGCGCCGAAGCCGCACCCCCAGACCGACGCGCTGCTGGCCTCCGACCTGGACGTCTTCGTCCACGCGCCGTACCTGGCCAACGTCGCGTCGCTGAACAACCGCATCCGCATCCCGTCCCGCAAGATGGTCCTCCAGCACGCCGAGGGCGCGGCCAAGGTCGGCGCGAAGGGCCTCATCGTGCACGGCGGCCACGTCGCCAAGGGCGAGGACCCGGCCGACGGCATCGCGAACTGGCGCAAGATGTTCGAGCGCCAGGCGGCGGACGGCGGCTTCGCGGTCCCGATCCTGATCGAGAACACCGCCGGCGGCGACAACGCGATGGCCCGGACGTTCGACATGCTGGCCCGCCTGTGGGACGCGGTCGGCGAGTTCGGCGCCGGGTTCTGCCTGGACACCTGCCACGCGTTCGCCTCCGGGGAGGACCTGGTCGGCATCGTCGACCGGGTGAAGGCCATCACCGGCCGCATCGACCTGGTGCACCTCAACAGCTCGCGCGACGAGTTCGGTTCGGCCCGCGATCGGCACGCCAACATCGCGTCGGGCACGATCGACCCGGAGCAGTTGGTCGCGGTCGTCGCCGCCGCCGACGCGCCCGCCCTGGTCGAGACACCGGACGAGGGCCAGGCCGAGGACATCGCGTTCCTCCGCGAGCACCTGGCCCGATGAGCGTGACACGGGAGGTGGCCGCGGTGCCCGAACGGGCGTCCGGGCGGCGGTCGCACCGGTTCGGCCGGGCCGCCCTGGCCGCGCTGGTCCTCCTGTGCGGGCTGACGCTGCTCGCCGGCTTCGCCAACAAGGACCGCTGCACGGGCCCCTCGTTCGACCCCTGGGGCCGCACCGCGCCGAACTACGAGAAGCGCAACAAGCAGGACGTCTGCTACTCCGACATCCAGCACCTGTGGATCGGCCGGGACGTCGACCGGCACGTCTTCCCGTACGTGAGCGGCAGCATCGACCCCAACGGCGTGCTGGTCGGCGGCACGGTCGAGTACCCGGTGCTGACCGGCCTGCTGATCTGGGCCGGGGCGATCTTCGCGCACGACGACGCGGGCTTCCTGCTGTTCTCCGCGCTGCTGATGGCCCCCTTTGGCCTGGCCACGGCGTGGCTGCTGGGCAAGCTGAGCCGCTGGCGGGCGCTGCTGTGGGCGATAGGCCCGCCGATGGTGCTCTACGCGTTCCACAACTGGGACCTGCCGGTCGTGTTCTGCGCGGTGGCGGCGGTGTTCGTGGTGCACCGGGGGTGGGGGCGGACACCGCGCCCGCTGGTGGACCGCGCCGTGGTCGCCTCGGTGCTGCTCGGGCTCGGGTTCGCGTTCAAGATCTACCCGGCGGCGTTCGTGCTGCCGCTGTGCCTCTACGTGCTGACCGGCGGGCGGGAGGGCCTCGCCGAGGACCGCAAGCTCGACTGGCCGGGCGCGGTGAAGGTGGCGCTCGCGTCCGTGGTCACGGTCGTGCTGGTGAACCTGCCGTTCGCGGTGGCCGGGTTCGCGGGCTGGCAGGCGTCGTTCACGTTCCAGCAGCTCCGCCGGGTCGACATCACCACGAACTCGATCTGGTTCTGGGCGATGCGGCCGTTCATGCCGGACGAGACGATGCAGGCGGTCGTGAGCGTGCTCTCGCCGGTCGGCATCCTGGCCTCGTTCGGGCTGGCCTGCTGGATCGGCTGGCGGCGGTTCCGGCGCGAGGGCGTCTACCCGTGGGTGCCGGTGTCGGCCGCGATGCTGTGCGGGTTCCTGCTGCTGCACAAGGTCCACTCGCCGCAGTACACGCTGTGGCTGGTGCCGATGTTCGTGCTGCTGCGCATCCCGCTCGGGTGGGCGTTCGCGTACTTCGCGGCCGACCTGGCGATGGGCATCGGCATCTTCCGCTGGTACTACGCGATCGAGTTCGGCCAGCCGTCGGGCATCTACGACGGGTTCGCCGCGCAGGCCGTGGTGATCGGCGTGTGGGGCCGGGCCGCGCTGCTCGTCGCGCTGTTCTGCGTGTTCCTCCGGTCGCAGGTGTCCTTCCGGGACAGGCCGCTGGACCGGTTCCTGGCGGTGTCGAAGGCTAGGGCGAAGCCGTGACGGACTTCCTGGAAGTGACCCGGGCCGCGTACGACGTGGTCGCGGTGTCCTACGAGGAACTGCTGCGCGACGACCTGGCGGCCAACACCGCCGACCGGGCAGTGCTGGGCATGTTCGCGGAGCACACCACCGGCCGGGTGGCCGACGTCGGCTGCGGGCCGGGCCGGATCACCGCGCACCTGGCTTCGCTCGGGGTGGACGCGTTCGGCGTCGACCTGTCGCCGGGGATGGTCGAGGTGGCCCGCGAGCGGCACCGGGGCCTGCGGTTCGAGGTCGGCTCGATGACCGCGCTGGACCTGCCGGACGGGTCGCTGGGCGGCGTGGTGGCCTGGTACTCGCTGATCCACGTGCCGCCGGAGCTGCACCCGGAGGTGTTCGCCGGGTTCTTCCGCGCGCTGGAGCCGGGCGGCCACCTGCTGCTGGCGTTCCAGGCGGGCGACGAGCCCCGCCGGATCACCGAGGGCTACGGCCACCGGATCGACCTGACGGCCTACCGCCTGCCGCCGGAGCGGACCTCGGCGCTGCTGGTCGACGCCGGGTTCGAGGTGCGCACGACGGTCGTCCGCGCGCCAGAGCCGCCGAACGAGAAGACGGCCCAGGCGTACCTGATCGCCCGCAAGCCGGCCTGACCGCGCAGTCGGCACCCACCCGCGCCGACCAACCCCAGCGCGCCGACACGAGGGCCGACCGCCGCGCACGGGGCGGCCGGCCCGACCTCTCAGGCCGCGTGCGCGGGCTGCGCGCGCCGGCCGACCCGCAGCACCCGCCGGTCCGGTGCGCCGTCCAGGAAACCGCCGCACGGGTCGTCGTCGCCCGCCCGGCGCACGAGGTCCCGCGCCGGCCGGTAGACCTCCCGCAGCACGAGCACGCACAGCGCGACCACCGCCACGTCCCGCACCACGACCGCGCCCAGGAACCAGTCGATCGGCAAGCCCTTGTTGTCGGTGCCCAGGTAGAAGTACATCCGGGGGGCCCACACGAGCGCGTCGACGGCCATCCACGCGAGCAGCAGCTTCCAGCGCGGCAGCGCCAGCACGGCCAGCGGCACCAGCCACAGCGAGTACTGCGGGCTCCACACCTTGTTCGTCAGCAGGAACGCCGCCACCACCAGGAACCCGAGCTGCGCCAGCCTCGGCCGGGTCGGCGCGGACAGCGCCACGAACCCGATCGCCACGCAGCACAGCAGGAACAGCACCGCGCTGACCGTGTTGAGCACCTCGGGCGCCTGGCCGTGCAGCAGGCCGGGGTCGAAGCCCTGCCAGTCCGTCCACTGGGCGACCACGTTGTAGAGCGAGTCCGGGTCCACGCCGCGCTCGGTGTTGAGCCGGAAGAACTCCCGCCAGCCGTCCGGGTAGAGCAGCGCGATCGGCGCGTTCACCGCCGCCCAGGTGGCCAGCGTCGCCGTCAGCGTGGACAGGCCGGCCTTCATCTTGCCGGTGCGCCAGCACAGCAGCAGCAGCGGTCCGAGCAGGAACAGCGGGTACAGCTTCGCCGCGCCGCCCAGGCCGAGCAGCACGCCGGCCAGCACCGGCCGCTTGCGCGCCCACGCCAGCAGGCCGGCGGTGGCGAACGCCGTGGCGAGCGTGTCGAAGTTGGTGAAGGCGTGCACCACGACCAGCGGCGACACCGCGACGATCGCCGCGTCCCACACCCGCCGCCTGGCCAGTCGCGCCACCGCCCACGCGGTCACCAGCCACGCCAGCGCCAGCCACAGCGCGGTGATGTTGAAGTACACGATCACCGTCATCGGGTTCGGCAGCCAGCCGGTCTGCGCGATCGCCGTCCACCCCTGCGCCATCTTCGCGTTCACCCACTGGAACACGCCGGTCAGCACCGGGTACTCCATGTACCGGACGTGCGCGGTGGGCTTGCCCTCGTCGTCCACCCAGGACGTCTTGTAGGGGAACATCCCCGGCTGGTCGAGCCGTTCGGCCGTGTAGAGCGGCACGGTGTCCGAGTAGCACATGGCGGTGAACTGCCTGCTGCCCCGCCAGTCGAGCTGCGCGACGCCGTTCTGGTCCGTGTACTGCTGCACGCACGGCGACTTGGCGATCCACGCGAACGACAGCGTCACCACGGCCAGCAGCAGCACGACCCGCAGCGGTGTCCAGAACCACTGCCGACCCACCGAGGCGTGCCGGCCGACCGGTCCGCCGAACGGTCTGGACGCCGCCTTCGCCAGCGGCTCGGTCCACGTGGGGTACACCCGCTCGTCCGGGCCGAGCGAGTCGGTGTCGTCGGCGCTCGCCGGTGTGTGCTGTGTAGGGCTGGCCACGTGCCGGATGCTACGGGCAGGCACCCACGGTTGTGGTGAAGAGAGCCGCTCCGGGGGGAATCGGCCGGGCCGCCGGTGGGACGACGACGGCGGGGCACGCGGATCGCGTGCCCCGCCGTCGGAGCGGTCGAGCGGCCGAGCGGCCGGCTACCTGGTCGTCCTGATCGCCGGTGGGCGCTCCGGGATCCCCGCGCCACCACCGTTGCCGCCGCCCCCGATCGGGTCGGGCTTGTTCGGGTTCTCCGGCTCCGTCGTCGTCTGGGTCGGGCACAGGCGCGGCGGGCACGGCTTGGTGGTGGTCGTGGTGGTGGTCTCGGTGGTCTGCTTCGGCGGGGTCGTGGTGGTGACCGGCTGCTGCTCCTCAGGTTCCTTCGGCGTCGTGGTGGTGGTCGTCGTGGTGATCTTCGGCGCTTCGAGCTGGCCGATCGGCTTGGGCTTGGGGAACTTCTCCACCGGCTGGCCGTTCATCGCCTGGTTCATGAACTGCTGCCAGATCAGGCCCGGGACGCCGGAGCCGTAGATGTCCTTGCCCTTGTTGTTGACCAGCGCCTTGTTGCCCATGTCCGTGCCCAGCCAGACGCCGGCCGCCAGCGTCGGGGTGTAGCCCACCATCCACGCCTTGGCGTTCTGCGAGGTGTCGGCGAGCTCGTGCGTACCGGTCTTGCCCGCGCAGTCGCGCTTGTCGGCGCACCCGATGTTGGACTTGGTCGGGATCTCCTTGAGCACGTCGGTGACGTTGTCCGCGATGTCCTGGCTCTTGGTCGCGTCCTGGTCGAACGCGGGGTTGGTCACGTCGACGTGCTGGTGCAGGATGTCGCCGGCCGCGTTGGTGATCTTCGAGACGAAGAACGGCCGGTGGTAGACCCCGCGCGCGGCGAAGGTCGCGTACGCCGAGGTCATGTCGAACGGCCGGACCAGCGTCTGGCCACCGCCGATGGAGATGTTGCCGTCGGGGACGCCGCCGTCCTCGCCGACCAGCAGCTTGCGCATGCTGCCGTCGTACTTGATCTCCCTCGGGATGCCCGCCTGGTGCGCGGCCTCCGCGACCTTGCCCGTGCCGAGCTGCATGGCCATGTCGAAGAACACGGTGTTGACCGACTTGACCATCGCCTCGCGGACGCTGCACTGCGTGGGCACCACGCACGCCACGCCGGGCGAGTTGCGGACCGGGCGGTTCTCACCGCGACCGGGGAAGGTCCGGGGCGAGCTGCCGTCGTAGAGCTTGCCCGCGCCCTCGCCCTTCTGGAGCGCGGCGACGAAGTCGAACGGCTTGAACGACGACCCGGGCTCCTGGAGGGTGCCCTTCTGGTAATCGATGCCGGTGCCGTCGCCGCCCATGTAGGCCAGCACCGCGCCGGTGGCCGGGTCGATGGCGGACATCGACGCGCGCAGCTCCGGGTCCTGGCCCTCCAGTTGCTCCTTGACCGCCTGCTCGGCCGCCGCCTGGAGCGCCGGGTTGATGGTGGTGTGCACGGTCACGCCGGACCGCTGCGCCCGGTTGAGGTCCCACCCATCCTCGGCCATCTCGGCCTCGACCTGCATCCGGATGAACAGCCGCGTGCCGTCCAGCCCGCCCGACTGCACCTCGGCCAGCGGCCGGAGCGGCGGCTGCTGCTGCGCGTCGCGGTACTCCTGGGTGATCCAGCCGCCCTTGACGAGCTGGTTCATCACGTACTTCCAGCGCTCCTCGACGTAGAGGGGCTCCTCGGAGCGGCCGGGGCTCTGGATCATGCCGGCCAGCAGCGCGGCCTCGGGCTGGGTCAGCTCGCTGAGCTCGTTGCGGTTGAAGTAGACCTTCGCGGCCTCCTTCACGCCGTACGCGGAGCGGCCGAGGTAGATCGTGTTCAGGTAGGCGGTGAGGATGTCCTTCTTGTCCTGCTGCTCGGACATCTTGTACGCCTTGACGACCTCGGTGAACTTCCGGCTCAGCGTGCCCTGGTCCTCGTCGGTCGCCTGCTTCACGTACTGCTGGGTCAGGCCCGAGCCACCGCTGTCCCGGCCGGTGGCCTGGTACCAGACGGCCCGGCCGATGGCGGTGAAGTCGAAGCCGGGGTTGGTCTCGAAGGTCGGGTCCTCGGCCGCGAACACCGCTTCCTTGAGCTGCGGCGGCAGGTCCTCGTACTTGACCAGGGTGCGGTTCGCGCCGGAGGGCGCGATCTTGGTCATCTCGGTGCCGTCGGCGTACAGGATGGTGATGGCCTTGGCCTGCTCGGACGCGACCTGCTCGGGGTTGGGCACGTTGACGAGCTGGTAGGCGATGGCGAACGCGACGATCGGGCCGAGGATCATCAGGAACAGGCCGACGTAGCTCACGCGACGCACCCGGCGCCAGATCTTCTTGCGCCGCAACGCCTTCGCCTCCTCCGGGGTCGGCTCGTCGTCGTAGTCGTCCTCGTAGAACGGCTGCAGCTCGACCTCGTCCTCGCGGTGCGTGAGCAGCTCGGGCTCGCGGGCCACCGTCTGGTGCACGGGGGGCAGCAGGTCGGTGGGCTCCTCGCCCGGCCGGCGCGGCGGACCGCCGGGACCGCCCGCCGGGGGGCGTCCGGGCGGCACGGGGCCGTGCGGACCGGGCCGGCGGGTGCCGCCGGGGGGCGTGGGGGGCCGCGCCGGGCCGCGCGGGACCTGGCGCGTCGCGTTGGGGTCGGCGTTGGCCGGACCCGGCACACCGGGCCGGGCCGGGGGCCCGCCGTTCGGGCCGCCGGGGCCGCCTCGGGGGCCGGGCTCGGGCGCGCGGCGCCGACCGCCCTGCGGAACTCCGCCGGGGGGCGTGCCGGGACCCTGCGGGAAGCCGCCCGGTGGCGTGCCCGGGGCACCGCCGTTCCGGGGTGCCCCGCTTTGGGGTGCCCTGCCCTGGGGAACACCGCCCTGGGGCGACGCACCGCCCTGGGGGATGCCGCCGGGGGGCGTGCCCGTGGGTGGCCGGCCCGGGGGCGGGCCACCGGCCGGCGGGCGCGCGAAACCGCCCGGCGGGGTGCCCTGGCGGGGACCGCCCGGCGGGGTGTTCGGACGTGCCGGCTGATCCCCTGCGCCGTGGCGTGGAGGCTGCGCGCCGCCGTCCGGGTCCTCCCCGGTCGGCCATTGCGGCTCTCCGCCACGGTGCCTGTCGTCATGCTGGTCGTTCACGAAAAGCCTCCCAGACCGGCGTGCCGTCGCACGCGGATCGGTGGTCGTACGCCGTCACCCGGGTGAGCGACGCCCGTGGTCGGAGGTGGTTCACTCCGCCGCGGTCCTCCTCCGCGGCTTCCCGGACTCCGAGCCACGTGTTCCCAGGACGTATGACTGCACCAGGTGGTTCCAACTACATGTGCGGCAGACCTCCACCACGTACACGGTGAACTCCTCGAAGGAGTTCGCCATGCGGGTGAGCTCCTCGACGGTGCGCGCGGACCCGGCCGCGTGCTTGAGCTCGTCGCCGTAGACCCAGGACACGAGGGTCAGGGGTTCTTTGCGGCAGACCGGGCAGGTGACGTCGCTCGGCCGGCCGTGGAACTTCGCGGCCCGCAGCAGGTACGGGCTCGCGTCGCAGACCTCCATCGTGCCCGTCCGGCCCGCGTAGACCTCCGCCAGCAGCGCACGGCGCTGTAGCGCGTAGTCCACGACCTGACGTTGGGTCAGCACGGGGACCAGAGTACGTGGCGGCCCAACCCCTTCGTTGAGCCGTTCAGGGCAGTGGCCGTGATCACGGTGTGACCTGGTGCGCCACGCCACTTCTCAAGTCGTGGGCAGATGTATCGCGCCGATATACTGGGCGCACCCATCGGCAGTGAGTGCGAGGAGGTGTCGCGTGCTGGAGTTCGCCATCCTCGGACTGCTGCACGAGGCACCGATGCACGGCTACGAGCTGCGCAAGCGCTTGCACGAGCTGCTGGGCGCGTTCCGCGCGTTCTCCTACGGGACTCTCTACCCCACGCTGCGCAGGTTGCAGCGCCAGGGGTGGATCGTCGAGGAGTCGCCGGAGGAGGTCCGGTCCTGGGGGCGCCGCGCGCGCAAGGTCTACAAGCTCACGGCGGAGGGCAAGGAGCGGTTCGCCGACCTGCTCGCCAACGCGGGCCCGCAGACGTGGGACGACGACTCGTTCGGCGTCCACCTGGCGTTCTTCTCCCGCACCCCCGCGGAGATCAGGATGCGCATCCTCGAAGGCCGGAGGCGGCGGGTCGAGGAGCGGCGGGAGGGCCTGCGCACGGCGTTGGCGGGTGCGGGCGAGCGGATCGACCGCTACACCCGCGAGCTGCACCGCATGGGGCTGGACAGCACCGAGCGCGAAGTGCGCTGGCTCAACGAGCTGATCGCGCACGAGCAGGCCGAACAGCGCGAACAGGACGAAAAGCCCAATGGGCATTGACGGAGAACAAGAAGGAGGACTCGGCATGGGCGACAACCGCCGCAGCGTTCGAGTGGCCATCGTCGGGGTCGGCAACTGCGCGGCGTCGCTGGTGCAGGGTGTCCACTACTACCGCGATGCCGACCCGAGCACCCGGGTGCCCGGTCTGATGCACGTCGAGTTCGGTCCCTACCACGTCCGGGACGTGGAGTTCGTGGCCGCGTTCGACGTGGACGCCAAGAAGGTCGGGGTCGACCTGTCCGAGGCGATCGTGGCCAGCGAGAACAACACGGTCAAGATCGCGGACGTGCCGCCGCTGGGCGTCACCGTGCAGCGCGGGCACACCCTCGACGGGCTGGGCCGGTTCTACCGGGAGACCATCGAGGAGTCCGACGAGAAGCCGGTGGACGTGGCGCAGGCGCTGCGCGACGCCGAGGTCGACGTGCTGGTGTCCTACCTGCCGGTCGGCTCCGAGGAGGCGGACCGCCACTACGCGCAGGCGGCGATCGACGCGCGGGTGGCGTTCGTGAACGCGCTGCCGGTGTTCATCGCCTCGGACCCCGAGTGGGCGCGCAAGTTCGAGGAGGCCGGCGTCCCGATCGTCGGCGACGACATCAAGTCCCAGGTGGGCGCGACCATCACGCACCGCGTGCTGGCCAAGCTGTTCGAGGACCGGGGCGTCCAGCTCGACCGCACCATGCAGCTGAACGTGGGCGGCAACATGGACTTCCTGAACATGAAGGAGCTGGAGCGCCTGGAGTCCAAGAAGGTCTCCAAGACGCAGGCCGTCACCTCGCAGGTGGACCGCGAGCTGGGCAAGCGGAACGTGCACATCGGGCCGTCGGACTACGTGGCCTGGCTGGACGACCGCAAGTGGGCATACGTGCGGCTGGAGGGCCGGGCGTTCGGCGACGTGCCGCTGAACCTGGAGTACAAGCTGGAGGTCTGGGACTCGCCGAACTCGGCGGGCATCATCATCGACGCGGTGCGCGCGGCGAAGATCGCCCTGGACCGGGGCGTCGGCGGGCCGATCCTCTCGGCGTCGTCGTACTTCATGAAGTCCCCGCCGGTCCAGTACTCGGACCCGGAGGCGCACGAGGCGGTCGAGGCGTTCATCCGGGGCGACGTCGAGCGCTGACCCGGGCCTCGTCCCGGCGTTGTTCGAACACCCGTTCGGGTGATTACCCCCTTGGTCCACGGGCCCTGGCCTGCGGATCAAGGGGGTTTTGCCATGACTCTGCTCGTTGCCGCCTCGATGGTGGCTGCGCTGGTCGGCCCGGTGGGGCCGACGTGCGACGCCGGCCTGTGCGCCGAGATCGGCCCGGTCTTCGCCGGCGACCCGCCGCGCCAGGAGTGCGACGACTGACCGGCCGCTCGGGCCGGTGCCGGACCGCCGCGACCCGGCGGTCCGGCCTCACCCCAGGGCGGCCGGCAGGTCGGTGATCGAGCGCAGCACGGTGGTCCGGGCCAGCACCGCCGGGTCCGGCGGGAAGTGCGGGTTGGGCACGGCGTAGACGGTCATCGCGGCGGCCAGGGCGGCGCGCAGGCCGTTGGTGGAGTCCTCGACGGCCGCGCAGCGGGCCGCCTCGACGCCCAGCCGCGCGGTCGCGAGCAGGTACACGTCGGGTGCCGGTTTGCCCGCGCCCGCCTGCTCGCTGGAGACGGCCACCGGCACGACGTCGGTCAGGCCGGTCGCGGTGAGGAACGTCGTGATGAGCGCGGGCGGGGAGGAGCTGGCGATGGCGACCGGCCACCGGGCGGCGACCGCGCGGACGGCGTCGACGGCACCGGGCAGCACGGGCGGGCCCGCGTCGTAGCGGCGGGCCATCCCGTCGATCACGCCGGCGGCGGCCTCCTCGGCGGTCAGCCGCACGCCGACGGTCGTGACCAGGTAGTCGGCCCACTCCGGGGTGCTCATGCCCTGCATCGCCACGGTCGAGCCGGGCAGCCAGGTGCCGCCGTGCCGGCGGGCGAAGTCCTGCCGCACCTCGTCCCACACGTTCTCGGAGTCGATCAGCACGCCGTCGAGGTCGAACACCACCGCATCCACACCCCGACCGTAGTGTGAGGCCACTTACTTAGCTACCCTAAGCAAATAATGTTAGGGTAGCTAAGTGAATTTCCTCGACCAACCCCGTCAGGTGTGGGTCACGGCGTTCGCCGCGGTGATCGCGTTCATGGGTATCGGTCTCGTCGACCCGATCCTGCTGTCCATCGCGGAGGGACTGCACGCCACCCCGTCGCAAGTCACCCTGCTGTTCTCCTCCTACCTCGGCGTGCAGGTCCTCGCCATGCTGTTCACCGGGGCGGCCAGCGCCCGCTTCGGCGCGAAGCGCACGCTGGTCGGCGGCCTCGCCCTGATCGTGCTGGCGACCGTGCTGTGCTCGCTCGCCTCGACCATCACCCAACTGGTGGGCCTGCGGGCCGTCTGGGGCCTCGGCAACGCCTTCTTCATCGCCACCGCGCTCAGCGTCATCGTCGGCGCGGCCTCCGGCGGCCAGGGCAAGGCGGTCCTGCTCTACGAGGCCGCGCTGGGCCTCGGCCTGTCGGTCGGCCCCCTGCTGGGCGCGCTGCTGGGCAGCTTCTCCTGGCGCGGCCCGTTCATCGGCACGGCCGTGCTGATGGCCGTCGCGCTCGTGCTCTGCTCGGTGTTTTTGGCCAACGACAAGCCGCAGCACCGGATCGGACTGCTCGACCCGTTGAAGGCGCTGCGCCACCCCGGCCTGCTGCGCACCGCGCTCGGCTCCGCCCTCTACACGGCCGCGTTCTTCGCGGTGCTGGCGTGGTCGCCGTTCGTGCTCCAGTGGGGCGCGGTCGAGATCGGGCTGATCTTCTTCGGGTGGGGCGTGTGCGTGGCCGTCGCCGGCGTCTGGCTCGCGCCGAGGCTGGCCGGGCGGTTCGGCGAGCGCCGTGCCACGATCGCGGCCGTCCTGGCGTTCGCCCTGCTCATGCTGATCATGGCGATCCCGAGCAAGCCGCTGCTGGTGGTCGCGGTGATCGTCAGCGGCGTGGTGAGCGGGCTGCTGAACACGCTGTTCACCGGCACCGCGATGAGCGTCAGCCCGGCACCCCGGCCGGTCGCCAGCGCCGGCTACAACTTCCTGCGGTGGCTCGGCGGCGCGCTCGCGGCCACGTTCGTCAGCCACCTCGCCCAGCCGTTCGTGGTCGCGGCGGTGTGCTGCGCGCTCGCGGCGGGCCTGCTCGCCGTCGGCCGCACGCGGGAGCAGCCGATCACCGCCGCCGACGTGCTGGTCGGCGAAGAGGTCGTCGGCTAGCGCGCAGCGGTTAACAAAGAGTGAACGCCGGCCTACGGTCAGTTGATCCCGACTGACCGTAGGAGGCGCAGCAGTGCGACACCTTCCCCTGGCGGCCAATCACGCACCCGGCCGGGCCGGCATCACCTGCCAGTACCGCTGCGGCGACGCGTGCTTCCACGACGCGCCCAACACCTCGGCCAACCCCTACTTCGGCGACCTGCTCCCCCGCCGCGCCGCGCTCAAGGCGGGCGTGGTCGTCGCCGCGCTCGGGGCCACCGCCACACCCCCGGCCACCGCCGATCCGGCCTCCGGCCGACCCGCTCCCGGGCTGGGCTTCACGCCCGTGCGGCCGAACACCCTCGACGCCGTCGTCGTCCCGGACGGCTACCGCCAAGCGGTCGTCATCCGCTGGGGCGACCCGCTGTTCCCGGACGCCCCGGCGTTCGACTTCGACCACCAGACCGCCGCCGCGCAGGCCCGCCAGTTCGGCTTCAACTGCGACTTCGCCGCGCTGCTCCCGCAGGACGCCCTGGGGTGCACCAACCTCCTGGTCACCAACCACGAGTACACCAGCGAGCCGTTCATGTTCCGGGGCTACGACCCGGCCGCCCCGACCCGCGAGCAGGTCGAGGTCGCCTGGGCCGCGCACGGCCTGTCCGTCGTGCAGGTCGAGCACGGCCGCGACGGCCTCGAGCCCCGGTTCTCCCGCTACAACCGCCGCATCACGCTGACCACCGAGTTCGAGGTGCGCGGCCCGGTCGCCGGCTCCGCGCTGCTGCGCACGTCCGCCGACCCGTCCGGTCGCAAGGTCCTGGGCACGCTGAACAACTGCGCCGGCGGCGTGACGCCGTGGGGCACGGTCCTGTCCGGCGAGGAGAACTTCAACCAGTACTTCGCCAACGCCGGCACCGACCCGCGCCACGCCCGCTACGGCATCCCGGCCGGCCCCACCACCCGCAAGTGGGAGCGGTTCGACCGGCGCTTCGACCTGGCGCGCGAACCCCACGAGGCCAACAGGTTCGGGTGGGTGGTCGAGGTCGACCCGCACGACCCGGGCTCCACACCCGTCAAGCACACCGCGCTGGGCCGCTTCAAGCACGAGTGCGCCAACGTCCGCGTCGCGCGAGACGGCCGCGTGGTCGCCTACTCCGGCGACGACGAGCGCTTCGAGTACATCTACAAGTTCGTCTCGAACGGCCGGATCCGGCGCGGCGGCAGCAGGTCCGCCCGCCGGCACAACATGACCCTGCTCGACGACGGCACGCTCTACGTCGCCCGGTTCACCGGCGACAGCCCGCCCGAGGAGATCGACGGCACCGGGAAGCTCCCGCGCGACAAGGCGTTCGACGGGCGCGGCGAGTGGGTGCCGCTGGCCGGTGGCGATCGCAGCTTCGTGCCCGGCATGACCGCCGAGGAGGTCTACGTGTTCACCCGGCTCGCCGGCGACCGGGTCGGCGCGACGAAGATGGACCGGCCCGAGGACATCCAGACCCACCCCCACACCGGCACGGTCTACTGCGCGCTGAGCAACAACGTCGACCGGGGCAAGCCCGGCAAGGAGGGCGCGACCGAGCCCAACCCGCGCGTGCTCAACAAGCACGGCCAGGTCCTGGAGCTGACCGAGCGCGGCGGCGACGCGCTCGCCCTGGAGTTCCGCTGGGACCTGCTGCTGGTGTGCGGCGACCCGGAGGACCCGAACACCTACTTCGCGGGCTACGACAAGTCGCGGGTGTCACCGATCTCCAGCCCCGACAACGTCGCGTTCGACCGGCACGGCAACCTGTGGATCTCCACCGACTCGGCCGGTGCGCTGGGCGGGGTCAACGACGGCCTCTACGCCGTGCCCGTGCACGGCCCGGAACGCGGGCACCTCAAGCTGTTCCTCACCGTGCCGCGCGGCGCGGAGACGTGCGGGCCGGTGATCGGCGAGCGGGTGGTCACGGTGTGCGTGCAGCACCCCGGCGAACTCGACGGGGCGAGCGCGGACCGGCCCGCGTCGCACTGGCCCGACGGCGGGGACGGCCAACCGCGACCGTCCGTCGTGGCGGTGTGGCGCGACGGGTTCATCGGCGGCTGAACGATCTCGGTACGTGCGGTGAGCAGGCGGTTCCGGCCGGCGAGGGGTCGAGGTGTTCGCCCGGCGTTCACCTCGACGTCCGCTGGACGAGGGGTTGCCGACCTACGGTCGCCGAGTTCCCACTGAGCGATCTCGGAGGCCCGCGTGTCCTCGTCCACCACCGGATCCACCCCCGGCTCCCCCTCCGGCGGGCGCACCCTGCTGCCCCTGCTGCCCAACCACCCCCTCGGCCGGTCGGCGATCACCTGCAAGTACCGCTGCGGCGACGCCTGCGCGCACGAGGCACCCAATACCTCCGGCAACAGCTACTTCGGCGACGTGGTCGGTGACGTCGTCCGCCGGCGCGGCCTGCTCAAGGCCGGCGCGGTGCTGGCCGTCGCGGGCGCGGGCGTCGGGCTGGTCGGCACGGGGACGGCCGCCGCCGCGCCCGCCGAGGTGGAGGCGGACCGCGACCTCGGTGGCGGTCGCCGCCGGGACGGGCTGAACTTCACGGCCGTCGCGCCGAACACCGAGGACCGGGTCGTCACGCCCGAGGGCTACGAGTCCTCGGTCGTCATCCGCTGGGGCGACCCGGTGCTGCCGGGTGCGCCGGCGTTCGACTTCGACCGGCAGACGCCCGCCGCGCAGGCCCGGCAGTTCGGCTTCAACAACGACTTCTGCGGCCTGGTCCCGCTCAACCACTGGAACCGGTGGCTCATGGTCAGCAACCACGAGTACACCACCGAGGAGTTCCTGTTCAGGGACTGGGACGCGGACAACCCGACCCGCGAGCAGACCGAGATCGCGTGGGCCGCGCACGGCCTGTCCGTGGTGCTGGTCGAGCGCGACCACCGCAGCGGCCGGCTGGTGCCGAAGGTGGACCGCCGCTACAACCGCCGCATCACCGTCACCACCGAGTTCGCGGTGACCGGCCCGGCGGCCGGCTCGAAGCACCTCAGGACGTCCGCCGACCCGACCGGCCGGAAGGTGCTCGGCACGCTCAACAACTGCGCCGGCGGCGTGACGCCGTGGGGCACGGTCCTGTCCGGCGAGGAGAACTTCAACCAGTACTTCGCCAACGCGGGCAGCGTCACCGACCCGGTCGTGAAGGCGCGGCTGTCCCGCTACGGCCTGTCCGGCGCGGCGACCACCCGCAAGTGGGAGCGGTTCGACAAGCGCTTCGACGTCGCGCAGGAACCCAACGAGGTCAACCGGTTCGGCTGGGTGGTCGAGGTCGACCCCCTCGACCCGGACTCGACGCCGGTCAAGCACACCGCGCTCGGCCGGTTCAAGCACGAGGGCGCGAACGTGATCATCGCGCGCGACGGCCGGGTCGTCGCGTACATGGGCGACGACGAGCGCTTCGACTACATGTACAAGTTCGTCTCCGACGAGCGCTACAAGCCGGGCAACAGCCGCTACGCCCGTGAGCACAACAAGAAGCTGCTCGACAAGGGCACGCTCTACGTCGCCAGGTTCACCGGCGACAGCCCGGCCGGCGAGGTCGACGGCTCCGGCAAGCTCCCGTCCGACGGCGAGTTCGACGGCACCGGCCAGTGGATCCCGCTGGCGGCGGGCAACCGCTCGTTCGTCGAGGGCTTCACCGCCGAGGAGGTCTACGTCTTCACCCGCCAGGCGGCGGACAAGGCCGGCGCGACCAAGATGGACCGCCCCGAGGACGTCGAGCCGAACCCGCGCAACCGCCGCGTCTACGCGGCCCTGACCAACAACACCGACCGGGGCAAGGCCGGCAAGGAAGGCGCGACGGAGATCAACCCGCGCGTCAACAACAAGCACGGCCACGTCCTGGAGCTGGAGGAGCGGCGCGGCGACAACACCGCGCTCACGTTCTCCTGGAAGCTGCTGCTCGTCTGCGGCGACCCGGCATCGGCCGACACGTACTTCGGCGGCTACGACAAGACCCAGGTCTCGCCGATCTCGTGCCCGGACAACGTGGCCTTCGACAGCCACGGCAACCTGTGGATCTCCACCGACGGCAACGCCCTCAAGTCCAACGACGGCCTGTTCGCCGTCCCGGTCGAGGGCCGCTACCGGGGCCGCGTCAAGCAGTTCCTCACCGTGCCGAAGGGCGCCGAGACCTGCGGCCCGGTCGTCCAGGACGACTTCGTCCTGGTCAGCGTCCAGCACCCGGGCGAGATCGACGGCGCGTCGGCGGACAACCCGCTCTCCCACTGGCCGGACGGCGGCACCAGCCAGCCGCGCCCGGCCGTCGTCGTGGCGTGGAAGAAGGACAAGGGCCGCATCTGCGGCTGACCACCGGACCCGCCGCGCGGCGGGCGTCGAACCGGGAGCCGGACGGGCCACACCCCGCCCGGCTCCCGCCGCGGACCTACCGGTCGCGCCACCCGAAAGGTGACACACCGACGGCCGCCCGGGACGGCTGGGGCAACCCCGCCCGTCTGGTCGGCGGTGATGCGCCGGGGATCGGGCTCGTCGACGTAGCCGGCGATGGTGTGGGGGAAGTCGCCGGTCCGGGTCTCCTAAGTGTCGGCGATCTTGAGCGCGTGCAGCAGCCCTGCGACCCGGTCGCGGCCCGACCGGGTCGGCACAACGTCGGACGCGAGGCGGTCCAACGCGTCGAGCAGTGCCCGGTGCGGGCCGACCGCGACGCAGGCCGAGAGCACCAGGTCCGCCTCCGCCGCGTCGCGCTGATCGGGTGGGTCTTCGGTTCAATGCCGGGGATCGGTTCCGACAGGCTCCAGTCGAGGGCGGACCGGGTGCCGACTCGTGTCGTCTTGAGCCGCCCCGCTCACTTCGACAACCCGCCGACCGCGCGCGGCACCGCTCGACCGGCGTCGACCGCGCCGTGCCGGGCGGAACGGGCGCGACGCTTTAGGGTCGGGGCATGACCGATCGTCCCGTCGCCCTGATCACCGGCGCTTCCCGAGGTATCGGGCTCGCCGTCGCGCACCGGCTCGCGCCCACCCACGACCTGCTGCTCGGTGGGCGGAAGGTGGAGACGGACCTCCCGAACGCCCGCCCGTGGGCCGTCGACCTGACCGACGCCGACGCCCTGGCCGCCGCCACCGCCGACCTCACGCGGCTCGACGTCCTCGTGCACAGCGCGGGGATCGCCGAACTGGGGCCGCTCGCCGAGGTCACCGCCGACACCTGGCGGCGGACGTTCGAGCTGAACGTGATCGCCGTGGCGGAGCTGACGCGGTTGACGCTGCCCCTGCTGCGCGCCGCCAAGGGTCACGTCGTGCTGATCAACTCGGGCGCGGGCAAGCGCGCGGACGCCAACTGGGGTGTCTACGCGGCGAGCAAGTTCGCGCTGCGCGCCTACGCCGACGTGCTGCGGGCCGAGGAGCCGGACCTCCGGGTCACCTCCGTGCACCCCGGCCGGGTCGACACCGACATGCAGCGCGAGGTCCGCGCGCAGGAGGCCGGCGACTACGAGCCGGGCAAGTACCTCACCGCCGACTCGGTCGCGCAGGCCGTCCTCACCGCCGTGCAGGCCGGCGAGGACGCGCACTTCCAGGAGATCGTCGTCCGCCCCCGCGTCCGCTGACCCGGCCGGTGAGGACGCGCACTCCGAGAGATCGCTGACCCGACCGGGCCGCTAGCGCAGGCGGCGGGACACGGCGGTGACGCCCGCCTGGGCCTCCCGGCGGTCCACGAGGGTGGTCTCGCCGTCCGCCACCACGTGCTCGCCCGCCACCCAGACGTCCTTGACCCGCCGCGTGCCCGACGCCCACACCAGGTTCGCCAGCACCTGGTCGTCCGGGGCGTCGAGGCCGGTGGCGAACGCCGGGTCGTCCACGTCCACGTGCACGACGTCACCCCACCGCCCGACCTCCAGCGCGCCCAGGTCGTCGCGGCCGAGCGCCTCGGCACCGCCCCGGGTCGCCAGCAGCAGCGCGTCGGCGGCGCGCATCGCGGTGGCGTCCATCGCGGTCACCCGGGCGAGCAGCGCCGCCAGCCGGGCCTCCTCGAACAGGTCCAGGTCGTCGTTGGACGCCGGGCCGTCCGTGCCCAGGCCGACCGGCACGCCCGCGTCGAGGTAGGAGCGCAGCGGCGCGATCCCGGACGCCAGCTTGGTGTTGGAACCGGGGCAGTGCGCGACGCCGACCCGGTGCCGGGCGTAGATCCCGACGTCCTCCGGCGACAGGTGCACGGAGTGCGCGGACAGCACCCGCCCGCCGAGCACGCCGTACCGCTCCAGGAGCTGCGGGACGGACCCGTGCGCGGCGCGCTGGTCGACGTCCTCCTCCGGCGACTCGGCGACGTGCAGTTGCAGCAGCGCGCCCCGGTCGCGGGCGAGGCCCGCGATCTCGCCCAGCGCCTCGGGCTGGATCAGGTACGCCGAGTGCGGCCCGTAGGACAGCTCGACCCGCTCGTGCGGCCCGAACCGCAGCCCGTCGGCGTCGATCCAGCGGGTGATCTCGTCGGTCATCGGCCGCCACGGCATCCCCGGCAGGTCCATGATCGCCGCGCCGAACACCACCCGCGAGCCCGCGCGGAGCACCGCGTCGGTCAGTTCGGGGCCGTGGAAGTACATCTCCGAGCTGGTGGTCACGCCGTTGCGCAGCATCTCCACCGCGCCGAGCAGCATCCCCGCGCCGATGTCGGACGCGGTCATCCTCGCCTCGGCGGGCCACATCGCCTCGCGCAGCCAGCGCAGCAGCGGCAGGTCGCCGCCCAGGCCGCGCAGCACCACCATCGGGCTGTGCGCGTGGGTGTTGACCAGGCCGGGGATCAGGATGCCGGTCAGCCGCCGCACCTCGCCGTCGAACGCGGGCGCGTCGGCGGCCGGTCCGACGTGGGCGACCCGGCCGTCCACCACGTCCACGACCGCGTCGCGCAGCACGGCGCAGGACGGGTCGCACGGCAGGACCACGGGGGCGTGCAGGCGCAGCGACATGCCGGAGATCCTGCCGCACGACCGGGTGGCCGGGCGACGGGTGGTCAGGTGCGGAGGGCCCGGCGACCTCAGGGGCTCGGTGACCTCAGGGGCCTGGCGACCTTAGGGGCCAGGCGGACCGCAGGGCTGCGGTGGGGTCGGGGATCTGCGGCTGTCTCGGCGGGCTGCGGTCAGCGGGCCTCGGCGAGGGGGAGTTCGGCGCGGACCTGCCAGCCGCCGCCCTCGCGCCGGCCGGCGGTGAACGTGCCGCCCAGCAGCTCCACCCGCTCCCTCATGCCGACCAGGCCGAACCCGCCGGAGCCGCCGACCGGCGCGGCCTTGGGCGCGCGGCCGTCGTCGGCGACCTCGACCAGCACGGCGTCCTGCACCACCGCGACCGAGACGTCCACGGCGGTCACGCCCTCCGCGTGCTTGCGGGCATTGGTCAGCGACTCCTGCACCAGGCGCAGCACCGAGCGGGCCAGCGACGGCGGCACGTCGGTCGGCAGGTCCAGGCTCAGCCGCACCGGCTGGCCGGACTGCGCCACGACCTGGCGCACGTCGTCGGCCAGGTCGCTGGTCGCGGCCGGCGCGTCGCCGTCGGTGCCGCGCAGCGTCCCGACCAGCCTGCGCATCGCGGTCAACGCCTCGTTGCCGCTGCGCGCGATGACCGGCAGCACCTCCTGCGCCGCCGCCGGGACCGCCTGCGCCGCCTGGGCGTGCACCACGATCGCGGTCACGTAGTGCGCGACGACGTCGTGCAGCTCCCGCGCCAGCGCGATCCGCTCGGCGTGCTGCGCGGCGGTGACCTCCGACCGCAGCAGCGTGGCCCGCTCCCGGTCGCGCGCGCGGAAGTACAGGCCGGTGCCCAGCGACAGCACCAGCAGCACCGAGGCCATGACGAGCTGCTGCCACAGCGGCGGCCCGTGGTAGTCCAGCTCCGCGTAGTGCTTCTCCCAGAACGACGGGCGCACCCACTGCGCGACCACGCCGGAGGCGATCAGCACGACCGTGCCGACCAGCGCCCGCACCGGCGGGGACTGCCGCACGACGATGGCGGTGATGGCCATCAGCGCCGAGGTCTCCGAGAGCGACAGCCCGTCCACGAACGCGCCCGACGGCGGTTCGTCCACCAGTCTGACCAGCACCGACGTGGCCACCACGGCGGTCGCGGCGGCGAGCGCCGCGTCGAACGGCCGGCGCGGGGACAGCACCGCCAGGGCTCCGACCACGACCGTGCCGGGCAGTTGCCACCAGGGGCCGGCACCGATGGCGTCGAGGGTGGTGAAGAAGAGCAGCGCCGCCGCCAGCGGCCATTGGCGGCGGGCCAGGGCACGCCAGCCGAGTCGTGAGCTCTCCACAGCACGTCACGGTATGTCCTCCGGGCTGACGGCGCGTCCGTCCGGAGGTGTGTGGCTGGTCATCCGCAGGACTGACCCGAACGCGACCGGAAATACCCCGGTGGCCGATGCCGGATGAGCTTTTCGCGGGTGACTCTGGAGGAGCAGTCGGGGAACGGAGGAACGTGATGTTCGGAGTGGTGGCTACCTGGGCGGGTGCGGTCCTGGGCCTGTTGGTGCTGGTCCTGATGGCGCTCGCGGGGGTGCTGGTCGATTCCCAGCGGTGAGTCGGATCATCCCCGGGGGTGCTTGCGGAGCAGTTCTGCGAGACGTCCCCGGGAATGCGGTCGGGTGGTTTCCACCGGGTCGGGGGAAAAGCGCGCGGGCCCGCCGGAGCGCGCCCGGCGGGCGGCGGCGGGGTCGAGCCGGAACGCCGGGCGGTCGCCCGAGGGCCGCTGCCGCGAGCGCAGCCAGGACAGCCGGTGCAGCGATTCGGCGTGGTGGTCGGTGATGGTGACCTGGGCCAGGTCGAACGAGTGCAGCACGGCGCGGTTGAGCTCCACGACGGCGCGGTCGCGCCACAGCGAGCGCTCGGTCGAGGTGTCCAGGCCCAGCGCCTCGGCGACCCGGCGGGCCGCTCCGCAGGCGTTCTCGTCGGCCAGGCCGCGCGCGCCGATCTCGGAGCCGACGAACCAGGTGTTGAACGGCGCGGCGGGGTAGTCCACACCGCCGACGGACAGCCGCAGGTTGGTGATCAGCGGCACGGCGTGCCAGCGCAGCCCCAGCGAGCCGAACCACGGCAGGTCGGGGTGCTCCAGGCGCACCTCGCGCACGACGTCGGGCGGGACGGCGAACAGCTCCGGCCCCTCGTGCGCGGTCTCCACGACCAGCGGCAGCACGTCGAACGGGCCCGGCGGTCCGGGCGGCTGCCAGCCCATCGCCCGGACCACGTCGGTGAAGTCGCGGTAGCGCAGGTCGCCGCTGCCGTCCGGGTGGCCGGCGTACCGGACGAGCTGCTCGTTCCAGATCACCGGTCCGGGCGCGGCGGGGGTGTCCGGGGCGAACACGGTGATCAGGGGCTGGATGCCGCCGCCGTTGGTGGCCAGCCGCAGGTGCTCGACGCACTCGGCGGCGACGGCCGGGGCGTTGCGGAAGCCGCGCAGGTCGCGGACCTTGAGCCGGCGCCACGGGACGCCGCTGGTGCACCAGCCGCTGTCGCGCAGCGCGATCCGCGCGCCGTAGGAGAGCTCCTGCGGGGTGTGCCGGTAGGTGCCCGTGGCCGCGATCTCCTCGCGGACCGAGGCCAGCCGGGGCCCGACCGGTCCGGCCTCGGGGTGGGCGATGTGGAACATGCGGAGGAAGCTGTCCGCCGCGTCCGGGGCGAGCGCTGCCGGTGCGGTGTCGATGGCGGTCACGGGCGGCAACCGTAGTTGCGCGGAGCTGTGACGCGTCACTGCCAGTCGGGGCACACGAAGTGATCGAATCGGCTCGCTCGATGGAGTGACGAAACGACGGTGAGTTGCCGCCTCGACCACTCGATGACGTGGCTTTATGACACGGTCAGGTGAGTTCGATCCGGTCGAACATCAGGTCGTGGCTGACCCGGTCCTCCTCCACCGCCCGCTGCTCGAACTTCGTCACCGGCCGCCAGTCGGGCCGGGGCGCCCAGTCGGCGTGCCGGTTGCGCAGCAGCGGTTCGGCGGAGCAGACCGCGAGCATCTGCTCGGCGTAGTTCTCCCAGTCGGTCGCCAGGTGCAGGGTGCCGCCGGGCCGCAGCCGCGTGGCCAGCAGCCGCACGAACGCCGGCTGCACGAGCCGGCGCTTGTGGTGCTTCTTCTTCGGCCACGGGTCCGGGAAGAAGATCCGGACGCCGGCCAGGGAACCCGGCGCGACGTGCTCGGTGAGCAGGTCGACGGCGTCGCCGCGCAGCACGCGCAGGTTCGTCACGTCGAGCGCCTCGGCGCGCATCAGCAGCTGCGCGAGGCCGGGTTTGTAGACCTCCACGGCCACGTAGTTCAGCTCCGGCGCGGCGGCGACGAGCTGCGAGGTGGTCTCGCCCATGCCGGAGCCGATCTCCAGCAGCACCGGGGCGTCCCGGTCGAACCACGCGGCGAAGTCGAGGGGACCGGCCGGGAGCGCCTTGACCTCGCGGCCCAAGCGCTCCCAGTGGCGGTCCCAGGCCCGCTCCTGCCCGACGGTCATCCGCTCGCCGCGTTGCACGTAGCTGACGATGGAGCGGTGGTGGGGCGGGCGCTGGCTGGACGTGGTCACGGGCGTACAGCCTAAGCGGTGGCGCGGGCGGTGCGGTGTCAGGCGAGGTTCTCCAGGTCGGCGATCCGCTCGCGCAGCTCGGCGGGGGTGACCTCGACCGGGCGGCGCGGGCCGGGGCCCCGGTGGGCGGGCAGCAGGTCGACCCAGCCGGCGTGCCGGTCGGTGAACTGCGCGGTGGTGGGCTCGGCGGGGCCGTGCGCGCCGCTCTCGGACGGCACGAACTCCCAGTAGCCGACCTCGCCCTCGGCCGCCCACGGCACGAAGACCCAGCCGGGCCGGGCGGACAGCAGCGCGGTGACCTCGTCCTCCACCGCGAAGCCGGCCGCGCGGGAGGGCAGCACGCCCCGGTCCAGCGCCCGCAGCCACCACGGCGCGGGTGCCGTGCCGCCGACGGCCCGGTAGAGCGCGAGCACCTGCTGCTCGTCGGCCCGGTGGATCCAGGCGCGGCGGCCCTGCGCGGGCCCGGCGGCGACGCCGGCACCGCCGGCGGGTTCGATCGCGTGCGACCATTCGAGGGCCAACATCGGTTCGACGCGAAGGGCGTGGTCGCGTTGCCGTGGCAACCTGGTCGAACCGGCCGAGGACTCGGCGTCCACATCGGGGTCGAGCACCGTCACGGGTTCACCTCCGGGGGTTTCCTGGACGGGGGACAGCCGAATTCGCGTGCGGCACACCGCCGCCTCGCGATTCGCTTCTTTCCATCTGACCTTGTTCAGATGGGCTTGTCACCGCGCTGTGCGGGAGTTCACCGGCCGTTGACGCACCTCTTACTCCGGTTGCCTGATCGGTGATCGGCAAAACGTGAATTCACTGGAATATTTGTGACCTCGACCACAGGGGGAATTCGGGGCATGTCAGGTCGGGTGATCGCCGCCGCGAGCGCGGTCCTGCTATTCCTGCCGGGTGCGGCTTCGGCGGCACCGGGCCCTTCCGGGTGGCGGGCGCAATCCATCGCGGACCAGCAGTGGCACGTGGCCGCGATGGGCCTGCCGCAGGCCCACGGGGTGACGCGCGGCGACGGCGTGGTGGTCGCGGTGGTCGACTCCGGGGTCGACGGCACCGCCCCTGACCTGGTCGGGGCGTTGCTGCCGGGCACCGGCTTCGGCAGCGCGGCGGGCAGCGCCGGCACCGACGACAAGGACGGCCACGGCACCGCGATGGCCACCCTGATCGCCGGTCGGGCGGTCGACGGCGGCGCGCTGGGAGTCGCGCCGGCGGCACGCGTCCTCCCGGTTTCGGTGGGTTCGGACGGCGGCCGTTTCACCACCGCCTCGGTCGCCTCCGGTATCAACTGGGCGGTGGACAACGGGGCCGACGTGATCAACCTGTCGCTCACCTCGGAAGCCACCCTCACGCCGGATTTGTTGCGTGCGGTCAACTACGCGTTCGACCACGACGTCGTGGTGGTCGCGGGCACCGGGAATACCGGCGAACGGCACGTCGGTGCGCCCGCGAACATCCGTGGGGTGATCGCGGTGTCCGGGACCGAGGAGGGCAACGCGCCCTGGGCGTCGTCCAACACCGGGCCGGAGACCGTCCTGGCGGCACCGGCCCGGGGCATCGTCACGGCGGTGCCGCTCGCGGTGTCCTCGACCGGCTACGCGGCGGTCGACGGGACGTCGGCGGCCACCGCCCTGGTGTCCGGCGCGGCGGCCCTGGTCCGGGCGAAGTTCCCCGACCTGGACGCCGGCAACGTGGTCAACCGGCTGATCACCACCGCCACCGACCTCGGCGCACCCGGCCGCGACGACCCGACCGGCTTCGGCCTGGTCGACGTGGTCGCGGCGCTGTCCGCCGACGTGCCGCCGGTGCCGCGCAACCCGCTGGCCCCGCCGCCCCGCACCACGCCGCCGCCCGGTTCGGCGACGGCCGCGCCCGCCGACCCCTCGGCGACCCCGCCGCAGGCCGACCGCGCCGGCCCGGAGGTAGCGCCGGGCATCCGGGCGCTGGTCGTGTTCGGCGGGCTGGCGCTGGTCGTGATCGCCGTCGTGGTGGTCTCGGTGCTGCTGTCCCGGCGCCCCCGGCCCACGGCACCTCGGACGCCGGACCTGCCACCCCCGTCCGACGACTTCTGGCGGCACGCGCCCTGAACCGTCACCCCAGAGCCGGTCACCCCAGAGCCGTCGCGCTTGAGCCATCAGTCGTGAGCCGTCGCGCCTGGGTCGTCAGTCGTGGCCGTGGTACTCGACCGACTCCCGGGTGAGCTGCATGAACGCCTCCTCCAGCGACCCGAGCCGGGGGCTCAGCTCGTGCAGGGTGATGCCGTTGGCGGCGGCCACCTCGCCGATCGCCGCCGCCTCCACGCCGTGCACGACCAGCGCGCCGTCCGCCGCGCCCTCCGTGACGCGGCCGTGCGCGGCCAGCAGCGGGCGCAGCTGCTCCAGCTGCGGGGAGCGGACCTGCACGGTGTCCTCGGTGGCGTCCTTGATGAACTGCGCGGTGCTGGTCTGCGCGATCAGCCGGCCCCGGCCGATCACGATCAGGTCCTGGGCGGTCTGCGCCATCTCGGAGAGCAGGTGGCTGGAGACGAAGACCGTCCGGCCCTCGTCGGCCAGGCGGTGCATGAACTGGCGGATCCAGAGGATGCCCTCCGGGTCCAGGCCGTTGACCGGCTCGTCGAACAGCAGCACCCTCGGGTCGCCGAGCAGGGTGCCCGCGATGCCCAGGCGCTGCGACATGCCCAGCGAGAAGCCGCCGGCCCGGCGCTTGGCGACCTGGGTCAGGCCGACCATCTCCAGCACCTCGTCGACCCGCTTGTCGGAGATGCCGTTGGACTTGGCCAGCCACTGGAGGTGGGCGCGCGCCGAGCGGTTGGGGTGCACCCACTTGGCGTCCAGCAGCGCGCCGACGGTCCGCAGCGGGCGGTGCAGCTCCAGGTAGCTCTTGCCGTCGATCAGGACCTTGCCGCCGGTCGGGCGGTCCAGGCCCAGGATCATCCGCATGGTGGTGGACTTGCCCGCGCCGTTCGGGCCGAGGAAGCCGGTGACCCGACCTGCCCCGACCGTGAACGAGAGGTCGTCCACGGCCACGGTGTCCCCGTAGCGCTTGGTCAGTCCGGTCGCCTCGATCATGGCTGCTCCTGTCCGATCCGCCACTTCCCGAACGTGCCACTGCCGTCCCGCCACAACGTGCCCTGCCGGACCGCTGCCCGCCAGACGTACCCGCCGGCCGCGCCCCCGTCCCCGCCGGCCGGCCCTTCCCCGGAAGACGAGAGCTCGGGCCACCCCCCGAAGGTGACCCGAGCTCCCCCTTCCCCTCGTCCCCGCCGCGCCGGCCCCGATTCCGGCTGCGGCGGGAGGTGGTCGGCTCTAGGCGTCCCGCCGCTTCACCACGACCAGCGAGATGACGTAGACCGCCAGCGAGATGGCCGCGAAGTACCCGAACGAGCCCCACGGCGACAGCTCGCCGACGACCGGCGGCCCCGCGCCGTTGGGCAGCGCGCTCGGGTCCGGGTCGCCGAAGATGAACTTGCTGACCACGGTGAACGGCATCCACTTCTGGATGTCGTCGCCGATGTTCGGGATGAACCCGACCACGCTCTCCAGCACCAGCGCGAACACCAGGATGATCGACACCGCGCCGGCGGTCTGCCGGACCAGCGCGCCCACGCCCAGCGCCAGGACCGCGCCCGCCGCGTACACCAGGCCGATGCCCGCCACGTGCCGCCAGTCGTTGGCGGTGGTCAGCGCGAGGTCCGAGGTGTCCTTCGCCAGCAGCCAGCTCGCGCCCCACGAGCCGAACGCCACGGCCTCGCCGACCAGGCCGGCCAGCAGCGAGACCACGACCGCCTTCGCCACCAGCGGCGAGACGCGGTCCGGCACGGCCTGGAACGTCGCCTTGATCGTCCCGAACCGGTACTCGGTGGTCACCGCCAGCGCGGCCATCACCATGACCACGTAGAGGCCGAAGGTGTGGGTGAACACCGCGGCGATGACCGGCATCGGCGAGTTGTCCCAGTTCGCCGCGATGATCGCGGTGAGACCGACGGTCAGGCCGAGCGCGAGCACCATGCACCACCACGGCGACCGCGTGGTGAAGAGCTTGATCCGTTCAACAGCGAGCAGAGTCATGTCACTTTCCCGTCTCGACCGCGTGGTACTCGACCGAATCACCCGTGAGCTGCATGAAAGCTTCCTCCAGCGAACCGCGCTGGGGGCTCAGCTCGTGCAGCACCACGCCGGCGGACGCCGCGATGTCACCGATCTGGTCACTGGAGGCACCCGACACGGTCAACGACGTGTCGGCGTCCTCGCGGACCGTGAAGCCCTTGTCCACCAGCAGCGCGCCGAGCTTGTCGGCGTGCGGGCTGCGCACCTTGACGGTGTTCTCCGTGGACCGCTCCACGAACTCCTCGGTGGTGGACTGCGAGATCAGCTTGCCGCGCCCGATGACCACCAGGTCCGAGGCGGTCAGCGCCATCTCCGAGAGCAGGTGGCTGGAGACCAGGACGGTGCGCCCCTCGGCCGCCAGGCCCTGCATGAACTGGCGGATCCAGAGGATGCCCTCCGGGTCCAGGCCGTTGACCGGCTCGTCGAACAGCAGGACCTTCGGGTCGCCGAGCAACGCCCCCGCGATGCCCAGGCGCTGCGACATGCCCAGCGAGAAGCCGCCCGCGCGGCGCTTGGCGACCTTGCCCAGGCCGACCAGGTCGAGCACCTCGTCCACCCGGCGGGCCGGCAGCCCGTTGGACTTGGCCAGCCACTGGAGGTGGGCGCGCGCCGAGCGGTTGGGGTGCACCCACTTGGCGTCCAGCAGCGCGCCGACGGTCCGCAGCGGGCGGTCCAGCTTCGCGTACGGCGTCCCGTCGATCAGCACCTGGCCGGACGTCGGGCGGTCGAGCCCGAGGATCATCCGCATGGTGGTGGACTTGCCCGCGCCGTTCGGGCCGAGGAAGCCGGTGACCCGTCCCGGCGCGACGGTGAACGACAGGTTGTCCACCGCCACCGTGTTCCCGTAGCGCTTGGTGAGGCCGACAGCCTCGATCATGGTTTCTCCCCTGGACGGCACATCCCCGATCTCGGCGAGAACTCTGCCCCGTCGAGGGGGTCGACCACATCGGTCTGTAGTTGACTCGTCGGTGCGACTTCAGTCTTATCGCGCGCACTACCTCGGTTGTAGCAACCGGTGCTCACCCTGAGTGCCACCCTGGGGTGTTGCCCGGTGGTTCTCAGGGATCGGATGGTCCTACGGTGGTGCCATGGGTTACACCGACGCCCCGAGCAACTGGTGGCGCGAGTTCGTCTCGGCCACCCCGGCACGGACCGGCAAGCTCGCCGTCGTCCGCGAGGACGGCTCGCCGCACGTCTCCCCCGTCTGGGTCGACCTGGACGGCAGCACCGTCGTCTTCACCACCCACCTCGACTCGGTGAAGGGCCGGGCCATCGCCCGCGACGGCCGGGTCTCCCTGTGCCTGGACGACGAGCGGCCCCCGTTCGCGTTCGTCACGATCACCGGGCGCGCGGAGGTCGAGGACGACCCCGAACAGGTCCGCTACTGGGCGGGCCGGATCGGCGGGCGCTACATGGGCGCGGACCGCGCGAACGAGTACGCCGAGCGCAACGGCGTGCCGGGCGAGGTCGTCGTGCGGGTGCGCGACGCGCGGATCGTGGCGAAGGTCGACGTGGCGGAGTAACCCGAACGGGTGGAGTCCTGCCCGGCCCGCCTGCGGGTCAGGCGAACCAGCGGTCCAGCTCGGCGGCGGCACCGTCCTCCACGACGGTGCCCGTCACGTCGTCCGCCACCGCCTGGACGGTCGCGGGTGCCTGGCCCATCGCCACGCCCCGGGCCGCCCACTTCAGCATCTCCTCGTCGTTGTGGCCGTCGCCGAGGGCCAGGGTGTCCACTTCGGACACCCCGAGCCGGACCCGCAGGTCCTCCAGCGCCGCGCCCTTGGTCACGCCGGCCGGCGACGCGGTGACCCACGGCTCGGTGTTGTCCACCCACCACGTGACGCCGGGCAGCTCGACGTCGAGCATCCGCAGCGCCACCTCCTCCGGGGTCCGGTCGACCCACCGCATGACCAGCCGGGACGTGGGGTCGGCGGTCAGCTCGGCGGCGGTGACCTCGCGGACCTCGCCCCACAGGTCGCCGTCCGGGAAGCGGCCCAGCGACAGGTTGCCGACGCCGGTCACCTCGGTGGCGAACACCGCGCCGGGGAACAGCCCGCGCAGCCGGGCGACGGTGGGGCCGGCGTCGAAGTCGACCTTGCGGACGACCTCGCGGGTGGCGGTGTCCCACCACACCGCGCCGTTGGAGCAGATGGCGGTGGTGTCGCGCAGCCCCAGGTCGTCGGCGATCGGGCGGGTGCCGATCAGGCTGCGGCCGGTGGCGAGGACCACGTGCGCGCCCCGGTCGACCGCGCGGTGGATGGCGGCCCGGACCGCCGGGGCGACGCGCTCCTCCCCGACCGGGGTGATGGTGCCGTCGATGTCGAGGGCGACGAGGCGCGGTCTCCAGCTCACTGGCCTCACCCTAATGGACGACATTAGTGAATCGTGGTTCACTAACGGGGTGGCACGACCGAAGACCATCACCGACGAGCGCCTGCTCGGCGCGACCGCCGTCGTGATCGGCCGCCGGGGCCCGGGGTTCACCATCGCCGACGTGGCCGCCGAGGCCGGGGTCTCGGTGGGCACGGTGGCGCAGCGGTTCGGGTCGAAGAGCGGGTTGTTGCAAGCGCTGACCAGGCAGACCACGGCGGACGTGGAACGCCGGATGCTCGCCGCCGCCGCGACGGGCGCGGACCCGGCGGCGGGGTTGCGCGCGGCGCTGCTCACCTGGTTCGAGGACGTGACGGACCCGGTCGAGGCGGGCAACCACCTGGCGCAGCTGGGCTGCGACCTGGTCGACCCCGACCTGCGGGCGCTGCTCGCGCGGCTGCACGAGGTGACCGAGCGGACCGTGCTCGCGCTCGTCCGGGAGGCGGACCTGCCGGGCGGGCCGCCGCCCGAGCGCGCCGCGCGGGTGCTCACCGGTCTGCTCTTCGGCGTGGCCGTGGACTGGTCGGTCCGACCGCGCGGTGCGCTGGCGGACCGGCTTGCCGAGGATGTCGACGCGGTGCTGGCCGCGTGGCGGAAGGGGAGCTGAATGTCGTTGCGGGGCAAGGTGGCCGCGGTCACGGGGGCGACGCGGGGCGCGGGTCGGGCCATCGCGGTGGAGCTGGGGGCGGCGGGCGCGACGGTCTTCGTCGGCGGCCGGTCGACGCGGGCCGCGAAGTCGCCGATCGGGCGCGACGAGACGATCGAGGAGACCGCCGAGCTGGTCGACGCGGCGGGCGGCCGGGGCATCCCGGTCCGGTGCGACTTCACCGTCGCCGAGGAGGTGGACGCGTTCCGGGCGCGCATCGAGTCCGAAGGGGACGGTCACCTGGACGTCCTGGTGGACGACGTGTGGGGCGGTGAGGCGGACGTCGAGTTCATCCCGTTCTGGGAGCAGGGACTGGACCGGCAGCTCGGCTTCTGGCGCAACAGCGTCCAGGCGCACCTGGTCGCGCTGCACCGGTTGATCCCGCTGCTGATCGCCCGGCCGGGCGGGCTGCTGGTCGAGGTGACCGACGGCGACAGCGACGAGTACTACTCCGGCATGTTGGCCTACGACTCGGTGAAGGTCGCCATCCGGCGGTTCGGCGTGGTGCTGGCGAAGGACCTCGGGAAGTACGGGACGACGTCGGTCGCGGTCACGCCGGGCTTCCTGCGGTCGGAGCAGATGCTGGAGCACTTCGGCGTCACCGAGGAGAACTGGCGGGACGCGATCCCGCAGTCGCCGCACTACGCGATGTCCGAGACGCCCCGGTACGTCGGGCGCGGGATCGCGGCGCTGGCGGCGGACCCGGACCGGCACCGCTTCACCGGCCGGGCGCTGGCGTCGTGGACGCTCATGCGGGAGTACGGCTTCACCGACGTGGACGGCTCGCGGCCGGACTGGGGCCGGTGGAACGACGAGGTCGTCAAGCCGGACCTCGACCCGACCTCGGTCGACGCCGAGAACTACCGCTGACCCACCCGCCGACCGCCGCGCCGACGTCGTCGCGGCGGTCGCGCCGGCGGTGCGCGGTCGCCCGGTCGGACGGCACGCCCCCGGTCAGACGTCGCCGGGGCGGACGAGGCCGGTCTCGTAGGCCAGCACCACGGCCTGCACCCGGTCGCGCAGCTCCAGCTTCGCCAGGATGCGCCCGACGTGCGTCTTCACCGTCGCCTCGGACAGGAACAGCTTGCGCGCGATCTCGGTGTTCGACAGGCCCTTGGCGATCAGCACCAGCACCTCGCGCTCCCGCTCGGTCAGCGCCTCCAGCACCGACGCGTCGCGCAGCTCGCCGCCGCTCTCGCCGAGGAACCGGCTCAGCAGCCGCTTGGTCACCGAGGGCGAGACCACCGCGTCCCCCGACGCCACCGCGCGCAGCGCCGACACCAGGTCGCCCGGCGGGGTGTCCTTCAGCAGGAACCCCGACGCCCCGTTGCGCAGCGCCGACAGCGCGTACTCGTCCATGTCGAACGTCGTCATGACGAGGACCTTCGCCGTGCCGGCGTCGGCGATCCGCTTGGTCGCCTCCACGCCGTCGAGCACCGGCATCCGGACGTCCATCAGCACCACGTCCGGCCGCAGCGACGCGGCCATGTGCACGGCGTCGAGACCGTCGCCGGCCTCGCCCACCACGTCGATGTCCTCCTGGGCGCCGAGCACCATCCGGAAGCCCATCCGCATGAGCTCCTGATCGTCCACCAGCAGTACTCGGATCACGTTCCCCACCCTATGACGGCACCAGCGGGAGCACCGCGCGCACCCGCCACCCGCCGCCGGGGTTGGGCCCCGCCTCCAGCGTGCCGCCGAGCACACCGGCCCGCTCGCGCATCCCGATCAACCCGTTCCCGCCCGACACCGCGACGATGTCGTGCGGCGTCCCGAAACCGTCGTCCGCCACCTCCAGCTCCACCTGGTCGCCCGCGTGCGCCACCCGCACCACGGCCGACGCGCCGGAGCCCGCGTGCTTGAGCGTGTTGGTCAGCGCCTCCTGCACGATCCGGTAGATGCCCAGCCCCAGCCCGGTGGGCAGGGCCGCGAGGTCGCCCGTGGTCTCCAGCCGCACCGGCAGCCCGGAGGCGCGCAGGCCCTCGGTCAGCTCCGCCAGGTCGCCCGCCCCCGGCTGCGGCACCCACTGCGTGCCCGACTGGTCCTCGGACCGCAGCACGCCCAGCAGCCGCCGCAGCTCGGTCAGCGCCTGCCGGCCGGTGTCCGCGATGGTCCGCATGGCGGCCTCGGCCATGTCCGGGTTCGACTTGATCGCGTACCCGGCTCCGTCCGCCTGCACCACCATCACCGACACCGCGTGCGCGACCACGTCGTGCAGCTCGCGCGCGATCCGCGACCGCTCCTCGCCGACCGCGATCCGGGCCTGCTGGTCGCGTTCGGTCTCCAGCATCTGGAGCCGCTTCTCCAGCTCCCAGTGGTAGGCGCGGCGCGCGCCGACGAACTCGCCCAGCGCCCAGCTGAACCCGAAGACGACGGCGATGATGAAGACCAGGAACGCGCCTTCGAGCCCGCCCCCGATGCGCCACACCGCCCACGCGAACGTGCCGGCGGCCAGCCAGATCGCGTAGACCAGCGCCGGTTTGCGCCCGACGAAGGCGACCATCGTGTAGAGCGCGAAGGCCAGCGCGAAGTCGGCCGGCCGCACCGCCAGCCCGGAGACGTGGTCGCCGTGGGTGAGCAGTTGGAGCACGCCGCCGGCGAGGATCACGTAGCTGCTGCCGCGCGGGTACTTGCGCCGGAAGGCCACCGGTACGAGCAGGAGCAGGCCGACGAGCACCAGCATCGGCACGGAGACGTCGCCGGCGGCGGCCATCGCGCCGAGGTCGAACAACGCGAGGAACCCGGCGATCAGGGAATCCCCGAACACCGGGTGAGCTCGCATCCAGAGGCTCAGCCGACGCACGTGACCAGGGTATTCAGCGGTCAGCCCGCAGCGCGTCGCGCCACGGGCTGACCGCGCCTAATCCTCCAGGCGGATGGGGTTTCAGCGGGTCGTCTTGATCTGGAGCGGATCGGTCTGGGCGGGCTTGACGGGCTGCACCCTCGGCGCCTGCGACGGCACCTTGTGGTCGCGCTCGTACTCCTGGTGCTCGCGGGCCATCTCGTCGGCCATCTGCTGCTGGATCTGCCGGTCGCGGATGCGGCCGAGGATCAGCATGGTGACCCCGTGCACCAGCGCCAGCAGCAGGAGCACGATGCCGAGCTTGACCACGACGTTCTTCGCCGAGTCGCCCGTGTCGACGTTGATGATGGAGACCAGCGCCAGCAGACCGAGCACCACGAGGTGGAACAGCACGGTAGCGAGCGCGGTCATCGACTTGGCGGCCTCCGGGTCGCCGTAGGCCCGGCGCATGTACGCCCGCCCGCTGCGGTAGATGAGCTGGCCGTCGATCAGCACCAGCACCACGCCGAGCAGCAGGAACACCGCGTAATCCTGTCCCATGACGTGACCTCCCTCTCGGCCCGGCGAATACCCCGACCCACCCGTTCACAAACCGGACCTCACCCGGTCGTGGCACGATCTGCGCGTGACCGCCCAGGCGCAGCAGCTCGCCGGCCCACTGTCGGCCGCCGTGGCGAACCTGTGCGCCGGGCTCCAGCCGCAGGTGTCGCCGGCCACCGCCGCCGGGTTCCGCGAGGTCCTGCGCCGGCTGTCCGCGCCGCTGCAGGTGGCCGTCGCCGGCCGCATCAAGTCGGGCAAGTCCACGCTGGTCAACGCCCTGATCGGGCGTCGGGTCGCGCCCACCGACGTGGGCGAGTGCACCCGGCTGGTGACCCGCTTCCAGTACGGCACGGTCGACCGCGTGGAGGTGGTGTTCACCGACGGCCGCAAGCAGGTCCTCCCGTTCGACGCCAACGGCAGCATCCCGGCCGACCTCGGCGTGGACGTCGGGGACGTCTCGCACGTCGAGGCGTACCTGACCAACGCGGTGCTGCGCGACCTGACCGTGATCGACACGCCCGGCCTCGGCTCGCTCGACGCCGCGTCGGTCGCGCGCACCGAGGCGCTGCTCGGCGGCGAGCTGGACCCGGTCTCGCGCAACGCCGTCGCCGGCGCGGAGGCCGTGCTCTACGTGGTCACCCAGGGCGTGCGGCACGACGACCAGCAGGCGCTGGCCGCGTTCACCGCCGCCACGGCCGGCCGCGAGGCGGGCCCGGTCAACGCTATCGCCGTGCTGAACAAGGCGGACACCATCGCCGCCGAGACGGTCGAGGGCGCGGGCGGCGACACGTGGAAGGCGGCCGTGCTGCTCGCCGAGCGCCAGGCGCACACGCTCAAGCCGAGGGTCGCGGACGTGATCCCGGTGATCGGCCTGGTCGCCGAGTCGGCCGAGACCGGCGGGTTCACCTCGGCGGACGCCGACGCGCTGCGCAAGCTCGCCGAGCTGGACGACGCGACCCGCGAGACGATGCTGATCTCGGCCGACCTGTTCGTGACGTGGGAGTGCGACGTGCCGGTCGGCGTGCGCACCCGGCTGCTGGAGAAGCTCGACCTCTACGGCGTCCGCTGCGCGCTGGCCGCGCTGGACGCGGAGCCGGCGATCACCGCCGGCGCGCTGCGCCGCACCCTGCTCGACTCCTCCGGCCTGGACGGGGTGCGCGGCAAGCTCAACGCGGTGTTCCGGTCGCGTGCCGACGGGATCAAGGCCGCCGCCGCGCTCGCGTCGGTGACCGCGCTGGCCGCCGCGTCCGGCGACCCGAACGAGCGGCAGCGCGTGCACGACGCCATCGAGGTGCTGCTCGCCAGGCCCGAGGCCCACCAGCTCCGGATGCTGGAGGCCCTGACGCTGGTGGCGTCCGGTGCCGTGGCGATGCCGGTGGACCTGGCCGAGGAGGTGCTGCGGTTCGGCACGTCGCCGGACCCGGCCGAGCAGCTCGGGATGCGCGGCCGGCCGCACGGGGAGCTGGTCGCCCACGCCCTGGAGCGCGCGGGCTGGTGGCGCTCCTTCGCCTCGTTCGGGGCCACGCCCGCGCAGAGCCGGGTGGCGCACGTGGTGCACCGGGCGTACTTCCTGATCTGGCAACAACTCCGGGGGCGGCGATGACAAGCGGAACGGAATACTCGTCGGACGCGTCGGAGCCCGACGTGGAGACGACCATCGCCGGCGAGCTGCTGGACCAGGCGCTGGCCGAGCGCCGCGCCCTGGTGCAGCTCTGCCTGTACGCCCTGGACCGCGCCCGCAGCTCGGGCGTGGTGGAGCGGCTGGAGGAGGGCCTGGCCGGGATCGGCGTGACCGCGCTGCGCCCGGACGGCGAGCGCTTCGACCCGTCCGTGCACGAGGCGGGCGGCACCGTGCCGACCGACGACACGACGTTGGACGGCGTCGTCGCGGAGACCGAGGTGGTCGGGTTCGTCGACCGGGGGCGGGCGCTGCGCGCGCCGATCGTCACCGTCTACACGGCGCGATGACCACGCTCCCCCAAGCGGTCCGGCAGACCCGCGAGCGGCTCACCGCCCTGGTCCGGGGCATCGACCCGCGCGCGGCGGCGTTCGTGGAGACCCGGCGCGGCGGCGCGGCCTCGGTGGTCGTGGTCGGCGAGACGAACCGGGGCAAGAGCTCGCTGGTCAACGCGCTGCTGGCGACACCGGGCCTGTCACCGGTCGACGCCGAGGTGGCCACGGCGACCTACCTGGTGTTCCGGCACGGCGCGGAGTGGTCGGCGCGGGCGTGCTACCCCGGCTCGATGTCGCCGGTGCCGTTCGACCGCGCCGAGCTGGTCAACTGGGTGTCGGCGGCGCACGAGCTGCCGGAGGGCATGGTGCCGCCCCGGTACGTCGAGGTGGACGCGCCGATCCCGCTGCTGGAGCGGCTGTCCGTCGTGGACACCCCCGGTGTCGGCGGCCTGGAGTCGGTGCACGGCGAGCTGGCGGCCGAGGCGGCGGCGTCCGCCACCGCGCTGCTGTTCGTGGTGGACGCGTCCGCCCCGTTCACCAAGGGGGAGCTGGAGTTCCTCCGCACGGTCGGCGAGCGCGTCGAGACCGTCGTGTTCGCGTTGACCAAGGTCGACCAGTACCGGGGCTGGCGGACCGTGCTGGAGGCCGACCAGGCGCTGCTGGCCGAGCACGCGCCGAGGTTCGCCGGCGCGACGTTCCACCCGGTGTCCTCGCGGATGTTCGAGATGGCCGCCAAGGCGCCGAACCCGGACGCGGCGGCGATGCTGCGCGAGCGGTCCGGCGTCGGCGACCTGCAGGGCGCGGTGCAGGAGCTGGTGGTCGGCCGCGCGGCGATGCTCGGCGAGGCCAACGGCCTGCGCGCTCTGGCGACCGTGCTGGACGAGCTGGTCGCGCGCGGCGAGGCGGACAAGCGGGCGCTGTCCTCCGGCGAGGAGGAGGCCGAGGCGCTGCGCGAGCGGCGCGACGAGCTGAACACGCAGCGCCGGTCGTCCACCCGGAGCTGGCAGGTGCGGTTGCGCGGCGAGGTGCAGCGGGCGCGGGTCGAGGGCAGTCACGAGGTCAGCCGCCAGATGCGGGACGTGCAGACGTGGTTCCGGTCGGCGATCGACACCGCGTCGCGCGAGCAGCTCGCCGGGCTGCCGCACCAGGTGGACGCCGCGCTCCAGGTGGTGTCCGGCCGGATCAGCGGCGGGCTGGGCGCGCGGCTGTCGCGGGTCGCGGACGCGGCGCTGGCCGACCTGTTCTCGTCCGAGGAGCTGGCGGTGATCCGGGGCCAGTTCGCCCGGGGCGTCACGCCGCCCGTGGTGCTGCGCCCGCCGGAGAAGCGCGCGCCGACCGCCGAGGACAAGCTGCTGGTGTTCATGGGCGTGTCCGGCGGGCTGGGCGCGGGCCGGCTGGCCGCGATGCCGTTGGCGGGCCTGGGCGTCGCCGCGCTGAACCCCGTCGTCCTGCCGGTGACCATCGTGCTGGGCCTGGGCGCGGGCTGGTGGATGGCCCGCACCCGGAAGCACTCGGCGGACAAGCAGCACCTCAAGCAGTGGCTGTCGGACGCCATCGCCGACGCCAGGTCCACCGTGGACCAGCTCGTGGCCGAGCAGCTCATCGAGGCCGAGCAGCAGTTGTCGCTGGCACTGGACGACGCGCTGGGCAGGCGGGTCGACGCGATCGAAGCGGAGCTGCGCGAGGTCGACAAGGCGCTGCGCATGGAGGCGGGCGAACGCGCGAAGGCGCTCGGGGCCGCCACCCGGCAGCTCACCGAGCTGCGCGCCGGGCGGGCGAAGGTGGACGAGCTGCTGGGCCGCATCCGCGCGCTGCGGGACCGCGCCTGAGCCCTGTACCGGTCAAGGCGCCGCGTGACCGGTCCCTGACAACGGGTGACCTGGGTTCCCCTGCGGAACCGGATCGGCATAACGTGAGTCCTACCGGTACTTGAGCGCAGGAGGGTGGGGTTCCGGGTGTACGTCGACGAGACAGGCGCGACCGACGGCGAGCTGAAGGTCACCGTCGAGGACGAGGAGTACACCGCCGAGGCGACCTACGACCTCGACGACGACGGCGTGGACGAGAGCGCCGTGGTCGAGACCGACGACGGTGGGCACTTGGCGTTCAGCGACACCGACGGCGACGGCGACGCGGACCTGATGAGCACGTTCGACAAGGACGGCGACCTGGTCGGCCAGGCCCGGTTCGACGAGCGGTCCGGCGAGTGGGTCGCCGTCGACCCCGGCGACGACCACACCGCCCAGCAGACCAACTCCAACACCGGCAGGACCATCACGGTGGACGTCGAGGGCGGTCCGGACCAGAACGTCGGCCCGGCCACCGAGGACACCGACAACGACGGCCGCGCGGACACCGCCGTGGTCAAGGACGCCGAGGGCGACACCTGGCTGTTCACCGACTCGGACGGCGACGGCAAGGCAGACATCGCCACCGAGATCACCGCCGCCGGCGAGGTCACCATGTCCAAGCACACCGGCGACGACGAGTGGACCCAGGTCGAGCACGGCCGGATCGACTCGACCGGCAAGTACGTGCCGGACTCGAAGAACGGCCTGGACAGCGACGAGGTCTGGTCCGGCGGCGCGGGCGGCGGGGAGAAGGTGACCGTGTCGGGGGTCGTGCGCATCGACTCCGTGACCGGCCAGTGGATCAGCCCGAACTAGCCGGGTCCGGCGGGGTCACCTCCGCGCGGGGTCGAGCACGCACGACGGGGCCGGGTCTTCGATCGGGACGGTGATGCCCAGGCCGGTGCCCCGGTCCGGCAGGTCGGTCACCGACAAGAGGACGGTGTGGCCCTCCGGGATCCGCGCGGGCAGGGTCACCGTGTTGCCGGAGAAGCTCGGGAAGTCCCAGTCGGCGCCCTGGTAGGTCCTGGTGCCGTCGATGTCGGCGCAGTCGGCCGTCATCGGGACGGCCCTGGCCCGCACGCCCAGCTCGCGCAGCTTCTCGTTCGCCGGGTCGACGGCCTTGATGTCGTTGATGGTCACGGTCACCGAGCCGTCCGGGTGCCGGGTGACCGCGTACGCCGGGGGGCTCATCAGCGCGGTCAGCCCGATCCCCGCCGCCCCGGCCACGGCGATCGCGGCGGCGGCGACGCCGAGCGGCTTGCGGTTGCGGCGCGGGAGCGGGTCGCGGAGGGCGGCCAGGATCTCCTCCCTGCCCCGCGCGAGTTCCGCGTGCTGGGCGAGGGCGTCGCGGAAAGCGGTCTCGTCGGACATGTCAGGTCGTCTCCTTCACCACGGAGAGGGATCGGGTGGGCGAGCCGGTGGCCCGCAGGCGCAGGGTCGCCAGACCCCGCGAGAGCAGGCTGCGCACGGTGCCCGGCCGGCAGCCGAGGACGGCCCCGATCTCGGCGTCGTCGCAGCCCTCGTAGTAGCGCAGCACCAGCGCGACGCGCTGCTTGCGCGGCAGCTTCGCGAGCCGGCCCAGCATCGCCTCGCGCTCGGCGATCCCGTGGGTCGGGTCGTCGGTCGGCGAGCCGATCGCGTCGAGCGTGTGCAGCGTCGCGCTCACCTCGCGCGCGGCCCTGCGCCGACGCCAGGACAGGAACTCGTTGGTGACCATGCGCTTGACGTACGCCGAGGGGTTGTCCACCTCGACCTGGATGCGGGGCCACTGCTGCTGCGCGCGCAGGAGGGCTTCCTGCACGACGTCCTTGGCCAGGTGCGGGTCGTAGCAGAGCACGGTGGCGTAGCGCAGCAGCGGGTCCAGCCGATCGGCCACGAAGTCGTCAAAGGTCATGCACGCCTCGCAGCGGGCTGCTCGGTAGTGGTTGCACACCCCTACGAGTCATTCCGGCTGCCGATGTGTTGCACCCGGTTCCAGCTCCGTCCACAGGGCTGTCCACACCTGTGGAGAACTCGAACACGTGTTCGATCAGATCCCCGGTTGTGCTCGGGGTTACCCGCGCGCGCGACCGGAAAACGCCACCTGTCCACAGCGCTGTCCACACCTGTGGACGGGTCGAACACGTGTTCGATCCACTCAGGCGCGGGCGGTGGTGAGGAACGCCTCCCAGGCGCGGGCGCTGAACGAGAACCGAGGGCCGTCCGAGTTCTTGGAATCCCGGACGTGGACGACGTCGGGAACCCGCCGCACCTCGACGCATCCGTTGCTGCCGCCGGAACTGCGGGTGCTCTTGAACCACCCGGTGTCGTGGGTCATCGGCTCTCCTTGATCCTCTCGACCAGAAGCGCGCGGGTGTCCTCCTGGCTCAGCGCCAGGTCTTCGACCCGCTTGAACAACCGCTGCATCGGTTCGATGTCTGCCGGTTGATCGTAGAAGGCGTACGGGCCGTGCAGAACCGCCGCGAAGCTCACCGGCATCGAGTGCGGAAAGTCCAGCAGGACAAGACCTCCGCCCAGCGCAGGGTTGTCCACGGCGGTGTTCGGGACGACCCGGATGCTCAACGCCGGGTGGCGCTCGGCCAGTTGCAGCAGGTGCAGCACCTGTCCGCGCATCACGGCCGGCCCGCCGACGACGTGGTCGAGGGTGTCCTCGGTGAACACCACCCGGATGCGCTTCGGGTCGCCCGCCTCGAGCACGCGTCGCTGGTGCTCCTGCCGGAACGCGATCCGCTCGCTGGTCTCCTCCTCCGAGTCGTCCCAGTGGATCGAGTTCGACAACGTCATGATCGCCCGCACGTACTCCGGCGACTGCACCAGTCCCGGCATGACGCCGCACTCGTACCAGGCGATCTCGCACGCGGCGGACTGGAGTTCGCCCAGCCGTTGGAAGGGCTCGGGCAGGTTGTCCACGTACGCCCGCCGGGGAGCGCGCCGACGGGCCGCCGCGCCGAGGGCCAGCACGGTCTCCCGTTCGGGTCCGCGCACGTCGTAGAAGTCCAGGAGCTTCACCAACTCCTCCGGTCCGAGTCCGCCCTTGCCGTTCTCGACCTGGCTCAGCCGACCGCCGCTGCGCCCGATCGCTGCCGCCGCCTCGCCCTGCGAGCGGTGGGCGCCGGTGCGGAGCCGGGTCAGGGCCAAGCCGAGTTGCAGGCGCTCGACGGTCGACCTGGCCGTGCCCATTGATCACTCCACCCCATCGGGTAATTCCTCGAAGTCTCATAGAACTCTAAACTTTGAGACGTTGCTGTCCGTGTTCGACCACATACAACCAGGCAGGGAGGCCGTGATGGCCGACGAGGTGTCCGAACGCCGTGAGTGGCAGGTGCGCTGCACTACGGACCGGGGTGGGCCGGCCCGGTGCTCGATCGAGGTGTCGCGGGGAGTCGTCGAGGTCTTCGGGCCGGATGACCGCTTCGCGTTCGGTCTCGATCACGACCTGCTGGTCGACTTCCGCACCTCCTTGGACGAGGCGATCACCCGCGCCCGAGCGGACCTTCACATGCAGTGACCCGTGTGCGATGCTTTGTAACAAGGGGTTGCTACAAAGGGGGCAGGCACGGTGGAGATCGCGCTCTTATACGGCCTGGTCGGGTTGGCACTCCTGCTCGCCCTCTGGCCCACCAGGTCCGTCGCCGAGCGGTTCCTCCGCAGGTGGGGCGTCGCCGAACCGACCGACCGGCAGGTGTCGGACGCCGTCCACTACCTCCGCGGCCGGCGGCTGCTCTACCCGCCCCTGATCTTCCTCGTCCCCGCTGCCGCGACGGCGCTGGCCGGCCCGCTCGGTATGCCGACGCCCACTCCAGGCGCGTTGCACTACTGCGCGGCCCTGATCATCGCGCTGCTGCTGGCGGAGGCGACGGCGGCGTTGCGGCCGGTGCGCGGCTTGCGGGTCGCGGTGCTGTCACCGCGCCGCTGGCACGACCTGGTGCCCCGCCCGGCCGTGGTGGTCCTGTTGGGGCTGTTGGGCCTCTCCGCACTCCTCGCGGGCGCAGACCTGTCGACCCGGTCCTGGTCGCACCGCGTCGCGGCCACGGCCGAGGGCCTCTCCCCGGAGTACCGGGATCTGTTCCTCCGGCCGACCGGCGTCCTGGTGCTGGTCGGCGTGGTGCTCGGTGCGGCGGCGGTGCTCGGCGTGGTCGGGTTGGCTGTCCGGCGCGCGCCGACCGGCGACCCCCGCGTGGACGCAGTCCTGCGCACCCGCACCGCGCGGGTCGCGGTGGGCATCGGAATCGGGTGGGCGGGGTCGCTGGTGGGCGTCGCCCACGGCCGGCTCTGGAGCCTGAGCGACCTGGCTGCCAGGTCTCCCGAGGACGCACCTGCCTGGCTCGCGGTCGTTCCGGCGACGGGGTGGCTCGGCCTGGTCGTGCTCGTCGGGTCGCTGGGCACCTGGATGGGGGTGGCCACCCCGCCGAAGGCCGCCGTCTCGCGCGAGGGTGTCCGCTGATGCCGCTGGTCGTATTCGGGCTCATCGCACTGGTCGTCCTGCTGGTCGCCGGGGCGACGCCGCAGGTCGGCCGCAGGTTCCTCGCCCGGTGGGGCGTCCCCGACGCCGACGAGGCGCAGTCCCGGCAAGCGGCCCGCTACCTGCGCGACCGCCGCCTCCTCTGCCTGCCCCTGGTCCTGTTCACGCCCGGCGTCTTCGCACTTCCCCCGCATCACGCGGAACTGCTGGTGTTGAGCCAACTCCGGCACTTCCTCCCGGTGCTCGTGGCGCTGCTGCTCGCCGAGGCGTTCAGCGCGGTCCGCCGCGTCCAGGGGCCTCGTGCCGCCGCGCTCTCCCGGCGCGGGTGGCGGGACCTCGTGCCCCCGTGGGCGGTGATCGTGCTCCTGGCGCTCGCCGCCGCCGCGCTGCTGATCTCGCTCCTGGGGCTGTTCTTCCCGCCGGCCACGCGCAAGCCGCCCGCCTTCCCGCACGGCGGCACCGTGACCCTGGCCGTCGTGCTGGGCCTCGCTGCGGTGTTCGGGGTGGTGCTGCTCGCGGTCCGGCGCGGTGTCGTCGCCGATCCCCTGGTCGACGCCGCCCTGCGGGCGCGCAGTGCGCGGGTCGCCGTGGGCGTCGGCATGGCGTTCACGGGGTACCTGGTGTTCGCCGCCCACCGGTGGGTGCTCATGCTGGACGACGTGTGGGTACCGGTGCACTCGATCGCGTTGCTGCTCGGCCTGGCCGCCATCCCGGTGTCGTTCGGGACCTGGTTCCGGGTCGCCCGCCCGACCCGCACCGACCCGTTCGTCCGAGCCGCGCGACCGACGTCGTGACGGACTCGCTGTGGGTCGTGGTCGACCCGGACAACGGGGTGCCTCCGTGGCGGCAGATCCGCGACCAGCTCGTCCACCTGATCCGCTCCCGCGCGCTGCCGCCCGGCTCGCCGTTCCCGCCGATCCGCCAGTTGGCCCGCGACCTCGGCCTGGCGGCGGGCACGGTGGCGCGCGTCTACCGCGACCTGGAGACCTCCGGCCTGCTGGTCACCGCAGGACGCCGGGGCACGGTCGTCGCCGACCACCCGCCGGCGGCACCACCGGCCGAGCCGCCCACCCCGCAGGCCACCGCTCCGGTCACCGGCGCAGCCCTCGCCGCGCGAGCCGCTGATCCGGCAACGGGCGCAGCGCCCACCGCCGCGCCGGCCGTCGTCGCACCCTCGGCCACTGGACCACTGCCCGACGTGCCGCCGCCCGGCACGCCGTCCGCCGCGCTCGCCGAAGCCGCCGCCCGATTTGTCGCAGAAGTCCGCGCCCTGAACGCCGACCGGACCGCCGCCGAAGCCGCCGTGCGCGCCGCGTGGGCGGACTGAGAACAACCTGGACAATTTCCGCGCAATTCTTGCACCGCAACATGAGAGCGCTCTCACGAGATCCGCTCGCGATCCGCCGGCGACGTGCTCACGGCACGGGATCGCAACCTCACCGTGTGGTGCCCGCCGCACGTCCAGGCCCTTGCATTTCGGCAACTAAAGCGCAGGTCACAGCGGGGTTTGTGATGATCGGGTGCTGAATCGATTCCAGAATCGGTTTTGTGAGGGAGCCGACAGGACAGATGTGCGTTACCGAGGATTAACCCGGCTAACCTCCGTCTATCCCTTCAACGGCACGCCCTCCACCGGGGCGGGCGTCGCCATTCCCGAGGACGTCCCACCGGACAACGGCGTCCACCGTGGGCCGGCGCACCTAGGAGACGAGACGAGATGACGGCAGTGACCATTCCCGGTCTCGACCAGGCACCGACCAACCACGCGCGGCTGCTCTCCTGGGTGCGCGAGGTCGCCGAGCTGACCTGCCCCGACGAGGTCGTCTGGGCCGACGGGTCCCAGGGCGAATGGGACCGCCTCACGGCCAAACTGGTGGACGCCGGCACGTTCGTCCCGCTGAAGAAGAAGCCCAACTCGTTCTGGGCGGCCTCGGACCCCACCGACGTGGCGCGGGTGGAGGAGCGCACGTTCATCTGTTCCGTGGACGAGGCCGACGCCGGCCCCACGAACAACTGGATGGACCCCTCCGAGATGAAGGGGATCATGACCGAGCTCTACCGGGGCTCGATGCGCGGTCGCACCATGTACGTGATCCCGTTCTGCATGGGTCCGCTGGACGCCGAGAAGCCCATGCTGGGCGTGGAGATCACCGACTCCGAGTACGTCGTGGTGTCGATGCACATCATGACCCGGATGGGCACGAAGGCCCTGGCGCGTTTCGGTGAGGACGGCGACTTCGTCAAGGCGCTGCACTCGATCGGCGCTCCGCTGGAGCCGGGCCAGGACGACGTCCCGTGGCCCTGCAACGACACCAAGTACATCACCCAGTTCCCCGAGGAGCGGACCATCTGGTCGTTCGGCTCGGGCTACGGCGGCAACGCCCTGCTGGGCAAGAAGTGCTACTCGCTGCGCATCGCCTCGGTGATGGCGCGTGACGAGGGCTGGCTCGCCGAGCACATGCTCATCCTCAAGCTCACCTCGCCCGAGGCGAAGGTCTACTACATCGCGGCGGCGTTCCCCAGCGCGTGCGGCAAGACCAACCTCGCCATGCTGGAGCCGACCATCCCGGGCTGGAAGGTCGAGACCCTCGGCGACGACATCGCCTGGATGCGCTTCGGCGCGGACGGCCGCCTCTACGCCGTCAACCCGGAGAACGGCTTCTTCGGCGTCGCGCCCGGCACCGACTACCACACCAACCCGAACGCCATGCGCACCATCGAGAAGGGCAACTCGCTCTTCACGAACGTCGCGCTGACCGACGACGGCGACGTGTGGTGGGAGGGCATGGGCGAGCCGCCCGCGCACCTCACCTCGTGGAAGAAGCAGGACTGGACGCCGGGCGGCGAGGAGCTTTCCTCGCACCCGAACTCGCGCTACTGCACGCCGATCGCCCAGTGCGACATCAAGGCCCCCGAGTGGGAGGACCCGAACGGCGTCCCGATCTCGGCGATCTTCTTCGGTGGCCGCCGGGCGACCACGATCCCGCTGATCACCCAGTCCCGCGACTGGCAGCACGGCGTGTTCATGGGCGCCACCCTGTCCAGCGAGACGACCGCCGCCGCCGTGGGCCAGGTCGGTGTCGTGCGCCGCGACCCGATGGCGATGCTGCCGTTCATCGGCTACCACGCCGGTGACTACTTCCAGCACTGGATCGACACCGGCAAGTCGGCCGACGCCGACAAGCTGCCCAAGATCTTCTACGTCAACTGGTTCCGCCGGGGCGAGGACAAGCGCTTCCTGTGGCCCGGGTTCGGCGAGAACTCGCGCGTGCTGAAGTGGGCCATCGAGCGCATCGAGGGCAAGGCCGCCGCGCGGGAGACCCCGATCGGCCACGTGCCGACCGCCGACGAGCTGGACCTGTCGGAGCTGGACGCCTCCTACGAGGACATCCAGGCGGCGCTGGAGTTCGACGCCGACGAGTGGCGTGCCGAGCTCCCGATGATCGAGGAGTGGTTCGCCAAGATCGGCGACAAGGTGCCGACCTCGCTGCGCGACGAGCTGGAGGCGCTGAGGCTCCGCCTCGGCTGATCGCGGCCCGGTGACGTGGGCACGTCCGGCCCGATGACGTGCCGGCCCGCCCGCGCAGCGGCTTGATCCCGGGAGACCCGGTGGACGACGTCGTCCACCGGGTCTCTTTTTGATCACCCGGTGTGACTTCGGCCAGGTGCCGAGGTACCAAGGAGGGGTGAGCCGGCAGGACGACTTCCTCGGCGGTCTGCACTTCGACGGGCACCGGGACGTGCAGGTCGGGCCGCAGACCGGGATCGTGCGGTACTACCCGGTCGAGCCGCCGACCGACCCGTCGCCCGTGCGCCGCCGGTCGCCGTGGTGGCACGTCCTGGGCGTGCTCGTCGGGGCGGTGGGGGTCGTCGTCGCGGCCTTCGCGTGGGGCTACGGGCTGGACCAGTTCGACGAGGTCCGGGTGCGCGGCCTGGTGGCGCTGGGACTCGCGGGACTCGTGGTGGGCCTGATGACGTGGGGACGGCTGTCCCCAGCCGCCCCGCTGACCGCCGGCGCGCTCGCGGTGGGTGCTTCGGTGGCCCGCGAACTGGCCGTGCTGCCCCTCTTGCCCGTGCTCAGGCCGGTGTTCGACAGCGGTGTGCCGCTCGGGTTCGGCGTCCTGCTGCTCGTGGTCGCCGTCCGCCGCCGCTAGTTGTCCACAGGGTGTGGATGAAGCTGTGCACAGGCTGTGGACCCAACCGGTTCGCGGTGGTCCGCACCCGCCTCACGCGGGCAGCGGGTTCGTGCCCAGGCCCCACAGCCGGCCGGTGAACGGGCGGGACGCCTCGGCGTAGCAGACCGCCGTGGTGAAGCCCTCCGACCACGCCTGCGAGCCGAACGCCCGCCACGACGCGACCACGTCCTGCCGCCGCGCGCCGACGTACCCCGCGACGGCGGTGGCGCAGTGCTCCTGCGCCCGCTCGTCCACCTGCTCGCGGGACGGCGTCGGGTCGCCCGGCTCGCCCAGGTCCAGCACGCCCGGCACGGCCTCCGCCAGGTGCGGGCCGTCGCACGCGGTGACGCGGGCGTCGGCGGCGGTGGCCGGCGAACCCAGCGCGCAGAGCTGGACCTGGCCGAACCCGGCACCCTTGAGCAGGTCGCGCAGCACCCCGCTGCGCTTGCGGCGCTGCCCGTCCGGGGCGAGCTCGACCACCGTGCACAGCCGCCAGCGGTCGCCCGCCGCCCACCCGTCGCGGCTGGGCCACAGCACCTGCGCCCGGAGCCGGGTCGCGTCGTGGTCCGGGCTGCCCAGGTAGTCCGCGACCGCCGCGCGGCAGGCCGGGATGCCCTGCCGGCGCAGGTCCCGTTCACCCGGGTAGTCCGCGCCCAGGCCGGTGAACTCGCCCGTGGCGACCGCCTCGGCCTCGTGCGGCCGGGCGCAGTCGACCACGGCGAGCGCGCCGTCCGTGCACTGACCGGACTTCGGCAGGTCCGCCACCGCCGGCGTCAGGGACGGCCGGACGACCTCGCCGTCGGGGGAGCCGGTGACGTGCGCGGTGCACGCGGTGGTCCAGGCGAGCGACAACGAGAGCACACCGATCACCGCCCGCCTGAGCCGCACGCGCGTCAGACTACTGCGACCAGCGCGACCACCTGGTCGACGATCCGGCGGCGCTCCGCCTCGAACCCCGGGTCGGTCAGCGCGACCGGGTCGACCGGCTGGCCGAGCACGGGTGTGTGCAGGTGGCCGCCGGGGACGGTCGTCGCGCCCAGGCCGAGCCGCAGCCGGTTCGCCCGGTACATCGACTCGTTGGACAGGTAGTCGCCGCCGCTGCCGACCGCCGCCGCCGCGCCGGGGGTCGGTTCGTCCGTGCGGCAGTTGGGCGTGCCGACGCCGGGCGTGCCCACGGGCCACTCGCAGAACGACCGGTTGTAGTTCACCGGGTAGGGCCCGGTGCCGGCGTCGACCATCCTGCCCACCGGCAGGGACGTCTCGATGAACTCCAGCGCGGGCTGCGGCCAGCCGGCGGCGTCGGGCACCGGCCCGTCCGCGCCGACGTCGTCGTTGTCCGGGGCCCCGCCCCGCCACCGGGCCGCCCACCGCTCGACGTCGAACCGCCCGGGCCGCCCCTGGCTGATCGTCACCAGGGCACCCACCCGGCCGCGCTCGCCGTCCGCGCCCTCGCGGGTGCCCCCGCCCAGCACCGCGCCGTAGAACCGCTCGACGATGCCCTCGTCGAACGCACCCCAGAGCACCGGCAGCACGGCCGCCTCGACCACGACCCGCCCGGCCGGGGTGTCGATCACCCGCCCGTCGAGCCGCAGCGCGGCGGCACCGGCCGGGTTCGAGCGGCGCACCGACGTGCCGTGGAGCTGGAACGGGTCGAACCCCGTCACCACCACCCGCCGCCCCGCGCCGCGCCACCGCACGTCCTCGATCCCGCGCGCGGCGCCGTCCAACCGCCGCACCAGCCGGGCCCGCTCACCGGCGGGCAGCGGGACCGCCCACTGCCGGACCGCCCTGGTGAGCTGGAGCCGCGCCCAGTACAGCGGCCGGTCGTCGTAGGCGTCCCAGGCCGGAGCGCCGCGCGCCCGCTCGACCGCCGCCCGCCACAACTCGCGCCCACCCGAGGCGACGACCTGCTCCGCGCGCCCCGGGGCCGTCGAGCACAGCCGCCCGACGAAGCGGGCCACCTCGTCGTCCAGCCCGCCGAGCCGGACCAGCTCCGGACCCGCGGCGGGCTGCCCGGGGGCCAGGACGTCATCGAGCCGCTGCTCCTCCACGGTCACCGGCAGCCGGCCGTCGGAGCAGCTCGCCGCCGCGCCCGAAGCCACCCCCGGCACCCCGGCCAGCGCCATGCCGGCCAGGGCCACGCCGGCCAGGGCCGACCCCACCACGACCACCACGACCACGCTGCGCAGCCCACTGCCCACCCACCGATCCTGGCGAACCGCACCCACGCCCGACCACCCGCCACCCGGCCCAGCGCTTTCACACCCGCTCGTCCGCGCCGGCCGCTCAGGCGATGCGCGGGGGCTCGCCGGCGACCGCTTCGACCGCAACCCCGGCCCCGGCCAACGCGTCGCGCACGGCTCGGGCGATGCCCACCGCCCCGGCCGTGTCGCCGTGCACGCACAGGGAGTCCACCCGCATCCGCACGACCCGCCCGTCCACGGCCCGGACCTGCCCGTCGACCGCCAGCGACAGGCACCGCTGCACGATCTCCGCCCCGGAGTGCAGCACCGCTCCCGGCGACCGCCGGTCCACCAGCGTCCCCCGCCCGGTGTACGCGCGGTCCGCGAAAGCCTCGTAGCGCACCGGCAGCCCGGCCACCTCCGCGCGCTTCAGCCACACCGCGCCGGGCAACCCCAGCACCGGCAACGACGGGTCGAACGCCCGGACGGCGTCGACCACGGCGTCGGCTTGGGCCTCGTGCGTCCCGAGCGCGTTGTACAGCGCGCCGTGCGGCTTCACGTACGACACCCGCGTCCCGGCCGCCCGCGCGCACGCGTCCAGCCCGCCGAGCTGGTAGAGGACGTCGGCGGTCAGCTCGGCGGGCGCGACGTCCACGAACCGCCGCCCGAACCCCGCGAGGTCCCGGTACCCGACGTGCGCCCCGACCGCGACACCCGCCGCAGCGGCGGCCTCGCACGTCCGGTACATGATCGACGGATCGCCCGCGTGGAAGCCGCACGCGATGTTCGCGCTGCTCACCACGCCGAGCAGGCCCACGTCGTCCCCCAACGCCCACCGCCCGAATCCCTCGCCGAGGTCCGCGTTGAGGTCGATGACCCCGGCCGCGCGAGACGCGCGCCGGTCCCCGCCGGACAGCGCAGACCCGAGGGCCACGCCTGCCGGGTCCACCCTCCCCGCGCCACCCTGCACCGCTCGCGCCCTCGCGTCCTGCGCCTCCGCGTCCTGCCCCTGCCTCACGTCCGCCTGCCGGGTCACGGGCATCTTCACCACCTCCCCACCCGTTCACGGTAGGTATTGTTCAACAATCCTTCAATACTCCGTTTGACTTGTAGGGCACTAGACTCGGGTGGCATGACGAGCGTTGACGCCGAGGACTGGTTGCGGGCACTGGCCGAGGAGCGGGGCGACATCGACCGCTCCAGCACCGCCGAACGGGTCGCCGACAAGTTGCGCGCCGGCGTCCTGGACGGCGACATCAAGCCGGGTCAGCAGCTCAACGAGAAGGCGCTCGGCGACGTCCTGAGGGTCTCCCGCAACACCTTGCGCGAGGCGTTCCGCCTGCTGACCCACGAGCGCCTGCTCGTGCACGAGTACAGCAAGGGCGTCTTCGTCCGGAAGCCCGACTGGCGCGACATCGTGGACCTCTACGCCGCCCGCCGGGTCATCGAGATCGGCGCGCTGCACCGCTGGCCGAACGCCGCCGACGAGGTCAAGCGGGCCGTGCAGGAGGCCGTCGACCTCGGGCTCGCCAGTGCCGGGGAGAAGGACTGGACCGGCGTCGGCACCGCGAACATCCGGTTCCACCAGGCCGTCACCGCCCTGGCCGGCAGCGCCCGCCTGGACGAGGAGATGAAGCGCCTGCTGGCCGAGCTCCGCCTCGCCTTCCACGTGATGGGCGACCCGCGCGGCTTCCACGAGGACTACCTCGCGCTCAACCAGCAGATCAGCGCCCACCTGCGGCGCGACGAGCTGCGCGCGGCAGAGGAGGCGATGTCCGACTACTTCGACCGCGCCGAGAAGCACTTGGTGACCGGCCTGCGCGGGGAGTGAAAAGAGGTCACGATTGCACCACCCGACCGGTCGACAACCCACCGGAAACGGTGACGGCCGCACCCTCCCGGTTCTAGCATCCTGCGACACCCCGTCATCAGGGCCGCACGGAGGGCCACATGCCTCGACCATCCAGCCTGCGCTGGAGCACCTGGAACCTGCTGCTGCTGGTTCCGCTGCTCATGCTCGTCACGCCGTGGTTCAACTTCGACGGCCCCCGCCTGTTCGGGATGCCGTTCTTCTACTGGTACCAGTTCGCCTGGGTGCCGGTGGGCGTCGTCTGCGTCGGTCTCGTCCACGTCATGACCAGGAACGGGCCGGTCGTGCGGGACAAACCCGACCGGCTCGGCGTGGACGACCTGGACGAGGGGGCGAAGTAGGTGCAGTGGACCGAGTTGGTGGTGTTCAGCGCGCTGTTCCTGCTGGTCACCGTGCTGGGTTTCGCCGCGGCGAAATGGCGGGCGGGCGCCACCCTGGACCACCTCGACGAGTGGGGGCTGGGCGGGCGCAAGTTCGGCTCGTGGATCACCTGGTTCCTGGTCGGCGGTGACCTCTACACGGCCTACACCTTCGTGGCGGTGCCCGCGCTGGTGTTCGGCGCGGGTGCGACGGGCTTCTTCGCGCTGCCGTACACGGTGATCCTCTACCCGATCGTCTTCCTGCCGCTGGTGCGCATGTGGTCGGTGTCCCGCGTGCACGGCTACGTCACGCCGGCCGACTTCGTGCGCGGCCGGTACGGGTCGCACTGGCTGGCGCTGATCATCGCGGTCACCGGCATCGTCGCCACCATGCCGTACATCGCGCTCCAGCTCGTCGGCCTGGAGGCGGTGTTGCGGACCATGGGGCTCAACGGCTCCGGCATCGCCGGCCACGCGCCGCTGCTCGTCGCGTTCCTGATCCTCGCCCTGTACACCTACCAGTCCGGGCTGCGCGCGCCCGCGCTGATCGCGTTCGTCAAGGACACGCTGATCTACGTCGTGATCCTGGTGGCGGTGATCTACCTGCCCGGCCAGTTCGGCGGCTGGGGCGCGATCTTCGACACCGCGCAGGCCAAGTACGACGCGACGCCCGCCAAGTCCGACGGCATCCTGCTCACCGGCGGCAACCAGCTCCAGTACGCGACGCTCGCGCTCGGTTCCGCCCTCGCGCTGTTCCTCTACCCGCACTCGCTGACCGGCATCCTCGCGTCGCGCGGTCGCAACGTCATCAAGCGCAACATGGTGGCGCTGCCCGCGTACTCGCTGCTGCTGGGCCTGCTCGCCATGCTCGGGTTCGTGGCGATCAGCGCGGGCGTCACGCCGATCACCAACCAGGCCACCGGCCGGCCCGACACCAACACCATCGTCCCGGTGCTGTTCGGCGAGCAGTTCCCGTCCTGGTTCGCCGGCATCGCGTTCGCCGCGATCGGCATCGGCGCGCTGGTGCCGGCCGCGATCATGTCCATCGCGGCGGCGAACCTGTGGACCCGCAACATCTACAAGGAGTACCTGCGGAAGAACGCCACGTCGGCGCAGGAGGCGAAGCAGGCCAAGCTCGCGTCCCTGGTGGTGAAGTTCGGCGCGGTCGCGTTCATCGTGTTCATCGACCCGCAGTTCTCCATCGACCTCCAGCTCATCGGCGGCGTGATGATCCTGCAAACGCTGCCCGCCGTGGCGATCGCCCTGTACACCAGGTGGTTCCACGTCTACGGGCTGGTCACCGGGTGGGTCGTCGGCATGGGGTGGGGCATGTACCTGCTCTACGGCATCCCCAGCGCGGACGGCAAGCGCCCGCACTTCGGCGGGTCCGCGCTGGCGCTGGACGAGCTGTCGCTGTTCGGCTGGCACCCGTTCGCGGGATCGCCGGTGCAGATCTACGTCGGCGTGGTCGCCGTCGTGGCCAACCTGGTCGTCGCGGTGGTCGTCACGCTGGTCGCCAAGCAGCTCAGGGTGTTCAACGGCACCGACGAGACCTCGGGCGAGGACTACCACGTGGACGAGGACAGCCCCCGGGTCAAGCCGGTCGCCGCGCACTGACGCCGGACCGGGACCGCCGGACCGGAACCGGCAGCGGAGTCCGCCCGGTCACGGTCCCGGCTGCGGGTCGCGGTCGCCCAGCACCAGGGCCGCCGCGCCGACGAGCCCCGCCTGGCCGCCGAGCCGGGCGGGCTCCACCCGCAGACCGTCCAGGAAGGACAGTCCACAGTGGTCGGCCACGGTCCGCCGGACCGGGTCGAGCAGCAGGTCCCCGGCCTGCGCCACGCCGCCGCCCACCACCGCCAGGTCCAGGTCGCACAACGCCGCCGCCGCCGCGATCGCCATCCCGACCGCGCGCCCGGCCCGGTCGAACGCCTCCCGGGGCAGCTCCTGGCCGGCCAGCGCCGCCGCCGCGAGGTGCGCCGCGTCCGCCTCGTCCGGCCCCTGCCACCCCCGCCGCCGCGCCCACGCGACCATCCGGGGCCCGCCGGCCACGGTCTCCGCGCACCCGCGCCCGCCGCACGAGCACGGCTCGCCGTCCGGCTCGACCACGACGTGCCCGAGGTGCCCGGCGTTGCCGGTCCGCCCGCCGAACGGCCGCCCGCCCAGCACCAGCCCGCCGCCGACCCCGGTCGACACCACCAGCCCGACCATGAACCGGCTGCCCCGGCCGGCGCCCTGCCAGTGCTCGCCCAGCGCCATGCACGGCCCGTCGCCGGCCAGCTCCACCGGCACGCCCGGCACCAGCGCGGCCACCCGGTCGCGCAGCGGGAACCCCTGCCACGCGGTCAGGTTGATCGGGCTCGCGGTGCCCAGCACGGCGTCCACCGGCCCGGCGCAGGCGATGCCGACACCGGCGACCACCTCGCCGTCGAGCACCTGCCCCACCACGTCCGCGACCGCCCGCCAGGTCTCCTCGGCGTCGTCGGCCGGCGTCGGCACGCGCACCGCCCGCCGCACCGCGCCACCCCGGTCCACCAGGCCGCCGGCGACCTTGGTGCCGCCGACGTCCAGTGCCAGCACCAGATCCGTCACACCGCCCACCCTAGGCGAGCCGCCCGGCGCGGGGTCAGCGCTTGAGCATCCGGGTCAGGCCCGCCGCGACCGTCGTGGCCAGCACCCACCCGGTGACGATCAGCCCGGCCGCGATCCACTGCGACGCGCCGCCCACCTGCCACCGGTTCTTGTTGCCCAGGTCGACGATCGGCACCACCAGGTCGATCGTGTACAGCCAGGCGTTGAAGTGCATCCGGTCGTCGGAGTTGATCACCTCCAGCGGCGTCCCGACGGAGAACCAGGCGCTGCCCAGCACCCACGACACCACCAGCCACGCCAGCGCCCGCGCCGGCCGGTACCCGTAGCCGACCATGGAGCGCTGGAGCCAGCTCCACACCAGCACCAGCGGGCCCAGCCACCGCCGCCCCTCGGCCACCGCGCGGTAGCGCAGCCGCTGCTTCTCCACCTGGACGGTCGCCGCGTGCTCGTCGTTGCCGCCGGCCCGCAGCATCTCGGTGAACTGGTCGTAGGGCCCGGGGCGGTACGAGCGCCGCATCGCCTGCCGCAGCCAGCGCAGCCGGCGCTCGACCTCCCGGTCGTCGCGCAGGTCGATCGGGTGCCGCAGCGAGTCGTAGCGGAACTCCTCCAGGTCGATCCAGCCGGTGGCCGACCAGAACACCTCGTTGTCCTCCAACGACGTGCAGCGCACCTGCCGCAGCGTGACGTCGCCGCGCGGCGGGCTGATCGGGGTCAGCACCAGCTCCTGCACCTGCATCCCGAGCAGGTTGAGCGCGTGGCTGTCGAGCTTGTCGCCGAGCACCGCGCCCGCGAAGGTCGCCATCCGCCCGACCTGGGCCCGCCGCGCCCGCACCCCGCCGTGCGCCACGAACTCCTTCGCGCCGCGCGCGCAGATCAGGTCGCGGCCGATGACCGCGCCGCCGACGTCCAGCGACGGCTTGCCCGCCGGCATGTGCCGGTAGCGGCCCGGCTGGGTGACGCGGCTGCCGCGCAGGTCGAGGTTCGCGCCGACGTGCACGCCGCGCAGCTCCAACCCGCCCGCGACCTCGACCTCGCGCAGGGTGAGGTTGCTGCCGACGTGCGACCGGTTGCCCAGCAGCGCGTCCGCGCGCGGGTTGTCCACGGTCGACCCGTCGAGGGTGAGGCTGCCCTTGACCTGGACGTCGACCATCCGGATCTGCCCGCGCACGTGCGCCTGGCGGCCGATCACGTCGCCGCCGATCCGCGCGCCGTCGAGGTGCAGCGCCCGGCCGTGGCCGGTGGGGTCGCTGCCGCCGGGCGGGCTCAGCGCGTCGAACCGGCCCCCGGACAGCGACAGCGTGCCGCCGAGCGCGGCGTTGACCACGCGGACCGTGCCCGCGCCGGTGAACCCCCGGTCGAGGTGCACGTCCCCGTCCACGGTCATCCGGTCCAGCACCACGGTCGCCGCCGGGTCGGCGTGCGGGTCCAGCGCGGCGTCGTCCTCGGCCCGCCCCTCGGCCACGGTCGTGCCGCGCAGGGTCAGCTCCGAGTCGACGCGGGCACCGGCCAGCAGCACGGTGCCGAGCACCGAGGCGTTGGTCAGCAGGAGACTGCCGCCGACGTGGGCGTTGGTGGCGCGCACCGCGTACCCGCCCGGGTTGTCCAGCACCGCGCCGGCGAAGTTGGCGTAGCCGCCGATCTGCGCGCCGGCCATGCGCAGCTCACCCTGCACGGACACCTGCTGCGCCAGCAGCGCGCCCGCCAGCTTCACCCGGTCCGCCAGCACCGCGACGTCGCCGGGCACCCGCAGCGCGCTGCCGCGCAGCGAGAGGGACGCGGCGATGTCGGCGTCGGTCAGGTCCACCACGCCCTGCACCGTGCTGCCCGCCAGCGACACCTCGTTCGCGCTGCTCAGGTTGCGCGCCCGCAGGCCGGGCAGCAGGCAGCCGGCGAAGTCGACCCCGGCCAGCCGGCCCTGCCGCAGGTCGGGCGGCTCCTCGAACCGGCACCGGACGAACTCCAGCAGGTAGCTCAGCTCCACCCCGCGCAGGTCGAGCGGCCCGGTGAGGAACCGGTCGACCACCCGGACGACCGGCGGCGCGCTGGGCTTGCGCCGGGGCAGCAACCGCCCGCCCTCGGCGTCGCCCAACCCGCGCAGCACGTCCGCCGCCGGCAGCCACCGGGAGCGCGGCGGGCTGGGGTCGAACACGTCCAGCCCGCCGGCCCCCGTCTCGGTCATGAGATCGACAATGCGGGTTCGGCGGCGAGGCCCGCAAGCAGATCAGCGCAAATGCTCCGTTCGCGGCAGAGCCGACCCCCTGCGGGGCCGGGTGCTCACCGGACCGGCCCCCGCACCGGCACCCGTCCGGGCCGGCGGGAGGACCCGCGCGGGGTCAGTCGTCGGTCCCCTGGTGGGTGGGGTTGAGCACGCGCGCCAGGAACGAGCGGGTGCGCTCGTGCTGCGGGTCGCCGATGACCTGGGCCGCCGGGCCCTCCTCGACCACGTACCCGCCGTCCATGAACAGCACCCGGTCGGCCACCTCGCGGGCGAACTGCATCTCGTGCGTCACGACCAGCATCGTCATGCCCTCGTCGGCGAGCTGCCGCATCACGCCCAGCACGTCGCCCACCAGCTCCGGGTCCAGTGCCGAGGTCGGCTCGTCGAACAGCATCACCGACGGGTCCATGGACAGCGCGCGGGCGATCGCCGCCCGCTGCTGCTGGCCGCCGGAGAGCTGCGCCGGCATGGCGTTGACCTTCTCCGACAGCCCGACCCGCTCCAGGTTGCGCAGCGCGGTCCGCTGCGCGTCCTCGGGCGAGCGGCGCAGCACCTGGCGCTGCGCCACGGTCAGGTTGTTGAGGACGTTGAGGTGCGAGAACAGGTTGAAGCCCTGGAACACCATGCCGATGCGGGTGCGCGCGGCGTCGATGTCGACGTCCGGGTCGGTCAGCTCGGTGCCGTTGACCACGATCCGGCCGGCGGTCGGCTCCTCCAGCAGGTTGACGCAGCGCAGCAGCGTCGACTTGCCCGAGCCGGACGGCCCGATGATGCACACGACGTCGCCGCGCCGGACCGACAGGTCGATGCCCTTGAGCACCTCCAACTGCCCGAACGCCTTCTTCAGCCCGGTGATCTCGACGGCCAGGTCCGGCTCCGCGTCGGTCACGGGTGGGAACTCCTCGGACATCGCCCTACACCCCCGTCGATTCCGGCGTGCTCAGCTTCTTGCCGCCGGTCTGCCGCTCCAGGTACCGCGAGAGGTGGCCCAGCGGCAGCGTGATGATCAAGTAGCACAGGCCCGCGATGAGCAGCGGGGTCAGCGACGGCGACCGGCTCAGGGTTTCCCGGCCGAGCTTGGTCAGCTCGTACTCGGCCGCCGTCAGGCCCACCACCGAGATCAGCGACGAGTCCTTGATGAGCATGATCAGCTCGTTGGTCAGCGGCGGCAGGATGATCCGGAACGCCTGCGGGATGACCACGGTCACCAGCGTGCGCCCGTGCGACATGCCCAGCGACCGCGCGGCCTCGATCTGGCCCTGGGGCACGGCCTGGATGCCCGCCCGGATCGTCTCGCCGATGTAGGCGCTGCCGACGATGCCGAGCGCGAGGCCGGCCGTCGAGTTGATCTCGAACTTCAGGCCGAACGCCAGCGGCACGGCCACGCTCAGCGCGACGAACACCAGCAGGGCCGGCACGCCGCGGAAGAACTCGATGTAGACGGTGGCGATCCACCGCCACGGCGCGACCGGCGAGAGCTTCATCAGCGCCAGCAGCAGGCCGAGCCCGAGCCCGATGGCGAACCCGAACGCGCTGTAGACGACCGTGTTGAGCAGCGCGGTCGTGACGACCGTCGGGAACATCTTCTTCGCGGTTTCCACGTCGAAGAAGGCCTGCTTGATCTCGCCCCAGTCCGCGAGGAACGCGATCAGCAGGACGAGCACGATCAGCAGGGCGTACTGCGCACGGCGGAAGGCGATCGCCCGTCGCCGTTTGGACATGGCCATGGTCAGGGCCTCTCACGGGAGGGTTCGGGCCGGAGGTGTGCCCACCGGCGGCCGGACCGGGGTGCCGGTCGGCGGGCCGAGGCGGTCGGGCAGGGGCGGCAGCGGTCGGACGGGCGGCGGTCGGACAGGCAGCGGGGCCGGTGTCCGTCGACACCGGCCCCGAGGTCAACCGGTCACTTCTTCTCCGGCTTCTTGCCGAACCACTTCTCGTAGATCCGGTCGTACTCGCCGGTGTCCTTGGCCTTCTTCAGCACGTCGTCGACCTTGGTCTTGAGGGCGGTGTTGCCCTTCTTCAGGCCGATGCCGTACGACTCGCCGGTGTCGAACTCCTTGGTCACCGCCGTGTCCGGGTACTCCTTGGCGTAGTCGAACAGCACGCCGTTGTCGTTGATCGCCGCGTCCACCGCGCCGGTGCGCACGGCGGTCTCCATCAGCGGCAGGTCCTCGAACTGGACCACGGTGTAGCCGTGGGTCGCGGAGTTCTTGTTGGCGTACTCCTCGCCCGTGGTGCCCTGCTGGACGCCCAGGCGCTTGCCCTTGAGGTCGGGCAGGTCCTTGACGGCGGAGTCCTTCTTGACCAGCAGCGCCTGCGAGGCGTCGAAGTACGGCTCGGAGAAGTCGATCGCCTTCTTCCGGTCCTCGTTGATGGTCATGCCGGCGGCGGCGAGGTCGCACTCGTTGGTCGTGAAGACCGTGCCCGAGGTGATGTTCTCGAACGGAGTGTCGAAGATCTCCTGGTCGACGTTCAGCTCCTTGGCCACCAGGTCGACCAGGTCGACGTCGAAGCCGACCGTCTTGTCGCCGTCGGTGTACTGGAACGGCTTGTAGGACAGGTGCGTGCAGGTCACCAGCTTGCCGCTCTTCACAAGGGAGATTCCCGACCCGCCGTCCTGAGGGGCGCCTTGGTCGACCTTGGTCGCGCACGCCGTCGCGGCGAGCGCTAGGACGGGCAGCATGGCGAGCACAGCGTGCCTGGTACGACGGGCCACGGCGTCACTCCTCGTAACTGTGTCGGTCGAGTGCCCGGCATACTGCCACTTGGGTGACGTGGTGCACAGCACGTCCGTGTTACAGCCCGAAGTGACGCACGATTCTTGCGTCACATCGGCTTCCCGGCCGCAATATGTTCAGGCATTTGGCTTAGATCACACAATAGATGCACCATTGGTGCCCGTTTGGCGACGATCTGTCAGGAGGCTGGCCACCAGTGCGGTCCACCCGGTCTGGTGCGTGGCGCCGAGCCCCTCGCCCGTGTCGCCGTCGAAGTACTCGCTGAAGGTGACGTGCTCGCGCCACAGCGCCGAGTCCGTCGACTCCACCCGCTTGCCGTCCGCCGGGCGGCGGCCGTCGTGGTCGGGCAGGAACAGCGACACCAGCCGGCGGACCAGCTCGTCCGCCGCCTCGCCGGCCGTCACGTACCGCTGCGAGCGGGTGGGAAGTTCCACGTGGAACCGACCGCCGTGGAACGACTCGACCGTCCGCAGGGCCTCGACCAGCAGGGCGTTGGTCGGGAACCAGACCGGGCCGCGCCAGTTGGAGTTGCCGCCGAACATCGGCGTGCGCGATTCGCCCGGCTCGTAGCCCATCCGGTGCTCCTGGTCCGCGACCTGCACCTCCAGGCCCTCCCGGTGCGCGGCGGACAGGCTGCGGATGCCGTGCGGCGACAGGAACTCGCCCTCGTCCAGCATCCGGCCGAGCACCCGGCGCAGCTTGGCCTCGTCCAGCACGGCCAGCAGCACCCGCCCGTCGCGCCTGGTCAGGAAGCTGCCCAGCTCGGGCCGGCGGGCCAGCAGGTGGTCCAGCCGGCGGGCGAACCCCGGCAGCTCCTCGAACACCCACGGCTCCAGCACCGCGCACGCCAGCACCGGGATGAGCCCCACCATCGACCGCACGCGCAGCGGCTGCGACTGGGTCGACCCGTCGGGCAGCCGGCGGGAGGCCACGTCGTAGCAGAAGCCGTCCGTCTCGTCCCAGATCCCGCGCCCGCCGGAACCGAACCGGGTGGACGCCTCGGCGATGCTCAGGAAGTGCTCCACGAACTTCGTGGCCACGTCCTCGTAGGAGTCGTCGTGCCGGGCCAGCTCCAGCGCGATCCGCATCAGGTGCAGGCTGTAGGCGGCCATCCACGAGGTCGCGTCGGACTGCTCCAGCCGCCACTGGCCGAGCATCGGCTCCGAGCGGTTGACCGGCCCGATGTTGTCCATGCCGAGGAAGCCGCCCTCGAACAGGTTGCTGCCGTCCGCGTCCTTGCGGTTGACCCACCAGGAGAAGTTCAGCAGCAGCTTGTGGAAGACCTTGGCGAGGAACTTGCGGTCCGGGTCGATGGCGAACACCTGCAACGCCGCCCACGCGTGCACCGGCGGGTTCACGTCGCCGAACTCCCACTCGTAGGCGGGTAGCTGGCCGTTGGGGTGCATCAGCCACTCGCGGCACAGCAGCAGCAACTGCTCCTTGGCGAACGCCGGGTCGACCCGGGCGAAGGGCACGGTGTGGAAGGCCAGGTCCCACGCCGCGAACCACGGGTACTCCCACTCGTCCGGCATGGAGATCACGTCCGCCACGTCGAAGTGCCGCCAGTGCGCGTTGCGGGCGTGCGGCGACTGCCGCGACTTCGGCGCGGCGGGCTGCGCAGGGTCGCCGTCCAGCCACTCCCGGGTGCGGAACCGGTAGTGCTGCTTGGTCCACATCAGGCCCGCCAGCGCGCGGCGGACCACCCGGCCCCGCACCGGGTCCAGGTCCGTGCGGTGGAACTCGTCGGCGTCCGCCAACCGGTCGTCCACGGTGGACTGGAACGACGGGCCGAACGCGTCGAGGTGGCCCTCGCCGGCGATCAGCCGAAGCCGGACGGTCACCGACTCGCCGGGCTCGACCGGGTCGAACGAGTACCAGGCGGCGGCCTTCGTGCCGATCGTGCCGTCGTCGTCCGGGCCCGTGACGTCGCACGCCCCGCTGTCGCCGCGCACCACGTACCGGTCGATGCCGTCCTTGGTGCGCGGTGCCGGGTTGGCGACCGCGTGGAACAGCTCGACCTCGTTGGTCTCGTTCTCGGTGACCAGCAGCGTCGGCGTGCCCTCGACGTGCAGCGTGTACCGGCCCAGCGCCCCGTGCTCGGCGGCGATCCGCCGCCACCCGTCCCGGGTGGACGCCCTGAGCAGCGGTTTGCGGTCGTCCCGGCCCCACGCCCAGGTGTTGCGGAACCACAGCTGCGGGATCAGGTGCAGCGGTGCCGGGTCCGGCCCGTGGTTGGTCGCGGTGATCTCGACGCAGATGTCGGTCGGCGAGGACTTGGCGTAGCTCACCCGCACGTCGAAGAACCGGTTCTCCTCCAGCACCCCCGTGTCGGCGAGTTCCGGCTCGCGCGCCTGGCGGCCCGCGCTCGACGCCAGCTCGCGCAGCTCGCGGTAGGGGAACTCGGCCTGCGGGTAGCGGTAGACCACCTGCATCCAGGAGTGCGTGGGCGTGCCGTCGGTCACCCACCAGTGCTCCTTCACGTCCTCGCCGTGGTTGCCCTCCTCGTTGGCGAGGCCGAAGTAGCGCTCCTTGAGGATCGGGTCCCGGCCGTTCCACAGGGCCAGGCCCAGGTTGAGGAAGCCGTGCACGTCGCAGATGGCCGCGATGCCGTCCTCGCCCCAGCGGTAGGCGCGGGACCGGGCGTGCTCGAACGGGAACGACGTCCACGCGTCACCGCCCGCCGAGTAGTCCTCCCGCACCGTGCCCCACTGCCGGCCGGCCACGTAGGGCCCCCACAGCCGCCATGGCGAGGTGGGCGCGTCGGCCTGGGCCAGCCTCGCCTGCTCGCGTTGTTCGTCCACCGGGCCAGTGTGCGGCATCGATCCAGTCAACCGGGTTGCCGACCGGTTCCCATCACACCTGAGGGTGTGGTTCAGCAGCATTCGGGGGCATGTCGGAGCGTGACGACGACCACGAGCAGGGCTGGTGGGCCTCGTCGAGCACGTCACCGGGGGCGCGGCGCGGCCCGGACCTGGACGTGGCCGGCCTCACCGCCGGGGACCCGCTGGACGCGGTGCGCGTCCGGGTGTTCGCGGCCGGGGTGCCGCGCCTGCCGGCAGCGGCTACGTCCCGTTTCTCCGCGAGCCCTGGACGCCTGTCGGGGCTCTTCCGCGCAGGTCGACGCAACCCGACCGCCTGCCTGGCCCTGCTGGACGACCGGGGCGCGGACCCGGCGCGGTGACCGGGCCCGCGCCGGGGGTCGGCGCACGGGGTCAGCGCCGGGCGTGCGCGTCCAGCACCACGGCCACGGCCTCGGTGATCCGGGCCGCGTGGCCCAGGTGCAGCCACTCGTCGGGCACGTGGCAGTTGCTGTCCGGGCCGACCGCGCCGGTCACCAGGAACTGCGCGTCCGGGTACGCGTCGTGCAGCAGGCCCATGAACGGGATCGAGCCGCCCAGCGACACCGTCCGCCACGGCGCGTCGAACACCTCCTCGCCCACCACGTCCAGCGTCTCGCGCAGCCACGGCGCCAGCTCCGGCGCGTTCCAGCCGTCCGCGTGCTCGACCCGCGTCAGCTCCACGACGGCCCCGTAGGGCACGTCCGCGGTCAGCAGCCGCTCGACCGCCTCGACGGACGCCCGGGAGTCGGCCGTCGGCGGCAGGCGGAAGCTGAGCACCAGCGTGGTGAACGGCCGCAGCACGTTGCCGGCGTCCTCCGGGGCGGGCAGGCCGTCCGCGCCGGTGATGGACAGCGTCGGCCGCCAGCCGGCGTTCAGGCCGAGCTCGACCTCGTCGGTGGTCACCGGCCGGACGCCCGGCGCCCACGGCACCGAGGACACCTGCACGCCCGGCGCGCTGGCGATCGCCTCGCGCACCTCGGCAACCCGGTTCGCCGGCACCTCGACGTGCATCTCGGGGATCAGCACCTCGCCGGTCGCCGAGTCCTCCAGGCGGTCCAGCAGTTGCCGCGCGACCCGGAACGAGCTGGGCACGATCCCGCTGGCCATGCCCGAGTGCAGGCCGCTCTCCAGCACCCGCACGGTCATCGTGGCCTGCGCGAGCCCGCGCAGCGACGTGGTCAGCCACATCCGGTCGTAGTCGCTGCCGCCCGAGTCCAGGCACACCACCAGCGACACGTCGCCCAGCGCCGGCCGCAGGTGCTCCAGGTAGGCGGGCAGGTCCGGGCTGCCGGACTCCTCGCCGGTCTCCAGCAGCACCACGCACCGCGCGTGCGCCCCGCCGGCCGCGCGCACCGCCTCGATCGCGGCCACCGCCGCGTACCCCGAGTAGCCGTCGTCCGCCGCGCCCCGGCCGTAGAGCCGGCCGTCCCGCACGACCGGCGTCCACGGGCCCAGGCCCTCGGACCAGTTGGCGACCGGCGGCTGCTTGTCCAGGTGCCCGTAGAGCAGGACGGTGCCGGTGGCGTCCCCGGTCGCGGGCACGTCGACCACCAGCAGCGGCGTGCGCTCGGGCAGCTCGACCACCTCGACGGTGGTGCCCGGCAGGTCGCGCCCGGCGAGCCAGCCGCGCACGTGCTCGATCGCGGCGGCGAGGTGCCCGTGCTCGGCCCACGCGGGGTCGAACGCGGGGGAGATCGCGGGCACCGCGACCAAGGCGGACAGGCTAGGGAGGATGTCGTCGTCCCAGAGGCCACGGACGGTACGGGTCAGCGCTGAACGGTCCACGCCCCGATACTCGCACGCGCCCCGGCGGTACCGGGTGCTGGACAAGCTGCGGGTGCTCGACGGTCGGACGTCCACGGGTGCCGGCGCCGCCCGTTCGGCCAACCGCCGAGGTCGCGGGGGCCGGGCTGCGCCGACCGGGTGTGCCCGGAGGCGTACGGACTGTCGTTAACGATCGGTAACCGGGACAGGTCCGTCCGTTGGGCGAACGGCCTAGTCGGACTGCCGAAGATTGGCCTTCCTACCGTTGTGCCTGCTCAGGCGCGTGCGGGCACGATCACAAACTGGGACGGGGCTCACCAAGACGGGTGAGTGCGTGTCAGGATGTGGATGAGAAACACCGTCAGCGCCGACGGTTGCCCGACCACCCTCACCCGGGGGCGGCGACTGGCGGTGCCGCCGCGCATGGTCGTCACGAGCGACTGGGCGGCCTCGTAGACGAGGAGTAAGGCGCAATGTCGTCCCCAGAGAAATGGACGCAACCGGGGCCGGACAGCCCGCCGGCCACGGCCGCCGCACCGACCGCGGAACAGGTGATCGCAGGCTTGCGAGCGACCGACGAGGGTGGCGCCGACCTGGTGCAGCTCCTGACGCCCGAGGGCGAGCGGGTGGCGCACCCGGACTTCGACATCGACATCACGGCCGAGGAGCTGCGCGGGCTCTACCGCGACATGGTGCTGGTGCGCCGGGCGGACCGCGAGGCGAACGCCCTGCAGCGCAAGGGCGAACTCGGCCTGTGGGTGCCGCTGCTCGGCCAGGAGGCCGCGCAGATCGGGGCCGGCCGCGCGCTCAAGCCGGCCGACATGGCCTTCCCCAGCTACCGCGAGCACGGCGTGGCCTGGTGCCGGGGCATCCAGCCGCACGAGGTCCTGGGCATGTTCCGGGGCACCGACAACGGCTCGTGGGACCCGGTGGAGCACCGCTTCCACCCGTACACGATCGTCATCGGCAACCAGGTCCTCAACGCCGCCGGCTACGCCATGGGCCAGAAGTTCGACGGCAAGGTCGGCGACGACGCCGACAGCGAGGCCACCATGTGCTTCTTCGGCGACGGCGCGACCAGCCAGGGCGACGTGCACGAGGGCTTCGTCTGGGCCGCCGTGTACGACGCGCCCCTCGTCTTCTTCTGCCAGAACAACCAGTGGGCCATCTCCGAGCCCACCGAGCGCCAGTCCCGGCTGCCCCTCTACCAGCGGGCGCGCGGCTACGGCTTCCCCGGCATCCGGGTCGACGGCAACGACGTGCTGGCCACGCTCGCCGTCTCCCGCTGGGCGCTGGAGGAGTGCCGGCAGGGCAACGGCCCGATCCTCATCGAGGCGTTCACCTACCGGATGGACGCGCACACCACGTCCGACGACCCGTCGCGCTACCGGCTCTCCGACGAGCTGGAGCTGTGGAAGCTCAAGGACCCGATCGAGCGGGTGAAGGTCCACCTGGTCAAGCAGCAGTGGGCGGACCAGGACTTCTTCGACTCGGTCGAGGCCGACGCCGAGGAGCTCGCCATCACCATGCGCGAGCACTGCGTGAACCTCGCGACCCCGCCCGCCGAGCGGATGTTCAGCGAGGTCTACGCCGAGGGCAACCCCGTGCTGGAGGCCCAGCGCGACGAGTTCCTGGCCTACCACGCCGGCTTCGCGGGAGGTGAGCGCTGAAATGGCTGCTCCGACGATGAACCGACCCACCTCCGACGCGCCGGCCGCCGTGCAGACGCTGACCATCGCCAAGGCCATCAACAACGGCCTGCGCGCGGCCATGGAGGCCAACCCGAAGGTCCTCGTCATGGGCGAGGACGTCGGCAAGCTCGGTGGCGTCTTCCGCATCACCGACGGCCTCCAGAAGGACTTCGGCGAGCAGCGGGTGCTGGACACCCCGCTGTCCGAGTCCGGCATCATCGGCACCGCCGTCGGCCTGGCGATCCGGGGCTACCGGCCGGTGTGCGAGATCCAGTTCGAGGGCTTCATCTTCCCCGGCTTCGACCAGATCGTCAGCCAGGTCGCCAAGCTGCACTTCCGCACCCAGGGCAGGCTCAAGCTGCCGATGGTGATCCGGGTGCCGTTCGGCGGCGGCATCGGCGCGGTCGAGCACCACTCCGAGTCGCCCGAGTCCTACTTCGCGCACACCGCCGGCCTCAAGGTCGTGTCGTGCTCGAACCCGGCCGACGCGTACTGGATGATCCAGCAGGCGATCGACTCCGACGACCCGGTGCTGTTCTTCGAGCCCAAGCGGCGCTACTACGAGAAGGGCGAGGTCGACACGACCGCCGTCCCCGCGCCGTTGCACGCCTCCCGCGTGCTGCGCACCGGCACGGACGCCACGCTCGTCGCGTACGGCCCGATGGTCCGCGTCTCGCTCGACGCCGCCGCTGCCGCCGCCGAGGAGGGGCGCTCGCTGGAGGTCGTCGACCTGCGCACGCTGTCCCCGCTCGACCTCGCGCCGGTCTACGACTCGGTGCGGCGCACCGGCCGGCTCGTCGTGGTGTCCGAGGCGCCGGGCGAGTCGTCCATCGCCAGTGAGATCGCGGCCAAGGTGCAGCAGGAGTGCTTCTACTCGCTGGAAGCGCCCGTGCTGCGGGTGACCGGGTTCGACACGCCGTACCCGCCGTCGAAGCTGGAGGAGGAGTTCCTCCCCGACCTCGACCGGGTGCTGCACGCCGTAGACCGCTCGCTGGCCTGGTAAGGGGACCGCAGGAATGCCGCAGTTCAAGCAATTCCCCCTGCCCGACACGGCGGAGGGGCTGACCGAGGCCGAGATCCTGACCTGGCACGTGCGGCCGGGCGACGCGGTCAAGGTCAACGACATCATCGTGGAGATCGAGACCGCCAAGGCGGCCGTCGAGCTGCCGTGCCCGTGGGACGGCGTGGTCACCGAACTCCTGGTCGAGGTGGGCCAGACGGTCGAGGTCGGCGTGCCGATCATCACCATCGACGTGGACCCGACCGGCACCGCAGCGCCGGCCGCGCCGGAGACCAACGGCGTGGCCGCGAAGCCCGCCGAGGCCGAGGGCCGGGTGGCGAACCTGGTCGGGTACGGCCCGAAGTCCGGCCCGGCCAAGCGCCGGGCCCGGCGCGACGCGCCCGCAGCGGCGTCGGTCGCCGTGGCCCCGCCTCCGGCCCCCGTGGCGGCTCCGGTCGCGGCGGCTCCCGCCGTGGTGGCCCCTCCCGCCCCGGTCACCGCACCGGGCGGGTACGTGCCGCTGGCCAAGCCACCGGTCCGCAAGCTGGCCAAGGACCTCGGCGTGGACCTGGCGGGCCTGACCGGCAGCGGCCCCGGCGGCGTGATCACCCGCGAGGACGTGGAGCAGGCGCTCACCGGGCCCGCCCCGGCCGCGCCCGCCGCCGTCGTCGGCCCCGACGCCGGCTCGCGCGAGCGCCGGGTGCCGATCAAGGGTGTCCGCAAGGCGACCGCGCAGGCCATGGTGGACAGCGCGTTCACCGCGCCGCACGTCACCGAGTTCCTGACCGTCGACGTGACGCCGATGATGGAGCTGCGCGCCCGCCTCAAGGGCACCGCGCAGTTCCGCGACGTCAAGCTCACCCCGCTCGCGTTCGCGGCCAAGGCCGTGGTGCTGGCGGCCCGCCGCACGCCCGACGTGAACGCCACGTGGGACGCGGCGGCCGGTGAGATCGTCTACAAGGACTACGTGCACCTGGGCATCGCGGCGGCCACGCCGCGCGGCCTGGTCGTGCCCAAGGTCCGGGACGCGGACCGGATGTCGCTGCGGGAGCTGGCGCTCGCGCTGGACGACCTGGCGACCGTCGCCCGCAACGGCAAGACGGCCCCGTCCGACATGCTCAACGGGACCATCACCATCACCAACGTCGGCGTGTTCGGCGTCGACACCGGAACCCCGATCATCAACCCCGGCGAGTCCGCGATCCTCGCGTTCGGCGCGATCCGCGACATGCCGTGGGTGGTCGACGGGCAGGTCGTGCCGCGCAAGGTGTGCCAGCTCGCGCTCAGCTTCGACCACCGCGTGGTGGACGGGCAGCAGGGCTCGCAGTTCCTGGCCGACGTGGGCGCGCTGCTCGCCGACCCCGGGGTGGCCCTGACCTACTGAGCGGTCTCACCGGGAACGCCGGGCGCCTTCGGGCGTCCGGCGTTCTTCATGCGCCGCACCGCTTCGGCGAACCCCGCGGGCTCGACGCCGACCGCGCTCAGTTCGACGCCCGCCGCGTCCACGCCGTCCGCCTCCAGCGCGCAGTCGGCGAACCGCGCGCCGTCCAGGTGCACCGTGGAGTGGCTGAGCCGGCTGTCGGTGAAGCGGATCGTGCTGTTCGCGGCGTCGAGGGTGCGCAGGACGAAGGACGACCCCGCCCGGACGGTCACGTTGATCGGCAGGGTGTTCACCGACGACAGGTCGAGCGTCGTGCGGCGCAGCACGGCCCGTTCCAGCGACAGGGTCGTGCGGTCCACGACCATCCACCGGAAGTCGAGTGCCGCCTCGTGGACCGAGGCGTCGGACAGGTCGAGCTCGGACTGGGTGAGGATCGCGCCGCCGAAGTCGACCAGCTCGCCGCTGAACTCCGCGCCGCGCAGGTCCAGCTTCGCCTTCGTGGCGGTGATCTCGGAGAACGACGTGAGGCGGGAGGTGAACCGCGCGTCCCGGAACGTCACCTCGCCCCTGAACCGCGCGTAGCGGAAGTCGGTCAGGTCGCCGTGGAAGGTGGCGTTGTCGAAGGTGAACCGGCCGGTGAACACGCGGTGGGCGAGGTTCAGGTTCTCGAACTCGGCGCCCTGGAAGTCCAGCTTCAGCTCGCGCGAGCGCCAGTCCTGGTCGAGCAGGGTGGTGATGATCGCCTGGCGCACCTCGCGCTCCGTGCGGTCGTCGCGCGGGTAGGGCGTGCGCAGGTAGCCGCACAGCACGTCGACGCAGGTCTGGCGCTGCTCGGGCCAGTCGTTCGCCAGGCCGACCATCGCGTGCACCCCGGCCAGCCGGACCGCGAAGCTGTCGTGCCCGAGCTGTTCGGCGGCCTTCCCGTAGCGCTCGTTCAGGTACTTGGTGGCCTCCCGCTCGTCCTGGCGGGTCGCCATCACGTGCGCGGCCTCCGACACCTGCTGCTTGCGGTAGGCGACCGCGAGCGCCACGACCGCGCCCAGCCCGCCCACCACCGCGAGCCCGATCTTCAACAGGTCGAGCAGCTCGGCGGTGGTGAAGCTGGCCGCCGACGGCAGCGAGGGCCGTCCGAGCAGCCAGAACAACCCGAACCCGGTCGCCCCGGCCAGCAGGACGGCCAGCAGCAGCCACTTGACGACCGCCCACGCCATCGAACCGCGCGCGCCGTCGATCTCGTCGGGTTCCTCGGCCTCCTCGATGACTTCCTGCCCCGACCACACGCGAATCGTGGCGCGCGCCACCCGCCAAGCCGCGAACAGCGTCAAGAAGCCCAACAGGGCGGGCCAGTACGCGTCGAACAGTCGCAGCGCTTCGTGCACGGGGGGAGATGCTGCCGGATGATCGGCGAAAAGCGCTTGAAGTTCCAGTAACTGGAGAGTCCAAGGTGGTCCCCGTGACGCACTACTCCATCGGCCAACTGGCGCGGCTGACCGGCCTGTCCACCCGGACGATCCGGTTCTACTCCGACTCCGGCCTGATCCCCGTGGCGGGGCGGACCGGGGGCGGGTTCCGCACCTACGACGTCGACGGCTTGGCGCGTCTCAAGCTCGTGCGGACGTTGCGCGACCTGGGCGTCGACCTGCCCACCGCGCACCGGGTGCTCGCACGGGAGGTGTCCGTGGCCGAGGTGGCCCGGACGCACGCGGAGGCCATCGACGCGCAGATGCGCACGCTCCGGCTGCGCCGGGCCGTGCTGCGCGTCGTGGCCCGGAACGGGGAGGTGGAAGCGGTGCACGAGTTGGCGAGGCTGACCGAGGAGGAGCGCCAGGCGATCCTGGACGACTTCTTCGACGAGGTCTTCGGCGGTCTGGACATGGACCCGTCGTTCAACGACCGGATGCGGTCGGTGAGGGTGGAGCTGCCGGACGACCCGACGGCCGAGCAGTTGGAGGCGTGGGTCGAGCTGGCGAACCTGGTCCGCGACCCGGACTTCCGCGCGTCGATCCGGCGCATGTCCGAGCGGCACCAGGAGCTGCGCGGTCAGGGCGTGGACATGTCCGGCCCCGGGCCGGAGCAGATGGCGGCCTTCCAGTACGCGGTGGACCAGGCCACGCAGGCGCTGGCGGCCGGCACCGACCCGACGTCACCGCAGGCGGCCGAGGTCGTGGCCCGCATCGAGCAGGAGTGGCGAGACATCCCGAACCTGCCCACGACCCCGGAACTGGTCGGCTGGCTGAAGGAGCACGGCGACCCGAGGGCGGAGCGCTACTGGGCCCTGATCGCCACCATCAACGGCTGGCCCCCGGTGCCCGACACGTCGGCCGAGCGCACCTGGCTGGCCGCGGCCCTCGGCTGACCGTCCGCCGTCGACCGGTCGGCGGCAGGCGTTCAGTGCAGGACGAGGCAGAACGGGTGCCCGGCGGGGTCGGCGAACACCGACCACCCCTCCGGCGAGTCGTCCAGCAGAGCCCCACCGAGCCGCAGGACCTCGGCCGTGGCCGAGCCGAGGTCCGCGACGGTGATGTCGAGGTGGAACTGCTGCGGCCGAGCCGGATCGGGCCAAGACGGCGGCACGTACCCCGGAACCCGCTGGAAGCACAGCACACCGTTCGAGGTGTGCAACGTAGACCAGTCGTCGTCCAGCGACCACTCCCCGGAAGGCCGGTCGACCTCACCCCCGAGCAACCCCCGGTAGAACGAGGCCAACGCCCGAGGCTCCGGACAGTCCAGCACAACGCACTGCAACACCCCGATCATGCCCCGCACCCTAGCCCGCTGCGCTCACCTGATGTGCATCCCGGAAATGGCCCTGGCCACCACCAACCGCTGGATCTCGCTCGTCCCCTCGAAGATGGTGAAGATCTTCGCGTCCCGGTGCATCCGCTCCACCGGGTGCTCACGCGTGTAGCCCGCGCCGCCGAGGATGTGGATGGCGCGTTCGGTCGCCCACACCGACACCTCGCCCGCCTTGAGCTTCGACATCGAGCCCTCGCCGGCGGTGAACGGGACGTTGTTGCGGCCCATCCACGCCGCCCGCCACACCAGCAGGCGGGCCGCGTCGATCTCCATCCTCATGTTCGCCAGGTCGAACGCGATGGACTGGTTCTCGATGATCTTGCGCCCGAACGCCTCGCGGTCCTTCGCGTACTCCAGCGAGTACTCGTACGCGGCCCTCGCCACGCCGACCGCCATCGCGCCGACGGCCGGTCGGGTGGTCTCGAAGGTGGCCATCGCCGCCTGGCCGCCGGACTTGCGGCCCTCGCGCGCCCGCGCCAGCCGCGCGTCCAGCTTCTCCTTGCCGCCCAGCAGGCACCGGCCCGGTACGCGCACGTCGTCGAAGAACACGTCGGCGGTGTGCGACGCCCGCATCCCGTGCTTCTTGATCTTGCCCGGCGACGACAGCCCCGCCGTGCCCGGCGGCACGACGAACGCGGCCTGGCCGCGCGACCCCAGCGCGGGGTCGACCACGGCCGTCACCACGTGGACGTTCGCGATGCCGCCGTTGGTGGCCCACGCCTTCTGGCCGTTGATCACCCACTCGTCGGTGGCCTCGTCGTACACCGCGCGCGTCCGGTAGCCCGCCACGTCGGAGCCCGCCTGCGGCTCGGACGCGCAGAACGCGGCGAGCTTCGGGTCGTCCGCCGTGCCGTAGCACTCCGGCACCCACTCGGCGAGCTGGTCCGGCTCGCCGGACGCGAAGATGCCCGCCGCCGCGAGACCGGTGCCCATCAGCGCCAGCGCGATGCCGGCGTCACCCCAGAACAGCTCCTCGGTGGCGATCGGCAGCGACAGGCCGATCGGGTCGGCGAACCAGGTGGCCAGCGCCTCGAACCCGTACAGGCCGATCTTCGCCGCCTCCTGGATCACCGGCCACGGCGTCTCCTCCCGCTCGTCCCACTCGGCCGCCGCCGGCCGGACGACCCCCCTGGCGAACCCGTGCACCCACTCCCGCAGGTCCTCGTGGTCCCCGTTCAGCTCCAGCGAAAAACCGCCCATGTGTCCCTCACGCCTTCGGAATGTCGAACAGGCTCATGAACCCGGCCGCGAAACCGAGGTCCCCCTTCACCTTCAGCTTGCCCGTCATGAACAGCACGGGGGCGGAGGCGTTGCCGGTGGCCAGCTTCAGGAACTCGACGGGTCCCATGGTGACGGTCGCGCGCGACTCGCGGGTGGCGTTCTTGTTGATCGTGCAGAACGCATCCTCGATGACCGCTTCGTACACGTCGTGCCCGCCGTCGCCGAAGCCGCCGGACAGCCGGAAGTGCACGACGGCGCGGGTGGCTCCCGCGCGGTCGCTGCGGAAGTGCGCCTCCATGCGCCGGAACACCTCGTCGAGCACCCGTTCGCGGAGGCCGGCACGGCCGGTGACGGCCTCGATCTGGTCCTTCGACGCGCGCGAGATGATCCGGGCGAAGTTCCGCGCGTCCATCCGGGCCAGGTCGAGGTCCGCGCCGCCGTCGGCCAGGTCGCCGAGCACGCCGAGCAGGTCGGCGAACTGCTCGCGGTCGAGCTTCGCGGGGTCGATGCCGCGCGCTATGACGTCGATGTCGACGTCCTTGAGCGCCGGGTCCCGGGGGTCGACCTCCTGGAGCGTCGAGATCAGCTCCTGCGGGCCGAGCTTGGCGATCGCCTCGGTGGTGAGGTCGACGGTCATGGTGGCACCTCCGCTACCTACTCGCAGGTAATCCTACTGGCGAGTAGGTAGCGCGGCAAGGGGGTCCGATAATCTGTGCGAGCCTTCGAGGGGGTGCGATGCACGCAGAGCAACCGGTCCGCACCGGTCGGGCCAAGCGGCTGCCACGCGCGGTGCGCGAGCGGCAGATCATGGACGCGGCCGTGGACGTCTTCTCGCGCCTGGGGTTCCACGCCGCGTCGATGGACGAGATCTCCGAGGTCGCGGGCATCTCGAAACCCATGCTGTACGCCTACCTGGGCTCCAAGGAGGAGCTGTTCGCCACCTGCATCCGGCGCGAGTCCACCCGCATGATCGAGGCCATCGCCAACGGCGTGGAGACCGACCAGCCGGCGGACGTCCAGCTCTGGAGCGGCCTGCGGGCGTTCTTCGGGTTCGTCGGCGGCAACCGGCCGAGCTGGCAGGTCCTGCACCGCCAGGCGTCCTCGCAGGGCGGGCCGTTCGCCCAGGAGCTGGCCGACATGCGCGGCCGGGCGATCAGCCTGGTGGCGGCGCTGCTGGTGCACTCTGGCGACCTGCCCGACGTGCCCCGGGCGGGTGACAAGGAGGCCGAGTCGCTGGCCGCCGCTCTGGTCGGCGCGGGCGAGTCGCTGGCCGACTGGTGGCTGGACAACCCCGAGGAGCCCGCCGGCGTGGTCGCGGCGCGGCTGATGAACCTGGTCTGGATGGGCTTCGGCGACCTGGTCGCGGGCAACGTCTGGCACCCGCCGTCACGGCGGGCACCCGAGTCCTCCGACCAGTCCCCTGACCACACCGAACCCCCCGACCAGGTCGAACCCCTCGACGAGGCCGAGTTCCAGCACCAGCCCGAGTCCGAGCACCGGTCGTAGTCCCCACCCCGGCGTCAGCCCTGGAGCACGCCCTCCAGGTGCGGGCGGCTCGACCACAGCGCGAATTGCCACCCGTCGCCCGTCGGGGAGGCGGAGAAGTCGACCTGCCCCGGCAGCGCGATCGGGGCCTTGAAGCGCACGTCGACCGCGCACGCGCCCGGCACCCTGCCCTCGAACGCCGCCACGCACCGCGCCTTCGACCACATCCCGTGCGCGATCGCCCGGGAGAACCCGAACGCGCGGGCGGTGAGCGGGTGCAGGTGGATCGGGTTCCGGTCGCCGGACACCGCCGCGTACCGCCGCCCGGTGTCGGTCGGCAGCCGCCACCGGCCGGTCGGCGCGGGCGGTTCCGGGCGGTCGCCGGGCACCTCGCCGGACAGGCCGGACGTCCCGCCGTCCCGGCGGAGATATGTCGACACGTCGACCCAGACCTCCTCGCCGTCGACCGTCACCGTCGCGCGCACGTCGAACTGCTGCCCGCGCTCGTGCGGGCGCAGGTCCGCCAGCGCCACCCGCACGTCCAGCGGTTCGCCGGCGAGCAGCGGCCGGGTGCGGGTGATCCGGTTCGCCACGTGCACCAGGCCCGGCAGCGGGAACGGGAAGTCGCGCCCGGCCATCAGCTCGATGCCCGCCGGGAACGCCAGCACGTGCGGGTAGGTCAGCGGCAGCTCGTCGCCCACCCCGAACCCGCAGACCCGGTTGTACGCCGCGAGGTGCGCGCGGTCGACGGTGACGCGGAACGACTTCGCGGTGGTCGGCAGCCCGGAGTCGCGCCGGGCGAACGCGGTCAGCGCGGCCTTGGTGTAGAGCCAGGTCAGGTTCGCCATCACGCGCCCAGCAGGCTCTGCCCGCAGACCCGCACGACGGTGCCGTTCACGCCCGCCGACGCGGGGTGCGCCAACCAGGCGACGGCCTCGGCGACGTCCACCGGCAGCCCGCCCTGCGACAGGCTGTTCATCCGCCGGCCCGCCTCGCGGATCACCAGCGGCACGGCGGCGGTCATCCTGGTCTCGATGAAGCCGGGCGCGACGGCGTTGGCGGTCGCGCCGGTGCCGTCGAACTGCGCGGCCAGCTCCTCGACCATGCCGATCACGCCCGCCTTCGTGGTGGCGTAGTTGGTCTGGCCGACGTTGCCGGCGATGCCCGCGATGGACGACACGCCGACCACCCGGCCGCGCGGGCGGAGCGCGCCGGAGTCCACGAGCGCCTGGTTGAGCCGTTCCTGGCAGGCCAGGTTGACCTGCACGACGGCGTCCCAGCGGTCCGCGTCCATGCGCCCGAGGGTCCGGTCCCGGGTGATGCCGGCGTTGTGCACGACGACGTCCACACCGCCGTGCCGCTGGACCAGGTGGTCGACGATCCGCGCCGGCGTGTCGGGCGCGGTGATGTCGAGTTGGATCGTCGAACCGCTCACCCCGTTGGCGACGGCGGACAGCGCGTCGCCCTGGCCGGGCACGTCCAGGCACACGACGTGCGCGCCGTCGCGGGACAGGACCTCGGCGATGGCCGCCCCGATGCCCCGCGACGCGCCGGTCACCAGCGCGACCTCGCCCGCCAGCGGCGCGGACCAGTCGGCGGGCACCTCGACCGGGCCCGCGCCGATCCGGACGACCTGGCCGGACACGTAGGCGGACCGGCCGGACAGCAGGAAGCGGAGGGTCGACTCGACGTTGCCCTCGGCACCTTCTGCCACGTGGACGAGCTGGGCGGTGCCGCCGCGCTTGAGTTCCTTGCCGACGCTGCGCGTGAAGCCCTCCAGCGCGCGCTGGGCCGACCGGGACACGGCCGACGCGGGCGGCGTCCCGAGCACCACGACCCGTCCGCACGGCCCGAGCGAACGGATCACCGGGTGGAAGAACGCGTGCAGCTCACGCAGGTCCTCGACCCGCTCGATGCCGGTCGCGTCGAAGAGAAGGGCAGCGGGCCGCTCGGAGACCTCGGCGGCGGTGCCGGGAGCAGCCTCGGCCCCGGGTGCCGCGACGACGTCGAGGCCGATCGACTCCAGCGTCGTGCGGACCGGGTCCACCAGTCGTCCCCGGCCGCCGAGCAGCACCGGGCCGTCCAGTGCCGGTCCGGTGGGCGAGTGCCGGCGCAGCGGGTACGGGTCGGGCAGGCCGAGCTTGCCGACGACGAACCGCCCGAAGCCGGACCGGGCGAAGGACTGGTAGCGATCCATGCGGACATCACACTCCTTACCGCGTAGTAAGTCTACTGGCGAGTAGGTAATATTGCCGGCACCACGCCCGCACCTGGAGGACGCCATGGCCGACATCCGGAGGGTCGCCGTCCTCGGCGGCAACCGCATCCCCTTCGCCCGCTCCAACGGCCCGTACGCGACGGCGTCCAACCAGGACATGTTCACCGCCGTGCTCGACGGGCTGGTCAGCCGCTTCGCGTTGCAGGGCGAGCGGCTCGGCGAGGTGGTCGCCGGCGCGGTGCTCAAGCACAGCCGCGACTTCAACCTGGTGCGGGAGTGCGTGCTGGGCAGCAGGCTGTCCGCCGAGACGCCCGCACATGACCTCCAGCAGGCGTGCGGCACCGGGTTGCAGGCCGTCGTCGCGGTGGCGAACAAGATCGCCCTCGGGCAGGTCGACTCCGGCATCGCGGGCGGCGTCGACACCGCGAGCGACGCGCCGATCGGCGTGAACGAGGGCCTGCGCGGGGTGCTGCTGGAGTTCAGCCGCGCCCGCACCGCCGGTGCCAGGCTCAGGGCGGTGGCCAAGCTGCGCCCCGGCCACGTCGTGCCGGACGTGCCGCGCAACGGCGAACCGCGCACGGGCTTGTCGATGGGCGAGCACGCCGCCCGCACCGCGCGCGAGTGGGACATCGCCCGCGAGGACCAGGACGCCTTGGCCGCCGCCAGCCACCGCAACCTGGCCGCCGCGTACGACCGGGGTTTCTTCGACGACCTGGTGACGCCGTTCCAGGGCCTGGTGCGCGACCAGAACCTGCGCCCGGACTCGTCGGTCGAGGAGCTGGCGAAGCTCAAGCCGGTGTTCGGCCGGGGCGAGGGCGCGACCATGACGGCGGGCAACTCGACGCCGTTGAGCGACGGCGCGTCCGCCGTCCTGCTGGCGAGCGAGGAGTGGGCGGCGGCGCGCAACCTGCCGGTGTCGGCCTACCTGACGTTCACCGAGACGGCAGCGGTCGACTACGTGCACGGCGGCGAGGGCCTGCTCATGGCACCCGCCTACGCCGTGCCCCGGATGCTCGCGCGGGCCGGGCTGTCCCTGGGCGACTTCGACTTCTACGAGATCCACGAGGCGTTCGCGTCCCAGGTGCTGGCGACGTTGAAGGCGTGGGAGGACGCGGACTTCTGCAAGGAGCGTCTCGGCCTGGACGGCCCACTCGGCACGGTCGACCGCGCCAAGCTGAACGTCAACGGGTCGTCGCTCGCGGCGGGCCACCCGTTCGCGGCGACCGGCGCGCGGATCGTGGCCACCCTGGCGAAGCTCCTCGCCCAACGCGGCTCGGGCCGGGGCCTGATCTCGATCTGCGCCGCCGGCGGCCAGGGCGTGACGGCGATCCTCGAACGCTGACCGCCGGAGCGCGGACCGGCGGCTCCGCCCGGCCGCCGGTCCGGCGGGGCGCTAGCTGAGCAGGACCCAGGTCGCGGTGCAGCGGACCGTCACGACGATCTGCTGCGCCTCCAGGTTCAGCTCGTCCATGCGCGGCGCTTCGCCCACCGAGCCGCCGTAGGCCGCCATCGCACGTCCGGGGGACGCCTCCGACGTCCACGCCTCGCCGTCGCCGTCGGAGAGGCGCAGCAGCGAGCCCAGGCGACCGCCGATCGCCTCCGCGTAGCCCTCGGCCCGTCGCCGGTTGTCCGCCACGGCCTCCCGCTGCGCCTCGCGGATCGCGTCGGCGTCGTCGGCGAGTTGCCAGTGGGGGCCGTTGAGCCACGTGGGTTCGGCGGCGACCAGCGCGGCCAGCAGGTCGTCCAACTGGGTCAGGTCGTTCACCCGCAACACGTACTGCTGGGCCGCTCTGCTGCCGGCCCGCTGCTGACCGTCCCAGTTGTCGTGCACGTCCAGCCGGCGCGACCGCACCTCGACGCCGGGGCGCTCCATCGCCGGTTCGACCGAGGCGACGCGCGTGGTCAGCAGGTCCACCGCCTCGTCGCGGGTGGAGCCGACGGTCTCGAAGTTCACCTGCACCTCGGCCCGGTCGGCGGTGCGCTCGACCTTGCCGGTGCCCTTGGTCACGACTTCAGCCACGTCGCCAGCCAACCCGTCGACCGCTCCATCCGCAACGATAAGCAAATCTAGCCTGTTCACTAGACGGCCCGATACACCGCGACAGACGAGCCGCCGCACGCGATGGACGACCCGGTGGGCGGCGACACGCGCCGAGTATTGGATCGGTCGTAGACACCTCGATACCGTCCGAGGATGGACCCGGTCCGCAACCCGTTCGCCCCCGGCGCGGGGCAGCGCCCGCCCGAGCTGGCCGGGCGGGGCAAGGAGCTCGGCGCGTTCGACGTCGTCCTGGAACGGGTGGCGCGCGGGCGGCCTGAGCGCAGCCTGGTGCTCACCGGCCTGCGCGGGGTGGGCAAGACCGTGCTGCTCGGCGAGCTGCGGTCGATGGCGGGCAAGCGCGGGTGGGGCGCGGGCAAGGTCGAGGCACGACCCGAGGCGGGGCTGCGCCGTCCGCTGTCCGCCGCGCTGCACCGGGCGATCCGGGACCTGGCCGTGCGGCACCGCGCCCCCGACCGGGTGGAGTCCGTGCTCGGGGTGCTCAAGGCGTTCGCGCTGCGCGCCAACCCCGACGGAGCGAAGCTGCGCGACCGCTGGCAGCCGGGCATCGACGTGCCCGCCGCGCAGGGCCGGGCCGACTCCGGTGACATCGAGATCGACCTCGTGGAGCTGTTCACCGAGGTCGCGGAGCTGGCGCAGGACGTGGGCACGGGCGTCGCGCTGCTCATCGACGAGATGCAGGACGTCCCGCCGGACGACATCTCGGCGCTGTGCGCGGCCTGCCACGAGCTGTCCCAGTCCGGGGCGCCGCTGGTCGTGGTCGGCGCCGGGCTGCCGCACCTGCCGGCCGTGCTGTCGGCGTCGAAGTCGTACTCGGAGCGGCTGTTCCGGTACGTGCGGATCGACCGGCTGTCGCGGGAGGACGCCGACCGGGCGGTGCTCGCGCCCGTGGAGCGGGAGGGGGCGGGCATCGCGGACGAGGCGCTGGACGCCCTGTTCGACGCCTCCGGCGGCTACCCCTACTTCATCCAGGCGTACGGCAAGGCGGCGTGGGACGCCGCGCCCGCCGACCCGATCACGCCGCTGGACGTGGCGGTGGCCGCGCCGGAGGCGGACGCGGAGCTGGCGGTGGGGTTCTTCGGGTCGCGGTACGAGCGGGCGACGCCCGCCGAGCGGGAGTACCTGCGGTCGATGGCGGAGCTGACCGACGGCAAGGACGCGGGCGTGAACACCGCGCAGGTGGCCGAGCACCTGGGGCGCAAGCCGTCCTCGCTGTCGCCGGCGCGGGACAGCCTCATCAAGAAGGGCCTGGTCTACAGCGCGGAGCGGGGCCGGATCGCCTTCACCGTGCCGCACTTCGGGCGCTTCCTGCTGGGGCGCGAGGACTGATCGCCGACCCTCCGGCCCCCGGCGCGCGGGCCGGCCGTCGTGCTGTCCGGCCAAAGTGGGTGTCTGTCAGGCGAATCGCAGGGGCTCTCCAGGTGACGACCGGAGATTCATCGGCATGTGCCCCACCTCACCGGATAATCGGGTGATTTCCAGGCGGCGAGGGTGCATACTTGAGGCACACCACCGAGGAACACCGCTGAGAGGGATGAACACCCCATGAACTTCACTGCGAAGCTCCGCGCTCGTCGTGTCGAGGCTCGCAACCGCAAGGCTGTCGCCCGTGCGATCGAGATGGCGCCGACCCCGGCGATGCGTCACGAGCTGATGGCGATCGCCCAGTCCCAGGTGACCACCCTCCGCTGAACCTCCGCGTCGCGGCGGCAACCCGATCGACACCGGGTACACGCCCCGCTGCCTCGACGCGCGTGGCGAAGGGGGAACGTCGGAGGCCCTGTCGCACCTCCCGCGCGACAGGGCCTCCGACTGTTGTCGAGATGTTGAAACGTGATCTGCGTCTCACCTGGTAGGTGATGTAACAGTCCACGATCGTGTCTCGATGTTCTTGGTGACCCCGCGATGCTGTCGGACCCCCGACCTGGCAGCACCGCGGGGTTTCCCATTTTTTCCCCCGACTGCTCTTCTAGGACATGTCCGGACTACTTGGACGTGGCAGAGCCGGTCCAGGTGTCGTCCTGTCTACGGGCACGCCTCATCATCACTATCCCCCTGAATGTGTCTTGTCCCCCATGGACACCATCCATGGTGCCATCGGGGTACGACAGTTTTTTGAAGGTTTGCTGAGAGCATGGGCCGATGAGCCTGCCGCTCTTGGTGGTTGACGCCGCAAATGTCATCGGATCCGTGCCCGACGGGTGGTGGCGCGACCGGGCCGGCGCGGCGGAAAAACTGCGGAACTCGCTGGTGGAAGTGGGTGCGCAGGGGGTGCCCGGGTTCACCGGCGGCCCGGTCGAGGTGGTGCTCGTGGTGGAGGGCAGGGCCCGCCACGTGCAGTCCGTCCCGGGCGTCCGTGTGGTCTCCGCCACGTCCTCCGGAGACGACGCGATCGTCGCCGTCGTCCGCGCCGAGTCCACCGGCCGCCCGACCGCCGTCGTCACCGCCGACCGCGAACTCCGCCGCCGCGTGACCGAACTCGGGGCGTCGGTCCTGGGCCCGCGCTCGATCCGCTGAGGTCCCGCCGTGCAAAAATCCCACCCCGAACAGCGGGGGGCGGCATGAGCATCAAAGCGACCTGGGACGTGTACGACCCCGAGGGAAGTCCCGCGCTCGACTCGATGGAAGTCCACGCGCCCGATGACGTGGCGCTGCTCGTGACGCGCTTGAGCGGCCTGCACGTGGCGGGCGGAACGCTCGTGCACACGAAACGCCCGGAGATCGTCTCCCCGTACAGCGGCGAGGTCGTTCCCGACCACGTCCTGCAAGTGTTGGTGAACGGCGGTTTCGGCTACGTGCACTTCCACAGCCCCGAGCACGTCTCATGTTCGCCGGTGGGTGATCCGGATTCCGGGTTCCACCACTACGAGTACACCGACTTCGAAGCGGGCAGCGGCCTGCCCCTCCCGCTGTTCACCCGACTCCTGACCGAATTCCTCGCCACCGCCGAACGTCCCACCTGTGTCACGTGGCGAAACCCGGACTGACAACCCGAACGGTCCCGGCGGCGGAATAGCACCCTCCGGTATCAGCCCCATTTCTCCACAGCGTGGTCGAAGCGTGCGGCAGACCTCGCGGCCGGCCTGCGGACAGGGCTTGCGAAGTCGCTCAAGGGCGGCAGGGTTCGCTCAGGGAGCTGTGCGGCAAGATCGTCCTGCTCGACTTCTGGATCTTCTGCTGCCAGTAGGTCAGCTTCTCCAAACCGGGTTCAGAGCTTTCGGTAGACCTCGCGGCGATGTGCCACTCGCACGACCGTCACCAGAACCCTGGAGTCTTCGACCTGGTAGATCACCCGGTGGTCGCCGATCCGGATGCGCATCACGCCTGCCGGCTGACCCGTGAGCGGGCGGCATCCCGGTGGGCGGGGATCGGTTCCCAGGGCCGTCACCGCCAGCGCGATCCTGCGTCCGGTCTGCTTGTCGAGCTTGTGGAGCTCCCGCAGGGCGGAAGCCGTCCATTCGATCTCGTACGACACGGGTCAGGCGTCACCGAACTCGGCGAGCACGTCGTGGTGGGGAACTCTTGGTTCGGCAGAGGCCAGCGCCTCCCGTGCCGCAGCGAGATCGGCCTCGTCCTCGGCCGCTTCGAGTCGCCTGAGGTCGTCGATGGAGACGACCGCGGCAACCGGCCGGCCGTGCCTGGTCAGCACAGCGCGTTCGTGTGCGTGCTCGACCCTGGAGACGACCTCGCCGAGCTGGTCCCTCGCTACGCTGATCGGCATCTCACTCATGTCCCAAATTGTACAAAACGGGGAGAAAGTCGGGAAGCTCCAGACGCTTCCGGCCGTCGCCCACATCCTGGACGGCGAAATACCGATGCGTGGGCATCGTGTTGACTCCGGATGTGACGACCGCTCAACGCCGCCGTGCCCGTGTTCGCGCCCCCGAGCTGGTCGGGCGGGGCTGGCTGAACACCGGTGACCAGGAGATCGCGCTCAAGGAGCTGCGCGGCAAGATCGTCCTGCTCGACTTCTGGACCTTCTGCTGCATCAACTGCCTGCACGTCCTCGACGAACTGCGCCCGCTCGAAGCCGAGTTCGCCGACGTGCTGGTCACCATCGGCGTGCACTCGCCGAAGTTCGTGCACGAGGCGGACGCCGACGCGCTCGCCGCCGCCGTGGAGCGGTACGAGGTGCACCACCCCGTGCTGGACGATCCGGAGCTGACCACCTGGCAGAACTACGCCGTCAAAGCCTGGCCGACGCTCGTCCTGGTCGACCCGGAGGGGTACGTCGTGCACGTCGCCGCCGGTGAGGGGCACGTCGACGCGTTGCGCCGGATCGTCTCCGAGCTGGTCGCCGAGCACGACGCCAAGGGCACGCTGCACCGGGGCGACGGGCCGTACGTGCCGCCCGCGCCGGCCGGCACCGAGCTGCGCTTCCCGGCGAAAGCCCTGCTCACGCCCACCAACACGCTGCTGGTCAGCGATTCGGCCCACCACGGCCTGGTCGAGCTGGACCTCGACGGCGAGACCGTCCTGCGGCGCATCGGCACCGGCGAGCGCGGTCGCCGCGACGGGCTCGAACCGACGTTCTCCGAGCCCGCCGGGCTCGCGCTGCTGCCGCCGCACGTCGCCGACGCGGTCGGCTACCACGTCGTCGTCGCCGACACGGTCAACCACCTGCTGCGCGGGGTGAACCTGGACACCGGCCTGGTCACCACCGTGGCCGGCACGGGTGAGCAGTGGCGCGGCGGCGAGACCGGCGGGCCCGCGCTCGGCACCCTGCTCACCAGCCCGTGGGACGTGGCCTGGTGGGAGCCCGCCGGGGGCGTCGTGGTCGCGCTGGCCGGCAACCACACGCTCGGCCTGTTCAAGCCCCTGGAGGGCCGCTTCGAGCGGTTCGCGGGCACCACCGTCGAGGGGCTCGGCGACGGGCCGTTCGCCGACGCCTTCTTCGCGCAGACCTCGGGCCTGGCCGCCGACGGCGACCGCCTGTGGCTGGTGGACTCGGAGACCTCCGCCCTGCGCCGGCTGGAGGGCGGTCGGGTGCACACCGCCGTGGGCCGGGGCCTGTTCGACTTCGGCCACCGGGACGGCGCCGCCGACCAAGCGCTGCTGCAACACCCGCTCGGCGTGGCCGTGCTGCCGGACGGCTCGGTCGCCGTCGCGGACACCTACAACGGCGCCATCCGCCGCTACGACCCGTCCACCGGCGAGGTCGAGACCCTGGCCACGGACGTCGCGGAACCGTCCGACGTGCTGTTCGTGGACGGCGACCTGGTCGTCGTGGCCTCCGCCGCGCACCGCCTGGAGCGGCCCGTCGCCCCCGGCCGGCAGGTCGTCGGCGAGGCCCACCAGGTCCGCCGCCCGCCGACCCCGCTGGCACCCGGCGAGCTGGAGCTGACCGTCGTGTTCACGCCGCCGGCCGGGACCAGGCTGGACGACCGCTACGGCCCGTCGACCCGCCTGGAGATCACCAGCTCACCGCCGGAGCTGCTGGTGGAGGGCTCGGGCGTGGGCACCGACCTGACCCGGACCCTGCGCGTCGCGGAGGGCTTCGCCGAGGGTGTGCTGCACGTCGTGGCGCAGGCGGCGAGCTGCACCGACGACCCGGCCGTCGAGCACCCCGCGTGCAAGCTCACCAGGCAGGACTGGGGCGTCCCGGTCCGCATCACCGAGGACGGGCCCCGCCGGCTGCCCCTGGTGATGGGCGGGCTGGACGAGGGCGTCACGAGCGCCACGTAGACTCTGCCGGTGCCCGATGTCAAGCTTGAGATCCAGATGCTGCACGACCGCGTCATGGTGCGGATCTCCCCGGAGGACGGTGAGCGCCGCAGCAGCGGTGGCATCGTGATCCCGGCGACCGCGCAGATGGCGAAGCGTTTGGCCTGGGGCGACGTGCACGGCGTCGGCACGAGCGTGCGCCACGTGAAGGTCGGCGACCGGGTGCTGTTCAACCCGGAGGACCAGTACGAGGTCGAGGTCCAGGGAGCCACCTATTTGGTGCTCCGGGAGCGGGACCTGCACGCGATCGCCAGCGAGCGGTCGGACCACGGGACCGGGCTCTACCTCTGAGCCGCCCACACAGTTGATCGACACCCGGAAGTGATCGACGCGTGACGCCGGTCGGGTAAGCAGTCCCGGGGACTTGCGACAGAGGCAAGAGGGGGAGCGGTGCCGGAGAACCAGCGACCGGAGTACGACGCTGAGCGGACCAGGGCGTTCGAGCCCGTCCGCCCGTCGGGCACCGCTTCGGAGCGCACGACGCAGATCCCGGCGTCCTCGGTCCAGGAGGCGGCGTGGCCGACCGAGGAGGCGTGGCCGCAGGAGGAGCCGGACGAGCCCGCTGCGCAGTCCCCGGCGACCACCGCCCCGCACCCGCCCGGGACGCCGCAAGGACCGGCGACGCCCGCCCGGGGCAAGCCGTCGCAGGGCTCGCCCGCGACGCCGACCCCGGCGTCCGGCGCGGCGCAGGTCCCCGGCGCGGCGCAGGGGGCAGCCGCCGACGCGCAGTCGTCCGCGCCCACGGTGCGCAACGTGCCGCCGTCCGAGGCGACCCGCATCCTGCCCGACCCGTCGGCGCGCGACCTCGCGCCGAAGCCGGACGCGATCACGCACAAGCTGACCCCGCCCGCCGAGCCCGCGCGCCCGGCCGAGCCGTCCCGGTCCCCGGTGACACCGGCCGAGGAGACCCGCGCGATCCCGGTCGACGCCACCCGCGCGCTGCCCGCCGACGAGACCCGCGCGATGCCGGTCGACCCGCCGCGCGGGACGCCGGCGGACGACCCGCGCAACCCCAGGCCGTCCGAGGAGACCACGGTCTTCGCCAGCCCGGTGCCCGCGTCCGAGGCCACCGTGCACGGCCCGGTCATGGTGGACGAGGAGGCGGCGGCCGAGGAGACCGACCAGCGCCGCCGGAGCCGCCGCAAGCTGCTGGTCGTCGCGGCGTCCGTGCTGGGCCTGCTGGCCGTCCTGTACGGCGCGGACATCGCGCTGTCCAGCGGGAACGTGCCGCGCGGCGTGACCGTGGCGGGCGTGGACGTCGGCGGGTTGAGCCACAGCGCGGCCGAGCAGAAGCTGCGCGACCAGATCGGCCCGAGGCTGGCCCAGCCGGTGACCACCCAGGCCGGCGACGTGGCCACCGAGTTCGACCCGAAGGCCGCCGGCCTGGAGCTGGACTGGAACGCCACCCTGGACCGCGCGGGCGACCAGCCGCTGTCCCCGGTCACCCGGGTGACCTCGTTCTTCACCTCGCGCGAGGTCGGCATCGCCACCCGCAGCGACGCCGCCAAGCTCACCGCCGCGCTGGAGGCGCTGCGCGCCAAGACCGACCACGAGCCGGCCGAGGGCACCATCCGGTTCGAGGGCGCGAGCCCGGTGGCCGTGGACCCGAAGCAGGGCCAGAAGCTCGACGTGCCGGGCGCGTCGGAGAAGCTGCTGGCGTCCTGGGCGGACGGCGGCACGGTCGAGCTGCCGGTCGGCACCACCCCGGTGAAGACGACCAAGGAGGGCGTCCAGAAGGCGCTCGAAGAGGTCGCCAAGCCCGCCACCGCCGCCCCGGTGCTGGTCAAGGGCGAGGGCAAGGACGCGACCCTCACGCCCGAGCAGCTCGCCGCGACCCTGGTGTTCGAGCCCGCCGAGGACGGCGGCCTGACCGCCAAGGTGGACAACGCCAAGGTGGTCGAGGCGGCCGGCCCGCAGCTCAAGGACACCGAGAAGGAGGGCAAGGACGCCGAGATCGTGTTCGACGGCGGCCGGCCCGTGGTGAAGGAGTCCGTGGACGGCCTGGGCATCGACTGGGAGAAGTCCCTGGCGACCTTCCTGGACGTGCTCAAGAGCCCGCAGCCCCGCGAGATCAAGGCCGAGTACAAGCACACGCCCGCCAAGGTCACCACCGAGCAGGCGAACAAGATGGGCATCAAGGAGGTCATCGGCGAGTTCCAGACCGGTGGCTTCGCCGGCGACTCGGGCACCAACATCCGGGTGGTCGCGGAGAAGGTGAACGGCGCGATCGTGAAGCCGGGCGAGACGTTCTCGCTCAACGACTACACCGGCCCGCGCGGCACCGCCCAGGGCTACGTCGAGGCGGGCATCATCGAGAACGGCGCACCGGGCCGCGCGGTCGGCGGCGGCATCTCGCAGTTCGCCACCACGCTGTACAACGCGGGCTACCACGCGGGCATGAAGGACGCGGGCCACAAGGAGCACAGCTACTGGATCTCGCGGTACCCGGCCGGCCGCGAGGCGACGGTGTTCATGGACGGCGCGGGCAACAGCCTGATCGACATCAAGTTCACCAACCCGGACGACACGGGCGTCGCCATCCAGACCATCTGGACGCCGTCCACGATCAAGATCGTCCTGTGGGGCACCAAGAACTACGACGTGTCCGGCTCCACCAGCGAGCAGACGAACTTCACCGACCCGAACGAGATCAAGAAGACCACCCAGCCGTGCGTGGCCAGCGCCGGCGCGCGGGGCTTCACGGTCACCGACACGCGGACGGTCAAGGACCGCCGCACCGGCCAGTCCCGGTCCGAGTCCCGCACGGTCCGCTACGACCCGTCGCCGAAGATCGTCTGCGAGGCCCCGCCGCCCGCCGGCTGACGGGCGACCGGTTGGGGCTGGTCACGAGCGGGTAGTCACCCGATCGTGAACGTCCATGAGGTGAGACGCCACCCGGCCGTGCAGGTGTTCGGCCGGGCTGGGATGGTGTGCTACGGGCTGGTGCACGTGCTGCTGGCCGTGTTGACCGCCCAGGTCGTGTTCGGCGACAGCGGCGAGCGGACCGACCAGAAGGGCGCGGTCGCCACGCTCGCGGAGACCGGCTTCGGGCCGGTGCTGCTCTGGGTCGTGGCGGTCGGGCTGTTCGCGTTCGCCGCGTGGCAGCTCGTGATGGCGGTGTCGGGCTACCAGTGGGTGCCCGAGGGCCGCAAGAGGCTCACCCGCCGGCTCGGGTCGGTGGGGCGCGCGATCACCGGCGTTGCGATCGGTGTCGCGGCCGTCGGGTACGCCGTCGGCGACTCGCAGTCCGACTCGAACCAGCAGTCGCAGTCGTGGACGGCGAAGGTGCTCGCCCTGCCGCTGGGCCAGGTGCTGGTGGGGGTCGTGGCGCTGGCCGTGATCGCCCTGGGCGTGGTGGTGGCGCGCAAGGGCGTGAAGAAGAAGTTCGAGGACGACCTCGACATGACCGAGCTGCCCGCCGCCACCCGGCGCTGGGTCGAGCGGCTGGGTCGCATCGGGTGGATCGGCAAGGGGATCTCCTACGCCCTGATCGGCGTCCTGGTCGGGTTCGCGGCGATCGACGCCGACCCGTCGCAGTCCGGCGGCCTGGACAAGGCGCTGCACACGCTGGCCGCGCAGCCGTACGGGGTGTTCCTGCTGGCCGTGATCGCGTTCGGGTTCCTGGGTTTCGGCGCGTACTGCTTCGCCGCCGCCCGCGCGCACAAGGTGTGACGACGCGGAGGGGGCGGCACCCCACCGGGTGCCGCCCCCTCCGCGTCGCGGTCAGAACGAGGCTTCGTCCACGTCCATCAGCGAGTTGTCGGTCGTCTCCGCGATCTTGCGGCGGGCGGAGAGCTCCGGCAGCACGGACTTGGCGAAGAACGACGCCACGGCGACCTTGCCCTCGTAGAACGCCTTGTCCCGGGTCGAGACCGGGCCGTCGAGCTTGGCCAGCGCCACCTCGGCCTGGCGCAGGAGCAGCCAGCCCACCAGCACGTCGCCCGCCGTCATCAGCAGCCGGACGGTGTTCTGGCCGACCTTGTACAGGTTGCGCACGTCCTCCTGCGCGGTGGTCAGGAAGCCGATCAGCGCGCCCACCATGCCCTGGAGGTCTTCCAGGGCCTGCTTGAGCAGCGCCCGCTCCTCCTTGAGCCGCCCGTTGCCGCCCTCGTTGTCCAGGAAGCCCTGGATCTCGCCGTTGAGGAAGCCGAGCGCCTGGCCCTTGTCGCGGATGATCTTGCGGAAGAAGAAGTCCAGCGACTGGATGGCGGTGGTGCCCTCGTACAGGGAGTCGATCTTCGAGTCCCGGATGTACTGCTCGATCGGGTACTCCTGCAGGAAGCCCGACCCGCCGAGCGTCTGGAGCGACTGCGCGAGCTGCTCGTAGGCCCGCTCCGAACCGACGCCCTTGACGATCGGCAGCAGCAGGTCGTTGACCTTCTCGGCCAGCTCCCTGCCCTCGCCGCCCAGGGCGATCCGGTCCTGGAACGTCGCGGTGTACAGGTAGACCGCGCGCAGGCCCTCGGCGTAGGACTTCTGGAGCATGAGCGAGCGCCGCACGTCCGGGTGGTTGGTGATGGCCACGCGCGGGGCGGTCTTGTCCGTCATCCGGGTCAGGTCGGCGCTCTGCACCCGCTCCTTGGCGTAGGACAGCGCGTTCAGGTAGCCGGTGGACAGCGTGCCGATGGCCTTGGTGCCGACCATCATCCGGGCGTACTCGATCACCTGGAACATCTGCGCGATGCCGTCGTGCACCTCGCCGAGCAGCCAGCCCCGGGCGGGCACGCCGTGCTGGCCGAAGGTCAGCTCGCAGGTCGTGGAGACCTTCAGGCCCATCTTGTGCTCGACGTTGGTGACGAACGCGCCGTTGCGCTCGCCGGTCGACTCGCCGGTCTCCGGGTCGAAGTGCCACTTGGGCACCAGGAACAGCGACAGGCCCTTGGTGCCCGCCTTGGCCTCGATGCCGGGGCCCTCGGGCCGCGCCAGCACCAGGTGCATGATGTTCTCGGTCAGGTCCTGGTCACCCGAGGTGATGAACCTCTTCACGCCGTCGAGGTGCCACGTGCCGTCCTCCTGGAGCACGGCCCTGGTGCGGCCGGCACCCACGTCGGAGCCGGCGTCGGGCTCGGTGAGCACCATCGTGGCGCCCCAGCCGCGCTCGATCATCAGCTCGGCCCACTTCTTCTGCTCCTCGGTGCCGTTGCGGTGGACGACCGTGGCGAAGCTGGGGCCCGCGAGGTACATGTAGACGGCCGGGTTCGCGCCGAGGATCAGCTCCGACGCCGCCCACTGCACCGACGGCGGGATGCCGAAGCCGCCCAGCTCGTTGGGCAGCGACAGGCGGTACCACTCGCCGTCCCAGATGGCCTGGTAGGACCGCTTGAAGGACGCGGGCAGCGTGGCCGAGTGCGTCTTCGGGTCGAACACCGGCGGGTTGCGGTCGGAGTCGGCGAACGAGTCCGCCAGCGGACCCACGGCCAGGTTGTTCAGCTCGGCGAGCACGCCGCGCGCGGTGTCCTCGTCCGCCTGCTCGAACGGCCCCGTGCCGAGGTGGTCCTGCACGTTGAAGACCTCGAAGAGGTTGAACTCCAGGTCTCGGACGTTGCTCTTGTAGTGACCCATCTCGTCTCACTCCATGAAAATCGGGACGGTCCGCTACTGACCGGTAACAACAGGGTATTACCTGTCAGTAACCCCGGCAAGGCCGGCCACCCGGATGTGGCGCGCGAGACGCGTCACCGCATGTTGCTGCTGAGCAGTCCGGCCTGGTAGGCGAGCGAGACGGCGTGCGTGCGGTCCCGTGCCCGGAGCTTGCGCAGGATGTTCTTGACGTGCGTGCGGACGGTTTCCACCGAGACGTACAGCTCGTTGGCCACGGACTGGTTCTCCAGCCCGTCCGCGATGAGCTGGAGCACCTCGTACTCCCGCCGCGACAGCGCGCGCCGCGACCCGGCCTCGGCGGTCGGCGTGAAGCCGGCGGCCAGCGGCGCGAGCGTCGGGTCCAGGTACATCCGCTCCTGGTGGCCGCGCACGATCGCCTGGAGCACCTCGCCGATCTCACCGGCCCGGGGCACCATCCCGCGCACGCCCGCCGCCAGCGCCGCGCGCACGTACTTCGCGGTCCGGTGCGGCTCGCGGACCAGCGAGATGACCACGAGCTGCGGGTCGTTGCCGACGAGCAGGGTCGCCAGGTGGCCCTGCGGGTCGAGCACCGAGTCGACCAGCAGCACGTCCGGGCGGAGCCGCTCGTGCAGGCGGACGGCCGTGTGCAGGTGCCCGGTCGAGCCGAGCCAGTGCAGCCCCGGCGTCCGGCGCACGACGGCCGAGAGGCCCTCGCGGAACAGCGGGATGGGGTCCACCAGCGCGATGCCCGGCCCCTGGACATGCCGACCAGCGCCCACCCCGGGGGACGGACGCGCGTTGACACCGGTTCGCATGTGGGTAGGAGTCGTGGAACGCGCGGACATGACGGAGTTTCGCAGAAAAACTTCGGGTATGTGCGGTGGCCCACCCTCCCGCACGACCCGAACCGCCCGCCGAAGCCCACGCCCGCGGTGTAGTGTGGGTACTAATGATTAGTGCACAAACCATCGAGGGCGACCCGCTGGCCCTGGACCGGCAGGTCTGCTTCGCGCTCTCCATCGCGTCCAGGAACGTGGTGGCCCTCTACCGGCCGCTGCTCGAACCCATGGGCCTCACCCACCCCCAGTACCTGGTGATGCTGGCGCTGTGGGGCCAGGAGCCGCTCTCGGTCAAGGAGCTGGGCCGGCTGCTCGCACTGGAGCCCGCAACCCTGTCACCGCTGCTCAAGCGGCTGGAAGCCATCGGGTACCTGACGCGCGGGCGGGCGTCCTCCGACGAGCGCCAGCTCGCCGTGGCGCTGACCGAGGAGGGCGCGGCCCTGCGCGAACGCGCGCTGGCCATCCCCCCGGCCGTCGTGGAACGGCTCGGGATGACGCTGGCGGAACTCGAAGACCTGCACCGGGTGCTGACCCGGGTGATCGCGGCGACGTCATGACGACACCACCCGTGCCCCTGCGGGCCTGGTACCTGGTCGGCGGACGCCTCCCGCTGAAGTACCGCGACTGGGTCTTCCACCAGGCCACCAAGCCGACCTGGCTGGCGTGGTTCGTGGTTCGAGCGTTCCTCCAGGTCCTCCCGCTCACCGCGCTGATCACCCTGGCCCTGGTGTGGGGCCTGGGTTCCCCCCTGCCGCTGGCCTTGGCGTGCGGCTCCCTGGGGTTGGTGGTCGGCGTGTACTTCGCGGTGTCGTACGCGATCGAGTCGACGGACCACCGGATGACGAAGTACGGCTACCCACGGGCGTCGGCCAGCACGTTCCGGAAGGAGCGCAACACGGAAACCGACCAAGAACGCGAACGCCGCTACAACGAGGCGTGGCGCCAACAGGACTGACGCATGTATGCGGAAGTCCACCACCGCCACCTGTCACACCCGTCGCACTCGGCGCTCAACCGGCAGCTTCCCCCGAAACCCGACCCCGGCTGGTAGCCGAGCCGGAGGTGCCATCCCGATCTCCCGCCGGCCTGCCCGTCCGGCGAGGACGTGCTCTTGGTCCACGCCGGACGCGCGACGACCACGCTCTACCCGATCACGACAAAGCCCAAGTCACCCGACTTGCCGCCGCCTGGACCTGGCCACCCGATCGCCGGTCCGCTGCGTGCCGGATCAGCGGTGCTGCCGCCATCGGGCTTGCAGTACGCGTTGATCTGGTCGTTGATGCACTTGCTCGCCACCGAACCGCCTGCGTCGGACCGCCTGCCCCCGAGCCGCTCGCCACTCGCTGAGCGGGTGTCGGGAATCGAACCCGCCTCTACCGCTTGGGAACCTGGCAGGGACCTTGACCTGTGTTGGATTCGGAGCACGAACATCCCGAGTCGACCGCTGCTGATCGAGGCTTGTCGCACACGGGTCACACGGCGTTCGGCTTCGCCCGATCCGGTCGGGGCGGTCCCTAGGGAACCAGATCGGCCAGGTCGAGGGGCACGGGAACGGGGCCGGGCAGCACGGTTCCGGTGTCACCGCCACGCGGGGGCGTGGGTGTGCGGTCCCGATAGCTGCCGCCTACCAGTTCATAGGCGCGTACCGTGGCGGCTCGACGAATGGCGTGCATCTCCACGGTCCACAAGTAGGGCACACCAGCGATGGCGTACCCGGCCACCTTGGTCTCCCGTTCGTGCGCACTGTTGCCCGGCGACCACACTTCGACAGCCAGCACCAGAGCTGACGCGGGGAAGCTGGTCGTCGTAGGAGGCGTGTTGAGCAGAGCGACGTCCGGGATCAACGCAGTGCGGATCGCGGTGGAGATCTCGACACCCACTCCGGTGACCGCATGCAGCCTGTCGTTCCCCTCCGCCGCACGCCAGAGAGCGCGGTAGAGAGCGCCCAAGGCGTACTGGTGGGGACCGCCAGGTGGAGGAGACACGTGGTAGTAACCCCAGATCAACTCAAGCCGTGACCCGTCGTCCGGGTGCTCGGCGACGCGCCATGCCTCAACGGTGTGCGGGCCGAGGGGGTGTGCGAGATCGGTTGCAGCGGTCACGCGGTCACCTCGCTTCCGGCTCGTCGTCGTTCCCGAGTATCCCACGTCTGTGCTCGGCGGGGCCGAGCGATTACTCCCGTGCTGCTCATCCGGCCTCCGCCCGGTGACGGGCTTCAACAGGAGGGCTTCGGATCGAGGACTGGAGCAGGCGTGCCGAGGGCGATGACGACGGCACGGTTGGCCGCCAGGCCCGAACACGACGAAGGCCCAGGTCGATGTCTCCGACCTGTGCCTTTGCGCTACGAGCGGGTGACGGGAATCGAACCCGCCTCTACAGCGCGGCAATTCTGAAAGGTGTCGCGTTGCAGAGATCCACCGGGCTCAGGACCTGGGCCGGCGTGAGCCGATCAAGTCGGCGGGGTCGACCGTCACCGTCATCCCGCCGGGGACGTCAGCCGTCCCCGCGGTACCGGCCCGGAGGGTCGCTACCTCCACGTACACGTCCTGGTCCAGCCGGTAGCAATAGACGACCGGACCGTCCGTGCCTCCGATCTCGACCCGCCAGAAGGCAGGAACCCCTGCTGCGGCGAACGCAGCGGGCTTCTCCAGCCGATCACGACGCGCCGTGGACGGACTGACCACTTCGACCGCAAGTGCCACCAATTCGACGGCGACCACGGGGGTGTTCACCAACTCCGTGCACACAACCAGGTCCGGGATGTAGCCCAGTCCTGGTGCGATGCGCACGCCGACCGCTGTAACAGCCTCCATGCCGCTGTCCGCAACCGCGTCATCCAGTAGCCGGCACAGTCGATCCGCGACACGCTGGTGTGCGACGGCAGGAGCGGCGTTCACGACGAACCGCCCGTCGACCAACTCGACGCGGTGGCCCTCGGCAGGTTCAAGGCGCTCCCAATCATCCAACGTGTAGCCGGCCAGGCGGCGTGCACTGGTCATGGGTCTCGGCCTCCGGGATACAGCGTGGCGACGCGCGTTCGAGGAGGACCCGTCGACCTGCGTTGTGGATCATACCGAGCAGCCCCCGCTCCGGCGGGGGACGGGCGTGTCCCGGTCGAGTCCGACATCAGGGCGGATCACCCCCGCTCGCGCGGGGAAGACTGTGCACAACCGTATCCCATTCGGGGGTCGGGAGTCGGGCGAAGCGCTGTCCCCATAGCCGCGATCCTGCTCCTGACCTCGGCCTCCGCTCCGGCTTGCCCGAGCACGACGAAGGCCCAGGTCGATGTCTCCGACCTGGGCCTTCGCGCTACGAGCGGGTGACGGGAATCGAACCCGCCTCTACAGCTTGGGAAGCTGTCGTTCTACCAATGAACTACACCCGCGTGCGGTGCGGGTCCGATCATACACATAGGCTGGGGTCGTGTTGTTGAGTGACCGCGATCTTCGCAAAGAGGTCGACTCGGGCCGGCTGGTGCTGGAGCCGTTCGACGACGTCATGGTGCAGCCCTCCAGCATCGACGTCCGGCTCGACCGGTTCTTCCGGGTGTTCAACAACACCCGGTACACGCACATCGACCCGGCCGTGCAGCAGGACGACCTGACCTCGCTCGTCGAGGCCGAGGACGGGGAGCCGTTCGTCCTGCACCCCGGGGAGTTCGTGCTCGGGTCGACGTTCGAGCTGGTCACCCTGCCCGACGACCTCGCCGGGCGGCTGGAGGGGAAGTCGTCGCTGGGACGGCTCGGGTTGCTCACGCACTCGACCGCCGGGTTCATCGACCCCGGGTTCTCCGGGCACATCACGCTCGAGCTGTCGAACGTCGCCAACCTGCCGATCACGCTCTGGCCGGGGATGAAGATCGGGCAGCTCTGCCTGTTCCGGCTCAGCTCGGCGGCCGAGTTCCCGTACGGCTCCCAGCAGGCCGGGTCGCGGTACCAGGGGCAGCGCGGGCCCACGCCCTCGCGGGCGTACCTGAACTTCCACCGGACCGACACGCGGCGCTGAGAACACCCACGCCCGGTGTCGGGAGTCCCCCGCGATCAGAACACCTCGCCGTACCGGGCCAGCACGCGTTCCCTGAGCTGCGGGTCCGTCCTGGGCACCGGCTCCAGGAACACCTCGTCCAGGTCCGACCACCTCGCCCTCAGCTCGCCGTCGATGCGCACGCACGCCCGTTCCAGGTCCGCCGCGGACAGGGCGTCGTCGAAGTCGAGCCGCGCGCACAGCAGGACCCGGTCCGTGCCGACGGCCATCGTCAGCAGGTCGACCACCTGCTCCACCTCGGGCACCTCGCGCAGGTAGTCCCACACCGCCTTCACCAGCTTCGGGTCGGCCTGCCGCCCGATCAGCAGTCCCCGGTTGGTGCCCGCCAGCACGTACGCGCAGAACGCCAGCAGCACGCCGATCAGCAGCGACGCCACGCCGTCCCACACCGACGAACCCGTCAGGTGGTGCAGCCCCAGCCCGCCGAACGCGAGCAGCAGGCCGACCAGCGCGGCCGAGTCCTCGAAGAACACCGTCTTCACGGTCGGGTCGTCGGAGACCCGCAGGAACGCGACCACCGAGCGCCCCTCCTCCCGCGCGCCGCGCCGCACCTGGCGGAACGCCTGGGTGAACGACACCGACTCCAGGGCGAACGCGATCGCCAGCACCACGTACCCGACGCCGGGGCTGCTCTGCTCGCTCGGCTCGCCGAACACCGTGTGCACGCCCTCGTAGAACGCGAACACCGCGCCCGACACGAAGATCGACACGGCGGCCAGCAGCGACCAGAAGTACCGGTCCTTCCCGTAGCCGAACGGGTGGCGGCGGTCCGCCGGGCGCTCGGACCGGCGCAGCGCGGTGAGCAGCAGGCCCTCGGTGAACGTGTCGGCCACGGAGTGCGCGGCCTCGGCGAGCATCGCGGCCGACCCGGTGATCGCGCCGGCGATCGCCTTCATGATCGCGATGGCCAGGTTCACCGCCAGGGCCAGCAGCACGGTGAGCGTGCTCTCCCCGCCCTTGGGCGTCTCGCCCTGGGACGTCTCGGCCGGGGACGTTCCCGCAGCGCCCGTGGAAGTCATGGTCCGACCGTAAATCCACGACCGCGCGGGCGCGCGTTGCGGAACCAGCGGCGCAGCCGCGTCGCCGCGCGGGTGTCGCGCCTGCCCCGATCGGAGCACCGGCGGGACTAGCCTGCGCGGCATGGGCTTTCTGGTGCAGGTGCTGTTGACCGCGGTGGCGGTCTGGGTCTCCACGGTCATCCCCGGCATCGACCTGGGTGACGGCTCGACGCCGGCGAAGGTCGGCACGCTGCTCGGCGTGGCGCTGCTGTTCGGCCTGGTCAACGCGGTCGTGAAACCGGTGGTCAAGTTCTTCGGCTGCGTCTTCTACATCGTCACGCTGGGCCTGATCGGGCTGGTGGTCAACGGCCTGATGTTCTGGCTGACGGGCTGGACGGCGGAGCGGCTCGGCCTGCCGTTCCAGGTCACCGGCTTCTGGCCGGCCTTCTGGGGCGCGATCATCGTGGCCCTGACCAGTTGGGTGCTCAACCTGGTCTACGACCGGATCGCGGACGGCGACTGACCCACCCCCCACGCCGCGCCGCCCCCACAACGAGCCGCACGACACGACGAGGCCCCCTCCGCCAAGTGGCGGAGGGGGCCTCGTGGACCGCGTCCCGGCGGCCCGGGTCGTCAGCGGATCACGCCTCGGCGGTCTCCGGTTCGGCGGTGGCCGGGGTGCCCTGACCCCGGCGGACGGCGGTGAGCAGGAGCTGGGCCACGTCCACCACCTCGACGTGCGCGCCCGCCTGGCCCTCGTTCTGCCGGGCGGTCACGCCGTCGGTGAGCATCACGCGGCAGAACGGGCAGCCGGTGGCGATCTTCGACGGCGCGGTGCCCAGCGCCTCGTCCACGCGGTCGACGTTGATGCGCTTGCCGATCCGCTCCTCCATCCACATCCGCGCGCCGCCCGCGCCGCAGCACATCGACCGGTCGCCGTGCCGGGGCATCTCGCGGAGGTTCGCGCCGGACGCGCCGACCAGCTCGCGCGGGGCCTCGTAGACCTTGTTGTGCCGGCCCAGGTAGCACGGGTCGTGGTAGGTCACGTCCTCGGTGACCTCGGCGACCGGCACCAGCCGGCGCTCGCGCACCAGGCGGTTGAGCAGCTGGGTGTGGTGCACGACCTCGAACTGGCCGCCGACCTGCGGGTACTCGTTGGCCAGCGTGTTGAAGCAGTGCGCGCAGGTGACCACGATCTTGCGGCGGCCGGGTTCGCGGCCCTCGAACACCGCGTTGAGCACCTCGACGTTCTGCTGGGCGAGCATCTGGAACAGGAACTCGTTGCCCGCGCGCCGCGCCGGGTCGCCGGTGCAGGTCTCCTCCGGGCCGAGGACGGTGTAGGAGACGCCCGCCGTGTGCAGCAGCTCGGCGACCGCGCGGGTGGTCTTCTTCGCCCGGTCCTCGAACGCGCCCGCGCACCCGACCCAGAACAGGTACTCGGTGTCGCCGAGGTCGCCGTCGAACACCGGCACGTCGAAGTCCAGGCCCTCGGTCCACGCCAGGCGGTCCTTGGCGTTCTGGCCCCACGGGTTGCCCTTGTTCTCCAGGTTCTTGAACATGCCGCCCAGCTCGGACGGGAAGTTCGACTCGATCAGCACCTGGTAGCGGCGCATGTCGACGATGTGGTCGACGTGCTCGATGTCCACCGGGCACTGCTCGACGCACGCGCCGCAGGTCGTGCAGGACCACAGCACCTCGGGGTCGATCACGCCCAGCTCCTGCGCGCCGCCGATCAGCGGGCGCTCGGACTCGGCCATCGCCAGCACGTCGATGGACTCCAGGCGCTTCTTGTAGTCCTCGTACTTGTCCTCGGTGAGGCCGACCTCGTCGCCGGCCATGTCCCGGCTGCCGCCCGCGAGCAGGTACGGGGCCTTGGCGAACGCGTGGTCGCGGAGCTGGGTGATCACCAGCTTGGGGGACAGCGGCTTGCCGGTGTTCCACGCCGGGCACTGCGACTGGCAGCGACCGCACTCGGTGCACGTGCTGAAGTCCAGCCAGCCCTTCCAGGTGAAGTCCTCCACCTTGCCGACGCCGAACGTGTCCTCGTCCGGGTCGGCCTCCTCCAGGTCGAGGACCTTGCCGCCGCTCATCATCGGCCGCAGCGCGCCCAGGGCGACGCCGCCGTCGTCCTCGCGCTTGAAGTAGATGTTGAAGAACGCGCTGAAGCGGTGCCAGGCCACGCCCATGGTCAGGTTCTTGGCGACGACGACCAGCCAGAGCATGGCGGACAGCAGCTTGACCACCGCCATGACCGACACCCAGTCGGGGTTGTCCGGCAGCAGGTGGCTCAGCGGCAGCGTCACGAACGACGACCACAGCGGCATGTCCTCCAGGCCGGAGGAGAGCTTGAACGCCTTCACGCCGAGGATGCCCAGGCCCTCGACGATGACGACCGCCTCCACGAAGTACGCGGCGCGGAAGTCCGAGCCCGCGAACCGGGACAGCCGGTCGGCGCGGCGCGGGTGGTTGAGCTGGCGGATCACGGCCAGGGCGACGCCGCCGACCACGGTGCCGATGCCGAGCAGCTCGACCACCAGGCCCCACACCGGCCACGCGCCGATGACCGGCCAGTGGAAGGACGGGTCGAACACCTCGCCGTACGCCTCGAACAGCGCGGCGGAGCCGATCAGGAAGCCCCACATCACCATCCAGTGCCAGGGGGCGACCTTCCGGAGCTTGGCCATCCGGGTGTGCGCGACGAACTCCACGACGAGGGTGCGCAGCCGGGGCCAGAACGGGCCGTTGCGCGTCGCGTCGGGCTGACCCAGCCGGATGGTCCGGACCATCCGGGCCACGCCGGCCACGAACAGGCCCCAGGCGTACACGCTGACGGCGACGCCGACGGCGCCGAGTGCGAGCTGGAGGGCTCCCATGTGGTGGCGGCCTTTCTCGTCCGGTCTCCTGGGTGGGCACACTACGCCCGACTACTCACGGGTAACCACCTGAGCGTGGCCGATCACATAAACTAGTGGGACACCTGTCCCACTAGTCGGAGGCGCTCCGGTGGTCTACCTGCTGCTCGCGCTGGCGATCGTCGGCGAGGTCGCCGCGACCGTCTCGCTCAAGCTGTCCGAGGGCTTCACCCGGCCGTGGCCGATCGTGGTGGTGGTCGTCGGCTACCTCGTGGCGTTCACCTCGCTCGGGTTCGTGCTCAAGCTCGGGATGCCGATCGGCGTCGCCTACGCGATCTGGTGCGCGTTCGGGATCGCCGCCGTCGCGGCCGTCGGCGTGGTGCTGTTCGAGGAACCCCTCAGCCCGTTGATGATCGGCGGGCTGGTGCTGGTCGTGCTGGGGGTCGTGGCGATCGAGCTGGGCAGTGGTCAGACCACCGGCTGACGGGCGGCGGGCGCGCGGGGAGCGCCGACGGCGGGAACTGCTCGCGGCGACGCTGCGGGTGATCGAGCGCGAGGGCGTCTCGGGCGTCTCGCACCGGTCCGTCGCGCGGGAGGCCGGCCTGCCGTCGTCGTCGTCCACCTACTACTACGCGACCCTGGACGACCTGCTGATCGCCACGCTCACCTGGTCGGCGCGCGAGATGGCGCTCGGGTTCGGCGCGGTCAAGCCGACGCCCGGTTCGGTGGCCCGGTTCCTGGCCGAGGCGGTCGGGCCGCACCGGGGCCGCACGCTCGCCGAGTACGAGCTGTACCTGCTCGCGGCCCGCCGCCCGGAGCTGCGGCCGGCGGCGCGGCGGTGGATCACGCTGCTGTCGTCGGTGTTCGGCACCATGCAGCCGGCCGCGTTCCTCGGGTTCGTGGCCGCGCTGGACGGGCTGCTGATCCAGGGGCTCATCGCGGATTTCCCCCCAACGGCCGAACAGTTGGAGCCGGTCGTGTCCCTTCTGATGCCTCCCCGATGACCTTCGCGCGGGACACTGGTGGCATGAGGTTCGCCGGACGTGAGTCGTGGCAGGTGTCGCACGGGACGAATCACTCGGTCAACACCGCGCTGTTCCTCCGGGACACGCTGGCGCTCTCGGTCGACACGGTGCCCGAGCTGCCCGGCCTGGACCCGTCGGTACCCGTGTTCGTGCCGCCCGGCGTGGACCGGGCCGGCGCGGCCGAGGAGTGGCTCGGGTGGTGGGCCGACGTGCTCGACCACGCCCGGACCGAGCAGGCCGCGCCGACGCCGGTCGACCCGGACGGGCCGTCGCTGGGCGCGCGGCCGTGCCTGCGCGCGGCGGTGATCGCGCTGCGCGGCCCGGCGGCGGAGTACGAGCGGCTCCACGCCGGCCGGTCGCCGGGCGCGCTGCCGATCGGCGAGGTGGTGCGCGGGGTGGAGAACCGGCTCGGCCGGTACGTCAAGCCGTTCCGGCTGGCCATCACGGCGGTCTCGGTGCAGGGCCTGGTGTGGGAGCGGATGACCGGGTCGCACGTGATCGCCTCCGACCGCTTCCTCAACGACCCGGCCCGCTGCGCGCCCGCCCTGCGGACCGTGGTCGAAGACCTGGCCTGACCCGCCCCGCACCGCCCCGTCCCGCCCCGGCTCGACCCGCCTGCCCGCCGCCGCCGTCGTGCAGTACCGCGCCCTCTGTCGCCTGCCCGCCGCCGTCGCGCGGTGCGGCCGGTTCGTCGAGCGCTGACGCGCGTCGCTGACAAACGGGGTAGGGACAGCCCCCGTATCCGGTCGGGGGTCTCCCCCGTGGGCCGGGTGTACCCCGGGCCTCTAGTTTTGTGCCAATGACCTTGATGCCTGAGGGGGCAGTGGTGGTGAAGCGGATCGCAGTGGCGGCCGTCACGGCGGTGCTCGTCGCGGGAACGCTGTCGTCTTGCGTGCGGCTCGTGGAGAACAACTTCAGCGACACGTCCGACATCTCCGAGCCGATCGCCACCGTGCGCGTCCAGAACGGTTCGGGTGACGTCCGGGTGCGCGGTGCCGACGACGCGTCGGGTACCCGGGTGGTCCGGAAGGTGGAGTACCCGAAGGACGCCGACAAGCCGACCGGCACGACGCACCGGGTGGAGGGCGACGTGCTCGTCCTGGACGGCTGCGGCAGCCGGTGCACGGTGCACTACGAGGTGACCGTGCCCTCGAAGAACGTCAAGGTGGACGGTGAGAACACCTCGGGCAACGTCACCCTGGAGGGCGTCGCGAGCGTCGACGTCAAGCTCGGGTCGGGCGACGCGACCGTGCGCGGGGTCTCCGGCGCGGTGAAGGTGGAGAACAGCTCCGGTGACGTGGTCGCGTCCGACATCGCCGGCGAGTTCACCGGCAGGGTCGGGTCCGGCAACGCGCGGCTGTCGAAGCTGAGCGGCGCGGTGAAGGTCGAGAACAACTCCGGCGACATCGAGGTCGAGCTGGCCGTCCCGCAGTCGGTGCGCGCCACGGCCGGATCGGGCAACCTGACCGTCCGGGTGCCGCAGGGCTCCTACAAGCTCGACGCCGACGTCGGCAGCGGTGACAAGAACCTCAACGGCTTCAAGAGCGACCCGAACGCGACGGTCGAGCTGGTGCTGCGCGTGGACAGCGGCGACCTGACGCTCAACACCCTCTAAGCGCTCGACGCCCCGTAGGCGCACCAGCGCCCGGCACCCTCTGCGGCCCCGGCCGGCGACGCACCCCGCGTCGCCGGCCGGGGCCTTCGCGTGTCCCGGATCACGTCCTGGCGGGAACACCCGGCACCTGCCACTCGTTGGACGAGGCAGAAAGGTTGAGCCGACTGGACTCAAGTCCGCCGCACCTGGCAAACTTGAGCCGACACCGCTCAACGCGGGGCTCTCACAGACGTACTACCAGGAGGAATCCAAATGGCGCGAGCGGTCGGCATCGACCTGGGGACGACCAACTCCGTCGTCGCGGTTCTCGAAGGTGGCGAGCCGACGGTGATCGCCAACTCCGAGGGGTCGCGGACCACCCCGTCCATCGTCGCCTTCGCCAAGAACGGCGAGGTGCTCACCGGTCAGCCCGCCAAGAACCAGGCGGTGACCAACGTCGACCGGACGATCCGGTCGGTCAAGCGGCACATCGGCACGACGTGGACGACCGACGAGATCGACGGCAAGAAGTACACGCCGCAGGAGATCAGCGCGCGCGTGCTGATGAAGCTCAAGCGCGACGCCGAGGCGTACCTGGGCGAGGAGATCACCGACGCGGTGATCACCGTCCCGGCCTACTTCGAGGACGCGCAGCGGCAGGCCACCAAGGAGGCCGGCCAGATCGCGGGCCTCAACGTGCTGCGCATCGTCAACGAGCCCACCTCCGCCGCCCTGGCCTACGGCCTGGACAAGGGCGAGAAGGAGCAGACCATCCTGGTCTTCGACCTCGGTGGCGGCACGTTCGACGTCTCGCTGCTGGAGCTCGGCGACGGCGTGGTCGAGGTCCGCGCGACCTCCGGTGACAACCACCTCGGTGGCGACGACTGGGACCAGCGCATCGTCGACTGGCTGGTCGAGCGCTTCAAGCAGTCCAGCGGCATCGACCTGACCAAGGACAAGATGGCGCTCCAGCGGATCCGCGAGGCCGCCGAGAAGGCGAAGATCGAGCTGTCCAGCTCGAACAACGCCGCCATCAACCTGCCCTACATCACCGTGGACGCGGAGAAGAACCCGCTGTTCCTGGACGAGACGCTGTCCCGCGCCGAGTTCCAGCGGATCACCAACGACCTGCTGGAGCGCACCCGCGCGCCGTTCAACAACGTGATCAAGGACGCCGGCATCTCGGTCGGCGACATCGACCACGTGGTGCTGGTCGGCGGCTCGACCCGGATGCCCGCCGTGGCGGAGCTGGTCAAGGAGCTGACCGGTGGCCGCGAGCCGAACAAGGGCGTGAACCCGGACGAGGTCGTCGCGGTCGGCGCGGCCCTCCAGGCCGGTGTCCTCAAGGGCGAGGTCAAGGACGTCCTGCTGCTCGACGTCACCCCGCTGTCCCTGGGCATCGAGACCAAGGGCGGCGTGATGACCAAGCTCATCGAGCGCAACACGACGATCCCGACCAAGCGGTCCGAGATCTTCACCACGGCCGACGACAACCAGCCGTCCGTGCAGATCCAGGTGTTCCAGGGCGAGCGCGACTTCGCGGCGGACAACAAGAAGCTCGGCATGTTCGAGCTGACCGGCCTGCCGCCCGCCCCGCGCGGCGTCCCGCAGATCGAGGTCACCTTCGACATCGACGCGAACGGCATCGTGCACGTGTCCGCCAAGGACATGGGCACCGGCAAGGAACAGCGGATGACGATCACCGGCGGCTCGGCGCTGCCGAAGGACGACATCGACCGGATGATCAAGGACGCCGAGGCGCACGCCGAGGAGGACAAGCGCCGCCGCGACGAGGCCGAGGTCCGCAACCAGGCCGAGACGCTGGTCTACCAGACGGAGAAGGTCGTCAAGGAGAACGACGACAAGATCCCGGCCGACGTCAAGGAGAAGGTCAAGGCGGCGATCGAGGAGACCACCGAGGCGCTGAAGGGCACGGACATCGCCAAGGTCCGGTCGGCGGTGGAGAAGCTGGCCACCGAGTCGCAGGCCATCGGCCAGTCCCTCTACGCCAACACCGGTGCCCCGGCCGCCGACGCACCCTCGGGTGACGCGCCGGGCGCGGCCGGCCCGAAGGCCGACGACGTGGTGGACGCCGAGATCGTGGACGAGGACGAGGACAAGAAGAAGTGAGCCAGTCGGAAGAGCAGCCGAACGTGGTGGTCAACGACCGCCGCCGGATCGACCCGGAGACGGGCGAGGTGCGCCCTGCCGCCGAGCAGGACGCCCCGGCTCCCGCTTCCGACGAGACCACCCCGGCCGAGGAGGGCGGCAGGCACGCCGCCCCCGAGGTCGAGGTGGGCGGGCCCGGGGCGGTCGAGTCCGACCCGGCCGCGGAGCTGAAGGCCCAGCTCGACGAGCGGACCGCCGACCTCCAGCGCCTGACCGCCGAGTACGCCAACTACCGCAAGCGCGTCGAGCGCGACCGGGAGCTGGTGGTCAGCACGGCCAAGGCGAACGTGGCCGGCGAACTGCTCGGCGTGCTGGACGACATCGAGCGGGCGGGCGCGCACGGCGACCTGACGGGCGCGTTCAAGGCGGTGGCCGACAAGCTGGTCAACGCCCTGGGCGGCACCGGCCTGGAGCCGTTCGGGCACGAGGGCGAGGACTTCGACCCCTCGGTGCACGAGGCCGTGCAGCACGGCACGTCCCCGGACGTGTCCGGGCCGACGGTGACCGCCGTGCTCCGGCGCGGCTACCGGTTCGGCGAGCGCGTGCTGCGGCCCGCGCTGGTCGCGGTGACCGACTACGAGCCGGCCGCCGACGCGCCGGCCGAACCGCAGCAGCAGGACTGAAGGGGAGGGGGCGTCCGGTGAGTGCCCGGGATTGGATCGACAAGGACTTCTACCGGGAGCTGGGCGTCTCCTCCGACGCCTCGGCCGACGAGATCAAGAAGTCGTACCGGAAGTTGGCGCGGGAACTGCACCCCGACGCCAACCCGGGCGACGCGAAGGCCGAGGCGCGCTTCAAGGCGGTGTCCGAGGCGTACGGCGTGCTCTCGGACGCCGCGAAGCGCAAGCAGTACGACGAGGCCCGCCGCCTGTTCGCGGGCGGCGGCGGCTTCCCCGGCGGGTTCGGGCAGGGCGGCGGCTTCGACGTCGGCGACCTGTTCAACCGCCAGCAGCAGGGCGGCGGCATGGGCGGTGGCCTCGGCGACCTGCTCGGCGGCCTGTTCAACCGGCGCGGGGGCGGCCCGACGGCGTCGGCGACCCGGCCGCGCCGGGGCGAGGACGTCGAGACCGACGTCCGGATCGACTTCACCGAGGCGGTGAAGGGCGCGACCGTGCCGATGCGGCTGTCCAGCCCGGCGACCTGCGCCACCTGCGCGGGGTCCGGCGCGCGGCCGGGCACCTCGCCGCGCACCTGCCCGAACTGCGGCGGGGCCGGCCTGGTGACCAGGAACCAGGGCGCGTTCGCGTTCTCCGAGCCGTGCGCGGACTGCCGGGGCACCGGCCGGATCATCGACGACCCGTGCCCGGACTGCGCGGGCGAGGGGGTCAGCACCAAGACCCGGACGCTGACCATCCGCATCCCGGCGGGCGTGGACGACGGCCAGCGGATCAGGCTGGCCGGCCAGGGCGAGCCGGGGCGCAACAACGGGCCCAACGGCGACCTCTACGTGCGGGTGCACGTGAACCCGGACGCGGTGTTCGGGCGCTCGGGCAACAACCTGACGGTGACCGTGCCGGTGACCTTCCCCGAACTGGCGCTCGGCACCACGTTGACCGTGCCCACCCTGGAGGGCAAGGTGACCTTGAAGGTGGCTCCGGGCACGGCGTCGGGCCAGGTGCTGCGGGCCAAGGGCAAGGGCATCGCCAAGCGCGACGGGCAGGTCGGCGACCTGCTGATCACGTTGCAGGTGGCGGTGCCGAACAACATGGACGCCGCCGCGCGCGAGGCGCTGGAGGCGTACGCGTCGACAACCGCCCGGCACGACCCGAGGGCGGACCTCAACGCCTTGGTGGAGAAGAGGTCGACATGACGTTCCCGTTCCCGCCGGGCACGGACGAGGACACCCCGTTCTTCGTCATCTCGGTGGCGGCGCAGCTCTCCGGCCTGCACGCGCAGACCCTGCGGTCCTACGACCGGATGGGCCTGGTGTCGCCGGGCCGCACCTCCGGCGGCGGCCGGCGCTACTCGATGCGCGACATCGTGGTCCTGCGCGAGGTGCAGCGGCTCTCCCAGGAGGAGGGCGTGAACCTGGCGGGCATCAAGCGGATCATCGAGCTGGAGAACGAGGTGGGCGCGCTGCGCGCGCACGTGGCCGAGCTGACCGAGCAACTGGCGTCCGCGCTGGCCGCCGCCGAGCACGCCGCCGCGTCGGTGCACGCCTCGCTGCGCCGGGACCTGGTCCCGGTGCGCCACGAGACGGCCCTCGTGGTCTGGAAGCCGAACCGCACGCGCTGACCGCGCCGGAGCCGCCCGCTCCGGCCGACCACGGTTTTGGTGGGCCGCCCGCACGTCCCCGCTCCGCCACCGGCCCGCACGCCGGTCGGCGGGGTCGTGGTCAGTCGAGCGTGAACGGGTCGTACTTGATCCGGTCCAGCGGGGTGCCGGCGACGAGCATCCGCGACACGGTCGCCCGGATCATCGACGGCGAGCCGCAGACCAGCACGTCCCGGTCCTCCCACGCCCCGTAGCGGGTGACCACGTCGGCCAGGGTGCCCTGCTCGACGCCGCGCGCGCCCGGGTCGGACTCCAGCACCGGCACGACGGTCAGCCACGGGTTGCTGCCCGCGACCCGCTGGAGGTTGTCCAGGTCGTACAGGTCCTCGCGGGTGCGCCCGCCGACGAACAGGTGCACGCGCGGGTTCTCGCCCCACTGCGCCATCTCGTCGATGATCGCGTGCATCGGCGCGACGCCCGTGCCGCCGGCGACCATGAGCACGTCGTTGCCGGCCTTGCGGTCGACGTGCAGCCGGCCCATCGGCGGCCCGATCCGCCAAACATCACCCGGTTGGGTGTGTCCGACGACGGACCGGCTGACCCAGCCGCCCTCGACGGACCGGATGTGGAACTCGATGATGCCGTCCTCGCGCGGCGCGTTGGCGGGCGAGAAGTACCGCCACATCCGGGCGCGCTGCGGCGTCTCGACGCTCAGGTACTGGCCGGCGCGGTACCCGACCGGGTGATCCGGCTGGAGTCGCACGACCGCCAGGTCCCAGCTCACCCGCTGGTGCTCCAGCACGGTCGCGTGCCAGTAGGCGGGGCCGTCGTCGGCCGCCGCCGCCTCCTGCATGGCCCGCGCCATGATCGTGTACGCCTCGGCCCAGGCCAGCTCGACCTGCGGCGTCCAGGTGGTGCCCGCGAACTTCTTCACGGCCGCCAGCAGCGCCGTGCCGACCGACTCGTAGTGGACGTTGACCACGCCGAACTTGCGGTGGTCGCGGCCGAGTTGGCGCAGGAACGGGATCAGGTCGTCGGGGCGGTCCACCATCTGCACGACGTGGACCAGGGCCCGCAGCAGCCTGCTCCGCTGCACCTCCATGTTGGCGGGGAACATCTCACGGGTCGCCGGCGCGAGGCTGAACAGCATCCCGTAGAAGAACTTGGCGACCTCGTCCTGGCGCGGCTCCACGACCGCCCAGCTCTCCCGGATCATCCGCACCATCGCGGTGACACCCGGAGGAGGCTCTCGGTGGGGAGGGCTCGGGAGGGGGCTCAACACAGCGTTCGCAGTCATGGTCCGGGCGCAGTCTCCACGTTTCTGGCGGCGCCGGCAAGGCGCTACGTCTCCGTCAAGCTTCCATCCCCGACGAAGTGAGGCTAACCCGTCAACTGGCCGGTTGACTCCTTGATGCCACCTTCGAGTGCAGTCGAGTTACCCGAAGTCACCATACGTACCGACCTTCAGCTGAACATTCCCGTCGAGGTGTACCGGGTTCGCGGATTGCGACCCACCGGTGCGGTGAGCGTGGTCCTCCACGGCCGTGAGCTGTGGCGGTGCCCACGCCACCCGGCCGGGCGGGGCGGTCGCCTCACCCGGCCGGCGGCAGGGCGGTGCCCGTCGCGGCGGGCCGTGACCGCCTGTGGATTCACACCTGGGGATTGTGGACAACCGACCCCGAGGTGTGGACAACCGGTTGCGACATGTGGGTGACCTGCGTCAGGAGGTGGCGGCCCGCTCGGCTGCGCTGCGTTCCACGCAGAACTCGTTGCCCTCCGGGTCGGCCAGCACGACCCAGCCGGTGCCGTCCGGCCGCCGCTGGTCGTCCACCAGGGTGGCGCCGATCCCCAGCAGCCGGTCGACCTCGGCGTCCCGCGCGGAGTCGGGCTGGAGGTCGAGGTGCACCCGGTTCTTGACCGCCTTCTCCTCCGGGACCTCGATGAACAGCAGGCCCGGGCCGATCGGCAGCGCGACCAGCGCCTCCGGGTCGCCGGGCTGGTCGTCCGGGGAGACCGGGTGGCCGGTGACGGCGCTCCAGAAGGTGGCGAGGGCGTAGGCGTCGCGGCAGTCGACCGTGATGTGGTGCACGAGGGAGCTCATGCACCGGATGGTGGTGGGCCCGCTGCCCACGCGCACCGGAATTTCGACCGGTGGCCGCGCGGGCGGGGAGCCCGTCCGCGCGGCCCGCCGGCCTCAGCCGCCGTAGGGGACGGTGAGGATCTCCAGGCGGTGCCCGTTCGGGTCGTCGAAGTACACGCCCCGGCCGCCGTCGTTGGTGTTGATCTCGCCGGGCCGGTGGTGGTGGGGGTCCGCCCAGTAGGTCAGGCCGCGCTCGCGCACCCGGCCGAAGACCTGGTCGAACTCGGACTCGGAGACGAGGAACGCGTAGTGCTGCGGGGCGATGTCCTCCGCCACCTCTAACACGTCGAGGCTCACCTCGTTGGCGGTGCGGACGACGAGGAAGGGACCGAACGCGACCGCCGGTTCGAGCCCCAGGACGTCGACCAGGAAATCGGCGGTCGCGCGGGCGTCACGTGCGGAAACGATGGTGTGGTTCAGCTGCACGGTCATGGTTCGGACGGTAGAACTTCAACAAAGGTCGAGGTCAAGGCGTGTCCCACGACACACCACGTCCGGTAGGTTGAGCGGAACCGGCTCAACTTTTCTGACGTTGAGCAGGATGGCGGCCGGTTTGCCAGGCTGGCCCGGCAGGGAACCACCGACCGAGGTGAGGAATGGACGCTTTCAACCCGACCACGAAGACGCAGCAGGCCGTGTCCGCGGCGGTGCAGGCCGCGACCGTCGCGGGCAACCCCGACGTGACCTCGGTCCACCTCCTCGGCGCGCTCCTCGCCCAGGGCGACGGCCTGACCGCCCCGCTGCTGTCCGCCGTCGGCGCGGACCCCAAGCTCGTGCACAAGGAGCTCGACCAGCTCGCCCGCGCCCTCCCGGCGGCCAGCGGCTCGTCGGTGTCCGCGCCGCAGCTCTCCCGCGACGCGGTCCGGGTGCTGGGCAAGGCCCAGGAGCTGGCCACCGGGATGGGCGACGAGTACGTCTCCACCGAACACCTGCTGGTCGGCCTCGCCCAGCACGGCGGCCAGGTGGCCGACCTGCTCGGCCGGCACGGCGCCACCCCCGACGCGCTCAAGGAGGCGTTCGGCAAGGTCCGGGGCTCGGCCCGGGTGACCAGCCCCGACCCGGAGGGCACCTACAAGGCGCTGGAGAAGTTCGGCGTCGACCTGACCGAGCGCGCCCGCAAGGGCGAGCTGGACCCGGTGATCGGCCGCAACACCGAGATCCGCCGGGTCGTCCAGGTGCTGTCCCGCCGCACCAAGAACAACCCGGTGCTGATCGGCGAGCCCGGCGTCGGCAAGACCGCGATCGTGGAGGGCCTGGCCCAGCGGATCATCGCGGGCGACGTCCCGGAGTCGCTGCGCGGCAAGCGCGTGGTCGCCCTCGACCTGGGCGCGATGGTCGCCGGCGCGAAGTACCGGGGCGAGTTCGAGGAGCGGCTCAAGGCCGTGCTCAAGGAGATCACCGACTCGGCCGGCCAGGTCATCACCTTCATCGACGAGCTGCACACCATCGTCGGCGCGGGCGCGACCGGGGAGTCCGCGATGGACGCGGGCAACATGATCAAGCCCATGCTCGCCCGGGGCGAGCTGCGGATGGTCGGCGCGACCACCCTGGACGAGTACCGCGAGCACATCGAGAAGGACGCCGCCCTGGAGCGGCGCTTCCAGCAGGTGCTGGTCGGCGAACCGTCCGTGGAGGACACGGTCGGCATCCTGCGCGGCCTCAAGGACCGCTACGAGGTGCACCACGGCGTGCGGATCACCGACGCCGCCCTGGTCGCCGCCGCGACGCTGTCCGACCGCTACATCACCGCCCGCTTCCTGCCCGACAAGGCCATCGACCTGGTGGACGAGTCGGCGTCCCGGCTGCGCATGGAGATCGACTCCCGCCCGGTCGAGATCGACGAGGTCGAGCGCGCCGTGCGCCGGCTGGAGATCGAGGAGATGGCGCTGGCCAAGGAGTCGGACGCGGCCTCCGTCGAGCGGCTGGCCGCGCTGCGCGCGGAGCTGGCCGAGAAGCGCGAGGACCTGGCCGCGCTCACCGCCCGCTGGCAGAACGAGAAGGGCTCCATCGAGAAGGTCCGCGACCTCAAGGAGCAGCTCGAACAGCTGCGCGGCGAGTCCGAGCGGGCCGAGCGCGACGGTGACCTGGGCCGGGCCGCCGAGCTGCGCTACGGCCGCATCCCGGCGCTGGAGAAGGAGCTGGAGGAGGCGACCCGCAGCACCCAGGACGCCGCCGTGATGCTCAAGGAGGAGGTCGGCCCGGACGACGTCGCGGACGTCGTCAGCGCGTGGACCGGCATCCCGGCGGGCCGCCTGCTGGAGGGCGAGACGGCCAAGCTGCTGCGCATGGAGGACGAACTGGGCAAGCGGGTCGTCGGCCAGGTCGAGGCGGTGCGGGTGGTGTCCGACGCCGTGCGCCGCACCAGGGCGGGCGTCGCCGACCCGGACCGGCCGACCGGCAGCTTCCTGTTCCTCGGCCCGACCGGCGTCGGCAAGACCGAGCTGGCCAAGGCGCTGGCCGAGTTCCTGTTCGACGACGAGCGGGCGATGATCCGGATCGACATGTCCGAGTACTCCGAGAAGCACTCGGTCGCCCGGCTGGTCGGCGCACCGCCCGGGTACGTCGGGTACGACCAGGGCGGCCAGCTCACCGAGAGCGTCCGCCGCCGGCCGTACAGCGTCGTGCTGCTGGACGAGGTGGAGAAGGCCCACCCGGACGTGTTCGACGTGCTGCTCCAGGTCCTGGACGACGGCCGGCTCACCGACGGCCAGGGGCGGACGGTCGACTTCCGCAACACCATCCTGGTGCTCACCTCGAACCTGGGCTCCCAGGTCATCGCGGACGCCAACCTCGACGAGCGGCAGCGCACCGACGCGGTGATGGCGGTGGTCCGGACCCACTTCAAGCCGGAGTTCCTCAACCGGCTCGACGACGTGGTCGTGTTCCGGTCGCTGGCCACCGAGGAGCTGACCTCGATCGTGGACATCCAGGTCGCCCGGCTGGGCCAGCGCCTGGCGCAGCGCCGGCTGAGCCTGGAGGTCACGCCGAGCGCCCGCGACTGGCTCGCCATCAACGGCTTCGACCCGGTCTACGGCGCGCGCCCGCTGCGCCGGCTGATCCAGTCGTCCATCGGCGACCAGCTCGCCAAGGAGCTGCTGGCCGGTGAGGTGCGCGACGGCGACACGGTCCGGGTCGACGTGCTCGACGACCAGTCGGGTCTGGTCGTCGGCAGGCCCTGAGCGCGACCGCTCGACGTCCCGGGCCGCCCCGTGCGGCCCGGGACGAGCCGTGACCAGGCACGATCCCGGTGCGCGCGGCCCGGCGGGCGGGGGTCGGGCGCGGCGGGCGCGGTGGCGTCCCGGGTAACGGGTTGGGCCGATCATGCGAACGGGCCACCAAGTGATCTTCGTTTGCCGGCCGCCGCCCGCTACCCTCGCACCCGTGGGCATACCGGCGTGGGTCTGGTTCACCGTCGCCGCGGTCGCGGGCGTCGCGGGGTTCGCTCTGCTGGCGACCGACCGGGCGCAGCGAACCGCGCGTAACCGCGAACGGCGTCGGTGGGCGGCGTTGCGCGGGTGGCAGTTCGAGGAGACCGACCACGTGCTGCCCACCCGCTGGGAGAGCGGCGCGATCGCGTACTACGGCACGGGCGTGGCGAAGGACGTGGTGGCGGGCTCGACCTTCACCGCGGACGGCCGCCGCCAGGTCTACGTGCTCGACCACGAGACCGGCGGCAAGGTCAACTCGGTGCTGGTCGGCGTGCGCTGCCGGCGCGCGCTCGGCGTGGTCGTGGAGCTGTGGCTGCCCAGCGTCCCGTTCCAGCGCGACCAGATGCCCGACCTGCTCGGACCGGTCGGCTCGCGGTACGCGTTCGTCAGCGAGCTGCCCGCCGCCCGCAAGCTCATCACCCCGGACCTGGTCGACGCGGCCGAGGAGATCGGCGCGGACGTGACCGTGGTGTGGCTGGAGGAGGACTGGGTGCTGGCCGCCGCGCCGCCGAACTCCACCCCCGCCCGCCTGGAGCGGCTGCTGCGCGACCTGGGCGAGCTGGCCGACGTGGTCGACCCGTTCGACGCCGACCCGGACGCCGAGACCGGCGCCGAGGTCCACCGCCCGCAGTTCGGCCGCAAGCCGTGACCCCGCCGCTCGCCCTGGTCACCGGGGCCACCTCGGGCATCGGCGCGGCCTTCGCCCGCCGGCTCGCCGCCGAGGGCCACGACCTCGTGCTGGTCGCCCGCACCGCCGACCGCCTGGAGTCCGGGGCCGCGGCGCTGCACGCCCGGTACGGCGTGGACGTCGAGGCGCTGCCCGCCGACCTGTCCACCGCCGAGGGCCGGGCGAAGGTCGAGCAGGAGCTGTCCACCCGCCCGTTCGACCTGCTGGTCAACAACGCGGGCTTCGCCCTCTCGGGCGAGTTCTTCGCGGTCGACGCCGCCGCGCTGCAGAGCCAGCTCGACGTGAACGTGACCAGCGTGCTGCGGCTGACCCGGGCGGCGCTGCCCGGCATGGTCGCGCGCGGCCGGGGCGACGTCGTGAACGTGTCCAGCGTGGCGAGCTTCCTGCCGGGTCGCGGCTCGACCTACAGCGCCGACAAGGCGTGGGTGACCGCGTTCTCCGAGGGCATGGCCCAGGCGACCGCCGGCACGGGCGTCCGCGTGCTGGCGCTGTGCCCGGGGTTCGTCCGGACCGAGTTCCACGCCCGCGCGCGGATCGACATGTCGAAGAACCCCGAGTTCCTGTGGCTCGACGCGGACCGCGTGGTGCACGACGGCCTGACGGCCCTCCGCGCCGGCCGCCGGCTGTGCATCCCGGGAGCCCAGTACAAGACCATCATCACCGCCGCCCGCCTGATGCCCCGAGCCCTGCTCCGCCGCATCGCCGCCCGAGCCGGCGCCGGCCGCAACCGCACCTGAGCGGCGTCAGCCGACAGCGGGCAGCCGAACTCGCCGACCACTCGCGCAGCCCCTGCCGCGCTGCCCCGGGTGGCGTGCACTCGACCAGCGAATGCATGAGCAGTTCCGCTGCGTCGGCGACGTCGCCCCGCACCACGTGACCACGAGTTGCGGACAGCAGGCCGGCCGGCAATCCCGTACGGACGCCGGGTCGCGTCCGCCGGCGGGACCGGGAGGCGCTCGACGCCTTGCGGGACGCCCGCGCCTGCGCGCCCGAGCAGCTCCTGTTCACCCGCCGGGTGCACTCGGTGCTGCGGGCGGTGCTCCGCCGTGAGCGGCGGTCGGTGAAGGGGGGACCTGCGCGACCTGGCGGCCTTCGTCGGGGTGCGGTCAGGGCACCGCCCGGACTGCTCGACGGCCGGCGTGTCGGTGTCGAACGGGTTCACGGTGTGCCGGCGTGCCGGCCGGTATGACAGTCTTGGGACCCGTGCGGACTGAAGTGGTTCTGGACTCCGGCGCGAAGGCCGAACTGGCCCGGCTGGTGAGCGAGTTGGCCGTCGTGCACGGCAAGGTGACGTTGTCCTCGGGTGCCGAGGCCGACTACTACATCGACCTGCGCCGGGCGACGCTGCACCACGCCGCCGCCCCGCTGATCGGCAAGCTCCTGCGGCAGCTCACCGCCGACTGGGACTTCGTCGCGGCCGGCGGTCTCACGCTCGGCGCGGACCCCGTGGCGTGCGCGATGATGCACGCCGCCGCGTCGGCCGGTGACGTGCTCGACGCGTTCGTGGTGCGCAAGGCGACCAAGCAGCACGGGATGCAGCGGCGGATCGAGGGCATCGAGGTCGCCGGGCAGCGCGTGCTGGCCGTCGAGGACACCTCCACGACCGGCGGCAGCGTGCTGACCGCCGTCGAGGCGCTGCGCGAGGCGGGCGCGACCGTCGTCGGCGTGGCGACCGTGGTGGACCGGGGCACGTCGGCGCGCGAGGTGATCGAGGCCGAGGGCCTGCCCTACCGCTACCTCCTCGACCTCGCCGACCTCGGCCTGGCCTGACGTGACGGCCCTCGTCCTGCTGCTGGTGGTCGTGGCGATCCTCGGTGCCGGGGTCGCCGTGGGGTTGTCGCGCCGCAAGCGCAACCCGTTCACGGACCAGGGGTTCGTGAACCAGTGGGAGCAGCGGATGCGCGCGCTGGAGGCCGGTCTCGGCTGGCGGTTCGTCGCCGAGGACCAGGGCTTCCAGGAGCGCGTGCCCCAGATCGGCCGGATGCTGGAGGCCGACCGCAGCAGGGTGAAGTTCCAGCTCGTCGGCCAGTGGCGCGGCGTGCCCGTGCTGGCGGTCGAGGTCGTGCTGCGCACGGACAACATGGTGACGGCGGAGTACCGCGCGTACTCCGTCGTCGTCGTGCCCCGGCCGATGCCGGGGCCGTGGGTGCTGATCAGCCCGCGCGCCGACAGCGTGTGGGGGCTGTTCGAGCAGTTCGTGGCGACCGGCGACCCGGTGTTCGACGCCCGGTACGAGGTGCGCCGCAAGAACCCGGCGTTCGCCGCCGCGCTGCTGGGCTCCGGCCTGCCGCAGGCGCTGCTCCAGGACCCCCGGGCGCACGGCGTGGCGATCGCGTTCGACGAGCACAGCCTCGCCGCCGCCGTGCCGGGGCCGCTGCTGGAGGCCCCGCTCGGGCACCTGGCGGACCTGCTGCTCGACGTCGCGTCGCGGGTCCCGTGGCAGGCCTTGCCGCGCGGGTGACGGCCGGGAAACCGGCGCGCGCGCGGTCGGCGACCGCCCTACCCTGGTGGTCAGGGAGGTCGCTATGGTCGCGCTGGCACTCGCCGAACTGGTCATGGTTCTCCACTTCGGGGTGCTGCTGTTCCTGGTCGTGGGCGGCTTCCTCGCCTGGCGCAGCCCCCGGCTGATCTACCCGCACCTGGCGATGGCCGCGTGGGGCGCGCTGGTCGTGGCGTTCCCGCTGGACTGCCCGCTGACCTGGCTGGAGAACACCCTCCGCGCCGCGGCCGGCCGGCCGGTGCCGGCCGAGGGCTTCATCGACACCTACCTCGACGGGGTGCTCTACCCGGAGTCGGCGGCACCCACCGTGCAGCTGGTCGTGGCGCTCGCCGTGGTCACCTCGTGGGTCGGTTTCGCCGTGCGGCGGCGGACGCACCAAGCGTGCGCGCCGATGCGGTTCCCCGACCACCGGTGACGCGGTCGCCGGTGACGTAGTCTCCGCCCCGGACCGGGGCGGCCGTGCCCCGCGCGGAGCGTGGAGGTGGCGGGGTACGCCGTGGACGTCGTGCTGGAGGGGTTCCACGCGGTCAAACACGCGCTGAGGTTCGGTGCGGTGGTCGACCCGCTGGTCGTGCTCGACCGGGACGCGGCGGTGGCGTTCGCCCGGTCCCACGCGCCCGACCTGGTCGGGGCGTTCGAGCGGGCGGCGGTGGTCGACGCGGCCGGGTTCGCCCGGGTCGCCGGGCGCGCGCACCCGACCGGCGTGGCCGGGGTGGCGGCGCGGCCCCGGGTGGACTGGGCGGCGGTCCCGCCGTCGTCGCCGCTGGTGCTGCTGGACAACCCGCGCAACCTCGGCAACTTCGGCGCGGTGGTGCGGGTGGCGGCCGGCCTGGGCGCGCGGGGCGTGGTGTCGGTCGGCGACGTCGACCCGTGGCACCCCACCGTCGTGCGGGGCAGCGCCGGCCTGCACTTCGCGCTGCCGGTGGCGCGGTTGGCCGGGCCGGAGGACGTGCCGGGCGAGGTGGTCGCGTTCGACGCGGACGGCGAGGACCTGCGGACCGCGCGCATCCCGGACGACGCCGTGCTGGCGTTCGGCTCGGAGCGGCACGGCCTGTCCGACGCGGTCCGGGCGCGCGCCGATCGGGTGGTTTCGCTGCCGATGCGGCCGAGGGTGTCCAGCTACAACCTGACCACGAGCGTGGCCATGGCGCTCTACCACTGGGAACTGTTCCGACGAGCGTCTTGACCGGTCAAGTGCGCAAGCTGGAACCGTGACGACGCCCAAGATCCTCAACGCCCGCGCGGGCGTGGCCGAACGTGCTGTCGAGTCGCGCCACCTGCGGCGGGTCTGGGGGGTGCCGGGCACCGTCCTGGGCTCCGCCGCGTGGCCGGTGGACTGGCCCGGCCGCGTGCACGTCCGGTTCAACTACTGGTGGCAGGCGCACCTGCTGGACTGCGTCCTGGACGCCCAGCTTCGCGCCCCGTCCGAGGCCCGGCTGAAGCTGGTCCGCCGGCTCGTCCGGGGCATCCGCGTGCGCAACGTGGTGAGCTGGACCAACGACTTCTACGACGACGTCGCCTGGCTCGGCCTCGCCCTCCAGCGCGCCGAGCGGGCCGGGGCCGGCAAGCCGCACGCCGTGGACGCCATCGCCCGCCGGCTGCGGTCGGGCTGGACCGACCACGGCGGCGGCGGGATCTGGTGGAAGCGCGACGACGACTTCAAGAACGTGCCGGCGAACGGCCCGGCCGCCATCTTCTTCGCCCGCCTGTCCGGGAGGGGCGGCGAGCGCGAGGACCTCACCCGCGCCCGGTCCATCGTGGACTGGCTGGAGGACTGCCTGCGCGACCCGGACACCGGGCTGTTCTGGGACGGCCTGCACGTCCACCCGGACGGCTCGGTGCGCGAGGTGGAGAAGAACTTCTACACCTACTGCCAGGGCGTGGTGCTCGGCGCGTGCGTCGAGCTCGGCCCGCCCTACGACGACCTCGCGGCGGGCGTGATCACCGCCGTGGACAAGCACCTCGCCGCGAACGGGGTGCTGCGCGGGCACGGCGGCGGCGACGGCGGGCTGTTCAGCGGCATCCTGCTGCGCTACCTCGCGCAGGCCGCGCTCCGGCTGGACCGCCCCGAGGCGGCCAAGGCCGCCGACCTCGTGTTCCGATCTGCGGAAGCCGTGTGGGGCAACAGGTCCATGGTGGTCAGCGGCCCGCTGTTCGGTCCGGAGTGGACCGAGCCCACCGGGCGGCCCACCCCGGGCCGGGCGGAACGCGACCTGTCCGTGCAGCTCGGCGGCTGGATGGCGCTGGAGGCCGCCGCCCTGCTGGAACGCGACGGCGGCTTCGCGCCGCCACGGCGCTGATCCGGGTCGGCTGGTCAGCGCCGCCTCGACGTCGACCCGGGACGCCGGACGGCGTCGGCTTCACGCCGCCACGGCGCTGACCCACGCCAGCAGCACGGCGGCGTCCTCCCGGAACCGCTGCGGCGAGTCGTCGGCCACGGACTCCAGCAGCACGTGCCGGTCCACGCCGTCGCGCGCCAGCTCGGCCAGCACCGGCCGCCACAGGTCCTCCCGCGCGGCCAGCGGGAGCCGGTCCCGGCCACCGGCCGCGTCCCGCGAGAACACGTGCGCCGAGGTGAGCCGGGGCAGCAGCGTCCGGACCTCCTCCACCGCGCCCGCCACGTCCCGCGCGCCGCCCGGCCGCCAGCACGGCACCACCGAACCGTGGCCGACCTCCGCGTACAGCCGGTGCGCCGACTCCGGCGTGTCGGTCAGCGTGCCGCGCCGGTGCTCCACCGCGATCCGGACGCCGTAGTCGTCGGCGCACTCCGCCGCCGCCCGGATCGCCGCCACCACGCGGGAGCGCTGCCCGGCCGACGTCCCGGCGGAGCCGGTCGCCCCGGCCCGCACCCGGATGCGCGGCGCACCCAGCTCGATCGCCGAGGCCACCACCGCCGGCCACCCGGCCGGGTCGGTCGCCCCGGCGTGGTAGCCGGAGCCGTACGCCGACACGCTCAGGCCCGCGCCCGCGCACCGGTCCCGCGCGTCCCGCGCGCCCGCGAGGTCGTGCACCGGCACGTGCACGTCGCCGTCCCACTCGACGGTCCACAGCCCGCACGACCGCGCCAGGTCGACCACCCGGGGGACGGAGAGCGCGCGGAAGGTCACCGAGGCCAGGCCGGGTACCAGCACCGCCCCACCGTACTAGTGGCACCCGCAGGAGCGGCGGTGTTTCAAGGCGGGCGGGAGCCGGATCGTCTCGGGCGCGCGGCCGGGGTCGGCGATGCGGGCCAGCAGCAGCCGCACGGCGGTCCGGCCGATCTCCTCCACCGGCTGCGCCATGGTGGTCAGCGGCGGGTCGACCAGCTCGGCCCACTCCACCTCGTCGTAGGCGACCAGCGCCAGGTCCGCGCCGATCCGCACGCCCCGCGCGCGGGCCGTCCGCAGCACGTCCACCAGCACCTGGTGGTCGCCCACCACGACCGCCGTGGTCCGGCCCAGCAGCGGGTCCAGCGCGCCCGCGACCAGCTCCTCGTCCCACGCCAGCCCGGCCCGGCCCAGCCCGAGGCGGTAGCCGAGGACCCGCTCGTCCGTGGTGGCCAGCCCCGGCGTGCCGGTGACCAGCCCGATCCGCCGGTGGCCCAGCTCCGCGAGGTGCCGCACCAGGGTGGAGGTGGCCTGCACGTTCTCCGGGCCGACCTGGTCCAGGTCCCGCGCCACGGTCAGCCGGTCCACCAGCACCGTCGGCACGCCCAGCCGGCGCAGCTCGGGCAGCGCGGCCGACCCGGACGTGGGGGTGAGCAGCACGCCGTCCACCCGCCGCGACCGCAGCATCCGCACCGCCGCCTGCTCGGACTCCGCCTCGCCCCGGGTGTCGATCAGCACCAGCGAGTACCCGGCCCGGGTCGCCTCGCTCTCGATCGCCGCGATCAGCTCCGCGAAGTAGGGGTGCGACACCAGCGACACCGCCAGCCCCAGCGACTTCGTGCCCCCGGTGACCAGCGAGCGGGCGATCGCGTCACCGGTGTAGCCGGTCTCGTCGATCGCCTTGAGCACCCGGTCGCGGGTGTCGGGCGCGACCGACCTGGTCTCGTTGATCACGTGTGAGACCGTGGTGATGGAGACGCCGGCCAGCGCGGCGACCTCCTTCATGGTGACCATGTGCCCGTCCCCGTTCGGCCTTGCGCAAGCGATTGCGGGCGACGATACCGGCTCGGAGGTGCGCGGGCGTGACGACGGTGCTGTGCGTGGGGCTGACCACGCTGGACGTCACCCAGCAGGTGGCCGAGTTCCCCCTGCCGGGGCAGAAGGTGCAGTCCTCGTCCGTCCACACGGCACCCGGCGGGCCCGCCGCGAACGCCGCGCGCGCCGTGGCCGCGCTGGGGCACCGGGCGGTGCTGCTCACCGCGCTCGGCGACGAGCCGGGCGGGGTCGCGCGCGGCCTGCTGGCCGGCGTCGAGGTGCACGACCTCGGCCCCGGCGGTCCCGCGCTGAGCGTGGTCGTGGTGCGCGAGCGCGACGGCGAGCGGACCGTGGTGTCCCGCAACGCCCCCGCGTTCCGCCCGCTGACCACTGTGGACCCCGCGCTGGTCGCCGGGGCCGACGTGGTCCTGCTCGACGGCCACCTGGGGCCGGCCGCGCTGGAGGCCGCCCGCCTGGCGCGGCGCGCGGGCGTGCCGGTGGTGCTGGACGCGGGGAGCTGGAAACCTGTCCTGGACGACCTGCTGCCGCTGGTGGACGTCGCCGCGTGCTCGGCGTCCTTCGCGCTGCCCGCGCCCGAGGTGCACGCCCGGGGCGTGCCGCTGGTGATCCGCACGGACGGCGCCGCGCCCGTCACCTGGTCGCAGGGCGGCACGACCGGCGCCGAGCCCGTGCCCCCGGTGCCCGACGTGCGCGACACCAACGGCGCCGGCGACGTGTGGCACGGTGCGCTGGCGGTCGCGGTGGCGCGCGGCCTGCCGGTGGCCGAGGCGGTGCGGTGGGCGAACGCGGTCGCCGCCGTGCGGGTGCGGCACGCCGCGTGGGACTGGGTGGAGGAGCTGGTGCGGTGGCGGGGGTGAGGTTCGACGAGCTGGTCGACCGCGCGCGGCGGCTGGCCGCGCCCGGCGGGCGCAGGCTGCTGGGCATCGCCGGCGCACCGGGGTCGGGCAAGTCGACGCTGGCGCGGCGGCTGGTCGACGCGCTGGACGGGCGGGCCGCCCTGGTCGGCATGGACGGCTTCCACCTCGCGCAGCGCGAGCTGGAGCGGCTGGGCATCGCCGACCGCAAGGGCGCGCCGGACACCTTCGACGCGGCCGGCTACCTGGACCTGCTGGGCCGGCTCCGGGCGCGCGGGCCGGACGTGGTGTACGCGCCGGAGTTCCGCCGGGAGATCGAGGAGCCGGTGGCGTGCGCGGTGCCCGTGCCGCCGGACGTGCCGCTCGTCGTGACTGAGGGCAACTACCTGCTGGTCCGCCACGACCGGTGGGGCCGCGTCCGGGCCGCGCTGGACGAGGTGTGGTTCCTGCGGGTGGACGAGGACTTGCGGGTGGCCCGGCTGATCGACCGGCACGTGCGCCACGGGCGGTCGGAGGCGGAGGCGCGGGAGCGGGTGCTGCGCGGCACCGACCACGTCAACGCGCAGGTCGTCAACGCCACCGGATCCGCCGCCGACCTGGTGATCACCGACGTCCTGTGACGCCGGCGGGTGCTAGCTGCTCGGGGTGTTCAGCTCTTCCTCGACCGGCTTGCGCATCTCCTGCCGGTAGCGGATCAGGCCGTAGGCGGTGCCGACCACGAAGAACGCCACGCTGGCCACCACCGCCGCCGTCTGGAGCCACGGGATCGAGGTCAGCAGGCCCGCGCCGTAGTAGCCGGCCAGCACCAGCGTGGGCACCCAGGCGAGCGCGCCGATCGTGGTGGCCAGCATGAACCGGCGGGGGTCCATCCGCGCCGCGCCGGCGATCATCGGGGCCAGCGTGCGCACCCACGGGATCCAGCGGGCCAGCACGATCGCCCAGAAGCCCCGGCGGTCCAGGAAGTCCCGGGCCTTGGCGAGGTTCTCCTTGTTGAGCACCTTGCCGCCGCGCCGGGCGAGCAGCCTCGTCCCGGTCTGCCGGCCGATGTAGTAGCCGATCTGGTTGCCGACCACGGCCACGACCATCGCGGCGATCGACAGCAGCCACGCGCTGAGCTCGCCGTCGTGCTGGGCGAGCACCACGCCCGCCGCGAACAGCAGCGAGTCGCCGGGCAGGAACAGGCCGAAGATGAACGCGCACTCGAAGAAGACGAAGCTCAGCGTGATGAGCCACACGGCCAACGGGCCGGCGGAATCCAACTGGTCGAACGCCAGGGCTTCGGACGATGCGGACAACACCACGGTGCCACCCTACGTGCACGGGTGCGCCCAGCAGGGCCACTCCGGGCGAACGCCTGCCGAAAGCTTGGCGACCGCGACCCGGCCGGCCGCCTCCGACGACGGCCCGGGACGCCCGGCAGCGCACCTCTGTGGACCGAGCGCAACCCCTCGATCACGCGGCGTGCGAACGTTAGCGTGGGAGTATGTCCCTGATCACACAGCTCCAGGCGGCGCTCGGAACCGACGGTGTGTTGACCGACACCGACGTCACGGCCGCCTACCAGCGCGACATGATGCTGCTCGCGCCGTACGGGCAGCCGCTGGCCGTGGTGCTGCCCACGTCGGCGGAGCAGGTCCAGTCGGTCGTGCGGGCGTGCGCGGGGGCCGGGGTGCCGATCGTGCCGCGCGGAGCGGGCAGCGGCCTGTCCGGCGCGGCGAACGCGGTGGAGGGCTGCGTCGTGCTGGTCACCACGAAGATGGACACCATCGTCGAGGTCGACCCGGACAACCGGCTGGCCGTGGTCGAACCCGGTGTGGTCAACCTCGACCTGCGCGGCGCGGTCGAGAAGCACGGGCTGTTCTACCCGCCCGACCCGTCCAGCTACGACTGGTGCACGATCGGCGGCAACCTGGCCACCAACGCGGGCGGGCTGTGCTGCGTGAAGTACGGCGTCACCACGGACTCGGTGCTCGGCCTGGACGTCGTGCTCGCGTCCGGCGAGCTGCTCAGGACCGGCCGTCGGACCGTGAAGGGCGTCGCCGGGTACGACCTGGCCCGGCTGTTCGTCGGCAGCGAGGGCACGCTCGGCGTGATCACCCGGGCCACGCTCGCCCTGCGCCCGCTGCCGCAGGCACCGTGGACCCTGGTCGCCACGTTCGACCGGACGACCGACGCGGGCGCGGCCGTGGCGCGGGTGGTGCGCGAGGGCGTGGTGCCGTCGCTGATGGAGATCATGGACCGGACGTCCATCAAGGCCGTCGAGGAGTACCTGCGGACCGACCTGGAGGCCGACGGCGCGCTGCTGCTCTGCCAGTCCGACGCGGGCGGCGAGGTGGCCCGGCGCGAGCTGGCGACCATCGAGCAGGTGTGCGCGGACTCCGGCGCGACCCTCACCCACGTCACCGACGACCTGGCGGAGGGCCGCGACCTGCTGACCGCCCGCCGGTCCGTGCTGACCGCGCTGGAGCTCTACGGGTCGTGGCTCACCGACGACGTGTGCGTGCCGCGCACCAGGATCGCCGACCTGATCGGCGGCTGCGAGCGGATCGCCGACGAGGTGGGGCTGCGGATCGCCGTCACCGGCCACGCGGGCGACGGCAACATGCACCCGACGGTCGTCTACGACCCGGCCTCGGCGGACGAGTTCGCCCGCGCGCAGCGGGCGTTCGACGCGGTCCTGGAGCTGGGGCTGGCCCTGGGCGGCACGGTGACCGGTGAGCACGGCGTCGGCAAGGTCAAGCGGGAGTGGCTGGCCAGGGAGATCGGCCCGGTCGGCCTGAAAGTCCACCGCGAGATCAAGAGGGCGCTGGACCCGGGGAACCTGTTCAACCCGGGTTCGATGTTCAGCGCCTGAAGCGACCGGGTGCGCCGGCCGGCACCGGGACGGCGGAGGACGCCGGGGCGCCGCCCCGGCACGCCGTCAGTCGATGCGCTTGAACTGCTGGGTGATGTCGTCGGCCTCCTGCGCGAGGAGCGCCTTCTTCTCCCGGCGGGCCTTGATGACCTCGATGACGATCGGCACGACCGAGATCAGCACGATCAGGATCAGCATCATCTCGATGTTGCTGCGCACGAAGGGGATCTGGCCCAGGAAGTAGCCCAGCACGGTCAGCCCGGCCGCCCACGCGACGCCGCCCACCAGCGAGTAGGTGAAGTACTTGCGCGCGTCCATCCGGCCCACGCCCGCCATCGCGGTGATGAACGTCCGCACGATCGGCACGAAGCGGGCCATCACGATCGCCCGCGCGCCGTACTTCTCGAAGAAGCCGTGCGTCTTCTCCACGTACTCCTGCTTGAAGATCTTGGAGTCCGGCTTGCTGAACAGCGCCGGCCCCGCGCGGTGGCCGATCCAGTAGCCCACGACGTTGCCCAGCATCGCGCACGCGGTGAGCAGCAGGCACACCAGCCACAACGGGTAGTCGAGCAGGCCGTTGGCCACGAACAGGCCCGCCGTGAACAGCAGCGAGTCGCCCGGCAGGAAGAACCCGACCAGCAGTCCGCACTCGGCGAAGACGATGAAGCACAGGCCGACCAGCATGTACCCGCCGAGCCCCTGGAGCAGGACCTGGGGGTCGAGCCACTCCGGGCCGAGGGCGAGCGAGGTGGAGGCGTTCACGACCGTCACCCGAACCACGGTACAGCCTTAACGCAGCGTGATCACCGCAACGACCGTCCCGGCGGCCAGCCCGAGCAGCACGGCGATCAGCAGCACCCACCCCGCACCCAGCGCCGGGCGGGGCGGCGCGGGCGGCGGGTCGGCGGGCGGTGCCGGCACGGGCAGTCCGCCGGTGCTGGTGGCCTGGGCGCGCAGCGCGTCGGCCACCAGCCGCTCCTGGTCGTCGGGCACCCGGTCAGTCTTTCACCCAGGCGCCCCGGCTCATCACCTCGCGCGGCTTGTACTCCGCGTCGAGCACCACGAGGTCGGCGGCGAGGCCGGCCCGGATCTCGCCCGCGTCGATGCCCAGCAGCTGGGCGGGGCGGGTCGAGGCGGCGTGCACCGCCTCCCGGATGGTCAGGCCGCAGGAGGCGATGGCGTTGCGGAAGGCCGCGTCCATGGTCAGCGTGCTGCCGGCCAGCGACGCGCCGCCGGCGAGCGTCGGCACGCCGTCCACCACGCGGACCTCCAGGCCGCCCACGTCGTACACGCCGTCGCCCACGCCCGCCGCCGCGATGGCGTCGGTGATCAGCACGGTCCGGCCGACGCCGGCGTGCCGGGCGGCCAGCCGCACGGCGGTCGGGTGCAGGTGCACCAGGTCGCAGATCAGCTCCACGGTGACCCGCTCGTCGTCCAGCAGCGCGCCGATCGGACCCGGCTCCCGGTGGTGCAGCGGGCGCATCCCGTTGAACAGGTGCGTGGCCACCCTCGCTCCGGCCTCCACGGCGGGCCGGATCTGGGCTTCGGTCGCGTCCGTGTGGCCGATCGCGGCCAGGACATCGTTGTCGACCAACTGGCGCACCGCGTCCACGCCGTGCTCCAGCTCGGGCGCGACGGTCACCATCCGGACCATCCCGCGACCGGCCTTGAGGAGCTGGTCGACGGAGTCGCGGTCCGGTGCGCACAGGATGGCGGGGTCGTGTGCGCCGCAGCGGGCCGCCGACAGGAACGGTCCTTCGAGGTGGATGCCCTGCACGACGCCGTCCTCGACCAGCTCGGTCAGCGCCTTCACCTGGTCGGCCAGCTCGGGTATCGGGCGGGACACCAGGCTGGCCAGCAGCGTCGTCGTGCCGTGCCGGCGGTGCGCGGCGGCGGCCTTGCGCACCCGTTCCGGGTCGGCGTTGGTGAACGCCTCCCCGCCCCCGCCGTGGCAGTGGATGTCGACGAAGCCCGGCACCAGCCAGTCCCCGCCGAGGTCGGTGGTCGGGCCGTCCGGCGGCGCTCCCTCACCGACCGCGACGATCGAGCCGTCGCGCACCGCTACCCAGCCGTGGTCGAGCACCCCGTCGGGCGTGACGACCCGACCACCGGTCAGGGCCACGTCCACCGGTCCACCCCACGTGCTCATCTCTCCTCCAGCATGTCGATGGCCAGCAGCGCGGCCCCGAGGCACCCGGCCTCGTCGCCCAGCGCCGCCAGCCGCAGTTCCGGACGCCGCTGGAAGGTGATCAACCCGTCCAGCCGGTCCCGCAGCGGGTCCACCAGCAGCGGGCCGGCCAGCGCGAGTCCGCCGCCCAGCACCACCGCCTCGGGGCCCAGTAGTGCCGCCACCAGCAGGATGCCCCGGGCGAGGGCGTCCACCGCCTCCTGCCACACGGTCACCGCGTCCGGGTCGCCCGCCCGGACCAGCGCGGCCACGCCGGCCGCGCCGTTGACCGGGTTGCCGGTCCGCTCGGTGTACCGGCGGGCGATGGCCGCCGACGAGGCCCGCGCCTCGACGCACCCGGTCTGGCCGCAGCCGCACGGGTCGCCGTGCCCGACGTCGACGTGGCCGATCTCGCCGACGCTGCCGTCGCCCCGGTAGATCCGCCCGTCCAGGACCAGGGCCGCCGCGATGCCGGTGCCGATGGGCACGATCACCGCGTTGCGCAGCCCCCGGGCGTTGCCGATGCGCAGCTCGGCGAGCCCGCCGGCCCGCACGTCGTGCCCGAACGCGGTCCTGAGCCCGGTGCGGGCCTCGACCTCCTTGAGGAACGGGTAGTCCTGCCAGCCGAGGTTGGCGGAGTACACCCCGGTGCCGGTGGTCTCGTCGACGACACCGGGGACCACCAGGCCCACGGCCTCGATCTCGGCATCGCAGCCCGCGCGGAGGTCCTCGACCAGCGAGGCCACGTCGTCGACCACGGCGTCGGCGTCGCGGGTGGTCGCCCGCCGCCGTTGCCGGACCGCCCGGACGTCGAGGGCCGTGCCGGCCACCAGGGCAGCTTTGGTCTCCGTACCGCCGACATCGACGGCTATCACGTGTCTAGTGCGCGCCACGAGGTCCGATAGTGCGGCATCCAAGCACCATTGGTCTATACCAAGTGCCCGATTCCCCCACCCGGTACACGTCCGCCCACCCTTCGCACCCACTTGACAGGCACCCGCTCGCACCTTGCGCGCACGCCGTCACCACGTTCCGTCCGGTGAGCGGACACCGCCCCCGTCCGGCCCGCCGTCCACGTGGGACCGCCGGGCACGACCGCGTGAGGTCACCGGGGCTCCGCCGGGCACGACGAAAGGGCGCGCGGACACCGTTCGGGTCCGCGCGCCTCGTCGTCGGAAGGCGGTTAGCGGGCGGCCATGATCTTCTGCAGGGCGTCCAGCGCCCGGCTCGCCGTGCTCTTCACGGTGCCCTTGGAGATGCCGGTCGCCTCGGCGATCTCGGCCTCGGACAGGTCGCCGTAGTACCGCAGCACCAGCACCTCGCGCTGGCGCGGCGGGAGCTGGGAGAGCGCCGCGACGACCGCCTGGTGCTCGGCCGTGAGCATCGCCAGGCTCTCCGCCGACCGCGCGTTGGCGACGTGCGGCGGGGTGTAGTCGCGGGCGGTCTTGCGGCGGCGCAGCACGCTGCGCGAGCCGTTCACCACCGCCGTGCGCAGGTAGCCGACCGCCGCCTGGGCGTCGCGCAGGTTGCCCCAGTTGCGGTGCAGCCCGGTGAACGCCTCCTGCACCACGTCCTCGGCCGTCGCGGGCTCGTCCACCAGCAGCAGGGCGAGCCGGACCAGCCGCATCCGGTGTTGCCGGTAGAGGTCCTCCAGGGTCAGCGGACCGGACGGCGCGGGTGCCACGCCGTCCTGGATGCGCAGGTTCGTCAGCGTGTCCTGGACACGCGCGATGCCGCCGCTGTTCTGCTCCGAGCCGACCACGCACGTGACGGTACCCGGTCGACCGGTAGCTTCGGCCCCGGCGTAGGCGTCTCGCGGAGGTGGAATCGTGGCCAGGTTCTTGGTCGAGCTGGAGTTCGGCGACAACGTGGACGACCGGCTCGCGGTCCGGCCCGCGCACCGGGAGTACCTGGCGACGCTGGTCGAGCAGGGCAGGCTGCTGGTGTCCGGCCCGTACGCCGACCAGTCCGGCGCGGTGCTGGTGTACGAGGTGGCGGACGAGGCGGAGCTGCGCGAGGTGCTGGCCGCCGACCCGTACGCGCCCGCCGGCGTGGTGACCGCGACGCGCGTGCACGAGTGGCAGACCGTGATGGGCACCTGGCTGGCGGACTAGCGCCCGTCGGCGGGTTTCCGCGTCCCGGCGGCCTGCCCGCCCGGCCCGACCAGGCCGGACCGGCCGCCGTCGGCCATCTCGCGGTCGGCCGCCGGGATGCGGCCGGCCGCCTGCCGGTCGACCACCTTCGGCGTGAGCGCGCGGAGGAACTTGAGCCCGCCGACCCAGCCGGGCACGTGCAGCGCCTTGGACCGCTTCTCGATCCCGCGCACGACCGCGCGGCCGACGTCGGCCACCGGGTACTTCCGGCCGGCCGGGCCGGGCATCCCGCTGCGCATCGGCCCGAACACGGGGTGCTGGTCGGCGCTGTCCACCATGTCGGTGGAGATCCACGAGAAGTAGGCGACGCCGACGTCCACGCCCAGGTGGCGGACCTCGGCGCGCAGGCTGTCCGCGAACGCCTCGCAGCCCGCCTTGGCCGCCGAGTAGGCCGCGTTGCCGGGGATGTGCACGATGGCCGCCAGCGAGGACACCACCAGGCAGTAGCCCCGGCTCGCCACGAGGTGCGGCAGGCAGGTCCGGACGGTCCGCCACACCCCGAGCAGGTTGACCTCGACGACCCGCTCGAACGCCGCCGGGTCCATGGACCGGACGAAGCCGGTCGCGGCGACGCCCGCGTTGGCCACCACGACGTCGATGCCGCCGAAGTGCCGGACCACGCCGTCGACCGCCGCCTCCAGCGCCTGCCAGTCGGTGACGTCGGCCTCCCAGGCCCGGCCGCCGCACTGCTCGGCGACCTGCCGCAGCTGCTCGCCCTCCAGGCCGACCAGCGCGAGCTTCGCGCCCTTGGCGGCCAGCCGCCGGGCCACCTCCGCGCCGATGCCCCGGGCCGCGCCGGTGATCAGGACAACCTTGCCCGCAACGTCCACGGTGACCTCCTCGAACGGGTTCGCCAGGAGGTCACCGTAACGCAACTTACCACGAGTAAGCTACTGCTGAGTTAAGTCAGGGGCGGGTGGCGCCCGCCTCCGTCAGCCGGGCCAGCTCGTCCTCCTTCAGCTCCAGGTGGAGTGCCGGCAGCAGGTCCTCGACCTGCTCGGCGGTGCGCGCGCTGGCGATCGGCGCGGCCACCGTGGGCCGGCTCGCCAGCCAGGCCAGCGCGGTGGCCGCCACGGTCGTGCCGTGCGCCGCCGCCACCTCGTCCAGCGCGTCGAGCACCCGCAGGCCGCGCTCGTCGAGGTACTGCGACGCCGACTTGGCGCGCACGCTGGCCACCTCCACCCCCGGCCGGTACTTGCCGGTCAGGAAGCCGCGCGCGAGCGACCAGTACGGCGCGGACGACAGGCCGCCCGCCGCCACCGCCTCGGACAGCTCGCCCTCGTAGGACCGCTCGACCAGGTTGTAGTGCTGCTGGAGCGCGACGTACCTCGACAGGCCCTCGCGCTCGGCCAGCGCCAGCGCCGAGGTCAGCCGGTCGGCGGTGAAGTTCGAGGCCGCGACGTGCCGGACCTTGCCCGCCTTCACCAGGGCGTCGAACGCCGCAGCGGTCTCCTCCTGCGGCGTGCCGAGGTCGTCCTGGTGGGCGTAGTAGAGGTCGATGTGGTCCACGCCGAGCCTGCGCAGCGAGTTCTCCGCCGCGGTGGCGATGGTGTCCGCGCGCAGGTTGTCCAGGCCGCCGACCTCCAGCATCCCCACCTTGGTCGCGACCACCACCCGGTCGCGGTTGCCGCGCGACCGCAGCCACCGGCCCACGACCGCCTCCGACTCGCCGCCCACGTGCCCGTCGCCCCAGGCCGAGTACACGTCGGCGGTGTCCACGAAGTTGCCGCCGGCCGCGACGTAGGCGTCCAGGACGGCGAACGAGTCGGCCTCGTCGGCGGTCCACCCGAACACGTTCCCGCCCAGGCACAGCCGCGACACGTCGAGGTCGCTGGTTCCCAGATTCGTCATGGCGCGACGGTAAGCGCACGACCTGCGGTCGCGCCGAACGTCACAGCCAGGACTAAATGGTGCCGGTGTCGGGTTGGCTGTGGGCGAGTCGGCGTTCGGGAGGGGACCAGATGACGGTCGAGCTGGGCAGGTACGGGGTGTGGGCGCTCGCCGCGCACTGGGAGGGCCGCGCGGAGCGGGCGGCGGAGCTGGAGGAGCTGGGCCTCGGCGCGTTGTGGCTGGGCGCGGCCCCGGACGGCGGTGTCCTCGGCCTGGTCGGCGAGCTGCTCGGCGCGACGGAGCGGCTGGTCGTCGCCACCGGCATCCTCAACGTCTGGACCACCCCGGCCGAGCAGGTCAACGCGGCCTACCGCGAGCTGGCCTGGACCGACCGGTTCCTGGTCGGCGTGGGCGCGGGCCACCAGGAGATGGTGGGTGAGGTGTATCACAGCCCGTACCAGAAGCTCGTGCACTACCTGGACGAGCTCGACGTGCCCCGCGACCGGCTCGCCCTGGCCGCGCTGGGCCCCCGGGTGCTCCGGCTGGCCGCCGCGCGCACCAGCGTGGCGCACCCGTACCTGGTCACGCCCGACTACACCGCGCGGGCGCGGACCGAGATCGGCGCGGCCACCGTGCTCGCGCCGGAGCAGCACGTGGTGCTGGAGGAGGACGCGGGCCGGGCGCGGGAGGTCGGCCGGGAGAACCTGGCGCTCTACCTGGGCCTGGAGAACTACCGGAACAACTGGCTGCGCCACGGCTTCACCGAGGACGACCTGCGCGACGGCGGCAGCGACCGGCTGGTCGACGCGCTGGTCGCCTGGGGCCCGGTGGACCGGGTGGCGGCCCGCCTGCGGGAACACCGCGACGCGGGCGCGGACCACGTGTCCGTGCAGTTGCTGGGCGACCGGCGGGAGGACTCCCCGCAGTTCCGCGACCTCGCCGCCGCCCTGGCCGAGTAGCGCCCCCGGACGGCGGTTCCGGCCCGGCCCGACGGTGGCCGGTCCTCCGGGCGCCCGGTCGGCGGCGCGGGGGCGGTGCGGTGGCCGCCCCCGCCGGGTCGTCAGGCCGAGATCTCGACGCCCTTCCAGAACGCCACGTGGCCCTTGATGTTGGCCGCCGCCTCCTTGGGCTCCGCGTAGTACCAGGCGGCGTCGGGGTTGTCCGCGCCGTCGACGTGCAGCGTGTAGTAGTTCGCGGTGCCCTTCCACGGGCACACGGACGTGGTGTCCGAGGGCCTGAGGTACTGGGCGTGCACCGCCTCCAGGGGGAAGTAGTGGTTCCCCTCCACCAGTTCGGTCTTGTCGCTCTCGGCGATGATCTCGCCGTTCCACCGTGCGATCGCCATGGACCCACTATGCCGGTGATCAACTTCCCCTGCCGGGCGGTGCCCGTAGGATGCCGCTCGACACCGCGTTCCGGGCACCCGAGGAGGACCACACGATGCCCATCGCAACCCCCGAGGTCTACGCCGAGATGCTTGACCGGGCGAAGGCGAACGAGTTCGCCTACCCCGCGATCAACGTCACCTCGTCCGAAACCCTCAACGCGGCCCTGCGCGGCTTCGCGGAGGCCGAGAGCGACGGGATCATCCAGGTCTCGACCGGTGGTGCCGAGTTCGCGTCCGGCACCAAGGTCAAGGACATGGTCACCGGTGCGGTGGCACTGGCCGAGTTCGCGCACGTGGTCGCCGAGAAGTACCCGGTGAACATCGCGCTGCACACCGACCACTGCCCCAAGGACAAGCTCGACGGCTTCGTCCGGCCGCTGGTCGCGCTCAGCCAGGAGCGCGTCGACCGGGGCCTGAACCCGCTGTTCCAGTCCCACATGTGGGACGGCTCGGCGGTGCCGCTGGACGAGAACCTGAAGATCGCCGCCGACCTGCTGGAGGCGACCGCCAAGGCGCGGATCATCCTGGAGATCGAGATCGGCGTCGTCGGCGGCGAGGAGGACGGCGTCGCCAACGAGATCAACGACAAGCTCTACACGTCGCCCGAGGACTACCTGAAGACGGTGGACGCCCTCGGCACCGGCGAGAAGGGCCGCTACCTGGTCGCCGCGACGTTCGGCAACGTGCACGGCGTGTACAAGCCGGGCAACGTCAAGCTCCGCCCGGAGATCCTCAAGCAGGGCCAGGACGTGGTGGCCGGGAAGCTGGGCCTGCCGGCCGGCGCCAAGCCGTTCGACCTGGTGTTCCACGGCGGCTCCGGCTCGCTGCTGGAGGAGATCCACGAGGCGCTGACGTACGGCGTGATCAAGATGAACATCGACACCGACACGCAGTACGCGTTCACCCGGCCGATCGTGGGCCACTTCTTCACCAACTACGACGGCGTGCTGAAGGTCGACGGCGAGGTCGGCAACAAGAAGGTCTACGACCCGCGCAGCTACCTGAAGGCGGCCGAACAGGGCATGGCGGCCCGCATCGCCCAGGCGTGCGAGCACCTGAAGTCCTCCGGCCGGATGATCGCCGGCTGAGTCCCCCGCCGGCGCGACGGCGTTGCGCCGCAGGCAGTGCACGACAGCGCCCGACCGGAACCCCGGTCGGGCGCTGTCGCTTCTGCGAGCCGCCCGCGTCGGGCACGGGCGGCTGTCGGGTCTTCGGTCAGAGGGGGCCGGTGCCCGCCGGCGCGGGTCGGTGGGCGTCCGGTGCCCAGCGCCGTGCCACCACGTCGACGGCCGTCCACAGCGCGGCGAGCACCACGAACGTGATCGCGGCCGAGGCGTGGTCGACCGGTGGGCCGGCGTCGAGCGACTGCTGCACCCAGATGCCGCCGTAGCCGAGGCCGGTCACCGCCGCCGCGCCGAGGACCGCCGCCACCGGCGCGGGTACCCGGCCGAGGTGTGCGGCGTCCACCGCGAGGCCGATCAGCACCAGGAACACCGGCACCGCCGACAGCGGGAAGTCCGCGCCGGCCAGCAGCGGCCAGATCAGGCACCGGTAGGCGACGTAGCCGGCGGCGACGGCGGTGGCCGCCCAGCGGCGGCCGGTGGTGCGCCGGGCCACCACGAGCACCAGCGCCGCCGCGACCAGGCCCCACACCGGGTACACCCAGTCCGGGATGGGCAGCGAGAACGCGACGATCGACTCCCGGTCCACCGGCCGGCCGATCTGGTCGGCGGCGAACTGGAGCAGGATCGGCTCGGCGTACGGGTCGCCCCGGTCCCAGGACGCGATCTCCAGCACCCCGTACTCCTGGTGCTGATTGGGGAACCACGCGTTCTCCAGGAAGAAGAACCACAGCGCGGCCAGGCCGGGCGTGCGCCACCGCGACTCCGGGAACAGCCGGAGCCAGCCGCGCAGCGCGCCCGCGAGCATGATCGCCGTGCCGAGGTAGAGCAGCGCGTGCGACCCGCTCCACGAGGTGATGTCCAGGCCGTTGACCCGGTGGTTGATCAGGTCGATCGGCAGCGCCACCAGGAAGATCCCGGTGCCCCACTGCATCAGCCGCAGCGCGGGCCGGTCCGCGCCGTAGCCGGTGTAGGTGTGGAACAGGGTCAGCGCGACGACGATGACCGTGCCGACCGTGTTGATCATGTGGGGCGGTGCCAGCTCGTCGCGCAGCCACTTGAAGTGCCAGGCGACGTCCCACGACGACCCGATCAGCTTCAGCAGCAGCCCGAGCAGCCACAGCTCGTACAACCCGGCGACGAGCGCCGGCGGGGTCGCGCGCCCCGGCTCGCCCCGCTCCCAGTACTGGTCGCGGAACTGCGCGACGCGTTCGGTAACCCCCGTTTTCACCCGAACATGATGCGTGCCGCCCGGACCGCCGGGAAGGGAGGACAGCCCTGGTCTTTGCCGGGGCCTCCCCTAGGGGGACGGTGATGACCAGCACGTTCGGTGCGGAACTGGCGCTATCGGGTGAGCAGCGTTGCTCCTTCCGGCCCAGCACGGAAAGGTGCTGGGCTGAGAGTTCGCTGAGAACTCCGGCAGGGGTCGAGGAGTGCGGGGAGTGTCGAACGCCATGGGCAAGAGGGTCGTCGCCGGGATCGTGGTGACCGCGGTGGTGCTGGCGCTGATCGCCGGCGCGGCGCGGGTATTCCTATCCTGAGCGCATGGAGAACCTGCTCGGCCCCGACCCGACGCTGCTGCCCGACCGGCCGGAGGCGCAGTCCGCCGCAGAGGCGGGCACCGACCCGGCCAAGATCGTCCGCGCCTACCCGGACTTCAGCGAGGCGTGGGCGCTGCTCGCCGAACGCGCGTTGCAGACCGGCGACCCGGTGACCGCCTACGCCTTCGCCCGCACCGGCTACCACCGGGGCCTGGACCAGCTCCGCCGCGCCGGCTGGAAGGGCTTCGGCCCGGTGCCGTGGTCGCACCGCGCCAACCAGGGCTTCCTGCGCGCGCTCGCCGCGCTGGCCCGCGCCGCCGACGGCATCGGCGAGTCCGAGGAGTACGAGCGCTGCCGGAAGTTCCTGGCCGACAGCGACCCGTCCGCACCCTCGGCGCTCGGCCTGGGCTGACCGTGGGAGCCGTGCGCGACGAGCTGGTGCGCCGGGTGCAGCGCTGGCGCGGCACGGCCCTGCCGATCGGCCAGGCCGCGCTCGCCGCCGGGCTGTCGTGGCTGGTGGCGACCTCCGTCGTCGGCCACGCGCGCCCGTTCTTCGCGCCGATCGCCGCCGTCGTCTGCCTGGGCGTGTCGCTCGGGCAGCGGCTGCGGCGGGTGGTGGAGCTGGTGGTCGGCGTGTCCGTCGGCGTCGGCGTCGGGGACGTGCTGATCTCGCTGATCGGCTCCGGGCCGTGGCAGATCGCGCTGGTGGTGGCGCTGGCCATGTCCACGGCCGTGCTGCTCGACGGCGGCGCGGTGATCGCCCTGCAATCCGGCTCGTCGGCGGTCCTGGTGGCGACCCTGCTGCCGCCCAGCGCGGGCGGCGGCCTGGACCGCATGGTGGACGCGCTGGTCGGCGGCCTGGTCGGGCTGGCGGTGACGGCGCTGCTGCCCGCGAACCCGCTGACCGTGGCGCACCGGCAGGCCAAGGTCGTGTTCGGCGAGCTGGTCGCGGCGCTGCGCGGGGTGGCGAAGGCCGTGGCGGAGCAGGACGCCGTGCAAGCGGCGGGCGTGCTGGCCCGGCTGAGGTCCAGCCAGGAGGCCGTGGACGACTTCAAGACCGCGTTGCAGACCGGCGGCGAGATCGCCACCATCGCGCCCGTCCGGTGGCGTCGGCGCAACGAGCTGGGCCGCTACCAGGCCACCGCGACCCCGGTCGACTACGCGCTGCGCAACACCCGCGTGCTGGCCCGCCGCGCGCTGGCGGCGCTGCGCGACGGCGAGCGGATGCCGGACACCCTGCCCGCCGTGCTGCGCAAGTACTCGGACTCGCTGGACCTGCTGCGGGTGGAGCTGGCCCGGGGCGACGAGCCGGTGCAGGCCCGCGCGGCGGTGCGCGACGCGGTGGCGGTGGCCACCACCCACCAGCTCGGCGGCGACGGGTTCTCCACCAGGGTGGTGCTCGCCCAGGTCCGCTCGGTCGCGGTGGACCTGCTCCAGGCCACCGGCCTGTCCCGCGCCGAGGCGGCCGGTTCGCTGCCGCCCCTGGCCCGCAGGAACGACCACGACGGGAAGCCGCCCGCCAGTCCGCCGGTGGGTGGGGGAGCAGAGCCCCCGGGTGGTGCCGGGTCGTCTCCGCCCGCCGGTGGCGAGGACCCGCCCGGTCGGGCCGGGGCACGGCCCCCGTCCGACTGAGCGACCCGTCCGGTTCCCCGGTCGGGCCGGGTCGCCGCCCCCGGCAGGCGGGGGCGGCGACGGGGTCAGCCGAGGGGGCGGTGCAGGACGCCCCGGAGCACCTGGTGCACGCCCGCGTGGTCGCGCGGGTCGGCGACGCGGCAGGCCGCCCCGGTGACGGCGTACCACTCGTCCGCTCCCGCGTAGCGCACCTTCGCCCGCACGACGCCGTCCGCGAGCGTCGTGCGCAGTTCCAGCTCGCCCGTCACGACGCCGACCTCGTCGGTCATCACGCCACCGGGCCCGGCCACGATCGGGGACGAGTAGTCGGCCATCAGCACCTTCCGAGCATCGACTGCAACGCGGTCTTCTCGGTGGAATTCACCTTGAGGCCCCACCGGTACTTCGTGCGCACCCACATCTTGGCGTACGTGCACCAGTACCCGGTGAGCGGCGGCTTCCAGGCGGCCGGGTCCTGGTCGCCCTTGGCCTGGTTGACGTTGTCGGTCACGGCGACGAGCTGCGGGCCGGCCAGGTCGTTGGCGAACTGCTCGCGCCGGGCCGTGGTCCACGCCGACGCGCCGGACCGCCACGCCTCGGCCAGCGGCACGACGTGGTCGATGTCCACGTCGGACGCCGCCGACCAGGTCGCGCCGTCGTACGGGCTGGTCCAGCGGCCCGACGTGGCGGCGCACGACGAGTCGGTGACCACGTTGGTCCCGTCCCGCTCGAGCACGGTCTCGCGGGTGTTGCAGGCGCCGGAAACGGTGCTCCAGTGCGGGAACTGCTCGCGCGAGTACCCCGCCATGGACCCTTCCGCCGCGATGGTCAGCGACGCGAGTTCGGACCGGGCCGTGGCGGCGGTAGGGATGCCGGGCGGGGTGGCGAGCGCGGGCGCGGCGAGGCCGAGGGTGAGCGCACCAGCCAGGAGCAGGGGGATCGGGTATCGGGCGGCTTTGCCAACCGTTGACATAATTCCGACCTTCCTAGTTGGAAGCTGTCGGAATCACCCTGTGCTCATCGTCCTACCTGCTCAACACCTCCGGGTGACACTCTCGTGGATTGCGCACGAACGCTGGGTTTAGTGCAGCCCCCGGACCAGCCGCAGGTCCTCCGTGTGGCGGTACCAGGTCCACTTGCCCATCGGGCGCGGGTGCGCGACGCCGTCGACCGTCACCTGCACGGGCAGGCACCCGAGCTGGAAAGCGCGCCCGGCGGTCGTCTTCACCTTCTTCATGATCAGCCGCTTGTGGATGACGCTCACCACCAGCCCGAGGCCGTTGTCCGGGTCCGGCGTCACCTCGACCCGGCTCGCCTGGCCGCGCAGCACCACCGTGTCGTCGGCGTACCCGACACCGCGCACCGGGCCGAGCGACCCGAGGCCGAGCAGCACGCCGCCCACGTCGTCGCGGACCAGCGGGATGCGATCGGGATCACCCGACAGGGCGAGGTCCAGCGCCCGTCCGAGGTCCGTCGGCAGGCCCCACAGGCGGGCCACGGCGGAGCCCTCGTCGGCCGGCAGGTAGCCCAGCGCGACTTCGGTCAACCGATCGGTCCGCAGCAGCCGCAGCACCACGGCGTTGAGGTCCGCGTCCGTCCCGTGCACGATGAGACGGTCGTCACCCAGATCGGCGAAAATCGGGTCCACCTCGGCTTTTCCGGGCTTCGCGGGCACCCTGCGCACCACGAACCGGTCACCGTCAGTGATCAACGGCGACTGCGAGTTTCCGCAGGCCAACACGATTCCGCGCACTCTCATCTCCTGGTCTACCCTCGAGCACCGGCAAGTGACGGCCCAGCCGTCGTAGGCTCCGCTCTTACCCGTCGAACCGCTTGGAGTTTCACATGCCGGCCGTAGTGCTGATCGGCGCCCAGTGGGGCGACGAGGGCAAGGGCAAGGCCACCGACCTGCTCGGTGAGCGCGTCCAGTGGGTGGTCCGCTACCAGGGTGGCAACAACGCCGGGCACACCGTCGTGCTGCCCGACGGCCAGAAGTTCGCCCTGCACCTCATCCCCTCCGGCATCCTCACGCCCGGCGTGACCAGCGTGATCGGCAACGGCGTCGTGGTCGACCCCGGCGTGCTGCTCGACGAGCTGGCGGGCCTGGAGCAGCAGGGCGTGGACACCTCCCGCCTGCTCATCTCCGCCGACGCGCACTTGATCATGCCCTACCACGTGGCGATCGATAAGGTCACCGAGCGCTACCTCGGCAAGGCCAAGATCGGCACCACCGGCCGGGGCATCGGCCCGTGCTACCAGGACAAGATCGCCCGCGTCGGCGTCCGCGCCCAGGACGTGCTGGACGAGAAGATCCTGCGGCAGAAGGTGGAAGCCGCCCTGGACTTCAAGAACCAGGTGCTGGTCAAGGTCTACAACCGCAAGGCGCTCGACCCGGAGCAGGTCGTGGACAGCGTGCTGGAGCACGGCGAGAAGTTCGCCTCCCGCATCGCGGACACCCGGCTGCTGCTCAACCAGGCGCTGGAGCGCGGCGAGACCGTGCTGCTGGAAGGCTCGCAGGGCACCCTGCTCGACGTCGACCACGGCACCTACCCGTTCGTCACCTCGTCCAACCCGACCTCCGGCGGCGCGAGCGCGGGCTCGGGCATCGGGCCCAGCCGGATCACCACGGTGATCGGCATCCTCAAGGCGTACACCACGCGCGTCGGCTCCGGCCCGTTCCCGACCGAGCTGAACGACGAGATGGGCGAGCACCTGCGCAAGACCGGCGGCGAGTTCGGCGTCACCACCGGCCGCTCCCGGCGCACCGGCTGGTTCGACGCGGTGATCGCGCGGTACGCGTCGCGGGTCAACGGCATCACCGACTACTTCCTGACCAAGCTGGACGTGCTGTCCGGCCTGGACAAGGTCCCGGTCTGCGTCGGCTACACCATCGACGGCGAGCGCGTGGACGAGATGCCGATGACGCAGACCGACGTGCACCACGCCGTCCCGGTGTACGAGGAGCTGCCCGGCTGGTTCGAGGACATCAGCCACTGCCGGACGTTCGAGGAACTGCCCGCGAACGCCCGCGCGTACGTGGAGCACCTGGAGTCCATCTCCGGCGCGCGGATCTCGGCCATCGGCGTGGGTCCCGGCCGCGACCAGACGATCGTGCGGCACGACGTGCTGGCCTGAGCCGACCCCCTTCCGCACGGTGCCTCCGCTCCCGACGCTGTCGGGGTTGGAGGCACTTCCACGATCCGGGACGGCCCGCCCGCCCGTTGACTCCCGCCGGCCCGCGCGCGAAAACTCGGTGCGCGACCGGTGCCCGACCGTCCGGTGTGGACGGTCGCGCGCGGCGCGGCGGAGCGATGGTCGGGGGAGCTGCCATGAGCGTGGTCCTGCACTGGTTCCTGCCCACCTCGGGTGACGGGCGGACGGTCGTGGAGCGGTTCCACGCCAACCGCACCCTGGGCGGGCCCGCGCCGCGCGAGCCGGACATCGACTACCTGGAGCAGGTGGCGGTCGCGGCCGAGCGCAACGGGTTCGAGGGCGTGCTGACGCCCACCGGGACGTGGTGCGAGGACGCCTGGCTGACCACGGCCGCGCTGATCCCGCGCACGTCCCGGCTCAAGTTCCTGGTGGCGTTCCGGCCGGGCGCGATCTCCCCCACGCTCGCCGCCCAGATGGCGGCCACCTACCAGCGGATCTCCCGGGGCAGGCTGCTGCTCAACGTGGTGACCGGCGGCGACTCCCTGGAGCAGCGGCGGTTCGGCGACTGGCTCGACCACGACCGGCGCTACGCCCGCACCGAGGAGTTCCTCCAGGTCCTGCGCGCGGTGTGGTCGGGGCGGCCGGCCGACTTCGCCGGCGAGCACTACCGGATCGCCGGCGCGACCCTGCCCGCCCCGCCCGACCCGGTGCCGCCGGTCTACTTCGGCGGCTCGTCCGAGGCGGCGCTGCCGGTGGCCGCGCGCCAGGCGGACGTCTACCTGACCTGGGGCGAGCCGCCCCCGGCGGTGGCGGAGAAGATTGCGCGGGTGCGGGCGCTGGCGGGCGACCGTCCGGTCCGGTTCGGCGTCCGGCTGCACACCCTCTCGCGGGACACGTCGGACGAGGCGTGGCGCGAGGTCGGGCGGCTGTGGGAGGCGCTCGACCCCGACCAGGTCGAACGGGCGCAGGAGCAGTTGCGCGCCGGCCAGTCCGTGGGGCAGCAGCGGATGCTGGCGCTGCACGGCGGCGACCTCACCGGGGGCGTGCGCGGGCTGGAGGTCCACCCCGGGCTGTGGGCCGGGATCGGCCTGGTGCGCGGCGGCGCGGGCACGGCGATGGTGGGCAGCCACGCCGAGGTGGCCGACCTGGTCGAGGAGTACCACGCGGCGGGCGTCGAGGAGTTCGTGCTCTCCGGCTACCCGCACCTGGAGGAGTCCTACTGGTTCGGCGAGGGCGTGCGCCCGGAACTGGCCCGGCGCGGCCTGCTCGCGGCGGAGCGGGCCGCGCCGACGCCCTAGCGGTGCCGTCGGCCTAGCGGGAGGCGCGGGCTTCGACGGCGGTGTCCGGGTTGTCGGCGAACACGCCGTCCAGGCCGGTCGCGTAGAACCTCGCGTACTCCTCGAACGCCCGCCCGTACGCCGCCGGGTCCGTCGAGGAGCGGAAGTCGGCAGGCAGGAACGCGTTCTCGTTGCGGAACGTCCAGGCGTGCACGACCAGGCCGCGCACGTGGGCGTCCCGGACCAGCGTGGTCGGCTGGAGCAGGAAACCCTTGGCGTCGCGCGGCACGACCCGGTCCTTGGCCGCGCCGACGCCCGCCGCGTACTTGCGGATCTCGCGCAGGCCGTCCGGGGTGACCAGGTCGTCGTACGTGCGCTTGTCGCCGGCCTTCACGAAGTCGTAGGGCGCACCCGAGGAGTTCACCAGTTGCACGAGCGGAACGCGGAGCTTCTTCTTGAGCGCCTTGAGGTTGGCCACCTCGAAGGACTGCACGTACACCTTCGCGCCCGGCCGGTTGAGGCCGTTGCGGTCCAGCGCGTCCACCAGGCGCTGCTCCAGCGGCAGGCCGACGTCCTGGAAGTAGGTGGGGTGCTTGGTCTCCGGGTAGAGGCCGATGTCGCGGCCCAGTTCGCGCGAGAGCCGCCGGGTGAGGTCCACGACCTCCTGGAACGTGGGGATCTCGTAGCGGCCGTCGTAGAGCGCGTTGCGCGGGCGGACGTCCGGGATGCGCTCGGTGGCGCGCAGGGTCTTCAGCTCGGCGAGCGTGAAGTCCTCGGTGAACCAGCCGGTGACCGGCACGCCGTCGACCACCTTGGTGGTCTTGCGGCCGGCGAACCCGGGCTTGGCGGCGACGTCGGTGGTCCCGCCGATCTCGTTCTCGTGCCGGGCGACCAGGTGACCGTCCTTCGTGGACACCAGGTCGGGTTCGACGTAGTCCGCGCCCATCCGCGCGGCCAGCTCGTAGGAGCCGAGGGTGTGCTCGGGCCGGTAACCCGACGCGCCCCGGTGGCCGATGACGACCGGGCCCCTCGGCCGGTGCGCGCCCGCCGTGTCGCCGCCGTGCGCCGACGCCGGGGGCAGGGTCACCGCCCCGGCCACCGCGAGCGCTGCGAGCGCCGCCCCAACGATCCTCGTGCGCGCCATCGCCGACCTCCCTGTTCCGCGAACCAGCCCTGCGGAGCTTCGTTGCGCACCGCGACACCCCCGTCACGTCGGGGTGAAGTGCGCACCACGTCGTGGTGAACGGGTGGGGGCGCTCACTCCCGCGTGAGGGCCGCTTCCTCCAGGTCCAGTTCGCGCAGCACGCGGAACAGCACCTCGTCGTCGATCTGCCGGTTGTCGCGTGCCTCCACGAACACCTGCCGCTCGGCGTCCAGCATGGTGCGCCGCAGCCGCCGGTAGGCGGCGGCGGGGCTCTCGTCCTCCTGACGGCCCAACCGCTCCCACGCCGCGTTGCCCCGGTGCTCGGCCATGGTCCGCAACCGGTCCACGACGTGGTCCGGCGTCTGGTCGCCGTTGTCGACCAGCTCGTCCAGGCGGTCCACGGCGGCCCGGGCGGCGGCGTGCTGCACCTGGGCCTCGGCCAGCGCGTCCGCCTGCTCCTCGTCGCCCTGGAACCCGAGCTTGCGGATCACCCACGGCAGCGTGAGGCCCTGGATCAGCAGCGTGCCGACCGTGGCCACGAACGCGCAGAACACGATCACGTCCCGGCCGGGCAGGTCCAGCGGCAGCGCGCTCGCGGCGGCCAGCGACACCACGCCGCGCATCCCCGCCCAGGACAGCACGGTGACCCCGCGCCAGCCCGGGGCGTCCTCCCGCTCCCGGATCCGCCTGGACAGCAGGCGCGGCAGGTAGGCGGCCGGGTACATCCACAGGAAGCGGACCGCGATGGTCGCCACCAGCACCGCCACCGCACCCCACACCAGCGCCGAGGTGATCTCCACGTCCAGCACGATGGTCTTGAGCTGGAGGCCGATCAGCGCGAACACGAACGACTCCAGCAGCACGTCCACCGAGCGCCAGACCGCCGTGTCCTGGAGCCGGGTGTAGTAGGAGCTCTTCGGGGCCTGGTGGCCGATGTAGAGGCCCGCGACGACCACAGCGAGCACGCCGGACGCGTGCAGCTCCTCGGCGAACAGGTACGCGCCGAACGGCACCAGCATCCCCAGCGCGCTCTCCATCACGCCGTCGTGCAGGTGCGCCCGGACCTTGCACACCCCGACCCCGACCACCAGCCCGACCAGCACGCCGCCGCCCGCGCTGACCAGGAACGTGCGCGTGCCGTCCCACCACGTGGCGGCGGCACCCATCGCGGCGACCACGGCCACCTTGTAGACGGTCAGCGCGGTGGCGTCGTTGATCAGGCTCTCGCCGGTCAGCAGCGTCATCGTGCGCCGGGGCAGGTTCAGCCGGCGGCCGATCGCCACCGCCGCCACGGCGTCGGGCGGCGCGACGACCGCGCCGAGGACGAGCGCGGCGGGCAGCGCCAGCTCGGGCAGCACCAGGTGCGCGACCCAGCCGACGCCGGCCGTCGTGGCGATCACCAGGCCCACCGCGAGCAGGCCGATCGGGCGCGTGTTGGCGCGGATGTTGTGGTACGAGCTGTCCAGGGCCGCCGAGTAGAGCAGCGGGGGCAGCACCAGGACCAGGACCAGCTCGGGTTCGAGCTCGAACCCCGGCAGGCCGGGGATGAACGAGACGGCCAGGCCCGTGGCGACCAGCACCAGCGGCGCGGGTGCGGCGAAGCGCCGGGCGACCGCCGTCACCAGCAGCGCGCCGAGCAGCAGGAGGAGCAGTTCCGGACCGTGCATGGACCAATCTTGCGTGATGATGGCCCACATGACCTGTCCTCACGTCGACGCGCTGCCCGCGTCGGTCACGCCGTCCACGCGGAAGGGGTGCGCGGACTGCCTGGCCGCCGGCGAGCACGCCTGGGCCCACCTGCGCATGTGCCTGACCTGCGGGCACGTGGCCTGCTGCGACTCCAGCCCGCACCGGCACGCCACGGCCCACTCCCACGCCGAGGGCCACCCGGTGATGCGCTCGTTCGAGCCCGGCGAGGACTGGCGGTGGTGCTACGAGGACGGCCGGGTGGTGTGACCCGCGCCGGCCGGCTTTACAGTCCCTTTAGACGGTCGGCCTATTGCCGTGACCCGCCCCACAAGTAACTTCGGTCGTGTCGGAATTCCGCGCGGCACGAAGGGGTGCGCGTGTCGACCAAACAGCAGGCCGACGTCGATGAACTGATCGCCGAGTACGACGAAGAACGCCCCTCCCGGGTGTTGTCCCGGCGCTGGGACCTCGGCATCCGGGCAGCGACCCTGGCCATCGCCTTATTGGTGCTCAAACAAGTTTTCTGGCCGTTCGCCGAAGGCGGTCAGTACTACCTCGTGATGTTCCTGGCGGTGACCCTGCCGCTGGTCTTCCTGTGCTACCGGGGCCGGCGTGGCGGCGGGGACGACCCGCGAGCCGTCGACTGGGCGCTCGCGCTGTCCGCCTTCGTGGTCGGCGCGTACCCGCTGTTCGGCGGGTTCGACGCCTTCCTCGACCGGCAGGGGCAGTTGACCGACCTCGACGTCGTCGCCGGGTCCGTGCTCCTGCTGCTCGTCCTGGAGGCGTGCCGCCGGACCACCGGGTGGGTCCTGCCGGCGGTGTGCGTCGCATTCGTGGCCTACGCCTACTACGGCGGTTATCTGCCGCCGTCGTGGTCGCTCTCGCACGCCGGGGTCGATTTCGGACAGATCATCAACGGTTTCTACAACGACGCCACCGGTTTCTACGGGACGCCGTTGGACGTCGCCGCCACCTACATCGTGCTCTTCACGATCTACGGTTCCGTGCTGAACGCGTCCGGGGCCGGCGCGTTCTTCGTCGACATCAGCTTCTCGGCGTTCCGCAGGTCGCGCACCGCGCCGGGCCGCACCACCGCCGCCGCCGGTTTCCTGCTCGGGACCGTGTCCGGCTCCGGCACCGCGACCACGGTGTCGCTGGGCGCGGTGACCTGGCCGATGCTGAAGAAGGCCGGCTACCCGAAGGAGAACGCGGGCGGGCTGCTCGCCGCCTCCGGGATCGGCGCGATCCTGTCGCCGCCGACGCTCGGCGCGGCGGCCTTCATCATCGCCGAGTACCTGGAGACCTCCTACCTCCAAGTGCTCATCTGGGCGATCCTGCCCACCCTGCTCTACTACCTCGGCATCGCGCTCGCGGTCGAGGTCGACGCCCGCCGGTTCGGCGCGAAACCGGTCGACGTGGACGTGCCCCGCCCGTGGGAGCTGCTCAAGCGCGGCGGCTACCACTTCCTGTCGCTCGCGGTGATCGTCGTGTTCCTGGCGCTGGACATCCCGGTCTACTCGGCCGTGGTCTACGCGACGGGCGTCGCCGCGCTGTTCGCGCTGGCCTCCCGGCGGCACGACGTCCGGGGCTGGGCGCGCGCGATGGTGGACTCGCTGGCCCTCGGCGTGCGGGCCGCCCTGCCGGTCATCGCGGTCTGCGCGGCGGCGGGGGTGATCACCTCCACCATCACCAAGACCGGGATGGGCCAGGAACTGGCCTCGACGCTGCTCGACGTCGCCGCGTTCGTCTCGTCCGACCCGGCCGTGATCCTGTTCGTGACGGTCGTCCTGGCAGCGGTCGCGGTCAGCGTCCTGGGGCTGGCCGTCCCGGTGACGGCGTCCTTCATCATCTCGTGGGTGGTCATCGGGCCGGCGCTGGTCGAACTCGGCGTGGCCCGCGAGGAGACCGCGATGTTCATCTTCTACTACGCGGTTTTGTCCGAGGTGACGCCACCGACCGCGCTCGCCGCGGTCGCCGCCGCCGCCATCACCGGCGGCGACGTGATGAAGACGATGTGGCGGACGTGGAAGTACACGCTGCCGGCGTTCCTGGTCCCGCTCGCGTTCGTGCTCACCGACAACGGGGCCGGGCTGCTGCTGCGCTCGTCGTTCGGCGGCGCGCTGTGGGCGTTCGCGGCGTCCGCCGTCGGGGTGGCCGCGCTCGCCGCGCTCACCGGCGGCCGGATGCTCGGGCCCGCCCGGTGGCCGGAGCGGCTGCTCTGCCTGCCGGCGGCGCTCGCCCTGCTCACCCTCCAACCGGTCGCCGTCGCCGTCGGCCTCGCCCTGCTCCTGGTGGCCGTCGCCGTGCACCTGTTCGTGCCGAAAGTGCTCCTGCGGGGAAAGGAACGAGATGCGTAGCTGGAGAGTCCCGGTCGCAGTCCTGGCGGTCGCGCTGGTCGCGGCCGGGTGCGGCGGCAAGCGCGCCGCCGAGGAGAGCGGACCCGCCGCCGCGTGCGAGGCCCACGAAGGGCGGATCACCATCGCCACCGGCAACTCCGGCGGCGTGTACTACGTCGTCGGCGGCGGGCTGGCCAAGCTGATCAGCGACAACACCAAGCTCAAGGCCACCGCCGCGGAGACCGGCGCGTCCGTGCAGAACATCCAGCAGCTCGCCGCCGGCGACTACGACGTGGCGTTCTCGCTCGCCGACACCGCCGCCGACGCGGTGAACGGCAAGGGCGCCTTCGACGGCAAGCCGCAGCAGGTGCAGGCGCTCACCCGGCTCTACCCCAACTACACGCAGGTGCTCGTGCGCACGTCCAGCGGCATCGACTCCGTCGCCGACATGAAGGGCAAGCGGATCTCCACCGGCTCGCCCAAGTCCGGCACCGAGGTGATCGCCAACCGGCTGCTCACCGCCGCCGGGCTCGACCCCGGCACCGACGTCCAGGCCCAGCGGCTCGACCTCGCCAAGACCGCCGACGGCATGAAGGACGGCAGCCTCGACGGGCTGGTCTGGTCCGGGGGCCTGCCCACCGCGCAGATCACCGACCTCACCACGTCGTTGCGGGACCAGGTCAAGTTCATCGACGTCACACCGCTGCTGCCCAAGCTCAAGGAGGTCAACCCGGTCTACGACAAGGGCACCATCCCGGCCGCCTCCTACGGGCAGCCGGCCGACGTGCCGACCGTCGTCGTGCCGAACCTGCTGCTCGTGCGCGCCGACTTCCCGGACGGCAGCGCGTGCGCCGTCACCCGGCTGCTGTTCGACCGCAAGTCCGAGCTGGAGAAGGTCCACCCGGCCGTGCGGGACGTCGTCAAGGAGAAGGCCGCGCTGACCGACCCGGTGCCGCTGCACGCCGGTTCGCTGGACGCGTTCGGCGGTTGACCGGTCGGGTCATCTAGGCTTCCCCACCGTGCGTGTCCTGGTCATCGGGTCTGGCGCCCGTGAACATGCCCTTGTCCTCGCGTTGTCGCGGGACCCTTCGGTGATCGCGCTGGCCTGCGCACCCGGCAACGCCGGGATCGCGGGGCTCGCGGAGATCTACGGGGTGGACCCCGCCGACCCCGGTGCGGTCACCGCGCTGGCCGAGGAGTGGAACGCCGACCTCGTCGTGGTCGGGCCGGAGCAGCCCCTGGTGGCGGGCGCGGCGGACGCCGTCCGCGCCGCCGGGATCCCGTGCTTCGGCCCGTCCGCCTCGGCGGCCCGGATCGAGGGGTCCAAGGCGTTCGCCAAGGACGTGATGGCCGCCGCCGGCGTGCCCACGGCGACCTCCGAGGTGGTCGACAACCCCGCCCGCCTCGACGCCGCGCTGACCCACTTCGGGCCGCGCTGGGTGGTCAAGGACGACGGCCTCGCCGCCGGCAAGGGCGTCGTGGTCACCTCCGACCGCGCGGTCGCCCGCGCGCACGCCATGACGCTGCTCGACAACGGCCACCCGGTGCTGCTGGAGTCGTTCCTCGACGGTCCCGAGGTGTCGCTGTTCTGCCTGGTCGACGGGGCCACCGTGGTGCCGCTGCTGCCCGCGCAGGACTTCAAGCGCGTCGGTGACGGGGATTCCGGCCCGAACACCGGCGGCATGGGCGCCTACTCGCCGCTGCCCTGGGCGCCCGAGGACCTGGTGCCCACCATCGTCTCCACCTGCGTGCAGCCGGTCGTGGACGAGCTGGCCAAGCGCGGCACCCCGTTCAGCGGGCTGCTCTACGCGGGGCTGGCGCTGACCTCCGACGGCCCGCAGGTCATCGAGTTCAACTGCCGCTTCGGCGACCCCGAGACGCAGGCCGTCGTGGCCCTGCTGCGCACCCCGGTGGCCGGCCTGTTCCTGGCCGCCGCCCAGGGCACCCTGTCCTCGGTCCCGCCGCTGGAGTGGGCGGACGGCTACGCGGTGACCGTGGTCGTCGCCGCCGAGGGCTACCCGGGCCGCCCCCGGACCGGTGACGTGATCACCGGCGGTGACGCGGAAGGCGTCCTGCACGCCGGCACCCGCCGCCGCGAGGACGGCGCGGTCGTCTCCACCGGGGGCCGCGTGCTCGCCGTGGTCGGCACCGGCGACACCCTGACCACCGCCCGCGACGAGGCGTACCGGCGCGTGGCAGCCGTCCACCTGACCGGCTCGCACCACCGCACGGACATCGCGCTGCGCGCGGCCGAGGGGACGGTCGTCGTCCTCTAGCCACCCGATCACCGGGTGATCCCCACCACCCGATCGCACGACATCCGAGCGAGGGCGGAACCTGTCCGCCCTCGCTTTCGTCCAACCTCAGACCCGGCTCACGCGGTCGTTGGTAGCCTGCGGACCGGGACCAATCCGTTACCGACCGTACGGGGGATGGGCGTCGTGGCAGAGGAGAACGGCCTACTGGGAGCCGTCGCCGGCGTGGGCGGGGCCATCGGGCGCGCGGTCGGCGAGGTGTTCGCGGCGGAGAAGCGCCTGAACGACACGCTGGCCAACTCACCGGGCGCGGGCCAGAAGTTCACCGTGACCAAGGAAACCGTCCTCCAAGCGGGTCACGTGATCGACGGCCAGCTCGCCGCACTGCAGAAGGCTTATCACCACGCGTACAACGACCTCAGGGTGCAGTTGCGCGGCGGTGACACGGTGAACTCCGACATCGCCGCCGCGTGGAACGACCGGTTGGTCGAGAGCGAGGGCTCGTACGCGCAGCGCATCCTGGAGTACATGGACAGCTTGCGCGGGCTCGTGTCGCAGTTGCGCGCCACGGCGGTGCAGTACGGGCACACCGAGGAAGAGGTCAAGGCGGCGATGGGGTCGGCACGTGCGACTGGCTAAGGGAATCGTCGCCGCACTGGTTGCGACCGCCGCTGTGTCGGCGTGCACCTCCGGCTCGACCGGTGGCACCGCCACCCCAGCCACGCAGACCACCTCGTCGGATGCTCCGACGACCACCTCCAAGGCTCCTTCGACGCGTCCGAAGGAGATCAAGCTCGACGGCGTCGACCCGTGCACGCTGCTCACGAGCGCGCAGCAGGCCGAGCTGAAGATCGACGAGGCCGAGTCCGACCCGGCCAAGATCATCCAGAACACGACCTCGCCGTCCTGCTCCTACACGAACAACAGCGCGAAGGCTTTCGGGTACCACGTCACTCTGGTCACCACCGAGGGCATCGGCTACTGGGACGGCTCGGGGAACCTCGACGTGTCCCCCAAGACGGTGGCCGGGTACGACGCCGCGCAGATCTTCTTGAAGGGGACGTCGACGGGCGACTGCTCGATCACCCTCGACGTCGCGGACGGGCAACAGCTCTACGTGCAGTTCCTGCCGCTGTCGCCCAAGGCGTTCACCCAGGATGAGATGTGCCAGAACGCGACCAAGGGCGCCGAATCCGCCCTCTCGACGCTGCGGACCTTGAAGTGAGGGGGAAGCTGTGACCGGCTTCAGGCAGATCCAGGATCACCGCTTCGAAGGTTACGACAACCACGCGCTCGCCGACCTGGTCGGCAAGTTCGCCACCAGTGACGCCGCCCAGCAGTTCAGCAACGCCTCGCACGCCCTGCGCAGCCTCGCGGGCAGCCTCGCCGAGGTGGACGAGACGTTGCGCACCGAGCTGCGCAAGCTCGGGATCGAGTGGCAGGGCGCGGCCGGGGACAACGCCGGGCAGGCGGTCACCGTGTCGGCGGACGTGGCGACGCAGGGCGACGAGGCGGGCAAGCGGAACTCGCAGGCGACCGCCGTCCAGGGGGCCAGCTACAGCCAGTCGCGCAACGGGATGCCGGAGCCGCAGGCGTTGCGCGGCGACACCGAGACGAACTTCTGGGACGACGCGGGCGGCTTCTTCGGCTACGAGACCGACCACGCCAAGGAGGTCAAGGCCACCCAGGCGGCCCGCGAGCAGGTGATCCGGGGGTTCGACCAGTACGTCGAGGCCAGCCGGGACTCGCTCAACCAGTACCAGGGCATGAGCAAGCCGCGTGACTTCGAGGTGACGACGACGTCGTCGGCGGTCGCCACGCCGGTCGCGCAGGTGCACCAGTTCGGCGGCGGCATCCCGGGCACGACCGGCGGCGTCCCCGGTGCGCTGCCCGGCGGCGGGTCCGGGCACGTGCCCGGCGGGTCGATCGGCCTGCCGCCGCAGCTCCCCGGCCAGCTACCGGGGCAGGTGCCCGGCCAGCTCCCCGGCGGCGGCAGCACGGGCGTGTCGCCGCTGCCCGGCGTCCCGGGCACGTCGCCGGTCGCGCCGGTCGTGTCCGGCAAGGTCGGCGGGTCGAACCTGGGGCTCGGCCTGGGCCTGGGGCTCGCCGGCGGTGCCGCGCTGGGCGCGGTGGCGGCCACGGCCCGGGGTGGGCGGGTCGAGCGCAACCCGGCCTCGGGCCGGCCCGGTGGCGAGGCGGTGCCCAAGGGCGCGGGCGGCAAGGGCGCGGTGCCCGGCGGCCTGGCCGGCAAGGCCGGCATCTCCGCCACGATCGGGGCCATCGACCCGGACGAGCGGGCGGCGACGCGGCCCGGTGCCGAGGCGCGCGCGGGCGCGGGCGTGGCGGGCAAGGGCGCGGTGGCCGGCAAGGCCGGTGCGGCCGGGTCCATGCTGCAGCCGGCGGCCCGCAGCGGCGAGGGCGAGGAGGACGGCGAGCACGTCCGCAAGTACGGCGTGGACTCCGACGACGTCTTCGGCGACGAGCGGATGGTCGTCCAGTCCGTCATCGGCGACGAGCCCGAGGTCAAGTGACCTCGGTGGGCACGGTCGTCCTGTCCACGCTGGAGTTCGACGTCGCGTGGGAGGCCGAGCGGCACCCCCGGCGCAACGTCGCGCTCGACGTGCCCAGCCCCGGCACCACGCACACCGAGCGGGGCGCGTTCGTCGAGCGCGCCTGGGAGTCGCTGGCGGGGCGCGGTCTGGCGGCGGGGCGGAGGCTGACGCCGGAGCTGGCGGACACCTTCGCGCTGCTGGCCAACCCGCAGCTCTCCGTCGACCTGTGGATCTGGGTGGACCGCCGCAAGATCAAGGGCGTCGCCGCCGCGTCCGGCGGCGACGAGGCGGTGCTCGCCGTCGTGGACGGCGACGAGGTGTGGCTGATCGAGGCCCGCGCGTCGGCGCTCGCCGAGGCGGCGGTGTCGGTCACCGGCGAGGTGCCGGCGGGGCACGGGCGGTCGATCAGCCTGCCGAACGACGTCCTGCACGCGGCTTCCGACGAGGCGGGCCGGGACGCCGAGAAGCTGGTGCTCGCCCTGGAGCGCCAGGGCCTGCCGCTGCACGAGGCCCAGGAGCTGGCGGGCATGTGCGACGGGATGAGCACGCGCGGGCAGTTCGGCGCGGAACGCTCGCGACCCGGCGCCCCGCCGGTGCGCGCGGACCGCGTGGTCTCCTGGCACGACACCCCGTCCGGCCGCTACCTGCACCTGGTGCGGCCCAGCTCGGACGGCCGGAACTGGAGCACGATCACCCCGATCGACAACGCCCGGCTTGCGGCGTGCGTGTGGGAACTGGTCCACGAGGTCTAGACGGGTCTGCCGTCCGTGCGGAAGGCAGCTGCGTTGCGCCACCCGACCGGTCGGCCCGGCCGGAACCGTCACCACCGGTCGCACGGGACGTGCGGCCACCGACGCCGGTCACCGCGTCGTCCCGGCCCACGGCCCCGCCCAGGTCTGGTGCGGGCAGCGGCGAAGCGTCCGGAGGCGGCCGGCCACACCGGATGCGGCTGGGCCGGGCTCGCGCGCGATCCGCACTTCCGTCGGCCTGCCGGGTCACGTCGACCGCCGGGCTGTCGGTCGGGCGAACTCGGCGCTCCGAAGGGAGCTTGGTCATGCGCCGCCGGCGGTTGCCGACGTCGTGACCCGCTGCACCCGGTGAGGGAACCGGGGCGGGGGTCGGCGCGTCAACTCCGTTGCCGGAGCAGTACCCGCCGTCAGCCGGGAGTGACGTCTGGTGATCACCGCGACCCTCAGCGCAAGCGCTTTCCGCACCGCCTGGGACCACCTCCGACTGGGTGCGATGCCGATCGTCCTGCACGTGGCGGACGACCCCGCGCCGTGGTCCGACCTGACCGCGCGGGGGCTGGCGCGGGGTGGGGAGCTGGAGCCGTGGTTCGGCGAGGTGTGCGCGCTGCTCGCCTCCCCGCCCTGCTCGGTCGACCTGCGGTTGGGCTTCGGCAGTTCGGCGGTGCGGGCGATGGCCGCGCCCGCCGGGGCCGGGGTCGTCTCGGTCGCGCTGTGCGGTGACGTGCTGAACGTGCGCGAGTCGGCGGCCGACCTGGCGGGTGCGCTGGTGGAGTTGCTGCCCGCGCACGGCGACGGCCTGGTCGGCGGCCCGGACCTGAGCGGTCGGTTCGGTGCCTCCGCGCTCGACGTCGACGGGCGTCGGCGGCGGGCGGTGGAGGTGGTCGACTTCCACGGTCCGGTCGACCCGGCGGAGCTGCGGCGGGGAATTGCCGCGCTGCTGGCCGGCATCCGTCCATAGCGGGGGTACCCGCGAGCCGGAAACTCTAAGGTGTGGGGAATGGCGGTAGCGAAGTTCAACGCCGAGGCGATGGAGCAGTGCCGGAGCACGGTCGGCGCGCAGGCGGGCCAATTCGGCGCGGTGGGTGACGGGTTCTCCGGTCATTACGCCGATCCGGGCATTTTCGGCGAACTGGCGAATTCTGGCGGTCTTTCCTCGGCTGCCGGCGAACTGGACGTCAAAGCCGGTGCGGAGTTCGCCGCCGCCGAGAAGCTGCTGGGCGAGGTGGAGCGCGCGCTGGACCGGATCCAGGGCGCGGTGGTCGACGTCGAGGACGCCAACGCGGCGTCGTTCCGGGCGGTGTGAGGCGATGAGCGCTGTGGACGAGGTCGCCGCGCTGCCCGGTGGGCAGGCGGTGGCGCAGCTCGCGGGCAAGGTGGAGAAGGCGCGGCCGGAGGCCGTGCGGGAGATCGCGGCCCGGTGGCGGCAGGCCGCCGCGAAGGGCGTGGAGTCGGGCAACGACATCGCGCAACGGGTCGGCCAACTGGACAGCGCGTGGGAGGGCGGTTCCGCCGACGGGTTCGTCGCCTACATGGCCGAATTCACCAAGGGCGGCACCTCGCTGACCGACGCGCTCACCGGCGCGGCGGACGACCTCGAATCGGCGGCGGCGGCGCTGGAATCGGCGAAGGCGTCGGTCGAGCGCATGTGCGAGACCCTGCTCGGACGGGTGCGCGGCTTGCGCGCCCGCAGCCAGGGGATGCCGCAGGCGGACGTCGACAACGCCATCCGGGGGCTGTGCGCGGAGGCGGCGGGCGACGCCGGACCGGTGATCGCGCAGGCCGACCAGGCGCTGGGCACGGCGCTGGGCTCGCTCAAGGGCCGACCGGGGTCGATCACGCCCGCGTTCTCCACCATGGCGGACCCGGGCACGCAGGCGTTCGTGCCCGCACCGGGGCAGCCGATCGTCTGGAACCCGACGCCGGAAGCCCGGACCGGGACGTCGTCGGCCGAGTCGCCGCCCCCGCCACCTCCTCCGCCGTCGACCGGCAGCGGGTCCCACGGCAGCGGGTCCGGCGGTAGTGGTTCCGGCGGTAGTGGTTCCGGCGGTGGCGGCGGTGGGGGTGGCGGCATGAGCGGGCTCGGGCCCAGCGGTGGCCCGCCGGCCGGCGGACCGCCGCCCGGCAACGTCGAGCAGTGGATCCGCGAGGCCATCAAGATCCTCCAGGCCGCCGGCATCCCGGTCACCGAGGCGAACATCAACCAGATCTGGACGATCATCGAGAAGGAGTCCGGCGGCAACCCGCACGCCCTCAACGACTGGGACTCCAACGCGGCGGCGGGCACCCCGTCCAAGGGCCTCATGCAGTGCATCGACCCGACGTTCCAGGCGCACAAGCTGCCCGGCCACGACGACATCTGGAACCCGGTGGACAACATCATCGCCGGCGTCCGCTACACGTTCTCCCGCTACGGCGGCTTCGAGGGCCACCCCGGCCTCAAGTCGATGGCGGGCGGCGGCGGGTACCAGGGCTACTGACGCTCGCAGCCCGGGGCGGGAGCGGAGTCGTCGGCCGGGGCAGAGGCGGCGGCACCGGAGCGGGTGCCGGGGCTAGCCTGGGGCCATGCTGGGTGTAGCCGCACGGGCGGACGTGCCGCCGTTCCACGTCATGGACATCGTGTCCGCCGCCGCGCGCCGGCAGCGGACGCACGGCGACGTCGTCTCGCTGGCGGCGGGCCAGCCGGCCGGTCCCGCGCCGGAGCCGGTGCTGCGGGCCGCCGAGCGGGCGCTGCGCGAGCAGACCCTCGGCTACACCGAGCAGCTCGGCACGGTGGAGCTGCGGACCGCGCTGGCCGGGCACTACGAGCGGCAGTACGGGCTGGCGGTCTCGCCGGAGGACGTCGTGGTCACCACGGGGTCGTCCGGCGCGTTCCTGCTCGCGTTCCTGGCGTCGTTCGACGCCGGGGCGCGGGTCGCGCTGGCCCGCCCCGGCTACCCGGCCTACCGCAACATCCTGCGCGCGCTGGGCTGCGAGGTGGTCGAGCTGCCGTGCGGGCCGGACACCCGGTTCCAGCCGACCGTCGAGATGCTGGCCGAGGCCGGTCCGCTGGACGGCCTGGTCGTGGCGAGCCCGGCGAACCCGACCGGCACGGTGCTGCACCCGGCGGAGCTGGCCGGCCTGGCGCAGTGGTGCGCCGAGCGCGGCACGCGGCTGGTCAGCGACGAGATCTACCACGGCATCAGCTACGGCACGCCGCTCGCGTGCGCGTGGGAGACCTCGCGGGACGCGATCGTGGTCAACTCGTTCTCCAAGGCGTTCGCCATGACCGGCTGGCGGCTCGGGTGGATGCTGCTGCCGCCCGCGCTGCGCCGCGCGGTCGACTGCCTGACCGGCAACTTCACCCTCTGCCCGCCCGCGCTGGCCCAGCACGCTGCGGTCGCCGCGTTCGAGCCCGAGTCCTACGAGCAGACCGCGCGGCTGGTCGACGGCTACCGCCGCAACCGGGACGCCCTGCTCGCCGGCTTGACCGGGCTCGGCATCGCCAAGGTCGCCCCGGCGGAGGGCGCGTTCTACGCCTACGCCGACGTCTCGCACCTGACCGACGACTCGATGGGCTTCTGCCGCCGCCTGCTGGCGGACACCGGCGTCGCCATCGTGCCCGGCATGGACTTCGACCCGGTGCACGGGCACGAGTTCGTGCGGCTGTCGTTCGCCGGGTCCGCGCACGACATCGACGAGGCGCTGCGCCGGCTCAAGGGCTGGCTCTGAACCAGGAACCCGTGGGGCACGTCGGACGTTGGAGGGGACATGGTCAAGATAATCCTGTGGCTGCTGGCGGCCTGGCTGGTGCTGTCGCTGGTCGGAGCGGTCGTGAAGGGCCTGGTGTGGCTGGCGGTGGTCGGCGGCGTGCTGTTCCTGGCGACGGCCGCGTACGGGGCGATCAAGAGCGGCAGCGGGCGCAAGGGCATCAAGGGGCCGCGCTAGCCCCGCCCGGTCCGGGGCGCGGACGCCCGGTCGCCGCCGGGGTCAGGTGAGCAGGCCCAGCTCCACCAGCTCGGCGCGGGCGTGGCTCGCGGTGCGCCAGTGGATGCCGGTGAGGCCCGCCTCGGTCGCCCCGGCGACGTTCTCCTCGCGGTCGTCCAGGAACACGCAGTCGCGGGTGCCGAGCCGGTCCGCCAGCACGGCCCAGATCGCCGGCGCGGGCTTGGCCGCGCCGTGGTCGCCGGAGAACACCAGGTGCCGGAAGTGCCGCGCCCAGGGCTGCCGCGCCACGGCCCGGCCGAACGCGGAGGGCGCGTTGGACAGCAGCGCCAGCGGCACGCCGGCGGCGGCCAGCTCCTCGACCAGGGCCACCGACGCGGGCGAGGTCACCAGCCAGCCCTCGGTGTCCACGGCGGTCAGCTCGCGGGCCAGCTCCCCGGACACCTCGACGCCGGCGGCGCGGCCCACCGACCGCCAGTACTCCTCCTCGGGCTCACCCCGGTCGTAGGCGTCGCGGAAGGCCCAGTACGGGCCGGTGAACCGCTCGCGCGGCACGGCGAGCAGCGCGGCCAGCCGGTCCAGGTCGGCGTGGGTCTCGCTGATCACGTTGCCGTAGTCGAACACCACCCAGCGGCTCACGAGCTCACCGACTGGATCCGGCGCAGGGCCTCGGCCACGTCGGCGGCGGTCACGTCGCGGTGGGTCACGAACCGGACCTTGCCCGCCATCGGCCCCGCGTACACGCCGAGGTGCCGCAGGCCGGTCAGCGTCACGTCCAGGTCGGGCACGCCGGCCAGCACGATGTTCGTGGCGGGCTCGTCGACCTGCCAGCCCAGCTCCACCAGGCCCCGGGCCAGCGCGCGGGCGTTGGCGTGGTCGGCGGCCAGGTCTTCGACCCGGTCCAGGCCGACCAGGCCGGCGGCGGCCAGCACGCCGCCCTGCCGCACGCCGCCGCCCAGCATCTTGCGCAGGCGCCGGGCCTCCGCGACGAACGCGGCCGTGCCCGCGACGACCGAGCCGACCGGTGCGCCCAGGCCCTTGCTCAGGCACACCTGCACGGTGTCGACGCCCACGGTGAGCGCCGCCGGCGGCACGCCGAGCGCCACCGAGGCGTTCCACAGCCGCGCGCCGTCGAGGTGCACCTTCAGCCCGGTCTCGCGGGCGGCGGACACCAGCAGCGCGTGCTCGTCGGGCGGGGTGACCGCGCCGCCGGCCGCGTTGTGGGTGTTCTCCAGGCACAGCAGCGTGGTCTTGAGCGCGTAGTACGGGCCGGTGGAACCGGCGGCGGCGCGGACCGCGTCGGCCGTGATGCGCCCGGGGCCGTCGCACTCCAGCGGGTGGGGCATCCCGCCGGCGATCCACGCGGCGGTGCCCAGCTCGTTGTCCAGCACGTGCGCGCCGCGCGCGGCGAGGAACCGGTCGCCGCGCCGCAGGTGGGCGGTGAGCGCGATCAGGTTGCCCATCGAACCGGACGGCACCCAGAGCGCGGCCTCCACGCCGAGCAGGCCGGCGACCCGCTCCTCCAGGGCCTTCATGGTCGGGTCGTGTTCGAGCACGTCGTCGGCCACCTCGGCGGCCGACATGGCCAGGCGCATGTCCTGGTCCGGTCGGGTGACGGTGTCGGAGCGGAAGTCCAGGGGCGCGAGCAGGGTCACGAATGGATCACATCACACCGGGCAAGCCCTTACCGGTTGGCGGCTCCCGTACCACCATGGGGGTGACGCAGGTCTCGGGCAACCGGCGTGCAACCGTAGAACGGCCCGTTTACGTCCCGTAGGTGCAAGCACGACGAGCGGAGAGAGTCCGCGTGGATCAGCGCGACGAGCAGGAGTTCGCGGAGTACTTCGCAGCTCGCCGGGAGGCCGTGCGCCGAACGGCGTTCCTGCTCTGTGGTGACTGGCACCGCGCGGACGACCTCGCGCAGACCGCGTTCGTCGCGTTGCACCGCAGGTGGCGCAAGGTCCGGGACAAGCAGGCCCTGGACGCCTACGTCCGCCGGACCCTGGTGCGCGCGGTGATCGACGAGTCGCGCCGGCCCTGGCGTCGGGAGCGCTTCGTGGACGAGGTCCCGGAGACGCCCTCGCACGACGGGGAGATCGCCGACGCGGTCGCCACGCGGGAGGCCCTGGTCGCGGGCTTGAAGCGGGTGCCGCCCCGGCAGCGGGCGGTGCTCGTGCTGCGGTTCCTGGAAGGCTTGGACGTGTCGGCGGCGGCCGAGGCGCTCGGGTGCTCCGAGGGGACGGTGAAGAGCCAGACCTCGCGGGGTCTGGAGGCCCTGCGCGAAGCGCTGGGCGACACGATCGACGACTTGCGGCCCGCGTCGTGACGGGGAGGTGGAGGTAGGTGGACGAGCGCAAGATCGCGGATCTGTTCCGCGACGCGGCGAACGGCGCCCCGCCCGCGTCCTTCGACGTGGGCAACGTCCGCACGGCGTCGGCGCGGGCGACCGCGCGCAAGCGCACGCAGGTCGCCCTCGGTTCGGTGCTGTCGGTGATCGTGGCACTCGGCGGTGTCGTGGCGTACGCCAACCTGGTGCCCGGGGGGAACGTCAGTACGTCTGCGGGTTCCGCTGAGAGCTACACGTCCCCTAACCTCAGCCCGTTCGACCAAGCCGACCCGCGGCAGGCCCAGACGCCCGCCGCACCGGACCTGAGCGGCATGCCGCCCAAGAGCATCCCCGAGGACCCGTCTACGCAGGGGGACGGGACGTCGGGGACAACCGGTCGTCCGACGACCGGTGGCGCCTCCGGGTGCCAGGAGGTGGACCGGGAGCTCGCCGTCGCCCTCGCCGACGAGCTCCCGGCCGCCGACGGCTTGCAACCCTCGCACGCGGCGGCCAACTGCCCGACCGGTGCCCGGGGCGCCGGGTTCCTGGTGCGCGACGAGCAGGGCGTGTACGGGGTGGTGTCGGTGGTGCTGGTGCCGCCCGGCGTGCAGACCCTGGCCTCCACCTCGCCGTCCGAGGGTCGCGCGCCCGCCCGGGACGGGACGGTGTTCGTGCTCAGCGAGCCGGCCCAGGGGTCGGCGGTGGGCCCGTTCGAGGGCCGGTTGACCGACCTCGCGTCCCGGATCGCCGCCCGGCTCTGACCTGCGCGCCGGCCCGTCCGCCGTCGTCCCCCCGTCCCATCGGTCCCGCCCGTCCGCTCGGACGGGTGGCGCGGCGGTGCCCGGCGTGCCGGTCGGTGCCCCGCCCCGCAGAGTGGTACTGGTGTGCCACTAATTTGGTACGCTCGTGCCAGTTTCGTGCGGAGGAGGTAGTCATGGCGTGGGCCGTGCTCATCGTGTCCGGGTTCTTCGAAGCCGGCTGGGCGGTCGCGCTGAAGCTGTCCGACGGCTTCAGCAGGCTCTGGTGGACCGTCGTGTTCGCGGTGTGCGCGCTGATCAGCTTCGCCGGCCTGGCGTGGGCGATGAAGCAGCTCCCCGCCGGACCCGCCTACGCGGTGTGGACCGGCATCGGCGCGGCGCTCACCGCCGTGATCGGCATGGTCTGGCTGGGCGACGGGGTGTCCACGCTCAAGCTGGTGTCGCTCGGGCTCATCGTCAGCGGTGTCATCGGTCTGAACCTGGCCGGTGGCGGGCACTAGTACCTTTCCCCGAATGACAGCCGCAACGCCCAAGGGCGAGCGCCGCCGGCAGGCGCTGGTCGAAGCCGCCGCGGGCCTGCTGGTCGACGGCGGTTTCGACGCGGTCCGGCACCGCGCGGTGGCCGAGCGCGCGGGCCTGCCGCTCGCCTCCACCACGTACTACTTCGACTCGCTGGACGACCTGGTCGCCGCCGCGCTGGAGCACCACGGCCAGGGCGAGCTGGCGTACGGCAAGGCCCGCCTCGCGGAACTCGACGTCGAGGCGTGCGGCGGCGACGCGTTCATCGACCTCGTGCTCGACCTGCTGCTCGGGCCGACCGGCGGCGACCGCGACGCGGAAGCGGTGCTGCTGCGCTACGAACGGCTGGTCGCCACCGGGCGGCGGCCCTACCTCCGGCCGCTGATGCGCAAGCTCAGCGGCGAGCTGCACGGGCTGCTGATCGAGATCTTCGCCCGCGCCGGGCAGCCGGTGGGCCGCGAGCGGGTCGAGGAGCTGATCGCGCTGGTCGACGGGGCCGTGGTCAACGCCCTGATCGAGATCAGCCCCGACCCCCGCGCCGCCGCCCGCCGGATGCTGGCCAAGGCCATGGCGCCCCGCTGAGACTTCCGGGTGGAATTCCGCCCGGCGGTGCAACCCCACGCCTCCCCCGGGCGTGGTTAGAGGTGGGGGGCGGGGAGGGGAACGATGCGCAAGGCCGACGAACGGGCGTTCCGCGACTTCGCGGTCGGTCACGCCGCCGCGCTGCGCCGGACCGCGTTCCTGTTCTGCGGCGACTGGCACACCGCCGAGGACCTGATGCAGCTCAGCCTGCTCAAGCTCTACCAGGCGTGGCACCGGGTGGAGTGGCGCGACCACCCCTCGGCGTACGCGCGCAAGGTGCTGCTGCGCACCTGGCTGGACGAGAAGCGCCGGCCGTGGCGGCGGGTCGAGCAGCGCGACGGCGAGGTGCCCGACGTGGCCGACTCGTCGTCGGACCCCGAGCTGGCCGGCGAACGGCTCTGGGCCCGCGACCTGGTGCACGCCGCGCTGCTGCGCGTGCCGCCCCGGCAGCGGGCCGTGCTCGTGCTGCGCTACTTCGAGGACCTGCCGGTCAGCGAGGTCGCGGTGGCCATGGGCTGCACCGAGGGCACGGTCAAGAGCCAGACCGCGCGGGGGCTGGTCGCGCTGCGCGCGGCGGTGGAGGAACTGGAGGAGGGGGTGGTGGTGGCGTCATGAGCGAAGCGGAGCTGCGGGAAGGGCTGCGCGCGGCGGTCGGCGACGAACCACCGCTGACCTTCGACGCCGACGCGCTGATCGCGCGGGCCCAGAGCGCGCGGGCCGCGCGGAAGCGGCGCCGGGCGCTGGTCGTCGTCGGCGTGGCGACCGTCGTCCTGATGGGCACGGTGCTGTCGCTGCCCGGCGTGCTGACGCCGAAGAACCCCGTCGGGATCGACGCGCTCAGCGGACGGGTGCTGACCACCACGGCCGGGCCCCCGGCGTCGGGGCGGGCGACGAGCTTCCCCCTCCCGCAACCCACCCCCTCGACCCCGTGGTCGACGACGACCGGCCTGCCCGGGGGGCGGCTGACCGAGCTGACCACCTACCTGGAGGGCCGGTTCGCCGACGTCGTGCCGGGCACGACCAACGTCCGCGCCGAGGTCGTGGAGGTCGACGAGAAGTACCCCGCCGGTCTGGTCACCGCGTCGGTTTACTTCGAGCACCGGGCGGGTACCGGTGGGGTTGTGATCCACCTGAGCGGCCCGCCCGTCGCGATGAGCCGGAAGGACTTCTGCGTCGGGGTGAAGTGCGGGACGCCGCGCGAGCAGCCCGACGGCACCGTCGTGGAGTTCGCCGTCATCCCCGGCTCCTCGCCCACGAAGGTCGGGTACACCGCCGCGCACTTCCGGTCGGACGGCACGGTGGTCGAGGTCACCGCCTACAGCCACGACCCGGCACCGGGCGCGGACGTCCGCGACACCGTGCCGTTGAGCGACACCCAGCTCATGGTGCTCGCGTCGGACCCGCGCCTCTCCCTGTCCTGACCCGCGCCGGGGCCGCCGACGCGGCCCCGGTCTCCCCCCGCAGAGCCTTTTCCCCTGGGCGGCGGGCGCCGACTTCGCGTGCTGCGCCCGTCGTCCGTCCAGGGTCCGCCGGACCGGCGTGCCCGAGGGGCCGGCTGTGACGTCGCCGGCGGCGCGCGGGTCGGCCGCGGCCGGCTGGGTAGGCTTGGGCGGTGACTAGCAAGCCGCGCATCTCCAACGTCCTCGCAGGTCGCTACGCCTCCGCCGAGCTGGCCACGCTGTGGTCCGCCGAGCACAAGATCGTGCTGGAGCGCCAGTTGTGGCTGGCGGTCCTGCGGGCCCAGGCCGCGCTCGGAGTCGACGTCCCGGACGAGGCCGTGGCGGACTACGAGCGGGTGGTGGAGCAGGTCGACCTCGCTTCCATCGCCGCGCGCGAGCGGGTCACCCGGCACGACGTCAAAGCCCGGATCGAGGAGTTCAACGCCCTCGCCGGCCACGAGCACGTGCACAAGGGCATGACCTCGCGCGACCTCACCGAGAACGTCGAGCAGCTCCAGGTCCTGCGGTCGCTGGAAGCCGTCCGGGGCAAGGTGGCCGCCGTGCTCGCCCGGCTCGCCCGGCTCGCCGCCGAGCACGCCGACCTGGTGGTGACCGGCCGGTCGCACAACGTCGCCGCCCAGGCCACCACGCTGGGCAAGCGGTTCGCGTCCGCTGCCGACGAGCTGCTGGCCGCGTTCCACCGGCTCGACGGGCTGATCGCGCGCTACCCGCTGCGCGGCATCAAGGGCCCGGTCGGGACCTCGCAGGACATGCTCGACCTGATGGGCGGCGACCACGGCAAGCTGGCCGAGCTGGAGCGGACCGCCGCCGCGCACCTGGGCTTCGAGAAGGTGCTGACCAGCGTCGGGCAGGTGTACCCGCGCTCGCTGGACTTCGACGTGGTGTCGACCCTGGTCCAGCTCGCGGCCGGGCCGTCCAGCCTGGCCAAGACGATCCGGCTGATGGCCGGGCACGAGCTGGTGACCGAGGGCTTCAAGCCCGGCCAGGTCGGGTCGAGCGCCATGCCGCACAAGATGAACACCCGCTCGTGCGAGCGGGTCAACGGCTTCGCGGTCGTGCTGCGCGGCTACCTGTCCATGGTCGGCGAGCTGGCCGGCGACCAGTGGAACGAGGGCGACGTGTCGTGCTCCGTCGTCCGCCGGGTCGCGCTGCCGGACGCGTTCTTCGCGTTCGACGGGCTGCTGGAGACGTTCCTGACCGTGCTCGACGAGTTCGGCGCCTACCCGGCGGTGGTCGCCAAGGAGCTGGACCGCTACCTGCCGTTCCTGGCCACCACCAAGGTGCTGATGGCCGCCGTCCGCCGGGGCGTCGGGCGGGAGGCCGCGCACGAGGCGATCAAGGAGAACGCGGTCGCCGTGGCGCTGGCCATGCGCGAGCAGGGCGCGGGCAACGACCTGGTGGACCGGCTCGCCGCCGACCCCCGGCTGCCGCTGGACCGCGCGGAGGTGCAGGCGCTGCTGGACGACCGGCTGTCGTTCACCGGGGTCGCCGGCGACCAGGTCGCCTCGGTCGTCGCCCAGGTGGAGGAGGTGGTGGCCGCGTTCCCGGCCGCCGCCGGGTACGTGCCGGAACCGATCCTCTAGGCGAGCAGCGCCCCGCGCCGGGTCAGGGCCTGCCCCAGATCAGCCGGCCGCGCCGGGTCCGCTCGCACTCCAGCGGGCGGCCGGCGGGGTCGATCGCCGTCGCGCCCTCCTCCTCGCACGGGAAGCCCTGGAGGGCCACCGGCTCGAACTCGGGCCGGGTCGGCTCCACCGGTGTCGGCGTCGGCTCGACCTCGACGGGCGGTGGCGGTGCCGGTGGCGGCGGCTCCTCGGTGGTCGGCTCGACCGTCGGCGGCGGGGTGGTGGGCACCGGCCGCACCGAGATCGACGCCACGGCGGGCACCGAGCCGGGGGTCTGCGAGGTCGAGATGGTCGGGATCGGGACCGGGGTCGGTGCCGCCTCGGGCCTGCCGCACCCGCCGAGCAGCAGGCCGAGGCCGACGCTCGCGGCGGCGGTCGCACGGGCTGCCTGTCGGGCCATCACGGTAAGCCAGGGTAGGGGGCCCTCCCGTGACGCCCAAGGGTGGTCCGTTCACAGCCTCCCGGCCTCGATGATCCTCTTCAGGAACTGCCTGGTCCGCTCGTGCTCGGGGGCGCCCAGCACCTGCTCGGGCGGGCCCTGCTCGACCAGCCGGCCGCCGTCGAGGAAGCAGATCCGGTCGGCGACCTGCCGGGCGAAGCCCATCTCGTGGGTGGCCATCAGGATGGTCGCCCCGCGCGCCGCCAGCTCGCGGACCAGGCCGAGCACCTCGCCGACCAGCTCGGGGTCCAGGGCGCTGGTCACCTCGTCGAGCAGCAGCAGCCTCGGCGAGTAGGCCAGCGCGCGGGCGATCGCCACCCGCTGCTGCTGGCCGCCGGAGAGCCGGTCCGGGTAGCTGCCCTCCCGGTCGGCCAGGCCGACCCGGCCCAGCAGCTCGCGGGCGCGCGCCTCCGCCCGCTCGCGCGGCACGCCGTGCACCTCGCGCGGCGCGAGCGTGATGTTGTCCAGCACGGTCATGTGCGGGAACAGGTTGAACGCCTGGAACACGATCCCCATCCGGCGTCGCGCCACGTCGGCGTCGACCCTCGGGTCCGCGACGTCCACCCCGTCCAGCAGGATTTCGCCGTCGTCCACCTCCTCCAGCAGGTTCACGCAGCGCAGCAGCGTGGACTTGCCCGAGCCCGACGAGCCGATCAGCGCGACCACCTCGTGCTCCCGCACGTCGAGGTCGATCCCGGCCAGCACGGTGGTCGGCCCGTACCGCTTGACCAGGCCCCGCACCCGCAGCACCGGCGCGGTCATCGGCCCCCCTGGCGTTGTTCGGCGCGCTTGGCCATGGCGTCGGCGAAGCGCGCGGACGGTACCGCGAGCAGCACGAACAGCAGCCCCGCCACGACGTACGGGGTGAAGTCGAACGACCTGGCCTGCTCGATCTGGGCGGCCCGCACCGCGTCGACCGCGCCCAGCACGGAGATCAGCCCGCAGTCCTTCTGCAGCGCGACGAAGTCGTTGAGCAGCGCGGGCGCGACCCGGCGCACCGCCTGCGGCAGCACGACCAGCCGCATCGTCCTGCGCGGACCCAGGCCCAGCGACCGGGCCGCCGCCACCTGCGACGGGTGGACCGATTCAATCCCGGCCCGGAACACCTCCGCCACGTACGCGGAGTAGGCCAGCACCAGCGCCGCGCCACCCAGCACCACGGGGTCGTTGGGCACGCCGGTCAGCCGCAGCGCGGGCAGCCCGAACCCCACCAGGTAGAGCAGGATGATCAGCGGCAGGCCCCGGAACACGTCCACGTACGCCGTGGCCAGCACGCGCAGCGGGAACCACACCGGGCCGCGCAGCGTGCGCACCGCCGCGACGCCCAGCGCCAGCACCAGGATCAGCACGCCGCACACCAGCAGCACCCGCAGGTTCAGCCACAGGCCGTCCAGCACGGCCGGGAGCGAGCGCCAGGCCACGTCGAGGTCGAAGAACGAGTCCCGCACGCGCGGCCAGCCCGGCGCGCGGGTGAGCGTGAAGCAGCCGACGGCGGCGAACACCAGGGTCGACAGCAGGGCGACCGCGGTGGAGCGCCGCGAGCGGGAACGCCGGTAGGCCAGGCGTTCCCGCTGCAGCCCGCTGACCGTCACTTCAGCTCGGGTGCGGTGCCCGCCGCCGACAGCCACTCCTGCTCGATCGACGCCAGCCTGCCCTTGGAGCGCAGGGCCTCCACGGCGTTGGACACGCACCCGGTCAGCGCGCTGCCCTTGTCCAGCACGATGCCGAACTGCTCGGGCCGCCGGTCGGCGCCGGGGATCTGGCCGATGATCTGGCCGTCCTCCATCTCCGCCGAGGTGATCTGGAACGCGGTGGGCAGGTCCACGACCAGGGCGTCGATCTGCCCGGCCCGCAGGGCGGCCTTGGCGTCGTCGTTGGTGTTGTAGACGGCGACGTCCTGCTCGGTGGACAGCCGCTCGGCCGACTCGAACGAGGTGGTGCCGACCTGCGCGCCGATCTTGACCTTCCTCAGGTCGGCCAGCGTCTTCACGCCGGCGGCCTTCGACGTCTTCAACGTGATCGCCACCTGGTCCACGTCGTAGTACGGCGCGGAGAAGTCGACGGCCTGGCGGCGCTCCTCGGTGATGGAGAACTCGTTGATGTCGGCGTCGTAGGTCTTCTTGCCGGGCTGGACGGCGGCGTTGAACGGCACCCGCGTCCAGACCACGTCGGCCTTGCCGTAGCCGAGCTCCTCGGCCACGGCGTAGGCGACGGCGGACTCGAACCCCTTGCCGTTCGTCGGGTCGTCGTCCACGAACCACGGCGAGTAGGCCGGCTGGTCGGTACCGAAGGTGATCTTGCCCGGCGTCAGGGTCGCCAGCTTGTCCTTCGTGCAGGCCACGCCGTCGACCGCGGTCGGCCTCACCGGCGTCTCGTCGGCGGGGGCGCAGGCGACCGCGAACAGGGCGGCGGTCACGGTGAGCATCAGTGCGGGTGCGCGCATGGGTGGAATCTTGCCGCAGGTGGGAAGACCCGCCCATGAGCTGGGACAAGTAGGCTTCGGGCCGTGTCGAAGCTCGCTGATTACCGCCCCGTCGCCGCCGGCAAGGTCCGCCACCTGTACGAGGTGGACCCGGAGCTGCTGCTGCTGGTGGCGTCGGACCGGCTGTCCGCCTACGACCACGTGCTCTCCTCGGAGATTCCGGACAAGGGGCGCGTGCTCACCGCGATGAGCGTGTTCTGGTTCGAGAAGTTCGCGGACCTGGTGCCCAACCACCTCGTGGCCTGGGACGACCCGCGCATCCCGGACGAGGTGCGCGGCCGGGCGCTGCTCGTGCGCAAGCTCGACATGGTGCAGGTCGAGTGCGTCGCCCGGGGCTACCTGACCGGCTCGGGGATCGTCGAGTACCGGCAGTCCGGCGCGGTCTGCGGCGTCGCGCTGCCCGCCGGGCTGGTGGAGGCGTCGGAGCTGGAGCAGCCGATCTTCACGCCGGCGACCAAGGCGGCCCTCGGCGAGCACGACGAGAACGTGTCGTTCGAGCACGTCGTGGGCCAGGTCGGCGCGGAGCTGGCCGAGCGCCTGCGGGACGCGACGCTGACCGTCTACTCGGCGGCGCGGGAGTTCGCGCGGTCGCGCGGGGTCGTCCTGGCGGACACCAAGTTCGAGTTCGGCCTCGACGGCTCGGGCGCGCTGGTGCTGGGTGACGAGGTGCTCACGCCGGACTCGTCGCGCTACTGGCCGGCCGACGGGTACCAGGCCGGCCGGGTGCAGCCCTCGTTCGACAAGCAGTTCGTCCGGGACTGGCTGACCTCGCCCGCCTCGGGCTGGGACCGGGCCTCCGACACGCCCCCGCCGCCGCTGCCCGACGACGTGGTGGCCGCGACGCGCGCCCGGTACGTCGAGGCGTACGAGCGGATCACCGGACTGTCGTTCGCGGACTGGATCGGCGCGTAGCGGGACCGCGCCGGACCGACCCGCCGACGCGGCGTTGAGGCACCGCGCGGCCGTTGCCACTGCGCAAGCCGGTGCTACTGCGCAAGCCGGTGCTACTGCGCAAGCCGGTGCCACGGCGCGGCCCGGTGGGCGGCGGTGCGTGACGAGTTCGCGCGATCGGTCACCGGGCGTCACCTGCCCGTCAGCCCGGCGTCACACCGGTGCGGCGCACTGGGGGCATGGTCGCCACCCTCGTGGTTTCGCTGTCCGGCATCGGGCCGAGCACGCTCGCCCGGTGCGCCGACCTCGCCGCCGAGCTGGACCGGCGCGCGGTGCCGCTGTCCCTGCTGCTCGCCCCGCGCAAGTTCGTGCCGGGCGAGCCGCTGGACTGGGTGCGCGAGCGCGTGCGCGGCCGGGACGCGCTGGTCCTGCACGGGTTCGACCACAGCGCCGACCCGTGCCACCGGGCCGTGTCGCTGCGCAGGCGGGCCGAGTTCTCCGCGCTGCCCGCGCACGAGGCCGGGCTGCGGCTGGTCGCGGCGCGGGCGGCGGTGCACCGGCTGGGCCTGGTCACGGACCTGTTCGCCCCGCCCGGCTGGCTCGCGTCGCCCGGCACGGTGGTCGCGCTGCGCCGGCACCGGTTCGCGGTGTGCGCGGACATGGCCGGTGTGCGCGACCTGCGCTCCGGTGACGTGCGGGTGGGCCGGGTGCGGATGGTCTCCGAGCACTGGGGCCACCTGTCGGGCGTGGGCCGGGCGGCCCGGCGCGGCGGGTTCGTCCGGATCGGCGTGGACGCCGCCGACCTGGACCGGAGCGGCGTCCGGGACGTGCTGCTGGAGTCCGTCGACCTGGCCCTGCACCACGGGGCCGAGGCGGCGACCTACAGCTCCACCGACTCGCCGCGCGGCAGCACCAGGACCTCGACGCCCTCGGGCGAGGTGCCCGCCAGCAGCCGGTAGTACAGGTCCGTCCGGGCCAGGACCGCCTCGTGGACCGGCACCGCGACCCGGGGGCCGACGGCGGCCAGGAACGCGGCGGCGTCGGAGAGCTTCATCCACGGCGCGGCGGTCGGCAGGGCCAGCACGTCCACCGCCTGCTCCGGCACGGTCAGCGAGTCGCCGGGGTGGTAGAACGCGCCGTGGTCGACCAGGTAGCCGACGTTGACCGGCAGTTCGACCGACGGGTGGATCTGCTCGTGCGGCGCGTCGAGCACGTGCACCGACGCGCCCGCCACGGTCAGCACGTCACCCGGTCGCGCGGGGGTCGCGCCCTCCAGTTCCTCGGCGGAGTAGAGCCGGGCACCGGGGTTGTTCGCCAGCAGGTCGGGCAGCCGGACGGTGTCCAGGTGGTCCGGGTGGTGGTGCGTGACGAGCACCGCGTCCAGCCCGGCGACCTGCTCGAACCCGGTCGACCAGCTACCCGGGTCGAACAGCAGCCGGGCCGTGCCGGTGTCCACGAGCACGCACGAGTGGCCGAAGTGGACGATCCGCATCCCTTGATCCCCTTTGTCGCGTTTTCGGACGTTCGGCGGCAGACACCCGGCGGTGGCGTCCGGGAGCATCACTGTTCGTAACTGTCCCTGATCGGAACGTGAGGTGATCCAGTGCGAGGCACCCTGCGCCTCTTTGCTGCCGCCCTGCTCGTTCTACCCGTCCTCTCCGCAACCGCAACCGCAACCGCAACCGCCACCGGGACCGCAACCGGGACCGCCGCTGCGGCGCAGCACTTCGAGCCCACCCGCCAGGTCGGCCAGGACGAGGCGGTGTCCACCGTCCTGGGTGGCGGGTCCACGTCCACGACCCTCTCCCGGCCCGGCTCGTGGTACCTGAAAGCCCACTTCACCGGCCTGCGGCTGGTCGGCGGCGACGTGCTGACCGTGGCCGACCCGACCGGGGCCGAGTCCTACCGGTACACCGCCGACGTCCTGGCCTCCGGCACCGCGTCGCAGGACGCCACCGGGTTCTGGGCGATGTCGGTGACCGGCGACCGGGCCGTCGTGTCGATCACCGGCCGCGACGGTGGCCGCGCGCACCCCGCGTCCCGGGTGCGGGTCGACAAGATCACGCGCGGCTTCACGGAAGCCGAGCTCGCGGCGTCGGTCGGCCCCCAGAGCATCTGCGGGGCCAACGACTACAAGGACGCCGTCTGCTACCAGAGCAGCAACCCCACCGAGTTCGGCCGCACCAAGGCCGTCGCCAAGCTGCTGCGCAACGGCGGATCGCTGTGCACGGCGTGGCGGGTGGGCCCGAACAACAAGATGCTCACCAACAACCACTGCTTCACCAGCGGCACCGGCATCGAGGTGTGGTTCAACTACCAGTGCACGACGTGCGGCGGCACCACCTCCGCGACCGTCACGAAGGTGCTCGTGCAATCGGTGATCAAGACCAGCACCGCGTTGGACTACACCCTCTTCAGCGTCACGAACTTCGCGAGCATCAGCTTGTTCGGCTACCTGGAGCTGGACGCGCGGGTGCCCGCCGTGGGCGAGGAGATGTACGTCATCGGCCACCCGTCGGGCAAGCTCAAGAAGCTGTCGCTGCGCGACGACCAGAACGCCGGCGGGTACTGCAAGGTGTCGGCGGTCCGCGTCAACGGCGACTCCGCGCAGTCCGACATCGCCTACCGCTGCGACACCGAGGGCGGCTCGTCCGGCTCGCCGGTGCTGTCGCGGCAGACGCACAAGGTCGTCGGCCTGCACCACTGGGGCGGGTGCCCCAACCAGGGCGTGCGGATCGACCTGATCGCCGCGCAGGTCAACCCGGTGCTCTGACGCGGGTGCCGCTCAGCCCAGGGCCCTGAGCAGGGCGACCTCGACGTCCTCCGGGAGGCCCGCCCGGCGCTGCCGGTCCAGGCCGAGGCCGCGCTCGTGCTCCAGCGAGTCGAGCGCGGTCTCGGACGTCGGGCGCGGGCGCAGCCCGGCCGCCAGCACCGGTCCGGCGTCGCGCAGCATCAGCGCCCGGTGCGAGGCGGGCAGCCACAGCGGGAGGCTGCGCGGACCCGCCCACGGCGCGACCTCGTGCCCGGCCAGCACGGCCTCCGGGACCCGGACCAGCTCCGTGCCCTGCGGCGCGACCGCGCCCGCGACCTCGCCGAGCACCAGGCTCAGCGGGTTGGTCGGGCCGACCGCGTCGAACGTGCCGCCGGTCCGGTGCTCGGCGCAGTCCACGACCCAGGCGGCCAGGTCGCGCACGTCGACGTGCTGGGTGGCCTGGTCCGGCACGTCCGGCACGACCACCCGCCCGCCCCGCGACAGCCGGTTCGGCCAGTACCCGAACCGGTCGCTCTTGTCGCCGGGCCCGGTGATCAGGCCCGCGCGGACGATGAGCGCGTCCTCGCCGTGCACGTCGCGGACCGCGTTCTCGCTGGCGACCTTCACCGACCCGTACCGGTCGGGCGTCGTCTCGGCCGCCGGGTCGTCCTCCAGCGGCGGCAGCGTGGTCCTGTTGCCCGGGGTGGCGTGGTCGGCGTAGACGGAGCAGCTGGAGATGAACGTCCAGTGGTCGGCGCGGAGGTCGCGCAGCGCGGCGCGGACCCAGGAGACGGACATCGTGGCGAGGTCCACCACGGCGTCGAAGGACTCGCCGACCAGCGGCCCGAGCCCCTCGTCCCGGTCGACGGCGACGTGCGCCGCCCCGTCGGGCACCCGCCCGGACTCCCCGCGCGCCGCGCACACCACGTCGTGACCCCGCCGCACCGCCTCGGCGGCGACCGCCTTGCCGAGGAAGACCGTCCCGCCCAGCACCAGGATCCGCATGATCCCCACCCTGGGCGCGATCGCCACCCACCGCCAGCCCGTCCGCCGACAGCGAACGCCCACCGCAGCGGTGCGGCCAGGCGTGAAATTTGCGTTGCCGGCCGAACGCACGTTCGAGTGGAGGTGCTCCGCCGGCGGTGCCGAAGTGCCGATGCCCGGACGTGACCGTGCACGCGTTCGTAGACGAGTCCCGCCGCAACGACACGTACCTGCTGGCGATGGCGATCGTCCAGCCGAAGGACCTCTCCCGGCTCCGCAAGCACCTGCGCGGCCTGCTCTTCCCCGGCCAACGGGAGTTGCACTTCAAACTGGAGAAGCCCGCACGCCGCCGGTTCCTGCTGGCGAAGGTGGTCGAATTCGGCATCCGGGTGGACGTCTACCGAGCCGACTGCCGGCGGGGTGAGGAGGCTGCTCGACAGCAGTGCCTGGTGAGCCTGGCGGACGACCTGCTCGACAACCAGGTGCGGCGCGTGGTGTTCGACAGTCGACCTGGGCGCGACAAGCTCGACGAGATCACGATCCGAGGGGTGCTGGGCAAGCAGGCGCGCGAGGAGCGGGTCGTTTACGAGCACCTGGACAGCACCAGCGAGCCGCTGGTGTGGTTGGCCGACATCGTGGCCTGGTGCTACGGCGCGGGCGGGGACTGGGCACGGCGGGCCGCGCCCGTGCTGGGTAACGTGATTCGGCTGGACCGGCCGTAGAAAGCGCGAAGCGCGGCCGCCGACCGTCCGGACGGGTGCCGCGCTCACTTCCTCGGCTTACGGGCCGAAGCTGGTTCAAGGTTAGCAGCGCGATGCGGAGAACCGCGCTTCCCCATCGGGTGAATGTCGGTGAACGTGGGCTCCCGCCCACCACCAGTCCGTCCGTCGACAGCGAACGCCCACCGCCGCAGTGCGGCCAGGCGCGGAAAGCCCGACCCGAACGCACGTTCGAGTGGAGTTGCTCCGCAAGCACCTGCGCGGCCTGCGCTTCCCCGGGCACCGCGAACTGCACTTCCACAACGAGAAGCCCGCCCGGCGCAGGTTCCTCCTGGCCAGGATGGCCGAGTTCGGTGTCCGGGTCGACATCTACCTGGCGAGTTGCCGGGAGGGCGAGGAGCGGGCCCGCCAGGTCTGCCTGGCGAGGGCGGTCGACGACATCCTCGACGTCGACGCGAGCCGCCTGGTGCTGGACAGCCGCTCCGGTCGGGACGAACTCGACCGGTTGACGATCCGCCGGGCGCTGGGCAAGCGGGCGCGGGAGACGCGGGTCGGGTACGAGCACTTCGACAGCGCGAGCGAGCCGCTGCTGTGGCTGGCCGACATCGTGGCCTGGTGCTACGGCGCGGGCGGGGACTGGGCACGGCGGGCCGCGCCCGTGCTGGGCAACGTGATCCGGCTGGACCGGCCGTAGAAAGCGCGAAGCGCGGCCGCCCGCCGTCCGGCGGGGTGCCGCGCTCACTTCCTCGGCTTACGGGCCAAAGCTGGTTCAAGGTTAGCAGAGCGGTGCCGGGAACTGCGGTCCACCAACGGGTGAATGCCGGTGAACCTGTGCCCCCCGCCACCTGTGAACTTGATGAACACCCAGCTCAGGTAGGCTCCCGGGGTACCGCCAGCTTGCTAACCAGGGAGCAGCCTGTCGTGGCCCGAGTCGTCGTCGACGTCATGCCGAAGCCCGAGATCCTCGACCCGCAAGGACAGGCGGTGGCCAACGCGCTGCCCCGTCTGGGTTTCGACGGAATCACCACTGTCCGCCAGGGCAAGCACTTCGAGTTGGAGGTCGCCGACGACGTCGACGACGCCGCGCTCGCCAAGATCGCCGAGACCTTCCTCGCCAACCCGGTGATCGAGGACTTCGTCGTCAGGCGGCTCGACGCATGAGGGTCGGGGTCATCACGTTCCCCGGCACGCTGGACGACGTCGACGCCGCCCGTGCCGTCAAGTACGCCGACGGCGAGGCCGTCCCGCTCTGGCACGCCGACCACGACCTCAAGGGGGTCGACGCGGTCATCGTGCCCGGCGGCTTCTCCTACGGGGACTACCTGCGGTGCGGTGCCATCGCGCGGTTCGCGCCCGTGATGCAGGAGGTGGTCGAGGCCGCGCGCAAGGGGATGCCGGTCCTGGGCATCTGCAACGGCTTCCAGATCCTGTGCGAGGCGCACCTGCTGCCCGGCGCGCTCACCCGCAACGACAAGCTGCACTTCGTGTGCCGCGACCAGTGGCTGCGGGTCGAGAACACCGACACCGCCTGGACCTCCCGCTACGACGCGGGCGCGGAGATCCTGGTCCCGCTCAAGTCCGGCGAGGGCGGTTACCAGGCGGACGCCGACACCCTCCGCGAGCTGGAGGACGAGGGCCGCGTGGTGTTCCGCTACGTCGGCGGCAACCCGAACGGGTCGCGCAACGACATCGCGGGCATCACCAGCGCGAACGGCCGGGTGGTCGGCCTCATGCCGCACCCCGAGCACGCGATCGACGCCCTCACCGGCCCGACCGACGACGGCCTGGGCCTGTTCCTGTCCCTGCTCGACGCGGTGGTAAGCGCATGACCCTGGACACCGTCAAGAACGCCGAGGCCACGCCCGAGCAGGACCAGCCGTACAGGGAGCTGGGCCTCAAGGACGACGAGTACACCCGGATCAAGGAGATCCTCGGCCGCCGCCCCACGGACGCCGAGCTCGCCATGTACTCGGTGATGTGGAGCGAGCACTGCTCCTACAAGTCGTCCAAGGTGCACCTCAAGTACTTCTCCGAGACCACCACCGACGAGATGCGCGCCAAGATGCTCGCGGGCATCGGCGAGAACGCCGGCGTGGTGGACATCGGCGACGGCTGGGCGATCACGTTCAAGGCCGAGTCGCACAACCACCCGTCCTACGTCGAGCCGTACCAGGGCGCGGCGACGGGCGTCGGCGGCATCGTGCGCGACATCCTGGCGATGGGCGCGCGCCCGCTGGCCGTGATGGACCCGCTGCGGTTCGGGCCGGCCGACGCGCCGGACACCCGCCGGGTGCTGCCGGGGATCGTGGCGGGCGTCGGCGGCTACGGCAACTGCCTGGGCCTGCCCAACATCGGCGGCGAGGTCGTGTTCGACGCGACCTACGCGGGCAACCCGCTGGTCAACGCCCTGTGCGTCGGCGCGATGCGGGTCGAGGACCTGCACCTGGCGCACGCCTCGGGCACCGGCAACAAGATCATCCTCTACGGCGCGCGCACCGGCCTGGACGGCATCGGCGGCGTGAGCGTGCTGGCCAGCGAGACGTTCGACGACACGGCGGGCAAGCGCAAGAAGCTGCCCAGCGTGCAGGTCGGCGACCCGTTCACCGAGAAGGTGCTCATCGAGTGCTCGCTGGAGCTGTTCCGCGAGCGCCTGGTGGTCGGCATCCAGGACTTGGGCGGCGCGGGCCTGTCCTGCGCGACCAGCGAGCTGGCCTCGGCCGGTGACGGCGGGATGCGCGTGCACCTGGAGCGGGTGCCGCTGCGCGCCACCGGCATGACGCCGGCGGAGGTGCTGTCCAGCGAGTCGCAGGAGCGCATGTGCGCGGTCGTGCGGCCGGAGGACGTGGACGCGTTCCTGGCGGTCTGCGCCAAGTGGGACGTGATCGCCACCGAGATCGGCGAGGTCACCGAGGGCGACCGGCTGGTGATCACCTGGCACGACGAGGTCGTGGTGGACGTCCCGCCGCGCACCGTCGCGCACGAGGGCCCGGTCTACCACCGGCCGATCGAGCGCCCGGCCGACCAGGACGAGCTGGTCGCGAACACCCCGGACGCGCTGCCCAGGCCGGCGGAGGGCGACCTGCTGGCCCTGGTCAAGACGATGGCCGCGTCGCCGAACCTGGCGTCGCGGAGGTGGGTCACCCAGCAGTACGACCGGTACGTGCGCGGCGGCACGGTGCTCGCGCAGCCGTCCGACTCGGGCATGATCCGGATCGACGAGGACACCCACCGGGGCGTGGCGCTGTCCACGGACTGCAACGGCCGCTACACCCGGCTCGACCCGTACGCGGGCGCGCAGCTCGCGCTGGCCGAGGCGTACCGGAACGTGGCGACCAGCGGCGCGACGCCGGTCGCGGTCACCAACTGCCTCAACTTCGGCTCGCCCGAGGACCCGGGCGTGATGTGGCAGTTCGAGCAGGCCGTGAAGGGCCTCGCCGACGGCTGCGTCGAGCTGGGCATCCCGGTGACCGGCGGCAACGTCTCGTTCTACAACCAGACCGGCGCGACGGCGATCCTGCCGACGCCCGTGGTGGGTGTGCTCGGCGTGATCGACGACGTCCGCCGCCGCACCCCGACCGGGGTGGGCGCGGAGGCCGGCGAGACGCTGGTGCTGCTCGGCGAGACGCGCGCGGAGTTCGGCGGCTCGGAGTGGGCGCACGTCGTGCACGGGCACCTGGGCGGCGTGCCGCCGAAGGTCGACCTGGCGCGGGAGAAGCTGCTGGGCGAGGTCCTGGTGGCCGGGTCGCGGGACGGGATGCTGTCCGCCGCGCACGACCTGGCCGAGGGCGGCCTCGCGCAGGCGCTGGTGGAGACCTGCCTGATCGGCGAGACCGGCGCGCGGGTCTTCCTGGAGGGCGACCTGTTCACCGAGCTGTTCAGCGAGTCCTCGGGCCGGGTGCTGGTGGCCGTGCCGCGCACGGAGGAGCTGCGGTTCACCGACATGTGCACGGCGCGCGGCCTGCCGTGGCGCAAGGTCGGCGTGGTGGACCCGGAGTCGCGTTCGCTGGAGGTCCAGGGGCTGGGGCAGCTCGACCTGGACGAGCTGCGCGCGGCCTGGGAGGGCACCCTCCCCGCCCTGTTCGACTGAGCCGGGCACCGGGCCGCCCGGGTGCCGGCGGGATCGGGCACCCGGGCCGGCGTCGACCGTGACCGGTGGCGGGTGGTCGGGGAGCTGGTGCAGCGCTCTCCGACCGCCCCCGTCCCGCTGGGGTGGGTCCTAGCCGGTGGCCAGCACCTGGAGCCGCTCGTAGGCCCCGTTGAACTGGTTCTGGTCGATCGGCGTCGACGTGTACTGCCAGAACGTGTGGTAGTCCCAGGCGTGCGGCAGCTCGCCGACGCCGGACGCGTAGCGCGCCACCCACAGCGGGTTGGTCGAGCTGAAGTCGCCGTGCGCGCACCGGTCCCACCAGTTCGCGGAGGTGTAGATGACCGGCCAGCGCCCGGTCCGGGCCTGGTAGCGGTCGCTGAACGCGCGGACCCAGTCCACCATCGCCGCCTGCGACATGCCGTAGCAGGTGTCGCCGTAGGGGTTGTACTCCATGTCGAGCGCGCCGGGCAGGGTCCTGCCGTCCGCCGACCAACCACCACCGTTGTCCACGAAGAAGTCCGCCTGCTCCCAGCCGGAGGAGTGGTCCGGCAGCGCGAAGTGGTACGCGCCCCGGATCATGCCGACGTCGTAGGAGCCGTCGTACTGCTGGGCGAAGTACGGGTTGCGGTAGCCGGTGCCCTCGGTCGCCTTCACGTAGGCGAACCGCTTGCCCCGGCCCCACCAGTGGTGCCAGTCGACGTTGCCCTGGTGGCTGCTCACGTCGATGCCGTCGACGGCGTCGGACCGGCCGGTGCCGGGGACGTCGCGGGGGTCGCCGAGGCCCTCGTGCCGGGCGATCTGCGACCCCATGGCGTGGTCGGTGTCGGCTGGTGGGGGCGCCGCCGTGCCGGGGGTGGTGACGGCCAGCATGGCGCAGGTGGCGAGTGCGGTCGCTCCGGTGCTGAGGGTTCTCATCGGGAACACCTTCCGAGTCGGTGCAGGGTGGCGACTCGATACCGCAGTGTGCCGCCGGGGTAACCGGACGTCCAAGGATCGCGTTGGTCGGTCACCGGTGCGGAGTAGCGCGGGCTACCCCAGCGCGATCTGCCGCAGTTGGTCCGAGTTGCCGTTGAACAGGTTCTGGTCGCCGGGGAACAGGCCCGCCGCCTGCCACTGCCAGATGGTCTCGTAGTCCCACCCGTTCGGCAGGGCGCCGAGCTGGTCGGCGTAGTGGGCCACCCACAGCGGGTTGGTCGACCCGAACGTCGCCGACCAGCCGACGCAGCGGTTCCACCAGGTGGTCGACGTGTAGATCGCCGGGTACCTCCCGGTGCGCTCCAGGACGCGGTCGCTGAACGCCTTCACCCAGGCGCCCATGTCGCCCTGGCCCAAGCCGTAGCACGAGTCGCCGTAGGGGTTGTACTCCAGGTCGAGCGCGCCGGGCAGGGTCCTGCCGTCGGAGGACCAGCCGCCGCCGTTGTCCACGAAGAAGTCCGCCTGCTGCCACCCGGCGGAGCGGTCCGGCAGCGCGAAGTGGTACGCCCCGCGCACCATGCCGACGCCGTGCGAACCCTCGTACTGCTGGGCGAAGTGCGGGTTGCGGTAGCCGGTGCCCTCGGTCGCTTTCACGTACGCGAAGCGCGCGCCGTCACCCCAGGAACGCCCCCAGTCCACGTCGCCCTGGTGGCTGCTGACGTCCATGCCGGGCACCCGGCCGTCGGGCAGCCGGGCCGCGCCCGTCCGGGCCGCGCCCTCGTGCTTCACGACCTGCGACCCGGCGTGGTGGTCCGGGGAGCCCTCGGGCAGCGCGTGCGCCGCCGGCGCGATCACCGGCGCGATCACCAGCGCGATCGCCACCGCGCCGAGGTGCGCGGTCCAGGTGCGGAGCCGACCGGTCATCGACACCCCCAACGGGCCTAGGCGAGTGGTGCATCCGGCCTAGATCTTCGGGCCTGCGGCCCGGTTCCGCATCCGGGGTCACCCGTCCAGCCGCTTCAGCTCCTCCTCGGACAGCTCCAGGTGCACGGCGGCGGCCGAGTCGCGGATGCTCTGCGGCCGGGACGAGCCGGGGATCGGCACGACCGTCGGCGACTTGGCGAGCAGCCACGCCAGGCACACCTGCTGCGGGCTCACGCCGTGCGCGCGGGCCACGTCCGCGAACACCGCGAACCGCGACCCCAGTTCCCCGGCCGCGCTGATCCCGCCCAGCGGGCTCCACGGCAGGAACGCGATGCCGCGCTCCGCGCACAGCTCCAGCTCCGGTTCGGACGACCGGTAGGCCGGCGAGAACTGGTTCTGCACCGACGCGAGCCGCCCGCCCAGCACCTCGTCGGCCTCGACGATCTGCGCGGGGTCGAAGTTCGACACCCCGGCGAGCCGGATCTTGCCCTCGTCCAGCAGTTCGGCGAGCGCGCCGACGGACTCGGCGGTCGGCACGTCCGGGTCGGGCCGGTGGAACTGGTAGAGGTCGATCGCGTCCACGCCGAGCCGGCGCAGCGAGCCCTCGCACGCCGCCTTGAGGTACTCGGGCCGCCCGTTCAGCCCCCAGCCGCCGCCGGCCGTGCGCGTGTGCCCGCCCTTGGTGGCGACCGAGACCCCGTCGACCCCGCGCAGGGCCTCGGCGATCAACGTCTCGTTGTGCCCGAAGTCGTGCTCGTCGGCCGAGTAGGCGTCGGCGGTGTCGATCAGCGTCACCCCGGCCTCGACGGCGGCCCGGATCGTGGCGACGGCCCGCTCGCGCGGCGGCCGGTCCTCGACGGACATGGGCATCCCGCCCAGCCCGATGGCGCTGACCCACACGTCCCCGATCCGCCGCTGCTGCATCTGCCGCCCACCTCTCGCCTGTTTGCGCCAAGCCTGCTCCAGGGCGGGTGGGCTGTCCATCCAGGAGCTGTCAGGGCCGGCGCAGCTCGGCCAGCGCCGCGCCGGCGCGGTCGACCAGCTGTTCCAGCGCGCCTTCGTCGAAGATCAGCTCGATGTCACCGCCGGGGAACGAGAACTCCGCGCCGCCCGGGACGATCCGGTGCGCGATCCGCGTCTCGCAGTCGAAGCCGATGGACAGGGTCAGGAGTGGGGTCGAAGCCATGGGGCGAGCGTAAGATGGATTCTCAATCTTTGGTCTGTACGGCTGGGTGAAAGTTGGTGTTTCTGTCTTAGTTCACTCGACCGTGTGGTCCAGTGACTGATCGTTCTTGCGGCACACTTCTGCCCCATGGCAGTGGAGCAGGAGTTCGACCCCGTCATCGCGCGCCTCCGGTTCGGCGAGCTGGCGCGGCGGTTCCGCGAGGCGGCCAGGGTCGAGCTGATGGCGGCGGACCGGGCGATGGGCGGCTACCCCGGCAAGCTGTCGAAGATCGAGAACGGCACGATCGGGCCGCGCCCGGACGATGTCGAGTGGATGATCGGCAACTACCGCCTCCCGTCACTGCGAGCCGACGAGTTCCGCGCCCTGGCCACCGTCGCACGGCGGCGGTCGACCCCCGCGAAGAACGTCGGCAGCTCGCGCCAGTACGTCTCGCTGGAACGCCGGGCGTCGGAGATCCGCATGGCGTACAACGAGATCCCCGGCCTCCTCCAGACCGCCGAGTACGCGCGCCACGCCCTCGCCACGTCACCGGTCGTCGCCGCGTCGGACGTCGAGGGCTTGGCGGAGGAGCGCGCCAACCGGGGCCGGAGGGTGATCCGGCAGGGCGGCCCGCAGGTGTGGATCGTGCTCGGCGAGGACGCCCTGCACCGAGCCAACGGCGGACCCGACGTCCTGCGCCCTCAACTGGAACACTTGCGCGAGGTTGCCCGGCTGCCGAACGTCCACCTGCGGCTCCACCTCGTATCCGACAGCTCCGGCATCGTGACCGCCCTCAGCAACCCCTTCACCATGCTGCGGCTGGATCAGGGCAAGGTGATCGTGTACGTCGGCTCGCTGACCCGACCGGACTACATCAAAGTCGCAGACCCTTATGTCGCCGCGTTTGAGCAGGCGTGGCAAACGGCTGCTTCCACGCAACGGTCGAGCGAGATACTGGGCGCCAGGATCGCCGAACTCGCACACCGCTAGGAGCAGCGATGTCCCTCAACGGCGCACGGTGGCGAAAGAGCAGCTACACCAACGGCGGCGGTGACGCGCAGTGCGTCGAGCTTGCCTGCTTAAGCGGGGAAATAGCTGTGCGGGACAGCAAGCAGCCTGCGAGTGCGGTCCTCGTGTTCCCCCACCGCGCCTTCCGCGCGTTCCTGACCACAGCCCGCACCGACCGACCACCAGCCGCCCGCTAACCGTCCCGGCCCACGAAACGGGCTTCCTCCACCCCCGTCAGCTCCCACCCGGTCGCGTCCTCCTTCACGCGCGTCGCCGGGCGCAGGGCCAGCGAACCCACCAGCTTCGGCGGCACGGGGGGCATGTGGACGAACAGGTCCACCTCCGCGCCCCGCAGGTCCAGTTCGCGCGCGAACTCCGCGTCCTGCAACGACAGGCCGCCCAGGAAGCGCGCCTGCTGGAAGTCGACGCGGCCCAGGAACGTCCCGCCGGAGAACAGCGCCGGCTTGGAGAACTGGACCTCGCGGAATGCGGTGATCCCGTGGAACCGGGTGCGCCGGGCGGTCAGCCGGCCGATGCGGCGGCCCTCCAGGCGCAGGTACTCGACGTCCGCCCCGGTCAGGTCCAGGTGGTAGAGCGTCGGGTCGGTGTCCTGGCCCCACGGCAGCAGGTCGGTGATCAGCCGCTGCGCCGTCTGCCGGACCGTGCGTTCCCGGTCCTGCTCGGGCGTCGGCCGCTCGACGCCCTCCTCGACCCGGTGGAACGCCTGGTCGGGGTCGTCGGGGCGTTCGGTGAACGCCGGGTGCGGGAACGGCCGGCGCAGGTACGCGCACAGCACGTCGAGCACGGTCTGCTTGTACCGGGGCGTGGCCCGCGCCAGCCCGGCCAGCGCGTGCATCGCGCCGACCCGGACCTGGTCGGCCTCGTTGCCCATCATCTCGACGGCGCGCGCGAACCGCTCGTCGGCGATCTTGTCGCTCTCCAGCTCGTGCCGCGCCTCCTCGGTGCGCCGCCGCCGGTCGTTGAGCCACAGCGCGTACAGCGCCACCACGGCACCGCCCGCGAGCCCGCCGGTCTTGATCGCCTCGGCCGCCGACTGCTTCGGCTCCACCCACAGCAGCACGGCCGTGGTGCCCACCGTCACCAGGATCGCGGCCACCACGCTCACCGCGAGCAGGAACCGCCCGCGCACCCGGCTCAACTCCTCACCAGCCCGGTCGCCGAGTCGCGCGGGTCGACGACCCACCCCTGCGGCAACGCCGTCTCGTGCTCCAGCGACACCGTCATGCCGTGCGTGCGGGCGACCGCGACCTTGGTCGGCCGCAGGTCCAGCCCGCCCCGGAACTCCGCCCCGGTGAAGTCGATGGGCTCGGTGAACTCCGCCCCGGCGAAACCCACCCGGCCGGAGAACCGCGCGCCCGCGAACTTGTTCGGGCCGAGGAACTTCGTGCGCGCGAAGTCGGTGTTCTCCGCGCCGCTGAACCGGCTGAACCACGCCTTCCCGCAGAACGCCATGTCGTGCAGGTAGAGCCGGCCCCGGCTGACGCTGTCGGTGAACCACGCGCCGCCGTGCACGACCGTGTGGTGGAACGAGTTCGACTCGTCCAGCAGGGCCGCGCGGATCACCAGCTCGCCGATCTGGCGGTGGGACAGGTCGAAGTAGGTCAGGTACGCCCTGGTCAGGTCGAGGTCGTAGAGCTCGGCCCCGCCCAGGTCGTCGGGCGGCAGCAGGTCCGCGACCAGGCGCTGGGCGCTGAGCCGGACCTCCAGCTCGCGTTCGCTGTCCCGGGTCGGCCTGCCCTCGACCACCTCCGGCGCGAACGGCCGGCGCAGGTACGCGCACAGCACGTCCAGCACGGTCTGGGTGTACTCGGCGCGCGAGCGGGCGAGGCCGGCCAGCGCGTGCATCGCGCCCACCCGGACCTGCTCCGCGTCGTGCCCGAGCAGCTCGACCGACCGCGCGAACCGCTCGTCGGCCACCCGCGCCCGGTCGTGCTCGGCCCGCGCGCCCTCCAGCTCCTGCCGGGCGGTCTCGACCTCCTGCCGCTTCACCTCGATCTGCTGGCGGGCCTCGTCGGTGCGCCGCCGCCGGTCGTTGAGCCACAGCGCGTAGAGCGCGACGACCGCGCCGCCCGCGAGCCCGCCGGTCTTGATCGCCTCGCCCTTCGGCGCGTTCCGGTCGATGACGAACAGCCATCCCGCGACCAGCAGGAAAGCGCCGATCGACCCGACCAGCGTGGGCACCAGCAGGCTGCCGGCCCTCCTGTGCGCCACCACGAACAGCACCGAGGCGGTGGCGACGCCCACCGCGCCCGCGATCCACAGGTAGTCCACAAGGCGGGGATTCTCCCCGGTGGCGGCGCTCCGGGGGGCCGTTCGGGCACAGCCGGTGAACCGGCAGTGTGGTAACTCACCGGATTGGCCCATGATGTGGGGGTCACCGCGACCGAGCGGCACCGAAGGAGAGCACGTGGACAGCGTGGAGCGGCCCACCTGGGCACCGGTGGACATCGACCTGAGCCGCCCGAGCATCGCGCGGGTCTACGACTACTGGCTGGGCGGGGCGCACAACTTCGCCGTCGACCGGGCGGTGGGCGACAAGGTCCAGGCCGACGTGCCCGTGCTGAAGACCATCATCCTCAACCACCGGTCCTTCCTGCGCCGGGCGGTGCGCTACCTGCTCTCGCGGGGCATCCGGCAGTTCCTCGACCTCGGTTCGGGCATCCCGACCGTGGGCAACGTGCACGAGATCGCGCAGGCCGCGGACCCGTCGGCGAGGGTCGTCTACGTCGACGTCGACCCGGTGGCGGTCGCGCACAGCCGGGCCATCCTGACTGGGAACGAGCTGGTCGGCGTGTTGCAGACCGACGTGCGGGACGCGCGGGGCGTGCTCAAGTCGCCCGAGGTGCGGCACCTGCTCGACTTCGACCAGCCGGTCGCCGTGCTGATGGTGGCGCTGCTGCACTTCGTGCCCGACTCGGACGACCCGCGCGGCATCATCGAGGCGTACCACGACGCCATCCCCGCCGGCAGCTTCCTGGCGATGTCGCACGCCGGGTACGAGGAGGGCGAGTGGGACCCGGCGTGGGACGACGCCAAGGGCGTCTACAACCGGGGCGTCAGCGAGCTGACCTACCGCAGCAAGCGGGAGATCGAGCGCCTGTTCACCGGCTTCGACCTGGTCGAACCCGGGGTGGAGCGGCTGCCGCTGTGGCACCCCGAGTCGCCCGACGACCTGGACGAGAACTCGTCGAGCTTCCTCGGCTTCGGCGCGGTCGGCCGCAAGGGCTGAGGGTGGTGCGGAAGTGATGTCGTGCGCAACGGTCCGCACCACGACGGTCGACCGCGTCGGGCAACCGGCCGTATCCTCTGCGTTGTGGCGGTAGGCCGGCGGACATGACGGAACAGGTTGACCATCGGGTGGCAGCACCGGGCCGATCGAACCTCGACCCCGCCGTACTGGCCGGGGCCGAGTCGTTCGCGCGGACGTGGGCCACCGCGGTGATCGGCAGCAGTTACGTCCCGATGACCAGGGCCGAGGTGGCCGAGCACCTCCAGGCGCTGACCGAGGTGCTGGTGCACGCGCTGCACGCGAGCCCGTTCCGCACCGCGCCCGGCTACGAGATCGGCGCGCGCCTGGTCGAGGCCCACTTCACCGGCACGGACACGCTGGGCCGGACGGTGCAGCTGCTCGGCGACGACCTGCTCGCCGAGCTGGGCATCGCCCCCGACGAGGTGATGCGGTCGAGGCTGGCCGCGTTGCAGGGCGCGCTGTCCGCCGGCTACGCGCGGGCGCTGCGGGAGCGGACGCTGGCCGAGCAGGAGGCGATCCGGGCGGCCGTGCTGGACGCCCGCGACCAGGCCGAGGCGGCGCTGCGGGCGTCCGAGGCGCGGTTCCGGGCGATGTTCACCGAGGCGGCGATCGGCATCGGCATCGCCGACATCGAGGGCCGCATCCTGGACGTCAACCAGGCGTTGCAGGACATGCTCGGGTTCAGCGTCGAGGAGATGCGGCAGTACAACATCCGCGACCTGATGCACCCCGAGGACGGGTCGAGCGTCTGGCGGCTCTACGACCAGCTCACGGCGGGCGAGTGCGACCACTACCGGGCGGAGAAGCGGTTCCGGCGCGCGGACGGCGAGCAGGTGTGGACGCACCTCACGCTGTCGCTGGTGCGCGACGACCACGGCGACCCGCAGTACCAGGTGGCGATGATCGAGGACGTCACCGACCGCCACCTGCTGCAGAACCGCCTGCGCTACCAGGCGCTGCACGACCCGCTGACCGGGCTGCCGAACCGGGCGCTGTTCCTGGAGCGGCTGGGCCGGGTGTTCAACAACCGGGCCCGGCGGCGCGCGGGCCTGTGCTACCTGGACCTGGACGGGTTCAAGGTGATCAACGACAGCCTCGGGCACGACATCGGCGACCAGCTGCTGGTCGAGGTCGGCCGCCGGCTGGACCACTCGGTGTCCGGTGAGGGCAAGCTGGTCGCGCGGATGGGGGGCGACGAGTTCGTGATCCTGGTCGAGGGCTCGCGCGACACCCAGGACATCGTCGCCGTGGCGGACCGCGTTTTACGCGAGCTGGAGTCGCCGATCCGGATCGGCGGGCACGAGCTGACGGTGTCGGCGTCCATCGGGATCGTCGAGCGCGCCCTGTCCGGCACCACCGCCGCCGACCTGATGCGCGACGCGGACATCACGCTGTACTGGGCGAAGGCGGACGGCAAGTCCCGCTGGGCGCTGTACGACCCGGAGCGCAACGCCAAGGAGGTCGCCCGGTTCACGCTGTCCGCGACCATGCCGGCGGCGCTGGAGCGCGACGAGTTCTACGTCGACTACCAGCCGCTGGTGCGCCTGGAGGACAGCACGGTGGTGGGCGTCGAGGCGCTGGTGCGCTGGCAGCACCCCGAGTTCGGGCGGCTCGCGCCGGACCGGTTCATCGAGCTGGCCGAGGAGACCGGGCTGATCGTGCCGCTGGGCCGCTGGGTGCTGCGCCGGGCGTGCGAGCAGGGGCGGCGGTGGCTGGAGGAGTTCGGTGACTCGGCCCCGTTCGTGTCGGTGAACCTGGCGGTGCGGCAGTCCCGCGACCCGGAGCTGGTGCGGGACGTGAAGCGCATCCTGGACGAGTGCGCGCTGCCGCCGCACCACCTGCAGCTCGAGCTGACCGAGAGCGCGATCATGGGCACCGCCGACGAGCCGCTGGAGGCGCTGCGGGCGCTGTCGGACATGGGCGTGCGGATCGCCATCGACGACTTCGGCACCGGGTACTCGAATTTGGCGTACCTCAAGCACCTGCCGGTGCACGAGCTGAAGATCGCCGGGTCGTTCATGGAGGGCCTGCGCGCGGCCGACGAGGAGGACCCGGTCGACGCGCAGATCGTGTCCACGCTGGTGCAACTGGCGCACGCGCTGCAACTGGGCGTGACGGCGGAGGGCGTGGAGACCCCGTCGCAGGCCAAGCGCCTGCACCGGATCGGCTGCGACACCGGCCAGGGCTGGTTCTTCGCCAAGCCGATGAAGCCCGAGGACATCGACGAGATGCTCCGCCGGTAGGGCGGTCCGGGCAGACCCGCCGGTGCGGGTGCGTCAGGCGAGGTCGACCACCACTTTGACGTCGTCCTCGTGCCGGTCGAACGCCTCGGTGAACCGCTCCAGCGGCACCCGGCGGGTGATCAGGCCGGCCAGCCACGAGCGGTCGGCCTGGGCGAGGGCGTCGGCGGCGGCGCGGTAGTCGAGCAGGGCGGCGTTGACCGTGCCGACCACGGACTTGTTGCCGAGCACGACCTCGTCGAAGACCACCGGGTCCAGCGGCACCGGGTCGTGCTCGCCGGCCAGGCCCGCGAGCACCGTGACGGACGTGCGGCGGATCGCCTCCCAGGCCAGCGGCGCCACCCCGGTGCACTCGACGGCGACGTCGGCGGTCAGGTCGCCCGGCTCCCGGTGGTAGTGCGCGCCCAGCGCGCGGACGAGGTCCGGCTTCGGGCCGTCCTCGACGCGGTCCACGACGTGCACCTCCAGGCCGCGCTGCACCCCGAGCAGCGCCGCGAGCAGCCCGATCGGCCCCGCGCCGGTGATCAGCACCGACCTCGGCACGACGTGCGCGCGCCGGCACAGGGCCTCCGCCTGGGTCCACCCCTTGGCCACGACGGACGCCGGTTCGGTGAGCACGCCGAGGTCGCCCAGCGCCGGGTCGAGCCGCACCGCGAACTCCGGCGGCACGCTCCACCGCTGCATCCCGTACCCGTGCAGCTCCTTGATCCCGCGCTCCCGGTAGCGCCCGTTGCGGCAGAAGTCCCAGGCGCCTGCCGCGCACGCCGGGCACGGCTCGGGGTCGGGGCGCCGCACCACGCCCACCACCAGGTCGCCCGGCACGAACCCGGAGCCTGCGGGCGCGACGAGCACCCGGCCCAGCGACTCGTGGAACGGCACCAGCCCGTCCTGCCCGGCCGGGGGCTCGCCGAACCCGTCCCGGACGATCTCCACGTCGGTCCCGCACACCCCGGCGAGCAGCCCCTGCACCTGCACCTCGTCGGGTCGTTCCACGACCTCGACGTCGTCCGGCCCGCCGTGCAGGTCGCCGCCCAGGCTCCGGTCCGGGTCGCCGCCCGGGCCGGTGCCCAGGTCGCCGGAGAACGGCCCGTAGTCCCAGGCGTCGTCGGACCGGTGGGCACTGCCCGCCGCGTGGCCGCCGGTCGGTGCCGCGTGCGTGCCGGCCCGCGCGCCCTCGTCGCCGGATTGTTCAACGATCCTCAGGTTCACCACGCGGGCCAGGTCCGGCTTGCCCGGAACCACCAGCGCCGCCCTGCCCCGCCCCGTGTCGCCCACGGGGCGAGGCTACGTTCGAAACGTCGGGCGCACGACCGGAAGGGTCACCGGACGACCCGGGCGACGTTGTGGCCGGACACCTCCACCGAGGGGGTCGCGCCGCCCAGGTCCGCCGCGCGGTAGCGGGCCTTGAGGGTCAGCGACTCGCCGGGCCACAGGGTCACGTAGTTGTCGCTCCACTCGGTCGGCAGCACCTCCGGCCCGCCGACCCCCTTCCGGATCGTGGCCCGCACGAAGAACGCCACCGACGTCCCGGTGTTGCGCAGCGTCACGTCCGTCCAGCCCTCGCCGGGCACCCCGGCGGTCGTCACCGCCACCTGGCCGGGGCGCAGGCGGTCCAGGCCCTTCAGGTCCGCGTACTCGGCCTGCGGCGTGTGGTACCAGGTCGACGCCTGGTAGTTCAGCCTGTCCGCCTTGGTGGACAACCAGTACACGTTCCGGTCCACCACCGCACCGGTGGCGTCCTTCAGCAGCAGCCGCACGAAGTAGGTCGGCGACAGCCCGCCCGGCTGCGGCAGCGTCCCGGCGCGCACGGAACCGTTGGCGCGGGCCGTGACCGGTCGGGTCTCGTCCGACTTCACCGTGCCGTCGAGCGTGAACACGGTCGCCTGCACGGACAACCCCGGCACGTCCGCCAAGCCGGTGTTCACCACCGCCAGCGACCGGTCGTCGTAGGAGTACTGGACGTGCAGCGGTCGCAGCGCCGTCTTCGCGCCGAAGTACGACCCGGCCGTGGCCAGGTGGTAGTCGTAGAGGTGCCAGTACATCTTCGGCCACGCGTCGTTGAGCATCCAGTAGATGACGCCCGTCGCCGGCGCGGTCGCGTCGGAGGCGTTGCGCCCGAACGCCTCGAACTGGGCGCGGTTGGTCTCGTAGTTCGCCAACTGGGCCTTGCGCACGAACTGCTCCGGCGTCGACGGCCTGCCGTAGCGGCCGTCCAGCGCCGTGCCCCAGAACGAGAACTTGTTGAACGTCGTCGAGGGCGACAGGTGGTATTGGACCGCGTTGTAGTCGGTCAGCTTGGCGATGTCCGCCGGCCGCAAGAACTTCTTCAGCTCGTCCAACTCCGGGACGGTCGGCCCCGGCCCGATCTCCGAGGCGAACCCGAACGCGCCGCCGAGCTTCTTGGTGTACCAGTAGTCCGGCGGCACCCACCAGTACGGCCCGTCCATCTTCATGCCGGGTGCGCCGAGCTTCGGCGAGCTGAGCGCCTTCGCCGAGGAGATCACCGGCAGGGTCCAGCCCGCGCGCGCCAGCGCGTCGAGGTAGACCTTCTCCAGCGCCGCCGGGGGCGCGGCGTCGCTGCCGATCAGGAACCCCAGCAGCGACGGGTGGTTGCGGACGCGCCGCGCCTCGCTCTCCGCCGACTCGCCGGCGACGCGGGTGTCCTCGGCGTCGAACGACGGGTAGTCCTCCCACTTGGAGCAGCACTCCCAGCCGGTGAGCAGCATGATCCCGTACCGGTCGGCCAGGTCGTAGAACTCGTCGCCCTCGGGCTTGCCCTCCAGCCGGATCGTGTTCAGGCCCAACGCGCGCACCAGCTTGAGCTGGTCCTCGATCCGGCGGACGTCCGTGCGCAGGAACAGGTCCGACGCCCACCCGCCGCCGCGCACGGCGAACGGCACGCCGTTCACGCGGAACTGCCGCGCGCCCTGCACCAGCGCCGAGGTCACCTCGCGCACGCCGAACGCGGTGGACGCGGTGTCCGAGCGGACGCCGTCGACCGCCGCCTCCAGCGACGCCGTGTAGAGCGGCTGCCCGCCCATCTGGAACGGCCACCACACGCGGGGCCGGTCGACGTCCTGGGTGAACGCCACCGTGCGCGTCTCGTCGGCGGCCAACGAGATCCGCCGGCTGAACGGCGCGAGACCGATCGTCCCGGACACCTCGACGGTGACCGGGGCGCCGGTGTTGTTGCGCGCGTCCACCTCCACGGTCACCACCGCGGAGGCCAGGCTGGGCAGCGGCAGGTCGGCGGTGGCGCGCGGGAACCGCAGCGACACCGGGCCGTCCACCGCGAACCCGACGTCGCGGAACAGGCCCTGGTTGCGGTCGGGCGGGAGCTGGGCCCAGTCGATGAAGTGGATGGACAGGTCGTTCTTCGGGTCGGCCGACGACGCCCGGACCGCCAGGGCGTTCTGCCCGTCGCGCAGCAGGGGCGTCACGTCGAACTCGTGCCTCGGGTACGCGCCGACGACCCGGTCGGAGCCCGCGACCAGCGTGCCGTTCAGCCACACCTCGCCGCGCGAGATGACACCGCCGTCGAGCCTGAGGAACGTGCGCGACCCGGCGCGCGGCGCGGCCGTGAACACCGTGCGGTACCACCACGGCACGGCGAAGTCGGCCCGGTCGACCTGCTTGAGGTTCTCGCCCTGGTCCAAGTCCGGGTACGCGCCGTTGGCGACCAACCCGGCCAGCACGGTGGACCGCGTGGGCACGGTCAGCCAGCCGGTGTCGGCGTAGGAGGTGGTCGAGATGGCCGCGCCGCCCTGCCCGGCCCGGGCGCTCGACTGCATCCGCCAGTCGGGGACGGTGGTGTCCTCGCCCGGTGAGGCGGTGACGGTGAAGCGCGGTCCACCGGGGAGGGGTTCGGCGACGGCGGCCGGCACGGCGAACGCGAGCGCCAGGACCGCCACGAACGGTGTTGCCCGTGAGCGCATTGCTCCTCCCGACTGGCGTGAGGTGGCGGCGGCTCTCCCCCAGGAGGTTTCCGCCGAAGGCCCGGTCCGGCAATGCGGCTGACGAGTGACGCGGCTGCCGCGTTCGCGACGCTGCGTGCGCGCCGATCCGATACGTTGGGCGCCATGCGCCGTGCCGTGCCGATCCTCGCCGCCGTGCTCGTCCTGACCGCGTGCTCGCAGAGCACGACCGGCTCGCCGAGCGGGAACGGGACCGGCACCGGGGGCGCGGCGACGCCCACCACGGCGGGGAGCACGTCGGGCTCCGCGCGGCCGGCCGACCGCCCCAAGACCATCAACGTGCGCGACGTCGACCCGTGCAGCCTGCTCACCGAGGCGCAGCGCGCCGAGTTCGGCACCGACCAGCCCCCGCAGAAGGGCGCGGTGCCGGGCTTCGACTGGGCGACCTGCCACTACAACCGGGCGGACGGCAAGTACCTGGTCGGCACCACCGTGATCGGGACCGAGGGCATCGACTTCTACACCGGCAGCGCCCAGGCCGACCAGGCGGAGAAGGTGGAGGTCGCGGGCTTCCCGGCGGTGCTGGTCAAGGAGCCCGGGAAGCTGCCGAAGTGCACCATCGCGGTCGACGTGAGCGACGGCCAGATGGTCGACGCCAACGTCAGCAGCTTCGCCGACACGCCGATCGAGGAGTTGTGCCGGCTCGTGCCGCAGGTCGCGGGGGCCGTTGTGGCGAACCTCATGGCCAAATAAGACGCGGGGAACTACTCCCTTTGCCCCGGGAACCGGGTACCTGTGTCGTGCATCAGAGCTAGAGTCGTCCCACTTGCACGCGCAGGGGCAGGTGTGCAGCACTGAGGAGGGTGTGCCGTGTTCATCGCGGATGGTGGTGGTGGGGGCTCCACGCCGCCGGACTACAGCGGGAAGCCGCAGAAGCTCAGCGTCGACCCCACGGCGATCCCGGAGGCCCGCAAGGTCTTCCAGGACGCGCTGAACCGGCTGGAACCGGAGATCAACAACGCGATGTCCGCCGTGCGCGCGCGCTCCTGGGCCGGCGACCCGGTCAGCAGGGAGACCGCCGAGGCGTTCAACCGGGACACCTTCGAGACCGGCGACGTGGCCGCGCTCAACGCGATCCTCGCCTACCGCGACCAGCTCCGCGGCTGCGTGGACCAGCTCACCGCGATCGAGGCGGACTACCGCCGGGTCGAGGGCGACAACGTCGCGGCCTGGGGCCGCATCCACTCCGACTGACCCCGATCCACCACGCACCCGAGGGGGGCGAGCACGATGGGTGACCACCGCTGGCGCGGGTATGCCCACCCCGATCTGCACCGCATGATCAACGAAGGCCCGGGCGTGGCCGCCTCCCGGCCCGTCGAGGACGGCTGGAAGGGCCTGTCCGACGCGTTGGCCGAGGTCGACGAGTCGATCCACACCGCGCTGGGCAGGCTCGGCGCGAAGTGGGAGGGCTCCACCGCCGAGGAGACGCAGACCGCGCTGTCGCCCCTGGGCAAGTGGGCGGGCGACGCCAAGCAGGGCTCGGACACCATGAAGACGTCCGCGCAGCTCCAGGGCGACTACATCGCCGACGCCCGCAAGTCGATGCCCGAGCCGCTGCCGGTGACCACCGAGGCGCCGTCCACCGGCGACAAGATCCTGGGCGCGCTGACCGGCCCGGTCGGCATGATGCACGTCATCAAGCAGCAGCAGGACCACGAGGCCCAGGAAGCGGCGCAGGACAACGCCGAGGCCAAGGCCGTCGAGGTGATGAACACCTACCAGTCCAACAGCGAGTGGAACAGCGGCACGCTGGGCGAGTTCGTCCCGCCGCCGCAGGTGGTCATCGACACCCCGCCGCCGGGCGGCGCGGGCAGCTACAACCAGAGCAGCGCGAACTACTCCAGCCCGCAGCAGACCTGGACCCCGCCGGGCGAGGGCACCACGCGGACGAGCTGGGCCACGCCCGCGCCGACCCCGCCGGTGGCCCCGCCGCCGAGCTTCGTCCCCCCGGGCAACACCACGCACCCGTCGTGGGTGACGCCCACGCCGACGCCGCCCCCGCCGCCGGTCATGCCACCGCCGCCGGTCGGCCCCCCGTCACCCCCGCCGGGCGGCTTCCCGCCCCCCGGTGGCTGGAAGCCGCCGTCGACGACGCCCGGTCAGGTGCCCGGCAAGGGCCCCGGCGGTCCCGGCGGCCCGCACGCGCGCCCGAACCTGCCGCCGAACGCGCGCATCCCGGGCGGCCCCGGCGGTCCCGGCGCGGGTCGGCCGGCGTTCGGCCCCGGCGGCGTGCCCGGTCACGGTGCGCCCGGCCAGGGCGTGCCCGGCGGTCAGGGCGTGCCCGGCGGCACGCCGAGCAGCACCGCGCCCGGTCGCGGCGGCATGGCGGGCGTCGGCGGCTTCGGCCCCGGTGCCGGCGGCCCCGGCGGTCCCGGCGGTCCCGGTGCGCAGGGCGGACGTCCCGGTGGTGCGCCCGGCGGTGCCGGCGGCCACGGCGGCAGGCCCGGCGAGGGCGAGGACGACGTCGAGCACAAGTCGGCCGACTACCTGGTCGAGACCGACGACGTGTTCGGCGACGAGCGGCTGGTCGCCCCGCCGGTGATCGGCGAGACGCCGCAGTAGTCCGGCAGCGAGACCCGAGTTACGACGTCCAGGCCAGGTCCCCGGCGGGGGCCTGGCCTGGACCGGCAGTGGAGGCACCGCCGCAGGGGCGGTGCCCGGCCGCGTCAGGCACGACCTGGAGCACGCAGTGACCTATTTCGGGGGGCAGGCCGAGCGCGAGCCGATCACCCTGTCCGGCGAGGAGTTCGACGTCCTGTGGGAGCGCCTCGACCTGGGCCCCATGCCGTTGGTGATCAAGGTCCCGTCACCCGGCCGGACGCACCGCGACCGCGCGGACCTCGAACGCCGGGTGTGGCACGACGTCGGCGTGCGGGGCCTGGGCGGGCCGACCGGCCTGCACCCGGAACTCGACTACCTGCTCAAGCTCTTCTTCCGCCCGGAGCGCGAGGTCGACGGCCGGGTGTGGATCGGGCGCAGCGTCCGGGTGCTGGGCGTGGCGAACGGCGACCACGGCGCCGTGGCCACCCTGGAGGACAACCGGGTGACGTTCCGGCGCGCGGCGGGCAGCGGCCTGTCCACGGCCGTGCTGGGCACGCTGCCCGCCCACCCCGCCGGCAACGGGCACTCGGTGACGATGCCCAGCGCCGACCTGGAAGCCGCCGTGAAGAACTCCGACGGCTCCCCGAAGAGCCTGGAGGCGTCGCTGCGCAACCACGGCGTGCGCCAGGAGGACGCCACGACCCTGGTCAAGATGTTCACCGGCCTCGTGCACACCGGGAACTTCGGCGCAGCCGCCCGCGACAAGTACGGCAAGCGCTGCCGCCCGGACCGCGTGGTGGCGTTCTTCGACACCGAGGACGGCCGCTACCTCCAGCAGCGCCGCGCGTCGAACGGCACCGTCCCGTGGAGCACCTTCACGCCCACGGACTCCCGCCGGCTGACCCACCAGGTGGACGAGCTGCTGGCCGAGGCGGTGCGCGCCGCGAAGCTGTGACGCGGGCCGCCCGGGTCACCGGTGGAACACGTTCGCGTCCCACCGGGCGACCCACTCGCCGTCGCCGAAGTCGAGGTTCGCCGTGCACTTGTAGGCGTCGCCGTCGCACTGGAGGCGGGTGACGTTCACGGGGTCTTGGAGCTGCACGCGGCCGTGGTAGACGTCGGCGTCCCACTGGGCCACCCAGCGGCCGTCGCCGAAGCGCAGGTTCGCGGTGCACTTGTAGGTGTCGCCGTCGCATTGCAGGCGTGTCACGTCCACCGGGTCCTGGAGCAGCACGCGGTCGTCGTGGTAGACGTCGGTGGCCCACTGGGCGACCCAGCGGCCGTCGCCGAAGCGGAGCTTGGCGGTGCACTTGTAGGTGTCGCCGTCGCACTGCAACGCGGTCACGTCCACCGGGGACGCGTTGGCACCGGTGCTGCCGAGCGCGAGTGCGGCGGTGATCGCGGCGAGGGCGGTGAACGATTTCGTGATGTTCATGAGATCGATCCTCACTCGCGCCGCGCGGACGACAAGTGCTCTCACCACACCGTGAAGGCCGACCATCCCGGCAGGTCACGGTCCCTGGTCGCAGCCTGCACGCCCGGTCACCCCCGCACCCCCGGCGACACCACCGAAGCGCGATTGCCGCCGGTGACACGACCCTGCGACTCCCGCCGCGCGCTCCTGCCGGCCGGGCCGCTCCCGCCCGCGCGCCCCGCCTGCGGGGCACGTCGCCGGTCGGCCGTGAGCCGGTCGGTCGGCGGCTAACCTGATCGGGTGCCGCCGAAACCGGTAGACCCGCACGAGACCCGCGCCGCCGTCGCGGCGGTCCTGCCCTGGTTGGCGGGCACCGCCGAGCAGCCGCCGAGGCCGGTCCTGGCGGCGGCGGTCCGGTTGAGCCTGCGCACCCTGGAGCAGACCGCGCCGGGCCGCAGCGTCGAGGTGCGCGTCCCGCCGTTCGCCGCCGTCCAGTGCGTGCCCGGCCCCCGGCACACCCGGGGCACCCCGCCCAACGTCGTGGAGACGGACCCCCGCACGTGGCTGGAGCTGGCCACCGGCCGCTTGGACTGGGCCTCCGCCCTGGACACCGCCAGGGTCACCGCGTCCGGCGGGCGGGCCGACCTGTCGAACCACCTGCCGGTTCTGCGCTTCGAGTAACGCGCGCCCTGACCCGGCGGCCTGGACCAGCGCCACGACCCGGCGCGAGGTGGGTCCGGCCGGGATGCGCGACTCGCCGGACCGGCCGGCGCGGGCCGGCTAAGCTCGACCGGGTGAAGGCGCTCAGGGCCCTGGTGGTCGTTGCCGTGTCGGGAACCGTGCTCGCCGGGTGCGGCGGCGGCAAGGACTGGAAGGGCGACGTGGCCTTCACGGTCACCAAGGTCAACCCCGGCTACGAGTCGACCGGCAAGACCCGGCCGCCGTACGCCAACCTGGAGATCGACCAGCCCGAGCCGAAGTCGGTCGAGCCGATCAGCACCCGGGTGGCCGACCTCGACCAGCTCCCGGACGGGGTGCAGGCGGGCGACAAGGTCGTCTGCGAGGTGCGGCAGTCCGACGAGAGCGGGTTCGACCAGCAGGGCGTGCGGACCGACGTCGGCCCCTGCAAGGCCCGCTGACGCCCGGCGGCCGGGCGCCGCCGGGCCGCGCCGGGGTCAGAACCAGGACCCGACCGTCTTGTCCCAGACCCCGCGCGCGCCCTCCACGACGTCGCGCGTGCCCTCGACCACGTCACCGATCCCGCCGACCACCACGTCGACGGTGTCGTTGACCAGTTCCCGGCCGGTGTCGAGCAGGCCGGTCCCGGCCTGCGACCAGTTGCCGTTCACGGCGTCGCGGCCCGCGTTGTACAGGCCGGTCCCCGCGTCGCCGATCAGCTCGGCGGTCCCGACGGCCACGCCGCCCACCGCGTCGACCACGGGCCCGACGCCGGGCAGGTGCCCGCCGGGCAGCGACGGGCCGAGCGGCGCGTCGTACCACTTCTGGTCGGTGACCGCGCCGCCGTTGCCGGTGGCGATCTTGGCCAGGTTGTCCACCGACTCCGAGCCTGGGTGGTAGTACTGCGAGTGCGCGCCCAGCGCGGACGTGCTGTCCGGCGTGCCGAACGTGCGGGCCCCGAACCGCTCGTCGTAGGGCCCGATGGACGAGCCGTCCTGGGTGAACCACGAGGAGCTGGTGCCCTGGACGACCGGGTCGTGCTCGGTCGCGCCCACGTAGACGTGGCCGGGTCCGGCGGAGAGCTGGCCGACGTTCGACGCGCCGACGCCGGGCGAGCCGACGAAGGCGATGTCGTCCGCCGCCAGGCCGTTCATCCCCGCGTAGCCGACGGTCGTGGAACCGTAGGAGTGGCCGATCACCGTCAGGTGCTGCCCCGGCACGCCCGCCGCGCGGTAGCCGTCCACGTCGGCCACCAGGTTCGCGGCACCCTCTTGGGCCTGCGCCGGGTTGTCGACCTCGCCGAGTGCCCAGCCGGGCGCGTCGTAGCCCAGCCACTGGATGGTGGCGTTGCCCTCCGCGCCCATGGCGTGCCGCAGGTTCCCCGCCTGGTCGACGGAGAAGCCGTCCAACGTCGACCCGGTGCCGGGCACGCAGACCGCGACGTTCCGGGCCGTGTCGGGGTTTCCGTAGGCGATGGCCGTCGCGCCGTCGCCGCGCGGGCCGTACGGGTCCCACGCCATGATCCGGACGTCGGGCTTGCCCTCGGCGTTCAGCCAGCCCTTCTCGGTGGCGAGCTTCTCCGCGTCGGCGATGCTCTTCTCGACCTTGGCGGCGTTGTCGGCCCGGGTCGCCGCCTCCTGCCGCGCCTCGGACAGCGAGGCGTACTCCTGGTCGTTGAGCAGCTTGGTCAGGTCCTCGGACCTGGTCGGGTCGAGCCCCAGCTCGCGGGCGCGGGCGTCCATGTCGGCCTGCAACTGGTCGCGCTGCGCGCCGTAGCGCTGCTTGTCGTCCTGGATGCGCAACCGGTTCGCCTGGTCGAGCACGCCGGAGGGCAGGCCGCGCAGCTGCCCCAGCTCCTGGAACCTGGTGCGCAGCAGCTCGTCCTGCTGCTCCTTGGTCAGCGACTTCCACCACGCCGCGACCTGCCTGGGGTCCGCGCCCGGTCCCGGCACGGCCGCCGAGGTGCGCAGCTGCTGGACGGCGGTGGACCAGCCGGCGTCCTTGCCCGCCGTCTCCTCGAACCCGGGCCGGACCTTCGCCAGGGCCGACGCGTAAGACCGCAGGACGTTCTCGTAGCCGTTCTTGACGTTGGTGAGCTGCTCGTTGACGCGGTTCGCCAGCTCCCGGGTCTGCGCCTCGTCCAGGGCGGGCGACCGGCCGCGCCAGAAGTCGATCAGCCGGTCGGCGCTGCCGCGCATCTGGCCGTACGCCCGCGAAGCGGCCTGCACGACGTCCACGCCCGCGCCCAGCCGCTCGCCCGCGACGACCGCCGACCGGCTGGACAGCTCGGCCCGCGCGGCGAACCGGTCCGCCGACCCACCGCGCCACGTCGAGGTCGCCGTGCTGCCGCCCGAACCCACCGACTCGCCCGCGCGGCCCACCGCGCTCATCGCGCCGCTGATCGGGTCGGCGGCGGCGGCGATCCGCCCGGCGTCGCCGGAGGCCAGTTGCCCGTACAGGACCTCGGGGTCGACGTAGCTCACGAGAGACCGCCTTCCAGGCCCCGGAACGACACCGACGAGTCGTCGTCGGCGCGCTGGTAGGAGTCGGCGTTCTCGGTCAGGCCGTCGCCCGCGTCGCGGTACCAGGCCGCGCCCCGGCGCAGGTCGTCGGACTGCTCGCCCGCCCACCGGGCCAGCGCGTCCACGAACTCGGCGGCGGCGGGAACCCGGCCGAGGGCGTCCGCGTCAAGCCTGAGCATGGAGATGAGCTCCGCGCCGTCGCCGGCCGCGTCCGCGCCGTCGTGGAACTCCTGGGACGCCGCGCGCAGCGTCTCTGGTCGCACACCGAACACGGTTGTCCACCCTTCGTGCCGCCGACCGCTGGACAGTGCGACGCACCGCGGCCGGCACCGGTTCCCCCCCGCACCGACACCGAAGTACGGCACCATGGCCGGCAGACCTGAGGAGGCAGCAGCGTGGCCGGAGGTTGGACCACCCCGAGGTGGACCGAGAAGTTCACCGAGCAGGCGGCGATGTTCCGGGCGGCGGTCGCCGGGGCCGACCCGGCGGCGAAGGTGCCCAGCTGCCCCGGCTGGACGTTCACCGAACTGGTCCTGCACGTGGGCCGGTTCCTCCAGACGTCGCTGGAGTACCTGCGCAGCGGCAGCACGGTGCAGCTCCGGCTGCCCCCGCCGCCGGTCGGCGTGAATCCGCTGGAGTACCTGGACGCGCAGCTCGCGCTGGCGGCCGAGGTGCTGCCCGCCGTGCCCGGCAACCGGCCCGCGTGGACGTTCTCGCCCGCCGCGCCGGACCTCGCGTGGGTGTGGCACCGCCGCCTCGCCCACGAACTCGACCTGCGGCGCTGGGACGCGCAGGCCGCGCTGCGCCAACTGGTCGACGGTGACGTGAACTTCGCGGTGGACGGCATCGAGGAGTCGCTCGGCACGCTGGTCGCCGCCAAGTACGCCACCGACGTGCCGCCGACCGTGAAGGGCACCGCGCTGGTCCAGCTCACCGACGTGCCGGAGGCGTGGGTGGTGAAGCTCGAACCGGGGCTCGCGCCCGAGCTGCGGGCCGCGTGGCCGGGCGAGGAGACCGACCTGCACGTCACCGGCGAGGCGCAGATCGTCCACTACGGGCTGTGGGGCCGGTTGCCGTTGCGGACAACCGGTGACGAGAACGTGCTCAGCGTGCTGAAGTTGGACTAGCGGGGGTGCGTTTCGTCACTCCCGACGGGGCCTGATGGGGGTGGTTCACCCCCCGTTCGCCTTACACTCGGTGGTGCAGCCCGACCTCGTCGCTAGGGAGCACTCGGTGGTCACCGACCCGTCAGCAACCGGCCGAACCGACACCGATGAGCAGGAGCCCCGGGAGGAGTGCGGGGTCTTCGGGGTCTGGGCACCCGGTGAAGAGGTCGCCAAGCTGACCTACTACGGCCTGTACGCGTTGCAGCACCGGGGCCAGGAGGCGGCCGGCATCTCGGTCGGCGACGGCAGCCAGGTGGTGGTCTTCAAGGACCTCGGCCTGGTCAGCCAGGTGTTCGACGAGCAGGTCCTGCTCAGCCTGCGCGGCCACGTCGCGGTCGGCCACTGCCGCTACTCCACCACCGGGTCCACCACCTGGGAGAACGCGCAGCCGACGTTCCGCACCACGGCCACCGGTTCCGGCCTGGCCCTGGGCCACAACGGGAACCTGGTCAACACCGCCGAGCTCCAGGCCCGCGCCCGCGACCTGGGCGTGGACACCCGGCACGGCGCGACCACCGACTCCGACCTGGTGTGCGGGCTGCTCGCGGTGACCGCCGCCGACGTCGGCATCGAGCAGGCCGCGCTGGAGCTGCTGCCGACGCTGCGCGGCGCGTTCTGCCTCACCTTCTCCGACGAGTCCACGCTGTACGCGGCGCGCGACCCGCAGGGCGTCCGGCCGCTGGTGCTGGGCCGGCTGGAGCGCGGCTGGGTGGTGGCCAGCGAGACGGCCGCGCTGGACATCGTCGGCGCGTCGTTCGTCCGCGAGGTCGAGCCGGGCGAGCTGATCGCCATCGACGAGAACGGCCTGCGGTCGAGCCGTTTCGCCACCCCCGAACCCAAGGGCTGCATCTTCGAGTACGTCTACCTGGCCCGCCCGGACACCACGATCGCCGGCCGGGGCGTGCACGCCACGCGCGTGGAGATCGGCCGCCGGCTGGCGCACGAGCACCCGGTGGACGCCGACCTGGTGATCCCGGTGCCCGAGTCCGGCACGCCCGCCGCCATCGGCTACGCGCAGGCCAGCGGCATCCCGTACGGGTCCGGCCTGGTCAAGAACGCCTACGTGGGCCGGACGTTCATCCAGCCGTCGCAGACCATCCGGCAGCTCGGCATCCGGCTCAAGCTCAACCCGCTGCGGGACGTCATCCGGGGCAAGCGCCTGGTCGTCGTGGACGACTCGATCGTGCGCGGCAACACCCAGCGCGCCCTGGTCCGGATGCTGCGCGAGGCCGGCGCGGTCGAGGTGCACGTGCGGATCGCGTCCCCGCCGGTCAAGTGGCCGTGCTTCTACGGCATCGACTTCGCCTCGCGCGCGGAGCTGATCGCCAACGGCCTGGACGACGACGGCATCCGCCGGTCGATCGGCTCGGACTCGCTGGGCTACGTGTCGCTGGAGCAGCTGGTCGCGGCCACCGAGCAGCCCCGGACGCGGCTGTGCTCGGCGTGCTTCGACGGCGAGTACCCCATCCCGCTGCCCGAGGACGCGCTCATCGGCAAGCACCTGCTGGAGGGCATCCGGGGGGTCGCGGGCTCGGCCGCTCCCGTCCTGGCGAACGGGTACGGTGCCGAGGACGCCCTACAACGGCCCTGAAATGGATGCCCGCAGAACAATGGAAGCCAGTGACGTGACCGACACCGCCAAGGCCACCTACGCCGCCGCCGGAGTAAGCATCACCGCAGGTGACGAGGCGGTGGAGAAGCTCAAGCCGTGGGCGGCGAAGGCGCAGCGCCCGGAGGTGCTCGGCGGCATCGGCGGCTTCGCGGGCCTGTTCCGGATGCGCCTGGACCGCTGGAAGGAGCCCGTCCTCGCGGCCTCCACGGACGGCGTGGGCACCAAGATCGCGGTCGCCCAGGCCCTCGACAAGCACGACACGGTCGGCATCGACCTGGTGGCGATGGTGGTGGACGACCTGGTGGTGTGCGGCGCGGAGCCGCTGTTCCTCCAGGACTACATCGCGGTCGGCCGGGTCGTCCCGGACAAGGTCGCCGCGCTGGTCAAGGGCATCGCGGAGGGCTGCGTGCTGGCCGGCTGCGCGCTGCTGGGCGGGGAGACCGCCGAGCACCCCGGCCTGATGGGCGACGACGACTACGACATCTCCGGAACCGGTGTCGGCGTGGTCGAGGCCGGCGCGATGCTCGGCCCGGACCGGGTGCGCGACGGTGACGTGGTGATCGCCATGGGCTCGTCCGGCCTGCACTCGAACGGGTACTCCTTGGCCCGGCACGTGCTGCTGGACATCAACCGGATGCCGCTGTCGGGCCACGTCGAGGAGTTCGGCCGCACGCTCGGCGAGGAGCTGCTGGAGCCGACCCGGATCTACGCCAAGGACTGCCTCGCGCTGGCCGCCGAGGCCGAGGTGCGCACGTTCGCGCACATCACCGGCGGCGGCCTGGCGGCGAACCTGGCCCGCGTGCTGCCGGAGGGCCTGCACGCCCGGCTGGACCGGGGCACCTGGTCGCCGGCCCCGGTGTTCGCCCTGATCGCCCAGCGCGGCCGGGTCGAGCGCGAGGAGATGGAGAAGACGTTCAACATGGGCATCGGCATGGTGGCCGTGGTCTCGCCCGAGGACGTCGACCGCTCGCTGGCCGTGCTGACCGCGCGCCACGTGCCCGCGTGGGTGCTGGGCGAGGTCGGCCGCTCGCACGGGACCACCTCGCTGGTCGGCGACCACCCGAGGTTCTAGGAAGTCGTTGTGCCGCAACGCGGTCGGGGCCTGCCCCGGCCGCGTTCGGCGTGTCGGGGGCCGGTCGGCGGAAAGCGGTTGCCGGCGGCGGTGCCCTTGCTCCGGTCGCGCTGCGCCGTGGGAACCGATCGGGTGCCTGTCGTGGCCGGCCGGCATCGTCGGCGCGGTGGTCGCCGCCGGCGGTCGGGTGGGCCGGCAAAGGCTGCGACTTCGCCGGGGGTCTCGTTCTACCCTGTCCGGTGTGGCCGAGGACTTGATCGTGACGCGGACGCTGGTGGTGCCGGCGGCCGAGTTGAGCGAGCGGTTCTCCCGGTCGTCGGGGCCCGGCGGGCAGGGCGTGAACACCGCCGACAGCCGGGTCGAGCTGTCGTTCGACCTGGGCGCCTCGGCCGCCGTGCCGGACTGGCTGCGCCGCCGGATGCTCGGCCGGCTGGGCACCCGGCTCGTGGCCGGCGTGCTGACGGTCGCCGCGAGCGAGCACCGCGCGCAGTTGCAGAACCGCGCGGCGGCCCGGGAGCGGATGGCCCGGCTGCTGCGCGAGGCCGCCGCCGCGCCGCCGCCCGTGCGCCGCGCGACCAAGCCGACCCGGGGGTCGCAGGAGCGGCGGATCGCGGAGAAGAAGCGGCGCGCGCAGACCAAGCAGGGCCGTCGGGGCGGCGGCTGGGACTAGCCCCCGGGCCGGGTGCGGGGAGGCCGGGCCGATCACGCCTCGGTGGGCACAGGTCCGTCGTGCCGCAGCGGGTGTCGGTGCGAGGTGCTCCCCGCCGTGACCGGGACCGGCTCAGGCCGGGAACAGGCCGTCCACCAGGGCGTCGAGCCCGGCCTTGATCGTCGGGCCGGTCGACCGGCGGTGGGTCACCAGGTTGGCGGCCAGCGGTGCCAGCAGGGCGTCTGCGGTGAACGCGGCGTCCAGCGCCGGCCGCGCCCGCTCCACCAGCACGGCCAGGTGCCGGTGGTACACGTCGTACGCGCCGCCGAACCGGGCCAGCGGGCCGGTCGTCTCGGCCATCAGCAGCAGGTCGAGCTGCGCCAGCGTGCGGTCGGTGAGGGCGTGCAGGAACGCGCGGACGCGGTCGACGGCGAGCGCGTCCGGGCCCAGCGGTGGCGGGCCGGTGAGGAACGCCTGCTGGAAGTCGCGCTCCGAGTCGTCGATGAGCGCGTGCGCGAGGCCCGAGCGGTCGCCGAAGCGGCGGTACAGGGTGCCCACGCCGACGCCGGACGCCGCCGCGACCTCGGCCATGCCGAGGCCCTCGATCCCCCGCGTGGCCACGATGTCCGCCGCCGCGGCCAGGATCTTCGCCCGGTTCCGGGCGGCGTCGGCCCGCTCGCTCACCCGGCCACCCTAGACCGCCGTGGACAAACGGAACCAGTTCCGCTTAGTCTGATATCCGGAACTGGTTCCGGATATGGGGGAGGGCGAATGGGACAGCTCGACGGCAGGACCGCGCTGGTGACCGGGGGCAGCCGGGGGATCGGGGCGGCCATCGCCACCCGGCTGGCACGCGAGGGCGCGAACGTCGCCATCACCTACGCGCACGCGGAAGACCGGGCACGGGCCGTGGTCGCAAAGCTGGGCAACGCCGTGGCGATCCGCGCGGAGGCGACCGACAACGCCGCCCTGCGCGCCGCCGTGGCCCGGACCGTCGAGGTGTTCGGCGGGCTCGACATCCTGGTCAACAACGCCGGCATCGCGGTCTGCGGGCCGTTCGACGAGACCTCCGACGACGACGTGGACCGCCTGCTCGCCGTGCACGCCCGCGCGGCCTTCGTGCTGGCCAAGGCCGCCTCCCCGCACCTGGGGGCCGGCGGTCGGATCATCGGCGTCGGCAGCAGCCTCGCGGAGCGGGTGCCCACGCCCGGCTGGGCCGCGTACTCGATGAGCAAGGCAGCCCTGGTCGGCCTCACCAAGGGCCTGGCCCGCGACCTCGGCCCGCGCGGCATCACCGTCAACCTCGTGCACCCCGGCTCCACCGACACCGGGATGAACCCCGCCGACGGCCCGGACGCGGCCGGCGAGCGCGCCTTCACCGCGCTCGACCGCTACTGCGACCCGGAGGACGTGGCCGCGATGGTCGCCCACCTCGCCGGTCCCGGCGGGCGCAACGTGACCGGGGCGTCGTTCCTGGTCGACGCCGGGGCGGTGGCGTGATGGCGTGGCTGCTGCTGCTCGGCGCAGCCGCCCTGGAGGTCGTGTGGGCGGCGGCGCTGGAACGGTCCGAGGGGTTCACCAGGCTGTGGCCCTCGGTCGTCGGCGTGACCGCCGCCGTCGCCAGCTTCGTCCTGCTCACCTCGGCGCTGCGCGACCTGCCGCTGGGCACCGCCTACGCGGTGTGGGTCGGGCTGGGCGCGACCGGGGTCGCGGCGGTCGGCATCCTCGCCCTGGGCGAGAGCGCGGCCCCGGCCCGGCTGCTGTGCCTGGCGCTGATCGTGGCCGGCGTCGTGGGGCTCAAGCTGCTCTGAGCGGCCGGCGGGCCACGGGGGACGCCGGCCGTAACGGTCGCCCCGCGACGGCAGATGACGTCAGTGATGGCCGACGAGGACCTCCTCCAGGACCGACTGCGTGCCGGCGACTCCCGGCACGAGTTGTTCGCGCGGTGCCGGGAGGGGCCCACGCCGTTCCGGCGTCGTCGGGTCGGCCACGTCGACGGGTGCCGTCGCGTGACCGTCAGGCCGCTCGGCCGGGGGCGGAAGCCGTGACGCGCCGGGCCGGGTTCCCGGGCGCGGGGAGCGCGCGCGTGGGCGCGCTGGTCCGCGCGGTGCGGGAGAACCCGGCCCTGGTCCGGGTCGCGGCGGGCGCGGTGGCTTTGGTCGTGGCGGCGGTCGTCGCGGTCGTCGTCACCCGGCCGGACCCGCCGGGGGCCGTCGCCCTGCCCGATCCGCCGGTCGTCGGGACGTACGCGCCCGCCCCGGACCTCCCTCCCGCCACGACCACCCCCGACGTCCCGCCGCCGCCCGGGGCGGTGCCCGCCACCCCGACCACCACGCCCGCGCCCCGGCCCACCGGCGCCGACCGGGTCCCGTCCCCGGTGGCGCTCCCCCGGACCCCGCCGGGGTCGACGCCGGTCGGGACACCGCCCCCGTCGACCACCGACCCCACGACACCGAAGGACCCGACCGCGAAGGAGTCCGCGAAGTGGGCCTACGCCCGCGTCGAACCGGCGACCACGCCGCTCGGCGTGGAGACCGACCTGGGCGCCGAGGGGCAGTGGGGCACGCCGCAGCCGATCACCGTCACCCGGCAGGACGTCGGCGTGTACCGGCTGCGCGTGCCGGGGCACGCGTCGGACACGTCGGTCGCGCACACCACCGCCACCGCCGACCGCGCCCGGCCGGTGGGCTGCGTGGTACGGGAGAACCGGCCGGTCGGGTCCGACCAGGTGGTCGTGGTCGCCTGCCACGACGACGGCACGCCGCTCGACACCCGCTTCACCCTGGTGCTCGCCGACCCCGGTGAGGACGTGGTCGTCCTCCGCCCCGACGCGCCCGTGCGCCGGCTCGGGCCGGGCCTCTACGAAGCCGACCTGGGCACCTCGTCCGGCGTCGGCCACGCGCAGGTCACCCCGTACGGCCCGGACCTCGTCCGCTGCCGGTCCGGCGGCGTCACCGGGTCCGTGCTGCGGGTGCGCTGCACCGCCGACGCCCGGTGGGCGGCGACCTACGTCGAGGGCGTCGCGCCGGAGGTCCCGGTCGGTGCGTACGCGCAGACCACCGGGAGCGCCCCGGACCTGCGGATCGACCCGGCGCGGTCGCACCACGGCCCCGGCGGCGCGTTCGCCCTGCACCGGCTGGGTCCGGGCCGCTCCCGGGTGCTGGTCGAGGGCGTCGACCCGTCCGGCGCGGCGGCGCTGTCCGGCGCGACGGCGACCGGCTCCTGCCACACCGCCGGCTTCCCCGAGCCCGCGCCCACCGGGCTGTGGGTCGACGTGCAGTGCGTGGACGACGCGGGCCGCGCGGCGGACCTGCACTTCGGCATCGCCGTCTACCGCAGGCCGGTCGACCCGGCCGAGCGGCTCGACCCACCCCGGCCACCGGACCCCGGCCCGGCGCAGCCCGGCTGAGGCCGCGCGCAGGCCACCGCCACAACCCCGGGCACACGCCGTCCCCGGCGCGGCCCGCGCCCGCGCACCCCGCCGCTGAGCCCCTGGCCCGGTCGCACGACCCCCGAGCAGGCCCCGGCGACCTCCCGGGGCCTGCTCGGGGGTCGTGCGACCCGCTCAGCGCCCGTGCACCGGCTCCCGCGCCGCTCACCGCGCCCGATCGGCGTCCCCCCTGGTGTAGCTGGGGCCGAAGTTCGAGCCGCGCTGGTCGTTGCGCTCGAAGTTCTGGAAGTTGTCGGTGTGCAGGAACGTGGGCACGTTCGCGTCCCGGCCCGCCTGCACCACCGTCGACCCCCCGCTCGCCGTGGCGCGCTGGGTGATCGACGGCGCCGTGCCGGTGGCCGGCGGGCCGTCCAGGTCCAACCGGTGGACGTCACCGTTGGGCAGCCACATCCAGCCGTGGCCCCGGAAGGTCTTCTCCACCACGTCGACCCGGCGGAAGTCGTCCGGGCGCAGGGTCGTGTGCCCGGCGAGCACGAGCGAGGAATACACGATCTCGGAGAGCACGACCACCAGGTCGGCGTCCGGGAATTCCTCCAGTGCGGTGTGCGCCGGTTTGCTGTTGAGCAGGCGCGAGACCAACACGGAATCCTGGCCGGGGAATCCGTTCGCACCCTCCGAGATCGCGCCGTGGTGGATGGCCAGGCGCATCCGGGCGCGCGCCTCCGGCACCCGGTAGCGGTTCGCCGCCGTCAGCTCCGCGTTCAGCGCGCGGACGTAGCCGTCGACGACGACGCGCTCCGGGGTGTCGGGCGGCAGCACCGCCCACTCCTCGTCGCCCTTGGCCTGGCGGTGCCAGGTGGACCGGTCCAGACCGGCCGCCGCGCCGGCCCGGTCCAGGCAGCGGACCAGCAGTTCCTGGAGCTCCCGCTGGAGCTGGTCGTCCGCCGCGCCGTAGCGCCGGAGGTCGCAGCAGACCAGCAGGCTGCGCCGGAAGGTGGCAGGACTCATCGCTTCGCCCTTTCGACGTGGTGCGCAGGTGGGACCGCGCGTGGTCACCTGCGGTGCAGAGCCACTGTGGAGTACCGCACCGGGGCGAATACCGCAGAACTGCGGACTTGCCTCAGATGCCCGCGAATTTCCGCAGGCTCTCCAGGTCGGGCACCAGCACGTCGCGTCGCAGGTGGCTCACGACGACCCCCGCTTTCCGCAAGTCGCTGAACGCCTTCTCCGCCGTCCGGGGCTTCATGCCGGCGATGGAGGCGAGCTCGACCTTGGTCAGCGGAATTCCCAGCGTCCAGCCCGCGGCCTCTTCCCGGCCGTAGGTCTGCACCAATTCGGCGAGCACTCGGGCCACCCGTTCGGCGGCGGGGTGGGACAGGAAATCGCGGCGGCGCTGGTTGGCCCAGCGCAGCCGGTCGTTGATCATCCCGATCAATTCCACGAACACGTCGTTGCGCCGGTGCAGGAAGCTCATCAGCTCACCGCTGGTGATCAGCTTCGCCACCACGTCGCCGCACGTCACGACGGTCGCCGAGCGCGGTTTCTGGTCCAGGGCGGCCATCTCGCCGACCAGGTCGCCCGCGACCCGGATGGCGAGCAGGGCGGTGTCGCCCGTCTCGTCGGTGGTCTGCACCTTCACCACGCCGTCGAGCAGCAGAAGGACGTGAGTGTCTTTCGCGTCCTGCTCGATGACCTCGCGGTCGGCCGTGTACCGCACGACCGTGCCGATGTTCAGCAGTTCTTGTCGGGTGTTGTCGCGGAGGCGACCCAGCAGGCTGTTGCTGGGCCACCCCGGATCCTGTGTCATCGTGGTCGGCATGGGCAGCATGTGGATCCTGTTACTGTCGTGACCGGCGGGAACTGGAATTCGAACCGACCTGCGTCGGGCGGCAAGTGATGGTCTCCCCGAACGTGCTGCGGACAGTACACCCGAATGGGCGTAACTGACCCTGTCTGGTAGAGCGTTTTGCGTACCGACCCCCTAGTCAAGATCACGTGCTAATGCACGCGCAATACCGAATCGAATGGAATTGTGCTGCTCCCGTGCGGTGGGACGGCCGGTCGGACGGGAACAACCTGTCCGATCCGGGACCTTGGACCTGTCGAAGGACCCCGAAGGACCCGTTGTCGCACCGAAACCACCCGAGGAGACGCACGTGAGTGCTCTGTTCACCCCGCTCACCCTGCGTTCGGTCACGCTGCCGAACCGGATCGCGGTCAGCCCCATGTGCCAGTACTCCGCCCGTGGCGGCCACCCCGACGACTGGCACCTGGTCCACCTCGGCGCGCGTGCGCTGGGTGGCGCCGGGCTCGTGCTCGCCGAGGCGACCGCCGTCCAGGCCGTCGGCCGGATCTCGCCGGCCGACACCGGCCTGTGGGACGACGCGCACGTCGGGGCGTGGCGGCCGATCACCCGGTTCGTCCGCGCCCACGGCGCGGTGCCCGGCGTGCAGCTCGCCCACGCGGGCCGCAAGGCGTCGACCCACCCGCCGTTCGACGCGCAGCACGGCGGCGTGCCCGACGAGGACGGCGGCTGGACCCCGGTCGCCCCGGGCACCGCGCCGTTCGCCGACGGCTACCGGGTGCCGACCGCGCTGGACCGCGCGGGCATCGACCGGGTCGTCGCCGACTTCGCCGCCGCCGCGCGCCGGGCGGTCGCGGCCGGTTTCGAGGTCGTCGAGGTCCACGCCGCTCATGGTTACCTCTTGCACCAGTTCCTGTCGCCACTGAGCAACGAACGAACCGACGAGTACGGCGGATCGCCGGCGAACCGGGCGCGGTTGACCCGCGAGGTGACGGCGGCGGTGCGCGCGGCGGTGGGCGACGACGTGCCGGTGCTCGTCCGCGTGTCGGCCACCGACTGGGTCGAGGGCGGGTGGACCGGGGAGGACAGCGTCGTGCTGGCGCGCGACCTCGCCGCCCTGGGCGCCGACCTGGTCGACGTGTCCACGGGCGGCGTCGTGCCCGGCGCGGACATCCCCGTCGGGCCGGGCTACCAGGTGCGGTTCGCCGAGGCGGTGCGGAGGGAGGCCGAGGTGCCCACCGGGGCCGTCGGCTTGATCACCGACGCCCGGCAGGCCGAGCAGATCGTCGCCGACGGGTCGGCCGACCTGGTCCTGCTCGCGCGGGAACTCCTGCGCGACCCGAACTGGCCGCTGCGCGCGGCCAGGGAGCTCGGGGCACAGGTCAGTCCGCCGAAGCAGTACGCCAGGGCGTTCTAAGGGCCCGCTTCAAAGGTCGGGCTGCCGGTGCGGAACCGGCAGCCCGACCTTCTCAGCGGGTGTACTGCGTCAGCGACGGTAGTCGTCGTACTCGTCGTCCGAAGCGTCGTCGTAGCGTTCATCGCTACGGCGCACGCCGTCGGAATCGCCGGACAGCTCGCGTTGCAAGGCGTCAAAGTCGGTGTTGTGAGAGCTGTACTTAAGCTCCCGCGCCACCTTCGTCTGCTTGGCCTTCGCTCGGCCGCGCCCCATGGCTCGACCCCCTCGCACAGGGACGGGGGCGGCCGGGGGAACGGCGGCCCCACTCGTCTCGACAACTAGTTCCTGGTAACTACCGTACCGTGTCGAAGGGGTTCCCCGCGACGCGGTAGGCGTGACACGTGCCGCCAATCTTCCCCATGGGAGGATGCGCGCGTGCCTCGACCGTTCGTCGCCTACCTCAGGGTGTACGAACCGCTGTCGGCTCTTGACGCACCGTTGGCCGATCAGGTGCGAAAAGCCCTGGAAACCGGGGTGCTGAGCCGGGCGGACGCGGGCTCCCGCGAACAGGAGCTGTGGTTGCGATCACAGCTCGCCCGTCCCCGCCGCCTGCTGCCCGGCGAGCGGTCGGACGGGAGTGTCGCGCCCGACGCACCCCTCGACGTGTTGACCATCAGCCCGGCCGAGGTGCCCGGCGAGGTCGGCCCGGGACCCCTGGTCTGCCCGCTCGACCTGAGGGCGAGGTCGGCCGCCGCGCTGGTCGGGTTCCTGGCGACCTCCAGCGGGCCGCTGCAGGACGCGGCGCTGGCCGTCGAGCCGGAGGCGATCCGGGCGCGGGCGTCGGCGGTGATGGCGGAGCTGACGGGCGGCGCGGTGCACGTGATCTCCACGACCTGGACCGTGCCGCTGCCCTGGTTCGCCCTGGTGGACCCCGACGCCCGCCGGATCGTGCTGGCGCCCCGGGACGACCCCGAGCGCCAGGTGTCGTGGCGGGTGGCGATGGGCGACGCGCGGCAGCGGGTGGCCAGGGCGCGCACGGTCGTGTCGCGCTCGCTGGGCGACGAGGGGCCGGCGAAGGTGCTGGCCGACACCGCCCGGTGGCTCGACCACTTCTCGCCGGACTCGGCGGTGGAGCTGGACTACGGCGGCCTGGTGCAGCTCATCGAGGACGACGACCTGCTGGAGGACTCCTCGGCGCAGGACGTGAACGCGATCGTGGACGCGCTGGAGGAGGGCGACGCCGAGGAGGTGGCCCTCCGCTACGAGAATCTCCGCGAGTTCTGGAGCGAGCTGGCCCGCCGCGAACGCCACGGCTAGCGGCCGGCGGGGGCCCGGGCCAGGAGGACGCGGGCGGCGCCGGCCGCCGCTGCGGCCAGCAGCAGGGCCGAGGGCCAGCCCGTGGTCGCCGCCAGCCAGCCCGCCACCGGCGGGGTGACCGTGGCGCTGAGGTAGTTGGCCGTGTTCTGGACGCCGAGCGCGGTGCCGCTGCGCCCCGGCGGGGCCAGTTCGGCGGTCGCGGTCAGGGCCAGCCCGTTCCACGCCAGGGCCAGCGCCGCGGTCGGGACCAGGACGGCGGCCAGCAGCGGCACGGGCGCGTGGTCGACCAGGGCGGCGGTCGCCGCGAACCCGGCGGCGATGGCGACGCCCATCGCCTTGAGCGGCCCGACCCGGTCCTGCGTCCGGTCCGACCACGCACCCGTGCCCAGCCGGCCCAGGCCGCCGAGCACCTGGGACGCGGCCAGCAGCGCCGCTGCCGTGCCCACGGCCACGCCCCGGTGGTCGTGCAGCAGTTCGACGACGAGGGCCGCTGCGGTGAACTGGGGCACCACCAGCAGGGCACTGGCCGCGCTCAGGCGCAGCAGCGCGGGGTCGCGCACCATCGCGCCCACGGTCGTGCCGCCCCCGGTGCCCGCGGTGCGGTCCGCCCACGGCGGTTCGCGGACCAGGACGGCGACCGCCGCCGCGACGAACGCGGTGAACGCCGCCAGCGCGAGGAAGGCCGCGGGCACGCCGGCCGCGATCGCCACGGAGGGCAGCACCGCCGCCGCCAGCGCCGCCCCCAGCGGGGTGGCCGTCTGCCGGATGCCCATGGCCAGGCCCCGGCGGTCCGCCGGGAACCACGTCATCACGGCCCGGCCGCTCGCCGCGTTGACGCTCGCCCCGAACAGGCCCGCGCCGACCAGCGCCAGCCCCGCCACGACCGGGCCGCCCACGACCGCCACCGCCAGGGACAGCGCCGCGCCCGCGCCGCCGACGGTCATCACCAGGCGCTCGCCCCGGCGGTCCGCAGCCGCGCCCCACGGCACCAGCGCGAGCGCGGTGCCCAGGTTGACCGCCCCGAGCAGCAGCCCGACCTGCGGCAACGTGAGGTCGAAGTGCTCGCGCAACTGCGGGGTGATCGCCGGGAGCCCGAGGAACACGGCGGCGTTGGTGCCCTGCGCCAGCGCGCCCACGGCCAGAACCACCCAGCGGTACCCCATGCCTGCACGCTAGGTCGGCCGTTCAGTATTTGGGAGAGTGTTCCCAACTAGTGGTACATGACGACGCGCGCCGGGGCCCGGAGGCCGGCCTCGGAGCCGAGAGGGGGCCGTCAGGCCGGGGTCATTCCTTCTCGCGGGCCGGGTTCGTCGGCCAGCCGCGCTCGGCGGCCAGCAGCTCGTCCACCGACGCGCTGCCGCTCTGGTACCGGCCCGCGATCTCCGCGTTGAGCCGGTCCACCACGACCTGCACCTCACGCCGCCGCCCGGAGACCGACGACTCCTCGTTGACGAAAGTCCGCAGCGCCAGGTCGAGCTTGTCGTCCGACAGCGCGCTCACGTCCGAGAGGTCGACGTCCGAGACCAGCGCCTCGACGTGCCGCCGGTGCGCCTCGGCCCGCGAGGGCTCCTGCGTCTGGTACCGGCCCAGGCCGGTCGCCGGGCCCACCGCGTTCGAGGCGAGGATCGTCGCCAGCTGGTCCACCACCGCCGACCCGCCGTCGGCCCGCCGCGCCTGCTCGGCCCGCACGATGTCGATCCGCGCGTGCAGCAGCCGCCGCAGGTACGACAGGTCGGTCTCCTCCTGGGCCGCCTCGTCGCGCAGCGCGCGCACCTCGGCGAGCGGGAGCCGCTCGACCCCCTCGGCGTAGTCGGGGGCGAGCACCCGGTCGATACGGCGGCGCCCGCCAGGACGCACCTCGATCACGTACTCATCCTGAGGTAGTTCCTGCCCACCCGCCAACACGAACCTGCTTCCAAAGTTGTCTCAAACCTGTACCGGACCGCGCACGCCGAGCAGGTCGCGCGCCTCGGCGGTGGACAGCGGCGGTCGCTGGGCGATCTTCGCCAACCCCGCCGCGCGCGCCACCAGTTGCGCGTTGTCCCGCACCGGCTGCCCCTTCGCGTAGGAGATGGTGTCCTCCATCCCGACCCGCAGGTGCCCTCCCGCGCTCAGCGCCGCCAGCATCACCGGCAACGACGTGCGCCCGATCCCGGTCGCCGAGAACGACGCCCCGTCCGGCAGCAGCCGCAGCGCGGCGACCAGCGTCTCCGCATCCCCCGGCATCCCGCCGGGCACGCCCATGACCAGGTCGACGTGCACCCGCCCGCCCGCCGGCGGGCCGTACTCGTCCAGCAGCCTGCGCAGCGACGCGAGCTGGCCGAGGTCGAAGATCTCGTACTCCGGCACGATCCCGCGCTCCTGCATCGCCCGGTGCAGCGAGACGACGAACTCCCACCGGTTGAGGAAGACGTCCTCGCCGAAGTTGACCGTGCCCATGGTGCAGCTCGCCGAGTCCGGCAGGGCGTCGAGCACCCGCAGCCGGTCCGCCTCCGGGTCGGTCACCGCGCCGCCGGTCGAGAGCTGCACGACCAGCGACGTCTGCTCGCGCAGCGCCTGCACGGTGTCGGTGAGCCGGCCGAGGTCGAGCGTCGGGCGGGTGTCGTCGCCCCGGATGTGGACGTGCACCATCGCGGCCCCGACCTGCTCGCACGACCGGGCGGTGGCGACCAGCTCGTCCAGCGTCACGGGGAGCTGGGGCACGTCGGCCTTGGCGTGCTCGGCCCCGGTGGGGGCGACGGTGAGCAGCGTGCCGTGGGAACCGGGTCGGGACATGTCGTGATCCTGGCACAGAACCCGGCGGGCCCGGTGCTCAGCGCCCGAGGTTGCGGGCGGCCTCCCGGCCCAGGCCCGGCGTGTCCGGCGGCACCGAGTCGGGGTCCACGGACGCCTGCACGACCCGGTCCTCCGCGCCGACCAGCAGTTCGGTCTCCACCGGCACCGAGCGCTTGACCAGCGCCAACGCGATCGGGCCCAGCTCGTGGTGCAGCGCGACCGACCCGACCCGGCCCACCGGCCGCTCGCCGACCACCACCGGGTCGCCGGTCTCCGGCTGGACCTCGCGGGTGCCGTCGAGGTGCAGCAGCAGCATCCGCCGGGGCGGCCGGCCGACGTTGTGCACCTTCGAGACCGTCTCCTGGCCCCGGTAGCAGCCCTTGTCCAGGTGCACCGCCGCGCCGATCCAGTTCACCTCGTGCGGGATGGTCCTCTCGTCGGTGTCCACGCCCAGCCGGGGCCGCAGCGCCTCGACCCGCAGCGCCTCGAACGCCCAGCTGCCCGCCGGGCGCGCGCCCGCGCCGGTCAGCTCCGCCCACCGGGCGGTCAGCGACCCGCGCGGCACGACCAGGTCGACGGCGTCCTGGCCCGGCCACGGCATCCGCCGCGCGAACCCGCCGCCGGGCAGCGCCGCGACACCCAGCCGCTCGGGCAGCGGCACGCCCACCTCGGCCAGCAGCTCCGGCAGGGCGGGCCCGACGACGGTCAGCACGGCCAGCTCGGACGTGGCGTCGCGCGGCTCGACCTTCGACCAGAACACCATCTTGGTCAGGTACGCCAGCAGCGCGCCCGCCGTCGCGGCCTCGGTGTCGAGGTAGACGGTGCCGCCGACGTTCGCCACCACCGCGTGGTGCTCCACCCGGCCCTGGACGTCGAGCACCAGCGCCTCGCTGCCCCGGTCCTCGCCGAGGGCCTCGAAGTGCTGGCTGGTCAGCGAGTGCAGCCAGGCCAGCCGGTCGTCGCCGGTCACCGCGAGCACGGCCCGGTGGGACCGGTCGAACACCGCGACCGACCGGGCCGCCGACCGCTGCTCCGCGAACGGGTCGCCGAAGTGCCAGGGCACGCCCTGGTCCGGCGAGCCCTCGAACGGCGCGACGGCGCCCGGCACGGTGAGCAGCGGTGAGGTCACGGGTTCTCCTTCAGGCAGTCCCGGCAGGTGCCGGACAGCGCGAGGTGGCTGGCATCCAGTTCGAACCCGAACTCGCCCCGGAGTGTTCCGCCCAGCGGGGACAGCAGCTCGCACGGCACCTCGTCCACCCGCCCGCACCGGTGGCACACCAGGTGCACGTGCTCGTGCTCGTCCACCGAGTAGGTGGGTGCCCCGTGACCGAGGTGGGTGTGCCGGACCAGGCCCAGCCGCTCCAGCAGGTCGAGGGTCCGGTAGACCGTCGTGACGTTGACCGTGGGCGCGGTGACCTGCACCCTCCGGCAGATCTGCTCAGGGGTCGCGTGCGCCAGCTCGCGCACCGCGTCCAGCACCAGTTGGCGCTGCGGCGTCATCCGCATCCCACGGTCGTGCAGCGTCTTGCGCAGGGCTTTCGGGCCGCCGGCGGTGTCCACGCAACCGATGGTAGGCCGTGAGTAGTCTCACGGTATGCGTGTGCTCGCTCTACTTGACGGAACCCTCGCCGATCCCGATGCCCCGCAGATCCGCGTGGACGACCTCGGCCTGCTGCGCGGCGACGGCGTCTTCGAAACCGTCCTCGTCGTGGACGGGAAACCCCGCGAACTGGGTCCGCACCTGGACCGCCTGGCCCGCTCCGCGGCGATGCTGGACCTGCCCGAACCGGACCGCGCCGCGTTCGAGCGGACGGTCGACCTGGTGCTGGACAACTGGACGGGCGGCCGGGAGATCGCCCTCAAGCTGGTGTACACCCGGGGCGTCGAGGGCGGCGACGGCACCCCGACCGGCTTCGCCCTGGGCACGGACATCCCGGCGAAGGTCGCGGGCCAGCGGGCCGACGGCCTGGCCGCCGTCGCCCTGGACCGGGGCGTCGAACCCGGTCTGGCCGAGCGCGCGCCCTGGCTGCTGCTGGGCGCGAAGTCGTTGTCGTACGCGATCAACATGGCGGGCCTGCGCGAGGCCGAGCGGCGCGGCGCGGCGGAGGTCGTGTTCACCACGCCGGCGGGCTCGGTGCTGGAAGGCCCCACGTCGACGCTGGTCGTGGTCCGGGGCCGGGAACTGGTCACCCCGCCGGCGACCTTGGGCATCCTGCCGGGCACGACGCAGGCCGCGCTGTTCCGGGCCGCCGAGCGTGAGGGTTGGACGGTCAAGGTCGAACCGGTCGCGGTGGACGACCTGTACGTGGCGGACGGCGTGTTCCTCGTGTCGAGCGTCCGTCTGATCACCCGCGTGCACACCCTCGACGGCAAACCGCTGCCGGACTCGACCGACCTGCACGCAGAACTGGTCGCTCTGTACGAATCCGAGTACTAGACACACCTCCTCCGCATGTGAAAACGCGGTCCCCGTTGTGGGGACCGCGTTCCTGTCGAACCACCTCAAGCCGGCTTTCCCGGCCTGGGGCGTCTTACTTCAGGCCGTTGTCCACGGCGCTCATCAGGGTGCCGGTGTCACCCGACATCTCCCAGATCATCGCGCCGAGCAGGCCGCGCTGCTTCATCCACGCGGTCTTCTTCTGGATCGACCACGTGTCGTCGAACGTCCACCACTGGCCGCCGTTGCCGGTGAAGCACGACGTCGCCACGGCCGGTTCGTCGTGGACCACCGTGCAGTTCGGCACGCTGGCCAGCAGGTTGGAGTACCCGCGCGTGCCGGCCTCCTCGGCGAACTGGCCCGGTGCCGCGCCGGTCGCCGACTGCCACTCGCCCTTCTTCCCGCCGTCCTGGACGCCCTGCCAGCCCCGGCCGTAGAACGCCAGGCCCACGGTGATCTTGCGCGGGTGCACGCCGGCTTCGAGGTAGGCGTTCACCGTGTCCTCGACGCTGAAGTGGAACGGGTACGGGTCGTCCTTGTCCGGGTACAGGTTGCCCTGGTGGCCGGTGCGGTTGGGCTCCCACGAGTTGTCGCTGCCCGAGCCGTGGAAGTCGTAGCCCTGGACGTTGAAGATGTCCATGGACTGCGCCACCCGGCCCAGCTCCCAGCCGGCCTCGATCTTGCCCCGGTCGGCCGGGGTGAACGCGGTGAGCTGGTAGCGCCTGCCGGACGTCTTGGTCAGCTCGTCCATCTGCTTGCGGAACTCCTCGATCAGGAGGGTGTTGTTCCGCTTGTCGTCCGGGCTGATGTGGTTGCCGGCGTGGCCTTCCGCGCCGGGCCACTCCCAGTCGAGGTCGATGCCGTCGAAGATGCCGGCCGCCGTGCCCGGACCGCCCGCCGCGTTGTAGGTCGGCAGGTTGCCCTTCAGGTAGATGTCGATGCACGACGCGACGAACTTCTTGCGCGCCGCGTCCGTGGCCGCGACGTCGGAGAAGTACTTCGAGTACGTCCAGCCGCCCAGCGAGATCAGCACCTTGAGGTGCGGGTGCTTCGCCTTGAGCTTCTTGAGCTGGTTGTAGTTGCCGCGCAGCGGCTCCCAGCCGGTGTCCGCGACGCCGTCGACCGACTGCGCCGAGCTGAACGGCCGGCTGTAGTCGGCTTCCGCGTCGCCCGCGCCGTCACCCTGGTTGGGGTCCTGCGGGTCGGCCGAGGTGCCCTTGGTGACGCCGTGCAGGCAGGTCTTGTTGACCGGGTCGATGTTGCCGAACGCGTAGTTGATGTGCGTCAGCTTCGCCGCCGCGCCGTTGGTGTCCAGGTTCTTCACGAAGAACTGGCGGCCGTAGATGCCCCACTGGACGAAGTAGCCCACCTTCGCGTATCCGCCGACGATGTCCGAAGTGGTCACCTTGACGGCGCTGCTCAGGCCGGACTCGTTGTCGTAGATGTCCCGCGCCTTCACCTGGAACGTGTACTCGGTGGACGGCGACAGGCCGTCGATCTTCGCCGTGGTCTCGGTGACCGTGGCGCGGACCGTGGAGCCCTGGTAGACGTCGTAGTTGGCGACCTTGTTGTTGTCGGTGGCCGCGTCCCACGCGAGCGTGACGCTGCCCGCGTCCTTCCCGGTGCTGCGCAGGTTGCCCGGCGTGCTCGGCGGCTGGGTGTCGTCGGCCGGGTTGTTCGTGGTGACGCTGATGGCGTTGCTGGCCCCGGACTGGGTGCCCTTGGTGTCCTTGGCCTTCACCGTGAACGAGTACGCCGTGTTCGGGGTGAGGCCGGTGACCGTGGCACTGGTGCCGGTGACCGTGGTGGCCAGCGCGGTCCCGTTGTAGACGTCGTAGCCGGCGACCGGCAGCGAACCCGCGGTGGACGCGTTCCACTGCAACGACACGGACTTCGTGGTCTTCACCGGGGAGCGCAGGTCGCCCGGGACGGTCGGCGGGACGTCCGGCGAGCCGTCGCAGTTCGCGTTGTTGATCCGGCAGGTGAGGGGTTCCACCGCGCGGCTGAGCGTGAACGTCGGGCTGTACGGCTCGGTCGTCTTCTTGGGACCGACCGACTTGTTGTAGTGCACCGGGACCACGGTGACCGAGTTGCCGGTCTGGGTGACCGTCGCGTTGTTGCCGTTGCTCGCGGTGACGCCGGCGGGCAGCGTGAACGTGATCGACCACTCGGACAGCGTCGTGGTGGTGTTGTTGGCCACCACGAACTTCCCGGTGTTCCCGCTCAGGGTGAAGTCGGCAGTGACCGGTGCGGGCGGCGGCGGTTCGGGACCGGTGCCGTCGCAGTTCGCGCCGTTGAGCGTGCACGAGGTCGGGTCGACCGCCGAGCTGAGCGTGAACGTCGGGCTGAACGGGTCGGTGTTGCGGCCCGCCTGGATGGTGCTGATGTAGTAGGCGGGGGTGAGGGTGACCTTGGTGCCGTTCTGGGTGGTGGTCGCGTTCTGCGCACCGCTCACCGTCACGCCGGCGGGCACGTCGAACTTGATCGACCAGCCGGAGACGGCGGCCGTAGTCGTGTTGGCGACCACGAACTTGCCCGTGGTGCCCGTTCTGCTGAACGTGGCGGTCAGGCCCGCCGCGGCGGTTGCCGGCGTGGCGAAGGTGGCGGTGGCGGCTAGTGCCACCAGCGCGATGGCTAGTCGGCGCATCAGGGTTGTGCCTCTCGATTGACAGGGACAGTCGAGAACCACGGCGGCCAAGTCTGAAACTAGGTCGTCACCACCTGATTGACAATGGGTCTAGACCAATTGCGTCCGTTCAGCCGTGTGGGTGGAAGCGGACCCGGGTACCCGGTCGCGCCTGGCCGAGCAGGGGCAGCGCGTCCGGCGGCACCACGCCGACCACCGGGTAGCCGCCGGTCGTCGGGTGGTCGGCCAGGAACACCACAGGTCGGCCGTCCGGGGGCACCTGCACCGCCCCGGTCACCAACCCCTCGCTGGGCAGTTCACGCCCCCGGTGGGCGGCCGTCCGGGGCAGCGCCGTGCCGTCGAGGCGCAGCCCGACCCGGTTGCTCCGCTCGGACGCGGACCACCGGCCGAGGTGGAGCCGGCCGGCCGGGTCGTCGAACCAGTCGTCGCGGGGACCGAGCACGACCGGCACGACCAGCTCGCCCGGCACGCCGAGCGGCGGCAGCACGTCCGCCCCGGTCGGCACCCCCGTCGGCACGCCGAGCGGCAGCTCGTCACCGGGGCGCAGCGGGGCCGGGCCGAGACCGGAGAGCACGTCGGTCGCGCGGCTGCCCAGCACGGCCGGGACGGTGATGCCGCCGGAGACCGCGAGGTAGCAGCGCAGGCCGTCGCGCGGGGTGCCGACGGCCAGTTCGTCACCGGGGCGCAGGTGCGCGGGGGAGTCGCGGAGCCGCCCGCCGACCAGGACGTCCGCGCCGGGACCGGTGACCGCGACGGTGCACGACGCGTTCGCGCGCAGCACCAGCCCGCCGAGCAGCAGCTCCAGGCCGGCGGCGTCCTCGGGGTTGCCGACCAGCCGGTTCGCCAGGCGCAGCGACGGCCGGTCGAGCGCGCCGGACGGGGGGACGCCGAGGTGCGCGTGCCCTGGTCGGCCGAGGTCCTGCACCAGCGCTTGGGGCCCGGTGCGCAGCACGGTCACCGACCGCCCGCCCGGCCGACCGCCGTCTGCGAGGGCGCCGTCCGGTCGCCCGGTCCGCCGGTCGAGAGCGGTCACCGGACCGCCCGGAAGCGCACCCGGTCGCCGGGCGAGAGCAGGGCCGGCCGGTCCCGGTCCGGGTCGAACAGCGGGGCGTCGGTGCGGCCGATCAGCCGCCAGCCGCCGGGCGTGGACCGGGGGTAGGCGGCGGTGTACTCGCCCGCCACGCCGACCGAGCCCGCCGGGACGCTCGTGCGCGGCGAGTCCAGGCGCGGTTGGCGCAGCGGCTCGGGCAGCCCGGTCAGGTAGCCGAAGCCGGGCGCGAACCCGCAGAACGCCACCGTGTAGACGGCCCCGGTGTGCAGCCGGACCACCTCCTCCGGGGTGAGGCCGGCGGTGGCCGCGACCAGGTCGAGGTCCGGGCCGTCGTAGACCACCGGTATCCCGACCTCCCGGCCCGGCGCGTCGACCGGGTCGCCCAGCCGCACGGCGGCCAGCACCCGCCGGACGGCCGGCAGGCCACCGGGCCGGGTCGCCACCAGCACGGTCCGTGCCGCCGGCACCAGCTCCACCACCTCGGGCAGCGCGGCGGCGTGGACCGCCGCGCGCACCGCCTCCACCTCGCCGGCCGAGTCGACCTCGACCAGCACCGCGTCGGTACCGCAACGCCGCAGCCGCATGTATCCCAGGATATGTCCTCAAGTTGGATTGTTGAACAATCCTATCCGAGAATCGTCCGCTCACCGCAACCGGACCGGTCGAGCGGCAACCGGCTCACGCCGGCCCGGCGGGCTCGTGCAGACGGCGGCCGGACAACGCGAGAGCCGACCGGCTCGTGCGGGGCGGACCGGCCGGCGGACGTCGGTCGGGTCAGCCGACCACGCGCTTGAGGTGCGCCGACGTGTGCGGCTGGAGCGGTTGGCCCACCATCGCGCGCTCCTCGACGTACGCGAGGTCGCCGCCGTTGACGATCCCGTAGAGCCGCTGCGCCCCCGTCACGTCCTTGGCGGACGCCGTCCGGACCACCGCGTCGGTGCCCAGCTCCCACGACGTCTGGCTGCGCGGCTTGCCGTAGTACAGCTCCACGATCCCGGTGTTGTGCGTGAGCAGCACCTCGATCGTGTCGTCCGCCCGGGGCCGCCAGAAGCCGGTCTCCCGGGCCGCCGGGCGGATCACCGCTCCCTCGGCGTCCAGCAGCCACGACCGGGCCTCGTAGAACAGGAACGGGCGGCCGTCGTGCGCGAACGTGACCTGCTGGCCGAACCGGTACGGGCCGTCGATGGTCGGGTACACGACCTCGCCCTCGCCGCGCCACACCCCGACCAGCGGCAGCAGCGCCAGGCACGCGTCGTGCAGCGACGGGCCCTCGCGCAGGTTCGCGGTGTCCGCCGGGACCGGCAGGTCGTCGAACTGCGGCAGGTTCCGGGTGCCGGTCGTCTCGGCGCGCGTGGCAGCGGCCCGCACCGCCGCGTCACCGCTGCCCGGCACGGGTGCGTTGTCCGCCATCAGCGCTGGTCGGAGTACAGCCGGTAGACCACGTACCCGGCGAACCAGACCACGGCCAGCGCCACCACGACCATCAGGGCTGTGAAGAAGTGTTCCACCCCGCGAGTTTATCGCCCGCGCTCGCGCCGGACCCGGTCGCGGTGGGCAACGCGACACAAAAGCGGGACCCCCGGCGCCAGTGCGCGCCGGGGGTCCGACGGGTGGCGCCGGGTCGTGCCCGTGCGCCCCCGGGCCGTCACTGCACGGCGACCGACACCGGGTGCACGCCCGGACCGTCGGCGGACACCGACGCCTGGCCGTTGCCCGAGCGGTGCAGCGCGCGGATCGTCCACGTGCCGGGGGCCGCGTAGAACCGGAAGTCGCCCTCCGGCGACGACACGACCTCGGCGGTGAACTCGCCGGACGCGTCGAGCAGCCGCACGTACGCGCCGCCCACCGGGCCGTCCGCCGTGCTGACCTTGCCGGTCAGCACGACCTCGCCCGCACCGACCTCCACGTCCACGCCCTGCACCGGCGCACCACAGGTGTCGCTCATCAGTCCTCCTTGCCGCTGCCGAGCTCCACCGGCACGCCGACCAGCGAGCCGTACTCGGTCCAGGAACCGTCGTAGTTCTTCACGTCGTCGTGCCCGAGCAGCTCGTGCAGCGCGAACCAGGTGTGCGACGAGCGCTCGCCGATGCGGCAGTACGCGATCGTCTTGCGGGAGCCGTCGAACCCGGCCTCGCCGTAGATCTCGGCCAGCTCGGCGTCGGACTTGAAGGTGCCGTCCTCGTTGGCCGCCTTGCTCCACGGCACGTTGATCGCGGACGGGATGTGGCCGCCGCGCTGCGCCTGCTCCTGCGGCAGGTGCGCCGGGGCGAGCAGCTTGCCGGAGAACTCGTCGGGCGAGCGCACGTCGACCAGGTTCTTGTTGCCGATGGCCTCCACGACCTCGTCGCGGAAGGCGCGGATCGAGTGGTCCTGCTCCTGCGCCTTGTAGTCCGTCGCCGCGCGGGTGACGGTCTCCTTGTCCAGCGGGCGGCCGTCGAGCTCCCACTTCTTGCGGCCACCGTCGAGCAGCTTCACGGAGGTGTGGCCGTAGAGCTTGAAGTACCAGTACGCGTACGCCGCGAACCAGTTGTTGTTGCCGCCGTAGAGGACGACGGTGTCGTCGTTGGAGATGCCCTTGGCGGACAGCAGCTTCTCGAAGCCCGCGCGGTCCACGAAGTCGCGGCGGACCTGGTCCTGGAGCTCGGTCCTCCAGTCCACCCGCACGGCGCCGGGGATGTGGCCGCCCTCGTACGCGGTGGTGTCCTCGTCCACCTCCACGAACACCACGCCGGGCGTGTTGAGGTTCTCCTCGGACCAGGCGGCGGAGACCAGGACGTCTTCACGGCTCATCGGAGCTGCTCCTGTTTCTTGTTTCTCGGTCTTACTGGGGGCGGGCGAGGGCTGGGGCGTAGCGGCGCAGGAGCAGGAACATCTCGCAGCCCAGGCACAGGCCGAGCGCGGCGTTGAGCAGCGCGGCGACCAGCGCGGCGGACGTGGCGACCACTCCGAGCGCGGTGAGACCGGAGGCGTACCCGATGGTCCCCACCAGGGCGAAGACGAACCCGACGCCCTGCGCGAACCGCAGCGGGGCGGCTTCCTCGCGCTCCCGCGTCGGGACGAGCCGGGGCTGGACGGCGAACCGGTAGACGTGCCCCCACGGGTTGAGCTTGAGCGAGACGAACGCGCAGAGGCCGAACAGCGCGGTCTGCGCCGCGAGCAACCGCCACGAGCCGGTCAGCAGCACGACCGCGAGCACGGCACTGGTGATCATGGCGCTGAACCGGGGACCTCGCGGGTCCACGGGGGCATCTCTCGGCACGGCGACCTCCTGACGGTGACATGACGGGCAGTCCGTCCTCAGGCGGTGTTAGGGCAGTCGCGCACGCCGGTCAAGGCGTGGCACCGCCCGGGGGGACCCGCCCGGTCAGCTCACCGCGCGACACAGGCTGCTGCGGACGCGGCAGAGGTCAACCGCGAGTCGCTTGGTCAGCAGCGTGTCCATGGCGACGAGGGTAGCCGCTGGTTCCTCCTGTCGGGAGTGGCGTCCACAACGTGGGAGTTCCCAGGTTCACCCGATCGGTCGAGGTAGGTAGTGGCGCAGGGCCGCAACGAGAACATCCCGTTTCGGCACGCCGCCGACCCGCAGCAGCTCGACCCCGTCGGGGCCCAGCGCGAGGGTCGTCGGGGTGCGCAGCACGCCCAGCGCGGCGGCCACCTCGGGCAGGTTCGTCACGTCCAGGTCGACGTGCCGCAGTCCCTCCGTGCGCTCCGCGAGGTCGGCCAGCAGCACGCGGGTGTGCCGGCACGGCGCGCAGAACGTCGTGGAGAGCTGCACCAGCGTCACCGGGGTGGCCGGGTCGAGCAGGTCGCGCACCGGTCCGGGCAGCTCCACGGTCGTCGTCCCCTCCCGCGCGGTCCGGACGCGGCCCTCCCGCGCGCGCAGCAGCACGCCCGCCAGGACGGCCACCGCGACGGCGCCGAGCAGCGCCCACGCCCCGACCACGTGCTCAGCCCTCGTCCAGCGGGATGTCGTCGATGGTGCCCTCGACGGTCAGCGCCCCGCTCTCCACCGTGATGGCGGTCGGCGTGACGGTGAACGGCAGCCCGCCGGGGTCGATGGTCACGCTCAACGCCTGCCGCACGACGCCCAGCACCTCCGCCAGGCCGGCCAGCGAGGTGTCGTCCAGCTCGACGTCGTTCACCGACACCGCCACCTGGCCGTCGGCGACCAGGGTGACCGCGCCGTACGCGGTGATCCGGATCTTGCGGCCGGCGACCGTGGTGCTGCCGCTGAGCTTCACGGCGGCCGTGGTCGGGTCGGGCTTCGCGGGCTTGGGCGTCGGCGTCGCCTCCGGCCGGGTGTCCGGCTCGATCGCCATGTCGGTGAACGGGGTGACCGTGTTGACCAGCCGGTTCACGTCCTGGGCCTTGATCTTGACGCTGCCCCTGACCTGGTCGATGCGCGCGTCGCGGGTGTTGCCCGACAACAGGTCCGACAGGCCGATCCGGGTGTGGTAGAGGTTCGCCCTGATCTCCAGGTCGCGCAGCGAGTCGCGCACCGGCACGCCGGTCGCGGTGATCTCGATGTCCCGGTAGTCGCCGGTCAGCGCCTGGTAGGTGAACGGGAAGCCGTGGATGCGCACGGTCGGGTCGTCGGCCAGCCGGAACTTGTCCCGCATCCGCTGCGCCACCTGGTACTCACCCGCCGCCGCCAGCCCGTAGTCGGCCGCGACCAGCAGGCCCACCAGCACCAGCGCGGCGATGATCAGCTTGCGGCCCCGGGACGGGCGGCGGGTGGTCGGCGTGGCGGTCATCGGGTTCCCTCGTCGGTCGAGCGGTCGAGCCAGGACGCGATCCGGTCTACCAGAGCCGGGGTCATCGCGGACTCCGCGTGGCGGACACCCGGTTCCACCCACAGGGTGCCCGTGCCGCCCGCCGCCCGGTGCAGCGCCCGCGCGTGCGCCGGGCCGAAGTAGTGGTCCTGCTCGCCGTGCACGATCAGCAGCGGCGTCGGCGCGATCCGGTGCACGACCTCCAGCGGGCTGGGCGGCGTGGTCCGCCACGGCGGGCCCAGCCGGACGCCCAGCGCGCGGGCCGCGAGCCGGCCGTGCGGCTGCTCCAGCAGCCAGTGCACCCGGCGCATGGGCGCGGTGTCGCGCACCCACCAGCGGGACGGGCTGCTCACCGCCGCGACCGCGTCCGGCCGGTCGTGGTGCAGCGCGGCGTGCCGCAGCGCGATGGACGCACCCATGGAGAACCCGACGGTCACCACGCGTCGGTACCCGTGGGAGCGGGCCAGCGAAACCCCCGCCGCCAGGTCGTGCACCTCGTCGTCGCCGACCGAGGACAGGCCCGCCGACCGGCCGTGGCCCCGGAAGTCCAGCGCGACCACCCCGCCGTGCCGGGCCAGGCGGGTCAGCACGCGCGACACGAACGGCTTGCGGACGTGGTTGGTGAAGCCGTGGCCCACGACGAAGGCCAGGTCGGTCACCGCAGGTGACGGGGTCAGGTGCACTCCGTGCAGGGTGACGCCGTCGCGCGCCACCGCCGCGACGGGTGTGGCGTTCGGGGGGACGACTGTGACCCTGTCCGCCTGACCTGGGTCTTTCGTGGTGCGCACCGGTATCGTCTCCGTCATCCGCAGGCAACGGGGCCCGGTCACCGTACTTCGCGCTGCCCGGTCCGATGACCGGGCACCGGCCGAACAGGAGGGCGCCGCGATGAGTATCGACGTGCTGCTGCTGACCACCGACCCCGACCCCGGGGCGGTGCTCCCCGCGCTGGCGCTGCTCCCGCTCGACGTGCGCCCGCTGCGCCCCGACGTGTCGGCCCTGCTCGACGCCGGCCCGCACGACCTGGTGCTGGTGGACGCCCGCGCGGACCTGGTCGGCGCGCGCGGCCTGTGCCGGCTGCTGGAGGCCGGCGGCGTCGACGTGCCCGTGGTCGCGGTGGTCGCGGAAGGCGGCCTGGTCGCGGTGAACGCGGACTGGAGCGTGGACGACATCCTGCTGCCGACCTCCGGCCCGGCCGAGGTTGACGCCCGGCTGCGGCTGGTGCGGTCCCGGCGCGGCGCGGACCGCCCCGGCGGCGACGGCTGCCTCCAGCTCGGTGAGCTGGTCATCGACGAGGCCACCTACACCGCCCGCCTGCGCGGTCGCCCGCTCGACCTGACCTACAAGGAGTTCGAGCTGCTCAAGTACCTGGCGCAGCACGCCGGCCGGGTGTTCACCCGCGCGCAGCTGCTCCAGGAGGTGTGGGGCTACGACTTCTTCGGCGGCACCCGGACGGTGGACGTCCACGTGCGGCGGCTGCGCGCCAAGCTGGGCCCCGAGCACGAATCGCTGATCGGCACCGTGCGCAACGTGGGCTACAAGCTCGTCCGCCCGCCCCGACCGGGGGGCGCCCGCCGGGCCGGCGCCCTCGACGCGTCGCCGGACGGCGCGGCGCAGCCGGCCCGCACCGGGGGCACGGCGGTGCCCACCCGGTAGTTTCCCGGTGTGGAATCGACGTGGTTCGAAGAGCTGTCCACCGGGCAGGCGCACGAGGTGTCCGACCTGCTCGACGCGGTCGCCCGCGAGGACGGCGCGGCCGCCGTGGGCGAGCAGGTGCTGCTGAGGCTGCGGCCCGGCGCGCGGGGCAGCAACCACCTCCTGGTGCGCTCCGGCGACGCCCTGGTGGGCTACCTGCACCTGGACCTGTTCGGCGACGCCGACGACAACAAGGTCGCCGAGCTGGCCGTCCACCCCGGGCACCGCCGCCTCGGCGTGGGCACCGCCCTGGTGGAGGCCGCTGCCGGCCGGGCCGAGCCCCTGCGCTTCTGGGCGCACGGCGGGCACCCCGGCGCGCAGGCCCTGGCCGCGAGGCTGGGCTACCGCAAGGTCCGCGAGCTGCTGCGGCTGCGCCGCCCGCTGGACGGCTCGCTGCCCGAGCCGTCCCTGCCCGACGGGGTCGCGCTGCGCCCGTTCGAGCCGGGCCGCGACGAGGCCGCCGTGGTCTACGTGAACCACCGGGCGTTCTCCTGGCACCCCGAGCAGGGCGCGATGAGCATCGAGGACGTCCGGGAGAAGGAGCAGGAGCGCTGGTTCGACCCGGCGGGGTTCCTGCTCGCCGTGGACGGCGAGGACCGGCTGCTGGGCTTCCACTGGACCAAGTCGCACACGCCCGACCTCGGTGAGGTGTACGTGGTGGGCGTCGACCCGGACGCACAGGGCGGTGGCCTGGGCAAGGCGCTGACCCTGGCCGGGCTCGCGCACCTGCGGCGGTCGGGCACCCGGGAAGTGATGCTGTACGTCGAATCCGACAACGCTGCGGCATTGGCCGTGTACGAGCGGTTGGGATTCACCCGGTGGGATTCGGACGCCCAATACGCCAAGTAGTGACAAACCTGTCACGCCATGCAAACGCGCTGGTCACGCCACCACCCGATCGGCGGTGTGACTGGTCACCTCCCGTGTGGAGTTCACCTCCCGTTCACCTTTTCCTGGGCGCTTGTCCACCCTCGCTGCCTACCGTCCGTCCCGAGCGGCGAGGTCCGTCGCGTCAATTCCGCTTTCGTTAGGTGGAGGACCCAGGTGAAGACCAAGCGGCACGGTGCCGTCGTCGGCCTGATCGCGGCCGGTGCGCTTCTGCTCACCGCATGTGGCAGCGACAACAACGCCCCCGGCACGGGCGGCACGTCCAACGCGGCGTCCGGCCCGTCCGTCGAGTGCGGCGGCAAGGCGAAGCTGAGTGCAGAGGGTTCCTCCGCGCAGAAGAACGCGATCGACACGTTCATCCAGGCGTACAAGCAGAAGTGCGCCGGCGCGGACCTGGCGTACAACCCGTCCGGCTCCGGCTCGGGCGTGAAGAACTTCAACGCGGGCCAGGTGGACTTCGCCGGCTCCGACTCGGCCCTGTCCAAGGACAAGGGCGAGGTCGAGGCCGCCGCCAAGCGCTGCGCCACCGGCCCGGCGTGGCACCTCCCGCTGGTCTTCGGCCCGGTCGCCATCGGCTACAAGCTGGAGGGCGTGAAGGACCTGGTGCTCACCGGCGAGGTGACCGCCAAGATCTTCAACGGCACCGTCAAGAAGTGGAACGACCCGGCGATCGCCGGCCTGAACTCCGGTGCCACCCTGCCGGACAAGGAGATCAAGGTCGTCTACCGGTCCGACGAGGCCGGCACGACGGACAACTTCCAGAAGTACCTGAAGATCGCCTCCAAGGGCGCGTGGACCCAGGGCGACGGCAAGCAGTTCAAGGGCGGTGTCGGCGAGGGCAAGGAGAAGTCCGCCGGCGTCGCGCAGGCCGCCGGCTCCGTCGACGGCGCGGTGACCTACGTCGAGCTGTCGTTCGCGCAGGACAACAAGCTGTCCATCGCCAAGATCGACGCCGGCCAGGGCGCGGTGGAGCTGACCAACGAGACCGTCGGCAAGGCCATCGACGGCGCGAAGCTCAAGGGCGAGGGCAACGACCTGGTCCTCGACCTCGACTCGATCTACGGCACCACCACCGCGGGCTCCTACCCGCTGCTGCTGGCCACCTACGAGATCGTCTGCTCCAAGGGCTACGACGCCGACACCGCGAAGGCCATCCGGGCGTTCCTGACGGTGGCGGCGACCGACGGCCAGGCGGGCCTCGTGGACGCGGGCTACGCTCCGCTGCCCAAGGCGTTCCAGGAGAAGGTGCTGACCGCCATCAAGGCGATCGCCTGACCGGCCGGCACCCTCCCGCCCACGCTGAAGCGATGAACGACCGCATCGTGGCCAAGCGCCCCTCGGGCACCGGTGACACCGGTGCCCGAGAGGGCGTTCCGGCCGCTCGACCCGACTCGGAGGCTCCGATTCCCCCGACCGCGGAAGCCGAACAGAACGCACCCCACGTCCGGCCGGGTGACCGGATCTTCCGTGGCCTGGCCACCGGTTCGGGCATCTTCATCGTGGTCCTCATCGGGGCCATCGGCCTGTTCCTGCTCATCCAGGCCGTCCCGTCGCTCGCCCTGGACCAGGCCAACTTCCTGACCAGCCGCGAGTGGGCCACCGGCGACACCAAGAACCTGCGGTTCGGCATCCTCGACCTGCTCCTGGTCACCGTGGTGTCCTCCGCCTTCGCGCTGCTCATCGCCATGCCGATCGCCCTGGGCATCGCGCTGTTCCTCACCCAGTACGCGCCGCGCAAGCTCGCCCGGCCGTTCGCGTACGTGATCGACCTGCTCTCCGCCGTGCCGTCGATCATCTACGGCCTGTGGGGCCTGCTGGTGCTCGCGCCGGTCCTCACGCCCGTCGGCGAGTGGCTCACCGGCTCGCTCGGCTTCATCCCGCTGTTCGCCAAGGGCAACGTCAGCATCGAACTCGGCGGCACCATCTTCACCGCCGGCATCGTGCTCGCGGTGATGATCCTGCCGATCATCACGGCGGTCAGCCGCGAGGTCTTCGACCGCACCCCGCCCGCCCACGTCGAGGGCGCCATCGCGCTGGGCGCCACCAAGTGGGAGGTCGTGCGGACCACGGTCCTGCCGTTCGGCAAGGCCGGCTACGTCAGCGCCTCGATGCTCGGCCTCGGCCGCGCGCTCGGCGAGACCATCGCCCTGATGATCATCCTGAGCGCCACCAACGAGGCGTTCGGCTGGAGCCTGTTCGACGGCGGCGCGACCTTCGCGTCCAAGATCGCGCTGGCCGCGCCGGAGTTCAACGACGCGCTGTCCGCGGGCGCGTACATCGCCGCCGGCCTGGTGCTGTTCGCGCTGACCTTCGTGGTCAACGCCATCGCCCGGTCCATCGTCGCCGGTCACAAGGAGTACGAATGACCACCAAGACGGCGGACTTCAACCGCCTGGCGACGCCCCCGACGTTCCAGAGCGTCAGCGGCCTGCGCAAGTTCAAGAACAGCTTCGCCACGGTGCTGGTGTACCTCGCGTTCGCCATCGCCATCGTGCCCCTGGTGTGGGTGCTGTGGACCGTGGTCCAGCGCGGCCTGCCGGTCGTCCTGGACGGCGACTGGTGGCAGAAGTCGCTGTCCGGCCTGCTGGCCCGGCAGGAGGGCGGCGGCGCGTACCACGCCATCTACGGCACGCTCGTCCAGGCGCTGGTGTGCGGCCTGATCTCGGTGCCGATCGGCCTGTTCGTGTCGATCTACCTGGTCGAGTACGGCGGTCGCTCGCGGCTGGCCAAGGCCACCACGTTCATGGTCGACATCCTGACCGGTGTGCCGTCCATCGTGGCCGCGCTGTTCGTCTACACGCTGTGGATCACCACGTTCGGCTTCGGCCGCAGCGGCTTCGCGGTGTCCCTCGCGCTGGTGCTGCTCATGGTGCCGGTGATCGTGCGGACCACCGAGGAGATGCTCAAGATCGTGCCGGACGAGCTGCGCGAGGCGTCCTACGCGCTGGGCATCCCCAAGTGGAAGACCATCGTCAAGATCGTGATCCCGACGGCGCTGTCCGGCATCCTGACCGGCGTCATGCTCGCCCTGGCCCGCGTCATGGGCGAGACCGCGCCGGTGCTGGTGCTGGCCGCGTACGCGCCGTTCATCAACTACAACCTCTTCGACGGCCCGATGGCGTCGTTGCCGCTGCTGATGGCCAGCGAGCGCAACAACCCGACGCAGGCGGGTTTCGAGCGGATCTGGGGTGCCGCGATCACCCTGGTGCTGATCATCACCCTGTTCAACCTGCTGGCGACCGTGATCTCGCGGTGGCTGGCCCCGAAGACCAAGTGAGCGGGCGGTTATGGCCAAGCGCATCGACGTGAAGGACCTCAACCTGTACTACGGCAAGTTCCACGCCGTGGACGGGGTTTCCCTCGCCGTGCCGCCGAAGAACGTGACCGCGTTCATCGGCCCGTCCGGGTGCGGCAAGTCCACCGTGCTGCGGTCGTTGAACCGGATGCACGAGGTGGCCACCGGCGCGCGGGTGGAGGGCAAGGTCCTCCTCGACGGCGAGGACATCTACGCCTCGACCATCGACCCCGTGCAGGTCCGGCGCACCATCGGCATGGTGTTCCAGCGCCCGAACCCGTTCCCGACCATGTCGATCCGGGACAACGTCGTCGCGGGCCTCAAGCTGGCCGGCGAGCGCAGCCGGTCGAAGCTCGACGAGGTCGCCGAGCGCTCGCTGCGCGGCGCGAACCTGTGGAACGAGGTCAAGGACCGCCTCGACCGCCCCGGCGGCGGCCTGTCCGGTGGTCAGCAGCAGCGGCTGTGCATCGCGCGGGCGATCGCCGTGCAGCCCGACGTGCTGCTGATGGACGAGCCGTGCTCGGCCCTGGACCCGATCTCCACGCTGGCGATCGAGGACCTGATCACCGAGCTGAAGAAGGAGTACACGATCGTCATCGTGACCCACAACATGCAGCAGGCTGCCCGGGTCAGCGACCAGACGGCGTTCTTCAACCTGCTCGGCGTCGGCCAGCCCGGCCGGCTGATCGAGGTGGACGACACGGAGAAGATCTTCTCCAACCCCAGCCAGAAGGCGACCGAGGACTACATCTCGGGCCGCTTCGGCTGACCAGGAAGACCTCCGAGGGGCCCTCCCGCCACGGCGGGAGGGCCCCTTCGTCCATGTGGCCCTCATCACCCGGGCGAGTGGTCCAGTGCTCCTTACGGGTACCACCCCGGAACCACGCCCGTCCGGGCCTCGTCATAGTCAAGACATGATCTGACGTGCGCGGTACCGTGCTCAACAGGAATCGCGTGATCGCAGGGGGTAGTGGTGCCGCCAGAGGGAGCGTGGAGCGCGCAGTCCATGCGCGCCATGACGGCCAACATGCAGGGCCTCAAGCAGGCCGCCGAGTCGGGCTCGTTCGCCATCAAGCAGTCCGGCGCAGAGGCTTACATCAAGGCCATCGAGAACGCCGAGCTGGAGATCAACGGCCTGAACAGCCAGCTCTACAAGCTCCAGCAGCAGACCCAGCTCGGCACCAGCCCGGATGCGCAGGCGATGAGCCGGTACAACGCGGAGAGCGCGAACGGCGGCGGTGGCACCACCGGGATCGTGCCCGCCATCGAGCAGCTGAAGACAGCGCTGCTGGACGCCAAGGCCGCCCTTCGCAAGGCGGTCGAGAACTACCGCGAAGTCGACGACGCTGCCGCGAACAGCCTCAAGAAATACTGAGACGGGGATGCAGTTGACCAGGAATCCAGTGGTTCGTTGGGTGCTGCCGATCGTGGTGGGCGGCTTGGTGGTCGCGGGCTGCACGACCGAGACGCCTGGTGACCCGACGGCGACCCGGGGGCCGGCCACGACGACCGGATCCGCCTCGGAGCCGACCAGCACATCGTCCTCCTCGGGCGGGGACGAGTTGGCCGATTTCGACCCGTGTGCCCAGTTGAACGCGGTAGCGAGCCAGTTCGCCCTGACCCGCATCGAGAAGCAGGGCACGCAGGACTGCCAGGCGCGCTGGGGCGAGACGACCACGATCGTGTCGATCAAGGTCTTCCCCACGCTGGGCCTCGGTGATGTCGTCCTCGGTCCCAATGCGAAGCCGTCCGACGTCCAGGTCGGCGCTCGCAAGGCCAAGCACGTCGAGGCGGTGCTGACGACCACCGACTGCGTCTACGCGGTCGAGATCACCCCGAAGTCGAGGGTCGATTTCTTCGCGGCGGCCACGGCATCGTCCGCGGAAGCGTGCGAAGCGGCCAACAAGCTGGCCACCGCTGTCGAACCGAAGCTGCCCAAGTAAGTCAGGAGGAGAGCCGTGGCACCGCCGAACTCGCAGAATCCCAACGCGACCAAGGTCGTCTACGCCGGGCAGACCGAGGCGGAGCTGCGCGACGAGTACCAGAAGAAGGTCGCCGCGGACCCCGGGTTCGCCAACCTGGTCCCCAACCTGTTCGCCTACGTCGACTACAAGACCAAGTCGGCCGCGAACCAGGCCAACCAGGAAAAAGAGCTCGAGAAGGTGGTCGAGAACTACCGGCCGCCGATGACGCCGTCGGGCTCCTTCTACATGGGGCGCTCGCACGAGGAGCTCAAGGCCATGGTCACCGACAACATGGCACCCGGCACGGCCAACGAGCAGGGCGAGGCGTGGACCAAGATCGGCAACACGCTGGTCGACCTGCAGAACAACCTGAGCAAGGCGACCGAGGCGAGCAAGGGCGCGTGGCAGGGCAACGCCGCGCAGTCCGCGCAGGGCTACTTCACGAACATGGCCACGTGGTCGGGCGACGCGGCGCAGGGCGCGCAGCTGACCGGCAACAAGCTCTACGAGCAGAGCCAGGCCGCCGAGACGGCCAAGACGAACATGCCGGAACCGGTCAAGTTCAGCACGGCCGACGCCTACAAGATGTTCTTCTCCGAGCCGAACCCGTTCAAGTGGGCGGCGACGATCGACAAGATCGAGCAGAAGTTCGAGGAGAAGCAGCAGGCGCACGAGCGCGCCGCCGAGGTCATGACGAACATGTCGACCTCGTTCCAGGAGTCCGGCTCCACCATGCCCGCGTTCTCGCCGCCGCCGCCCATGGAGGGTTCCGGCGGCGGTGACCCGAGCCAGCCCGGCAAGCCCAACGACCCCGGCACGCCTGGTCGTCCGTCCATTCCGGACGGTCCCGGCGGCACCGGTGGCACGGGTGTCACCGGCATCCCCGGTCCGGGCGGTGGCACGGGCGGCAACGGCGGTGGCAACACCAACCAGTCCGGCTGGACGCCCGGCGGTGGTGGCGGCGGAGGCGGTGGCGGCGGCATCCCCGGCCCCGGTGGTGGCGGGGGCGGCGGTGGTGGTGGCGGGGGCGGCTGGATCCCCGGCCCCGGGGGCGGTGGTGGCGGAGGCGGCGGTGGCAACCGACCGCCCGGCATCCCCGGCCCGAACCCGCGGCCCGGCATCCCCGGCATCCCCGGCGGAGGCGGTGGCGGTGGCGGCGGCCGAGGCGGAATCCCCGGTGGCGGTGGACCCGGTGGTGGCGGCGGCGGTGGGCGTGGTGCCGGCGGCCTGGGCGGCATCCCCGGCGGCATGGCGGCGGCCGGTCGCGGCGGTGGCTTCGGTCCCGGTGGCGGCGCGGGCGTGCTCGGCGAGGCCGGACGCGCGGGCGCGGGCGGCTTCGGGCCGTCCGGTGGCGGCGCGGGTGGCCTCGGCGGCGGCGCGGGTGCGGCCGGTCGCGGTGGTGCCGCCGGCATGGGCGGCATGGGCGGAGCCGGGCACGGTGGTCAGGGCGAGGAGGACAAGGAGCACAAGGCCGCGTCCTACCTGGTGGAGACCGAGGACGTGTTCGGTGACGGCACGATGGTCGCACCCCCGGTCATCGGCGGGTGACGGTGTTCTCGTTCGCCCTCTCGCACGCGGCTGCCGACATGCTCTGGGAAGACCTCAAGCTCGGCAGCCGGCCCTACCCGTTCGACTTCCCCTACCTCGGCCAGACGTTCGACGAGCGGCGCGGCATCCGCAACGCCGTCTACAACGACCTGGAGTCCCGGGGCCTGGCCCGGCGCGGCCGGGTCTCGCCCGAGGTCGAGGAGGCGCTGAACCTGTTGGTGCGCTTCGACTTCTCGCTCAACGCCATCGCGTCGCTGGACCCGAAGAACGTGGAGCGGCAACTCCTCGCCCGCGCCGGGGCGAAGGGTGAACTGGCGGTCGTCGCGGTCCTGGACGACCGCCAGATGAAGGTCGACACCCTGCGGTCGTCCACGCTGCTGCGCACGGTGGTCGACCTGATCCCGCAGTCCCGGCCCGGTCCCGGGCAGTCGCTGACGGTGCCGGTGCCGTCGTCCGCCCCGCCGCCCCCGCCGCGCCGCGACGAGGACTTCGGCAGCGCGACGTTCACCAGCGCCATGGCCCCGAGGTCCACGGCGACCTCGCAGGTCCGCGCGCTGGAAGCGACCTTCGAGCGGCCACGCCTGCGCGCCGGTCAGTTCGGTGTCACGGTGCGCGGGCGGCACGGCCGCGAGCAGCGCGCCCCGCAGGTGGCCTGGTTCGACAACGACCAGGGCCGCTACATGTCGCAGACCAGGCTGGGGCAGGACGGCCAGAAGTGGCTCACCCACGCCCCCGCCGACAACGCGCGCATCGCCGCCCAACTGGCCCAGGAGCTCAACGCCCTGCTGAACTGACGCCGCGAGCGGACCCAGCGCTCGGGAAGTGGCACGGACACGAGTCGACCCCGCCCGGAATCCCGGTCGGGGTCGACTTCTCCGTGGTGGCTCGGTCGCCGGCGCTCAGTCGGCGAGGTCGTCGCCGTAGCCGGGCATCCGGCCGGTGACGACGAAGACGGTCCGCTTGGCCACCGACACCGCGTGGTCGGCGAAGCGCTCGTAGAAGCGGCCCAGCAGCGTGGTGTCCACGGCCGACGGCACGCCGTGCGGCCACTCCTTGTCCATGATCACCGTGAACAGGTGCCGGTGCAGGTCGTCCATCGCGTCGTCCGCGTCCTCCAGCGAACGCGCGCGCTCGACGTCCTGCGTGCGGATGATGTCGGTGGCCTCGCGCGCCAGCTCGACCGCGATGCGGCCCATCTCGGCGAAGTACGGCTCGACGGTGTCCGACAGCACGTGGTTGGGGTGCCTGCGGCGCGCGGCCTTGGCGACGTGCAGCGCCAGGTCGCCCATGCGCTCGACGCTCTCCGCGGCGTGGATCACCGCGAGCACGATGCGCAGGTCGGTGGCGACCGGCGCCTGGAGCGCGAGCAGCGCGTACGACTGCTCCTCGATGCTGGCGCGGACGTCGTCGATCTTGACGTCGTCGCCGATCACCTGCTCGGCCAAGCCGAGGTCGGCCTGCAGCAGCGCGGCGGTCGCGCGCTCCATGGCGACACCGGCCATCGCGCACATGTCGGCGAGCTGGTCGGCGAGTTGTCCGAGCTGGTCGTGGTAGGCCTCACGCATGTGAGCAGCGTACGTGCAGGTTGTCGCCGTAGCGACCTACCCCGGTTAACCCGTGGTGAACCCAAGACGTCCAGATGGTCTACCGGCTACGCGCACGGGTCCTTGCCCGCGTTGACCACGCTCAGGTCGGGCGGCGGCGCGGTCTTGCCCGGCTCGGCGGGGGTCCCGCCCCCGGCCTGCGGTGCGACGACCTCCCCGTCCCAGCCCGGACCGATCAGGAGGGTCACCGCGCCGCCCTGGGACGCGTCGACCTCCAACGTGGCACCGGGGATCGCCGCCGCGAGCGTGAACGCCGCGTCCTCGCCGCCGACGCCGTACTTGATCACCGTCTTGGCCACGGGATCGGTGCCGCCGCTGTTGACCACGTCGAAACCCAGTTCCAGCAACGAGTTCTTGGTCCGGCCGGCCGCACCGTCGTTGGTCGCGTCGCCGTTGAACACCTGGACCTTGAGGCCCTTCGGGTCGATCACCTTGCCCTGCTTGGGAGCGGCGGGCGGCGGCGTGGTCACCGCGCCGGCATCGGCGGGCGGCGCGGCCGGCATCTCGTCCGGCAGCGGCGTGCCGTCGATGACGGCCTGGAACAACGCCTTGGTGGCGTCCATCTTCAACATCTCGCGGTTGTCGTTGGGCGACGGCGTGGGTCCGTCGTCGGTGTAGTGCGGCACCGTGACGAACGTGACGCGACCGGCTTCGATGCCCTGCAACGACTGCGCGAGCGTCAGCATGTCCTTGACGCCGATGTTCTGGCCCACGGTGGACGACGCGAACGCGTTCAGGAAGCTGTTGAGCTTGCCCGGGTTCAGCAGCATCTCGGTGGACAGGGCGGTGCGCAGCAAGGAGGACAGGAACTTCTGCTGCCGGGTGATCCGGTCGTAGTCGCCGAAGTCCTCGTTCTTCACCTTGCGGGCGCGCACGTAGTCGAGCGCCTTCTGGCCGTCCACCTCGTACTGGCCGGGCTTGTCGAAGATCATGCCCAGCTCGCCGTCGTCCATCACCTTCGGCACGCAGACCTTGATCTTGCCGACCGCGTCGACCATCCCCTTGAACCCGTTGAAGTCCACGGAGATGAAGTGGTTGATGGTCAACCCGGTCAGCTCGGTCATGAAGTTGGACACGCAGCGCGGCCCACCGTCCGCGTACGCCTGGTTCGCCTTCACGCCCTTCTGCGCGGGCAGCGTCTTGCCGGTGTACTCGGCCGTCTCCGGGTTCCACTCCTCGCAGTCCGGCCGGGTGATCTCCAGGTCGCGCGGCACGGACACCACCACGACCCGCTTCCGGTCGGCCGGGACGTGGGCCAGCATCAGGACGTCCGAGCGCGCGCCGGGCTCGGCGTCGGAGTCGCCGACCCCGTCCTCGGCCTTCGCGCCGGCCCGGGTGTCCGACCCGACGATGAGGAAGTTCTCGTCCCCCAACTGCTTCTCCGCCTCGTGCACCGCCGCGGAGTTGGTGTTGAGGGCGTCGATCTCGGTGAACTTGCTGTCCACGTAGAGCATCGCGCCCCAGCCCAGTCCGGTGGCGACGAACACCAGCACGGCGGCGGTCAGCGACAGCACCTTGACGACGCGGACGATCTTGCTGTGCTTGACGGTGCGGACCCGCCGGACCGGGGTGTCGGAGTCGTCGTCACCGTCCACAGAGGACGTGTAGACGGTCGCTTCCTCGTCGTGGTCGGCCTTCCACGGCATGAGCTTCTGCCGGCGCTCCTTGCGCTGGCGCTCCTGCTCGGCGAGCTCGTCGTGCACGGCGGAGAACCGGGCCAGCGTGTGGTCGACCTCGCGCCGCTTCTTGACGTCGTCGCTGATGGCCTCCATCTCGGTGGTGAGGCCGGCCGGGTCGATCTGGTCCCGCCGCTCAGGCCCACCGGCGGCCCCCAGCCGACCGGAGATGTCCCCGCCGCCGTCCGCACCACTGCCGGCCGGCGCAGCACTGGCTGAACCGCCGGCGGCCGGGGCGCCGCCCGGTCCACCGGCCGCGCCCTCGGCGAGCCGCCGGGGCTTGGGACCGTCCGCCGCAGCGGCGTCGGGCCCGTCCGCGAGCCGACGCGGACCACTACCCTCGGGCCCACCTCCGGCAAGGCGACGAGGCCCACTGCCGTCCGGCCCGCCCTCGGCCGGCCGACGCGGTCCACCTGCTTCCGGCCCGCCTTCAGCGAGCCGACGAGGGCCACTGCCCTCCGGTCCACCCTCCGCAAGCCTGCGCGGTCCGAGGCCCTCGGGAGCACCTTCGGCAAGCCGGCGAGGCCCGCTGCCTTCGGGTCCGCCGTCAGCAAGCCTGCGCGGTCCACTGCCGTCCGGTCCGCCCTCAGGGCGACGGGGGGCGTTGGGGCCGTCTGCGGCGAGGCGGCGAGGCCCGGTGCCGTCCGGCGCTCCCTCGGCGGGGCGTCGGGGAGCGTGCGGCCCGCCTTCGGCCAGTCGACGAGGTCCGGACCCGTCGGGCCCGCCCTCAGGCCGTCGAGGCGCGTGAGGAGCACCCTCGACGGGCCTCCTCACCCCACCGTCCGGCCCACCATCCGCAGGCCGCCGCTGAGCAGGTCCGCCTTCCGCCAACCGGCGAGGCCCGCTGCCATCCGGTCCACCTTCAGCCGGGCGACGGGGCACGCCGCCATCCGGTCCACCTTCGGCCGGGCGACGCGGTCCGTTGCCATCCGGCCCATTCTCAGCCAGACGGCGAGGTCCGCTGCCTTCAGGCCCGCCCTCGGCGAGCCGACGCGGTCCGCCATCGGGTCCGCCTTCGGCCAAGCGGCGCGGTTTGGGTCCGTCAGGTCCGCCTTCGACCGGGCGGCGCGGGCCGTCCGGGCCGCCTTCGGCGAGTCGGCGTGGGCCGGTTCCGGGGTCGTTGGGGCGGCGACCGCCCTCGGGGCCCGCGAACCGGCGCGGTCCGCTCCCGTCCTGACCACCGGGCGGCCGGACATCCGGACCGCCGGGCGCGTGCCCGTTGGGACCGGGCGCGACAGGCCCTGGTGCTGCCGGCCCGGGTGCCCCGGGACCGGGTGCTGCCGGACCGGGTGCTGCCGGACCGGGCGCTGCCGGACCTGGTGCTCCGGCACCGGGCGGGGGCGGCAGGGGGCGGCGGCCGGTGGCCTCCGGCCGGCGGGGCTCGTCGGGCGCGTACCGCCGACCGGGAGGGGCCTCGGGTCGCGGCCGGCGGCCGGTCGTTTCCGGCCGGGCCACCTCCTCCGGCCCGGGACGGCGGTTCTCGGGCGCACCACGGCGTCCGACGTCCTCAGGGGACGGCGCGGCCCGGCGACCGGTGTGCTCGGCAGAAGGCGTGAACGCGTCGGGCAGCGCACGCCGCCCGGTGTCCTCCGGAGCGGGACGCGCCCGTCGCCCGGTGTCCTCGGGGAACGGACGCGCGCGCCGCCCGCCCTCGTCGGCAGCAGCCCGCCGGCCGACACCGTCAGCGCCGGGCCGTGCCCGCCGCCCAGTGTCCTCGGGAGCCGCTCGACGCCCGGCATCCTCAGGCGCCGCTCGACGCCCAGCATCGTCAGGGGCCGCTCGTCGCCCGGTGTCCTCAGGGATCGCCCGACGTCCGGTGTCCTCCGGGGCCGCTCGTCGACCGAAGTCGTCGGGTGCAGACCGCCGACCTGCCTGCTCGGGCCGGGCTCGACGGCCCGCGTCCTCGGGGGCGGGGCGCGCGCGCCGTCCGGTGTCCTCAGGCCGTGCTACCGGGTGCGGAGTGACCGGTGGTGCGGCGGGGGGCGGAGGTGGTGCGGTCGGGCGGGCCCGGCGGCCGGTGCTCTCGGGAGCGGGCCTCGCGCGGCGGCCGGTGTCCTCGGGGGACGACTGGCGCGCGCGTCGGCCGGTCTCCTGCGGAGCGTCGGTGGACGGTGCGAAGTGGTCGGGAGCGCGGTGGGTGTCCGGCGGGGACGGTTCCCGGGTGTCCTCCGGGCGGGACGCGGCCCGGCGGCCGGTCTGCTGCGGGCCCGGCGGCTCGGGTCTGGGGTCGTCCGGTGGCACGGGACGCGGGATGTTCGTGCGGCTGTGCTGTTCCAGCAGCTCGGAAACGCTCAGACCGCCGCCGCCCTCCAGCGACCTGCGCCTGCGGCCGGTCGGCTGGTCGTCCTGCGGGGGCTGCTCACCTCGGGGTCCGGGGCCGCCACGGCGGGGCTCGTCGGGCACCCGGTCTCCCTTCAACCTTGGTCAGTAGCGGGTCGTCATCACGAGTTGACGACATCAAGGACACATTGGTTGCACCAACGGCGTGTCACTTGCCTTGGCGATACTACGGATGACCGCCAGTCCTGACGACCACTCCTGGTGATACAGGGGTCGCACCTACCCGATTCCGGGCAGCCTGCTACCTCCGAACGGGTGAGCTGCCACTACATCTCAGTAACCGGCAACCCGCGGTTCGGCGATTCCCCGTCGACCGGCGGCGGCACCCGCCAACCGAACCCGGCCGCTGTCCCGGTAGGCGACGGCGTTGCGTCCTGACTGCTTGGCGGTGTAGAGCAGGCTGTCCGCGCGGAGCAGTTGCTGTTCGGGTGCGACCGGAGGACGAGTCGGCGAATCCCCCTCCGGAGGCTCGTAAGCCAACCCGATGCTGACGGTCACCCGCAAACCGGGGGCCAGCGAAGCCCAGGCGTGACGCTCGACACGCATCCGCGCCGACTCGGCGATCTCCACCCCCACCGTCGCATCCACGCCCGGCAGCACCAGCACGAACTCCTCACCGCCGTAGCGGGCGCAGAACCCGCCCTCCGGGAGCTGCTCCTGCAGCAGCTCCACCACGCGCTGCAACACCCGGTCGCCCAGGAGGTGCCCGAACGTGTCGTTGACCTGCTTGAACCAGTCCAGGTCGATCAGCGCGAGCGCCAGGCCGCCCACCGCAGCACCGTGGTCGGCGACCATGCCGAGCAGGCGCTCGTCCAGGTACCGGCGGTTGTAGCTGTCGGTCAGGCTGTCCCGCAGGCTCTGCTCGCGGGCCTCCGCGTGCTCGCGGCGCAGCCGGTCCACCTCGCGCCGCAGCTGCTCGGGCACCTGCGGCTGCTCGTCCTGGTCGGCGTAGACCAGGTCGAACGCGGACCTCAGGTGCTGGTACGCCTGCCGCCACTGGCCACGGGAGGCGAGCAGCGCGGCGATCGACTCGTGCAGCTGCACCAGCCCGCTGCCCTCCGACGCGGGTCGGGGCCGTTCGTGGCCGCCGTCGTTGTCGAAGTCGGCGACCTCGGGTCGCAGTGCGGTCATCGCGCTCACCTCCCTCCTTGCCAAGGTGTCGTCTCCTAGGAGGCGGCGCTTGAGCGGGCGGGACGCGTCCAGGGGTTATTTCCCTCGACTGGTTGACCGTGGACTGCTCCGAACTGGTGACGTTGAATGATCAACAAGCCGGAGCGTGCGCCGTGCGTGGTCGCGGGACCGCAGCGCCGCGGACACCTCAGGCGGCGCACGGCGCGAAGCCGTAGGTCTTCCCGTTGAGCAGGACGAGGTGCTGCGAGCCGATCTGGTTGCCGATCTCGACGCCGTCCTGCGCGACGGTCAGCATCACCGCGACGACCACGACCACGCCGCGCGGGTGCTCGTCCTCGCCGGGCGGGATCCAGTCCGGGTCCAGGCGCAGCGTCGACATGGTCGGCCGGACCTCGATCGTGCCGTCCGGCAGCGTGCAGTCGCCGTCCCGGAAGTCCGGGTGCTGGGTGTCGGCGAGCAGGTCGCGCTGCTGCTTCACGCCCTGCGCGCCGGCGTCGTTCAGCGCGGTGAAGTAGCTGGTCACGAGCGTGCGCTCGGTGTCGGTGATCTGCAGCGCCCGCGCGGTCCCGGTCACCCGCGACCCGCACCCTGCCAGCGCCAGGGCGCACAGGACCGCCGCCACCACCCGCATCACCGGCTCAGCCGCCCGAGTGCACGTCTTCGGCGGACGGCGTCATCGCGTCCTCGGGGTCGTCCAGCCAGCCCTCCGGCAGCACGACCTTCGCGGGCGAGCCCTGCCGGCCGCGCGGGCCCTCGGCGTCCTGCGGGAACGGCGCGTCCGGGTCGAGCCCGCCGAGCAGGTCGTCCAGCTCGGTCAGCGTCGAGACCATGGCGAGGCTGCGCCGCAGCTCCGCGCCCACCGGAAACCCCTTCAGGTACCAGGCCATGTGCTTGCGCAGGTCGCGCAGGCCCTTCTCCTCGCCGAGGTGCGCCGCGAGCAGCCGCCCGTGCCGCCCGAGGATCTCCGCGACCCGGCCCAGCGACGGTCCGGCCGGCACCGGCTCACCCCGGAACGCGGCCTGCAGCTCGCCGAACAGCCACGGCCGGCCCAGGCACCCGCGCCCGACCACCACGCCGTCGCACCCCGTCCGCGCGACCATGTCCAGGGCGTCCTGCGCGCTGAAGATGTCACCGTTGCCGAGCACCGGGACGGAGGACACGACCTCCTTGAGCCGCGCGATCGCCGTCCAGTCGGCCTGCCCGGAGTACCGCTGGGCCGCCGTGCGGGCGTGCAGCGCGACCGCCTGCGCGCCCTCGTCCTCGGCGATGCGCCCGGCGTCGAGGTAGGTCAGGTGCTCGTCGTCGATGCCGATCCGGAACTTCACCGTCACCGGCACCCCGGCCGGTTCGGCGGCGCGCACCGCGGCCCGCACGATCTGCCGGAAGAGCTGCCTCTTGTACGGCAGCGCCGCCCCGCCACCCTTGCGGGTGACCTTGGGGACGGGGCAGCCGAAGTTCATGTCGATGTGGTCGGCCCGGTCCTCGCCGACGATCAGCTTGGTCGCCTCGCGCATCGACGTCGGGTCGACGCCGTAGAGCTGGAGCGAGCGCGGGTGCTCGTCCGCGCCGAACGTGATCATCTCCATCGTCTTGGAGTCGCGCTCGACGATGGCGCGGGCGGTGATCATCTCGCACACGTAGAGGGAGGTGGGGCTGCCGAACTCGCGGCAGAGCTGCCGGAACGCCACGTTCGTGATGCCGGCCATGGGCGCGAGCACGACGGCGGGATCGACCGCGTAGGGGCCGATCTTCAACGTGGGGGCAGCCGAAAGCACGCCCTCCAGGGTAGCCCGCCGGAGTGACCGGCTCCCCGATCGAGCCGTAGCCGTGTCGACACGGCCCGCCCGCTTCTCGAACGGACGCTCGCGCCCGGCTCGATCGAGGTGCCACACTGGGGTGGTCAGAGTTCGTCTGCTCCTGACTCGGTGGCCGATCGTCTCGATCGACCGGCCGTGGAGGCGCAGGCGTTCTTTCTTCACGGCGGAGTGCGTCGTGCCACGGGCGCGTCCCTCTGCCACACGAGGGAGAGCGCTCCATGCACACAGTCACCCAACTGCTTCTGAGTGCCCCGGTCCCGATCGTCGTGACCGCAGTCGTGCTGCGCTACGGGCCGTCGGCCGTGGTGGTCCTGGTGGCCGGGCTCGCGGCAGCCCTGGTTCCCGGCAGACGCGGAGCGCGCGCCCTGGCCGTGCTCCGGCTGATGCACACGACCACCGCCCAGCGCGCGCGGGTCGTCCCCCACCCCGGTGCGATCACCGGTCAGCCCGCTCGCCCAACGGTCACCCGGCCCGCCCGCGCGACGACCACCTGACCCACCACATCTCTTCTGGGATCGGTCGGCGCTCAGCCCCCATCGAACGCCGACCACCCGCCTCTTCCTCAAGCGTGCACCGGCGCCAACCCCCAGTCGTTGCACTGCATGAAGCGGCCAGGCGGGTACTCGCACTCGACCTCACCTTGAAGGGTGAACCCGAGCTTGCGGCACACCGCGTTGGACGCCAGGTGGCCGACCGACGGGAACGCGCGCACCCACCGATCAGGCCCGGCCTGCCGGGCCCGTTCCACGACCACCGCTGCCGCCGCCACGGCCACACCGCGTCCCTGGAACTCGGGCAGCACGCTCCACCCGACCTCGTGCACCGTGTGCCCCTGCCACTCCCTCTCCCAGAAGCCCACGCTCCCCGCCGACTCCCCGTCGACCACGACCCGGTACATCGCTCCACTGCGCAACACGAGGTACCGGCCGTGCCGGGAGACAACCTGGTCCTCGGCCTCCGGACCGCCGAGGTGGGTCGTCATCTCCGGCGCGTTGAGCCGGTGCAGCAGGTCCAGGTCACTCTCGGACCAAGGCTCGATGCGAATGTTCGCGGTCATGCCGACACAGTGCCGGCCGAGTACGACAATCCCGCCGTCTCCGCAGCTCAACCCCACTTGACCAGACCGCAACCCGCAGCCCAGCCACCCCTCACCCCGCCTCCTGACGCCCGGCCGCACCTCTCGATGCGCCCAAGCACCTGATGTGGCGCACACCACGTATGTCACCACCGTCGAACGACCCGCCCGTCTTCCACTAACCTGGGCAGCGGGCCGCTAGCTCAACTGGCAGAGCAGCGGACTTTTAATCCGCGGGTTCGGGGTTCGATCCCCCGGCGGCCCACCAAAGCCCCAGGTCAACGGCCTGGGGCTTTCGCGTCTCAAGCACTTCCCCATGTGGCGGACTCATCGCTGATCACAGCGCCGAGTGCGTCCGCATCCGCATGGCCAGGCGAGCGCCACCCCATGTGAACGTCCTGAGTCATCGACGCCCGGAAGGTCACCCGTGGGGCCGCTGCTGCGCACCGCCGAGGTCGCCCTGTGCGGTCGCGTGGCAGTCGGACAGTGGCGCTACCGTGGGGTGATGCGGGTCGCCACGTGGAACGTCAACTCGGTCAAGCAGCGGTTGCCACGGTTGTTGCCCTGGTTGGACGAGCGCGCTCCTGACGTCGTGTGCCTCCAGGAGACCAAGCTGACCGACGACGCCTTCGACGCGCTGCTCACCGCTCCCCTCGCCGAACGGGGGTACGAGGTCGCCGCGTTCGGGGAGTCCCGGTGGAACGGGGTGGCCCTGCTGTCCCGCGTCGGGCTGGTGGACGTGGTCACGGGGGTGGCCGGGGCTCCCGGCTTCCCCCACCCGGAGGCCCGGGCGGTTGCCGCCACCTGTGGTGGGGTCCGGGTCTTCTCCGTCTACGTCCCCAACGGGCGCGAGCCCGATTCCGACCACTACCGCTACAAGCTCGCGTGGTTGGACTCGCTGCGGCAGGTGGTGGCCGAGCAGGGGGACGACGTGCTGGTGTGCGGGGACGTCAACGTCGCCCCGGCCGATGCCGACGTGTTCGACCCGGCCGCGTTCGTGGGCCACACGCACGTGACGGCGCCCGAGCGCGCGGCCGTGGACGCCTTGGGGTTGCGGGACGTCGTGCGGGAGCGGTGGCCGGACGAGCGGGTCTTCACGTACTGGGACTACCGCGCCGGCATGTTCCACCAGGACCTGGGGATGCGGATCGACCTGGTCCTCGCCTCCGACCCGGTGGCCTCCCGGGTGGCGGCGGCGTGGGTGGACCGGAAGGCGCGCAAGGGGACCGGGCCCAGCGACCACGCGCCGGTGGTCGTCGACCTCGACACCGCGCCGGACGGGGACGTCGGGCCGGTCGTGCCGCCGCCGTCGGCCCCCCGGCCGCAGCGGACGGCCAAGCTCCCCCAGTCCTAGCCCGCCAGTCCTAGCCCGCCAGCTCGTCGGGCTCCAGGTCGGCGCTCCAGTCGGGCGTCCTGCGGGGTTGCAGGGCCAGGGCCACCCGCAGCGCCGCGTCGCGCACGCCGGTGAGGTGGCGGGTCCTGGCCAGCCGGTTGAGCGCCAGGGACTGCCGGACCATGCGCTGGGTCCGCTTGCGCCGCAACGCGTCGTACGCCCGCAGCGCCGTGGTCGGGTCCGCTGCGGCGCACCGGGCCAGGGTCACCGCGTCGATGATCGCCTGGCACGCGCCCTGGCCCAGGTCGGGCGTCATCGCGTGGGCCGCGTCGCCGATCAGGACCACGTTCCCCCGGTGGTACGCCGGCAGCGGCGGCACGTAGTCCAGGGAGTGGCGCAGGACCTCCGTCGCGGCGGCCAGGATCGCGGGGATCGGGTCGTGCCAGTGGCCGAAGGTCCGGTGCAGGTCGGCGTCCGGGCCGGTCATGGCGTACCAGTTGGTGCGGCCGTCGGCTTGCGGGGTGAGGCCGAACTTCACGCCCCTGCCCCACGTCTCGCCGCCGGCCTCGACCGGGACGTCGACCGTGCCGCGCCACCCGATCGCGCCGGACGGCCGGACGTCGACGCCGAACAACGCGCGCCGCGTGGCGCTGTTGATGCCGTCCGCCGCCACGACCAGGTCGTGGTCCAGGTCGGTGGGCTCCTCGCCGAACCGGATCGCGCCGGCGGGCAGGGCGGCGGCGAGGGTGGCCAGCAGCGCCGGGCGGGTCACCAGGTGGACGTCCGCCCGCAGCACGCCGATCCGCCTCCCGTCGGGCTTGCGCACCACCCCTTCGGGCTGCCTGCGGCCGGCGCGGCGGACGGCGTCGCCGAGGCCGACCTCGTCCAGGGCGTCCAGTGCATCCCGCCAGATCCCCAGGCCCGTCCCGGCGCTGGGCAGGGCCGGTGCCCGCTCGAACACGGTGACTTCCCAGCCCGCCCGGCGCAGGCCGGTCGCCACCGTCAGACCGCCGATGCCCCCGCCGATCACCGCTGCTCTCATACCGGTGACCGTACTACAGCTGTAGTGCCTAACACTACGGGTGTAGTGTCACGGCTGTGACGAGGCGGCTCCAGGTGCTCGACGCGGCCATCGCGGTGTTGGGCGCGGCAGGCCCGCGCGGGCTCACGCACCGGGCCGTGGACGCGGCGGCGGGTCTGCCGCAGGGCTCGACCTCCAACCACTTCCGCACGCGCGACGCGCTGGTGGACGGCGTCGTGGACCGGTTGCTGGAGCGCGAGACCGAGCTGTGGGGTCGGCTCGTGGACGACGTCTCGACGCCCGACGCGCTGGCGGCGGTCGTGGGGCGGCTGGTCGAGCAGCTCGCACACGAGCGCCTGATCACGCTGGCCCGGCACGCGGTGTTCGTGGAGGCCGCCGTGCGTCCCGAGCTGGGCCTGCGGATCGCCGCCGCGCACCGGCGCATCGCGCAGTGGGCGGCACCGCTGCTAGCCGCGCTCGGCTCCGACGACCCGGTGCGCGACCTCCGCCTGGTGCTGGCCGTGGTCGACGGGCTGCTCACCAACCAGCTCGCCAACCCCCAGCCCGACTTCGCGCCCGCCGAGGCCGTGCGGACCGTGCTGCGCGGGGTGTTCGGACCGAACGCCTGAAGGGCGGCGCTCGGAAACGTTGGTACGGCGCGGTGTCGACGTCCGGCCGCCGCGTAGTCGACCGACCGCGTTCCGTCATTCCACGTCGCAGACCGCAGTCAACGGGTTAGTGTCCCTTTCAACCAGAGGGGGGTGCATGGGGGACTTCTTCGCAGCCGCGTTCGCCTTCCCGACGGTCATCCTCTCGATCCTGCTCATCGCCGTCGTCCTGTTCTGGCTGCTGGCCGCGTTCGGGGTCGACCTGGACGGCGGCGTGGAACTGGCCTACGGCTTGGGTGGCGTGCCGACCAGCGTGGTGGTCTCCCTGCTGGTGCCGGTGGCGTGGTTCGCGTGCCTGGCCGGCACGACCCTCCTCGACGGCTTCGACCTCGCCGTCCTCGCCGGGTCGCTGGTGCTCGGCTTCGCCGTCGCGCGGGTGGCCGCGATCCCGCTGCGCCGGCTCTACCCGGTGGTCGAATCGGCGTCGCGCAACGACTTCGTCGGCAAGGTGTGCGTGATCCGCACCGGCACGGTGACCGCGAGCTTCGGCCAGGCCGAGGTGACCGCCGACGACGGCTCGTCGGCGACCGTGCAGGTCCGCCAGGCCGGGCAGGACGCGCTGACCGCCGGCGTCACGGCGCTGATCTTCGACTACGACCCCGACGGCGAGTTCTTCTGGGTCGCCCCGATCCCTACCTACCCGTTGGGGGAGCACTGATGGACGTCATCACCACCGGGTTCGGCATCCTGGTAGCCGTCGCCCTCCTCGTGCTGTTCGCGCTGCTGTTCATGGTCAGCCGGCTGTTCCGCAAGATCGAGCAGGGCAAGGCGCTGATCATCTCGAAGGTGCGCAAGGTGGACGTGACGTTCACCGGCGCGATCGTGCTGCCGGTGCTGCACCGGGCCGAGATCATGGACATCTCGGTGAAGACGATCGAGATCCGCCGCGCCGGCACCGAGGGCCTGATCTGCCGGGACAACATCCGGGCGGACATCCGGATCACGTTCTTCGTGCGGGTGAACAAGACGGTCGAGGACGTCATCAAGGTCGCGCAGGCCATCGGCACCGCCCGCGCCTCGGACGAGGCGACCCTCCAGGAGCTGTTCAACGCCAAGTTCTCCGAGGCGCTCAAGACCGTCGGCAAGCAGCTCGACTTCGTCGACCTCTACACCAAGCGCAACGAGTTCCGCGACCAGATCATCGAGGTCATCGGCACCGACCTGAACGGCTACAGCCTGGAGGACGCGGCCATCGACTTCCTGGAGCAGACGCCGATGGCGCAGCTCAACCCGTCGAACATCCTGGACGCGCAGGGCATCCGCAAGATCACCGAGCTGACCGCGATCGAGCACGTGCGCACCAACGAGTTCCAGCGCGGCGAGGAGAAGGAGATCACCCGCCAGAACGTGGAGGCGCGCGAGGCGATCCTCGAACTGGAGCGCCGCCAGGCCGACGCGGAGATCAAGCAGAAGCGCGAGGTGGAGACCATGCGCGCCCGCGAGGAGGCCGAGATCTCCAAGGTGCAGGCCGAAGAGCGGCTCAAGGCGAGCACGGCGGGCATCCGCACCGACGAGCAGCTCGGCATCCAGCACGAGAACAAGGCGCGCGAGATCGCCGTGGCGGAGAAGAACCGCGAGCGGGTGATCGCCATCGAGACCGAGCGGATCGAGAAGGACCGCCAGCTCGAGGTCATCGGCCGCGAGCGGGAGACCGAGCTGTCCCGGATCTCCAAGGACAAGGAGGTCGAGGGCGAGAAGCGGGCCATCGCCGAGGTCGTCCGCGAGCGCATCGCGGTGGAGAAGACCGTGGCGGAGCAGGAGGAGAACATCAAGCGGCTGCGCGCGGTCGAGGAGGCCGAGCGGCTGCGCCAGACCACCGTCATCCAGGCCGAGGCCGAGGCGCAGGAGCACCTGGTCAAGGACATCAAGGCGGCCGAGGCCGCCGAGGCGGCGGCGAAGTTCAAGGCCCGCGAGGAGCTGCTGCTCGCCGAGGCCCGGCAGCAGGCCGCCGAGCTGGACACCCGCGCGATGATCCGGCTGGCCGAGGGCAAGCAGGCCGACGCCGCCGCGAGCGGCCTGGCCGACGTGCAGGTGCGCGAGCGCGACGCGGAGGCGATCGAGAAGGTCGGCCGCGCGGAGGCCGTGGTGGAGCGGGAGAAGGCGCTGGTCGCCGCCGAGGCGATCCGGGAGAAGCTCAAGGGCGAGGCGGAAGGTCTGTCGGACAAGGCGGGCGCCATGGCCGCGCTGGACGGCGCCACCCGCGAGCACGAGGAGTACCGGCTGCGCCTGGAGGCGGAGAAGGAGATCCGGCTGGCCGACATCGACGTGCAGCGCCAGGTCGCCGAGGCGCAGGCCAAGGTGCTCGCGGCCGGCCTGGAGAAGGCCGACATCGACATCGTCGGCGGCGACGGCATGTTCTTCGACCGGGTGGTCGGCGCGATCTCGGTCGGCAAGGCCGTGGACGGGTTCGTCGGCCACTCCGACGTCGCCAAGACCCTCGGCGCGTCGTGGCTCAACGGCACGTCCGACTTCACCCAGGACATCGGCAAGGTCCTCGGCTCGTTCGGCACCGGGGACCTGAAGAACCTCACCGTGTCCGCCCTGCTGCTCAAGCTGATCAACGCCGGCGGACCGGACGAGGGCAAGCTGCGCGAGCTGCTGGCCGCCGCGCAGCGGCTCGGTGTCGCCGAACGGCCGGTGGCGGCGTTGGCCGCCCAGTCGTGACCGCACCCGTGACGGCCGGGTCGACGACGGGCCCGGCCGCGTCCCTGGACGCGGGTACCTACGAGGTGCTCAAGGCCCGGCTCGCCGAGCAGGCGGCCGGGCTGGCCCGCCGGGCCGAGGCGCTCAACGCGCGCCGGCTGGAGGTGTTCGGCAGCGCCGAGCTGACGCTGCTGGGCACCGAGCGGATCCGCACCGAGAACAACTGCGTGCCGCGCGACTGCGTGTCGGTGTCCGCCTCCGACGAGCACGGCACGGCGGTGTCCGGGCTGATGCTGTTCGGCTACAACGTGTTCATCGGCCTCAAGCCGGAGACCTCGGTCGACGACGTCTTCTCGCTGCACCGCTTCACCCGCGACGGCGACGCGTTCCGGTTCGAGGACGCGCACGACGAGCTGCCCGGCCTGCTGCGGGACCCGCAGTTCCTGCGCGACTTCGCCGAGCTGTACCGCTACTACCGCGACACCAGGCTGGTGCAGCTGCGCCGGGTCGAGGGCAAGCTGCTCGCGGTGTTCCAGACCGGCGCGCGCATCGGCGACACCAAGGTCCTGCGCTGGCAGATCGGCCTCGACGGCGCGGTCAAGTACCTGGACAACCGGGGCGAGCGGGACCACGTGTTCCCGCCGTCGCACGACTTCGAGTGGACGCCGACCGCGCGCGAGCACCACGTGCTGGGCCGGCACCCGCACATCTCCGTCGAGGACGAGGTCTTCGTGGAGACCGTCGGCGGCGACCTCACCATCAAGGTGGAGAACAACACCGAGTCCGGCGAGGGCATCTACCGCGAACCGGTGGACGAGCCGTTGCAGTCCCTGGCGGACGCGGACGTCGAGTACGCGCGGGTCGGGTCCCAGATCCTGCTGCGCGTCCGCCCGTACAACGAGGGCGCGTGGCGGCACCTGGTGTTCAACACGCGCACCAAGACCGTGGTGCGGCTCGACGGCATCGGCCAGGCGTGCCAACGGCTCCCCGAGGACCAGGGCCTGATCTTCCCGGGCGGCTACTACCTGGCCACGGGCGTCAGCAAGACCTTCGACACCGCCGTGGACGAGCTGGAGTTCGAGCGGGTCATCCGGTCCACCAACGGCGAGGACGTGCTCTACGTCTTCCACGCCCGCCGCGAGGGCCGCTCGCTCCTGCTGCCCTACAACGTGATCCGCAAGGAGGTCTCGACCCCGCTGTCCTGCCACGGCTACTCGCTGTTCGACGACGGCACGATGGTCGTGTTCCGCGCGGTGGACGACGAGCCGACCCGCGTGCACCCGATGCAGGTGTGGCAGACCCCGTACCTGTCCGACACCTACGCCGCCGGGCAGCCGGTCGGCACCGGGCCGCTGGAGCGGGTCGGCAACGCCGACCTGGTGCGCGGCATCTCCGACTGCCTCTCGGTGAGCCGGGTGGTCGGCGAGATGGCCCCGTCCGCGCCGGTGTTCGAGGACCTGATCGCCGCGTGCACCAGGGTGTTCGACGCCTACCACTGGCTGGGCGACCCGGACCTGGGCGACCTGCGCACCCCGCTGACCGAGGTGCGGGCGACCGCCGAGCAGGTGCTGGACGAGTTCGAGACCGTCCAGGCGCTGACCGACCAGGCCGCCGCCGCGCTGACCGAGGCCGACGACGACATCGCGTCGACGATCCGCCGCGCGCGGGGCGAGGTGCCCGGCGGCGCGGAGGCGTGGGTGCGCCAGTTGGCCGACCTGCGCGCGGCGCAGGGACACCTGGTCACGTTGCGGGAGCTGCGCTACGTCGACCTCGCCCGCATCGACGCCCTGTCCGCGTCGCTGGCCGAGGAGCTGGCCACGACGGCCCAGCGCGCGGTCGAGCACCTGCGGCGCGACGACGCGTTCACCGGCTTCCACGAGCAGGTCGACGTGCTGGTCGGCAAGGCCGAGGCGATCCGCTCGGTGGCCGAGGCCCGGCCCGTCACCGAGGAACTGGCCGAGCGCCAGCAGGGCTTGGAGGTGCTCACCGAGGTCGTCGGCTCGCTGGACATCGCGGACGCCACCGTGCGCACGTCGATCCTGGAGCGCATCGGCGAGGTCCTGGGCGGCCTGAACCGGGCACGGGCCACTGTGGACGGTCGGCGCCGCGACCTGGCGGCCACCGAGGGCCGCGCCGAGTTCGCCGCCGAGTTCGCGCTGCTCGGGCAGGCCGTGACCGGTGCGCTCGCGGTCGCCGACACCCCGCAGCGCTGCGACGAGCAGCTGGGAAAGCTGCTGCTGCACCTGGAGAACCTGGAGGCGCGGTTCGGCGAGTTCGACGACTTCCTGGCCCGGCTGGGCACCAAGCGGACCGACGTCTACGAGGCGTTCTCCTCGCGCAAGCAGGCGCTGCTGGACGACCGGGCACGGCGCGCGGACCGGCTCGCCGAGTCCGCCGACCGCACGCTGGGCGGCGTGGTGCGCCGGGTCGCGTCGCTGGCCTCGCTGGACGAGGTCAACACCTACTTCGCCACCGACCCGATGGTGGCCCGCGTCCGCGCCGTCGCCGACGAACTGCGCGAGCTGGGCGACCAGGTGCGGGCCGAGGAGCTGGCCGGCCGGGTGCTGGCCGCGCGGCAGGAGGCGGGCCGCGCGCTGCGCGACCGGCTCGACCTGTTCGACGGCGAGGCGATCCGCCTGGGCCGGCACCGGTTCGCGGTCAACACCCAGCCGCTGGACCTCACCCTGGTGCCCAAGGACGGCGGCCTGGCGTTCGCCATCACCGGCACCGACTTCCGCGCGCCGGTTCGCGACGAGCGGTTCGCCGCCACCCGACCGTTCTGGGACCAGCTCGTGGTGTCCGAGACGGCGGACGTCTACCGGGCCGAGCACCTGGCCGCGTCGATCCTCGCCGACCAGCCCGTGGACGACCTGCACGCCGCCGCCACCGAGGGCCGGCTGCTCGACCTGGTCCGCCGCGCCTCGGAAGCCCGGTTGGACGAGGGCTACGAGCGCGGCGTGCACGACCACGACGCCGCGAAGGTCCTGGACGTGTTGCTGCGCCTGCACTCCGGCGCGGGACTGCTGCGCTTCCCGTCGGCCGCGCGTGCCGCCGCCCAGTTGCTGTGGGCGCGCGCCGAGGAGGACGACCGGGACCGGTGGACGCGGCGGGCCGCGTCGCTGGGCCGGGCACGCGCGACCTTCGGCCACACCGGCGCGATCGACGAGCTGTGCGCGGAACTGGCCGAACGGGCGGGCGACGTCCTGGCCGGCGAGTACCTGTTCGAGGAGCTGTGCGCCGCGCCGCCCGGTTTCGTGGCCGGTGCCGCCGCGCGGGCGCTGGTGGACGCGTTCCACCGGGGGTTGGGCAACCGCAAGGACTTCGAGGACGACCTGCGCGCGTTCCCCGACCTGGACGACCGCAAGGCGCTGGTGGAGGGCTGGTACGACGCTTTCCTGGGCGGCCGGGACGACCCCGACCTGCCCGAGGCGGTCGCCCTCGAACTCTGCCGGGACCTGCCGCGCTACGAGTCGTCCGCGCAGGTGGAGTCCACTGTGGACGGATTGCTGGGCGCGCACCCCCGGGTCACCGGCCGCTCGCTGGTGCTGCGCCTGGACGAGGTGCTGGCCCGCACCCGCCGGTTCCGGACCGAGCGGGTGCCCGCCTTCCGCGAGTACCAGCGGCTGCGCAACGACCTGGTGGCCGAGGAGAAGCGGCGGCTGCGGCTGGAGGAGTACCAGCCGAAGGTGATGAGCGCGTTCGTCCGCAACCGGTTGCTGGACGAGGTCTACCTGCCGCTGATCGGCGACAACCTGGCCAAGCAGCTCGGCGCGGCGGGCGACGCCAAGCGCACCGACCAGATGGGGCTGCTGCTGCTCATCTCCCCGCCCGGCTACGGCAAGACCACGCTGATGGAGTACGTCGCCAACCGGCTCGGCCTGGTGTTCGTCAAGGTCAACGGCCCGGCGCTGGGCCACGACGTGACCAGCGTCGACCCGGCCGACGCCCCCGACGCCACCGCCCGCCAGGAGGTGCAGAAGATCTCCTTCGCCCTGGAGAGCGGCAACAACGTGCTGCTCTACCTGGACGACATCCAGCACACCTCGCCCGAGCTGCTGCAGAAGTTCATCTCGCTGTGCGACGCCCAGCGCCGCATGGAGGGCGTGTGGGAGGGCCGCACCCGGACCTACGACCTGCGCGGCAAGCGGTTCGCGGTGTGCATGGCCGGCAACCCCTACACCGAGTCCGGGCAGCGGTTCCGCGTCCCGGACATGCTCGCCAACCGGGCCGACGTGTGGAACCTCGGCGACGTGCTGTCCGGCCGCGAGGACCTGTTCGCGCTGAGCTACGTCGAGAACGCCCTCACCTCCAACGCCGTCCTCGCCCCGCTCTCCACCCGCGACCGGGGCGACGTCGACCTGCTGGTGCGGATGGCGCGCGGCGAGGAGGTGCGGGCCGACCGGCTCGCCCACCCGTACACCCCCGTCGAGCTGGAGCAGGTGCTCGGCGTGCTGCGCAAGCTGCTGCGGGTGCAGCAGGTCGTGCTGGCCAACAACCAGGCGTACATCGCCTCGGCCGCCCAGTCCGAGTCCTCCCGCACCGAGCCGCCCTTCCGGCTCCAGGGCTCCTACCGGAACATGAACAGGCTGGCGGAGAAGGTCGTGCCGGTGATGAACGACGCCGAGCTGATGGCCGTCATCGACGACCACTACCTGGGCGAGGCGCAGACGCTGACCTCCGGCGCGGAGGCGAACCTGCTGAAGCTGGCCGAACTGCGCGGCACCCTGACCCCGGAGCAGGCCCGGCGGTGGGCCGAGGTGAAGGCCGGTTTCCTGCGCGAGCGGGCGCTCGGCGGCTCCGACGACGACCCGGTCAGCCGGGCCGTGGGCGCGGTCGGGCTGCTGGCCGACCGGGTGGGCGGCGCGATCGACCGCCTGGCGGAGCGCTAGCCGCACGGCCTCGTGCGGAAGGGGACGCGGTTGCCACCCGACCACGGGGCAGCGCGGCTAGTCGTCGCAGATGCGGTAGTCGAAGTCGATCTCTCGGCCGTACGGGTCGCGGAACTCGAAGTGCGGCAAGCCCTGCGCGCGCAGCCACGCGCACATCTCGCCCGGCGAGCGCGGGACCCGCCACGGCAGGCACCTGGTGGTCGGGAAGCGGGTGAAGTCGCAGGGCGGGACGTCCGGCCGGCCGCGCGACGGGCTCGTCGTGGTGGGCGCGGGCGGCAGCGGCGGCACGGGCGGGTCGGTGTGCGGCAGCGCGGCCGGCGGCTCGGTGGTCGTGGTGCGCGGCGGCACGGGTTCCTGCTGCGGCGGCGGGGCGACCAGCGCGGTCGTCGGCGACGGGCGCACCTGCACGGTCGTCGTGTAGGTGGCGCTGAGCACACCCGGCTGCGCCGGGCTCAGGTCGACCCGGCGCACGTCCACCGGCCGGGGCTCGTTCACCGTGATCGCCATGGTCACCACGGCCGCCGTCGCCAGCACACCCGTGATCCCGGCGAACGCGATCCGGCCGACCCTGCTCATCCCGTTGCACCCGCTCCAGACGGCACTCACCGATGGTCACGTGGAATCGCTCTGCCGCCTGAAGGCGTTACGCGGTGCGGGTTTGAGCATCTCAACCGGTGCCGGGAGACCCGGTGCGGAGCGGCGCGCGGCTCGTCCGGCACGGCGGTGCCCCGTGCGCCGTCCGGTCCAGCGGGCTGGGCCGATGAGACCTTTGTCGCACCGGGCGAGCGGGCGGCGGTGCCTAGCATGAGCAGCGTCCGGTGCGCGATCCGCACCGCGTCCCCGAAGCACCGAGAGGTTCGCAGCCATGCTGTTCCGACGACTGCTGCCCGCGATCGCGGCGGTGGCCGCCCTGGCCCTCACCGCCGCGTGCGGTGGCGCACCCGACGACACCATCAGGGGCAAGGCCGAGGACGGCAGCCTCACCATCGGCATCCGGTTCGACCAGCCCGGGATGGCGCAGCGCAGGATCGACGGCAAGTACGTCGGCTTCGACGTCGACGTGGCCAAGTACGTGGCCGAGCAGTTCGGGGTGCCCGAGTCCGGCATCACCTGGAAGGCGGCGAGGTCCGCCGACCGGGAGAGGCTGATCGCCGAGGGCCGGGTCGACTTCGTCGTCGCCACCTACTCGATCACCGACAAGCGCAAGGAGCAGGTCGCGTTCGCCGGCCCGTACTTCGAGACCGGGCAGGGGCTCTTGGTGCGCTACACCGACGACGCCATCGCCGGGCCGGAGTCGTTGAACGGCAAGAAGCTCTGCTCGGTGCAGGCTTCCACCTCCGCGCAGAAGGTCAAGGCGGAGTTCGCGCAGGGGGTGCAGCTCGTGGAGTACGGCCAGTACTCGGACTGCGTGACCGGCCTGCTCGCGGGCAAGGTCGACGCGGTCACCACCGACCAGGCCATCCTGGCGGGCTACGCGGCGGAGAACCCCGAGCTGCTCAAGCTGGTCGGCAAGCCGTTCACCACCGAGCAGTACGGCGTGGGGCTGGCGAAGTCCGACGCCGAGGGCCGCTCCGCCGTGAGCGCGGCGATCGAGAAGATGGTCTCCTCGGGCGAGTGGCGGCGGGCGCTGGAGCGCAACATCGGCCGGTCGGGCGTCGACCTGCCGGACCCGCCGCAGGTGACCGAGAAGTAGCACCCCCTGTTGTTCATCCCGCTGTGGTCCAGTGGTAGTGCTGGGCGTGGTCAACCGATACGCTCGCCTGCGCAGGCCGTGGTTTCTGTGTTCGTGTCTCACGCTCGCGGAACGACACGCGGGCGTGCGTTCCCCGTCGCCAGGCGGCGGGGGAAACGCCGGCGGGACGGCCGGGGTTGCACGGTGTAGCCCCAAGCTTTCCTGCGATGGAGGCAGGTACATGGCACTGGGCACTGTCAAGTGGTTCAACTCCGAGAAGGGCTTCGGCTTCATCGCCCAGGAGAACGGCGGGCCGGACGTGTTCGTCCACTACTCGGAGATCCAGGGTCAGGGCTTCCGCACCCTGGAGGAGAACCAGCGGGTCGAGTTCGAGATCGGCCAGGGCACCAAGGGTCCGCAGGCCCAGAACGTGCGCAAGGTCTGATCTCCGCTGCACGACGGAGGGCCCCCGACCATCCGTGGTCGGGGGCCCTCCGCGTGGAGTCCAGCGGTACCGGCGGTGTCCGCCGGCGACTGCCCGGCCTCGCGGCACGGCCGGTGGCCCGGAGCGGGCAGCGGTGGGACCCGGGCGGTGGTGCCCGGGAGCGGTCGGGCTAGAAGCCGCGCTGGCGGGCTTCCCACTCCAAGCGCTGCATGACCCACTCCGTGGCGAGCGCCTGCGGCGACGTCTGCCGATCGGCGGCCAGCTCCTTGAGCTGTTCGTTGGCCATGAGCTGGAGGCGGAGCTGGTAGACCTGCGCGTTGCCGAAGCTGTTGCCGGCCGTGGTCTCGGCGTCCACCGTCTCCGGCGCGAGCGCCGCCAGGTACGAGGTGAGCTCCTCGTCGGGCAGGACGTCTTCCTGCTCCTTGCCGGACGGGCGGTGGCGGCCGGACTTGTTGCGACCTAGCGATCCAAGAGGCACCGCGCCACGATAACGGTTGCGTTGCGGAACGCGTCAAACTGTGGCCTGGGTCACAGTTGTGTGCATGGAGAGGCCCCCGCGCCAGGGGGAGGAACGCGGGGGCCGGAGGGGATCTCCACAGGCGCTGACCGGGGGTGTGTCAGCAATTCGGATTGTTGCACGTGCACGTGGGCCTGGGGAGTGGGTTGGCGCGAAATCTTCAGCTGTTCGACGGTTGGAACCCGCGCAGCCGCAGGCTGTTGGTCACCACGAAGACACTGGAGAAGGCCATCGCCGCCCCCGCGAGCATGGGGTTCAGCAATCCGGCAGCCGCCAACGGCAAACCCATAACGTTGTAGGCGAACGCCCAGAAAAGATTTCCCTTGATGGTACGCAGCGTCCGCCGCGACAACCGGATGGCGTCCACCGCCACCCTCAGGTCACCGCTCACCAGGGTCAGGTCGCCCGCCTCGATCGCCACGTCCGCGCCGGTGCCCACGGCCAGCCCCAGGTCGGCGGTCGCCAGCGCGGGCGCGTCGTTCACGCCGTCGCCCACCACCGCCACCACCCGGCCCTCGGCCTGGAGCCGGCGCACCACGTCCACCTTCTCCGCCGGCAGCACACCGGCGACGACCTCGTCGATGCCGACCTCGGCCGCCACCGCCTCGGCCACCACCCGGTGGTCACCGGTCAGCAGCAGCGGGCGCAGGCCCAGCGCGCGCAGCCCCCGGACCGCCTCCGCGCTGGTCGGCTTCACCGCGTCGGTCACCGACAGCAGGCCCAGCGGCCGGTCGTCCACGGCCACCGCCACCACCGTGCGGCCCTTGCGCTGCTCCTGCTCGGACAGCTCCCGCAGCCCCTCGGGCAGCGCGACCAGGCTCAACCGCCCGACCGTCGCCCGGCGGCCGTCGTCGAGCGTCGCGGTGACGCCCAGGCCCTCCCGGTTGGCGAACCCCGCCACCCCGGGCAGCACCGGCACCACCTCGCGCGCCCCGCGCACCACGGCCGCCGCGATCGGGTGCTCCGACCCCAGCTCCACCGCACCGGCCACGGTCAGCAGCTCCTCGCGGGACACGCCCTCTGCCGGCAGCACGTCCACCAGGTCCAGCCGGCCCGTGGTGACCGTGCCCGTCTTGTCCAGCACGACGGTGTCCACCCGGCGCGTCGACTCCAGCACCTCCGGGCCCTTCACCAGGATGCCGAGCTGCGCGCCCCGACCGGTCCCGACCAGCAGCGCGGTCGGCGTCGCCAGGCCCAGCGCGCACGGGCACGCGATCACCAGCACCGCCACCGCCGCCGTCACCGCGAACTCCAGCGGGCGCCCGGCCAGCAGCCACCCGGCGAGCGTGAGCACGGCGACGCCCAGCACCACCGGCACGAACACCGCCGAGATCCGGTCCGCCAGGCGCTGCACCTCCGCCTTGCCGGACTGGGCGCGCTCCACCAGCCGCGCCATCCGGGCCAGCTGGGTGTCCCGGCCGACCCGGGTCGCCTCGACCACCAGCCGGCCGCCCGCGTTGACCGCGCCGCCGACCACCTCGTCGCCCGGACCGACCTCCTCCGGCACCGACTCGCCGGTCACCACCGACCGGTCCACCGCCGACGACCCCTCGACCACTACGCCGTCCGTGGCGATCCGCTCACCCGGTCGTATGACGAATCGCCGGCCGACCCGCAGCTCGCCGACCGGCACGCGCGTCTCCACGCCGTCCTCGACCACCGCGACGTCCTTGGCGCCCAGTTCCAGCATCGCCCGCAGCGCGGCACCCGCCCGGCGCTTCGACCGGGCCTCCAACCAGCGTCCGAGCAGCAGGAACACCGTCACGCCGACGGCGACCTCCAGGTAGATGTCCCCGGTCGTGGACGGGCGCGGCACCAGGCTGAACCCGTGCCGCATCCCCAGCGCGCCGGCCTCGCCGAACACCAACGCGTAGAGCGACCAGAGGTAGGCGACGACCACGCCCATCGACACCAGGGTGTCCATCGTGCTCGCGCCGTGCCGGGCGTTCACGGCGGCGGCCCGGTGGAACGGCCAGCCGCACACCCACACCACAGTGGACGCCAGCGCGAGTGCGAACCACTGCCAGCCGGGGAACTGCCACGCCGGGACCATGCTGAGCACGATGACCGGCACGCCCAGGCCCGCCGCGACCGCGACCCGCCGGCCCAGCTCGCCCGCCGGGTCGTCCTCCTCGCGCCGGCCCGGGTCGGCCCCGTAGCCGGCCGCTTCCACCGCCGAGACCAGGTCCGCGACCGCCGTGCCCGCCGGGTGCTCGACGCTCGCCGTCCCGGTCGCGTAGTTGACCGAGGCGGTGACGCCGTCGAGCTTGTTGAGCTTGCGCTCGACCCGGTTCGCGCACGACGCGCACGTCATGCCGGTGATCGCCAGCTCGACGCGCTGCGCGGTCTCCGGGGGCATCAGCCGACCAGCTCGTAGCCCGCCTCGGACACGGCGGCGCTCACCTCGTCCCGGGTCAGCTCGCGGGAGCTGGTCACGGTGACCGCGCCGGTGGCGAGCTGCACGTCCACGCCGGTCACGCCGTCCACGCCGGAGAGCTCCTCGGTGACGGAACTGGCGCAATGACCGCAGGTCATGCCGTTGACGGTGTAGGTGGTGGTGACGGACACGGGTCCCTCGTTCCTCTCGGGGCGGCTCACCCCGAGCATACCCCTAGGGGGTAGGGCTATCGTCCGGCGGGGCCTCCAGCGACGTGATCTCGCCCTCCAGTCGCACGACCAGCTCTTCCAGGCCCGCCAACATGCCGTCCAGCTCGGTCATCTTGTCGCTCATCATCGCGTCGATGTCCGCCTCGATCGAGGCCAGTGACAGGCCGCCGAACAGCAGTTGCGGATCGACCGGGGGTGCCGGCCGGGGCGCGTCCCCGGCGGCCTCGTGCGGTCCGCCGACGGGTTCGGGACGAGCTTCGGCCACTGCTTCGGGCCGGGCTTCGGGGTGCGGCCCGGAGCCGGGTGCCACGTCGGTCGCAGGCTCGGTGCCGATCTCGGGCGCGGAGTCGGGTGCAGGCGCGGCGTCGGTCGCGGGGCCGGGTGCGGGTGCCGCGTCGGGCTCCGTGCGGGGCGCGGTGGCGACGTCGTCGACGGCCGGGGAGCCGGTGGCCTGCGAGGACTCGGCGGGCTGCGGACGGGGGTCCGGGTCGGTCATGGGTCCACCCTCTCGTTGTTCGCGCCAAGCACATCACGGGCTGCTTGACACCAGGTGCTCTACACGGAAAGTGACGCAGCGTTGCCTTGGAATCACTCTGCGGGGGGCTGCGGCGGTTCGACGGGCTCGCTTAGCCTCGCGCCAACCTCAAGTCGGGGAGGCGTCATGAGCGGGTCCCTAGAAGTACGTCAGTTCCTGTGGAACCAGGACGACATCATGTCCAGGCCGGGCGGTGGGGTGCCCGTGCAGAGGACCGGTGAACCGTCGCGGGTCTCGGACGAGCAGGTCCACCGCGCGCGGCTGTCCGTGGCCCGTGGTGCGACCAGCGCCGAGGACTGCCGGTTGCTGCTCGACATGCTCGGGCTGTCACCGGGTGAGGACGGGGGCACACCACCCGTTCAACGGTAGAGCGCCAGGTGAGCGGCCCCTCCGAGACGCGCACCCCCCGGAGGCGCGTCTCGGGTGGGCCGCTCCGGAACATACCGAGCGGTCTCCGCCCGGGGCAATCGCCGATCACGGCCGGATCTGCGGGGACGGCCGCGACGGCGGTCGGCTGTGGCGCGCGTCGACCACGGCGGCGACCTCGCACCGCCGTGGCAGGGCGGTCGGTTCCTCGTCGGACGTCGTGATCCACGCCGGCGAGGGGCGGCGCTCCGGGTCGCCGTGGCCGGCCCGGAGGGGCTCCGATAGGTCTCGCCGGGGGAGGAATCGCAGGTCAACTACGTCGGCCACCCCCCGTTTTGGAGTAGGTGGCACTCGTGCCCTATGCTTACGATGCTTCCACCGGACAGCGTGGAGGGCCTGGGAAGAAAGTGGCCCGAGAGGCTGCTGGAGGAACCGGGTCCCCATCGTCTAGCGGCCTAGGACCCCGCCCTTTCAAGGCGGTAGCGCGGGTTCGAATCCCGTTGGGGGCACGTAGTACAGTAGGAAAAGCAAGGCCCAGTGGCGCAGTTGGTTAGCGCGTCGCCCTGTCACGGCGAAGGTCGCGGGTTCGAGTCCCGTCTGGGTCGCAAGGCTGTTCGGCTCCACGGCCGGGCCGCTACCTGGCCAGGTAGCTCAGTTGGTACGAGCGACCGCCTGAAAAGCGGTAGGTCGGCGGTTCGACCCCGCCCCTGGCCACCAGCTCCCGGAAAAGCCGCACGAGGAAACTCGTGCGGCTTTTCCGCATTTCACGGCGTGAATCGCAGCACCGCGAACGCCTGGTCGTCGTGCACTTTCGGCCGGTGCCACCGAACCCGTTCCGGGTCATTCGCCTCGGCTTCCCGGATCGCGTCCAGCACGGCCTCCGGTCCTTTGGCGGACGTGATCTCCAACACCGAGCGCCAATCCGCGAAGAGGCCGTAGTCGTCCACGCCGCACGAGACGCCGTCGGTCGCCATCAGCACGGTGTGCACCTCGTCGCGCGGCCACGACCGGCGCACCGCCCGGTGCGCGGCGGCCGGGTCCGCCTCGGCCACCCAGAACCCGCCCTCCCGGTTGCGCCAGGCCGTCACCTCGGCGACCTTCCCGCGCAGGTCGCGGAGCCGGTCGTCGGACACCACCTCGGTGGTCCGCCCGAACACGACCACCGGGCTGTCCGCGAGCACGAGCGCGTCGACCACGTCGTCGGTCCACCGCACCACCGCCACCGTGGACGACGGCGAGTCGCCCGGTGTCAGGCCGTGCTCGGCGGCGAGCCGGGCGATGGCGTCGGCGAGCTGGTCGGCCAGGTCGGCGTCCGGGTCGAGGGAGCGGAGCTGGGCGGCGAGGTGCGCCGAGTGCCAGCCGCCGTCCCGCTCGCGCGGGGTCGGCGAGGTCGCGCCGTCCAGCAGGACGACCGCGTTGTCCAGCACGACGATCCGGTCCTCGGTGGGCCTGGGCCTGCCGTCCGGGCCGACCCCGGCGCGCTCGGCGGTGGTGATCTCGGGCATCGACTTCGAGCCTAGCGTCAACCGGGGTTGACAACTTCGGGCGTGTCAACCAGAGTTGACGACAAGGAACCCGACGGGGTGCGCGCGACGACGTGAGGGAGGCGACGGCATGACGGAAGCGACGGAACTCGCTTCAGCGGCGGGCGACCAGGACCCGAGGGTCGGGCTGCGGGCGGTCAGCGCCCTGCGCCGGCTGCTCGAACAGCTCGAAGCGGTCCAGGTGCGCAACGCCCGCGTCCGGGGGTGGTCCTGGCAGGAGATCGCGGCGGAGCTCGGCGTCAGCCGGCAGGCCGTCCACAAGAAGCACGGGGGCAGTCGATGATCGGCGAACGGTTCACCAGGGGAGCCCGGCAGGCCGTGCAGGACGCGGTCAAGGAGGCGCAGGTCGCGTCCGCCGGCGAGATCGGGCCCGAGCACCTGCTGCTCGCCCTGCTCGGCACGCCCGTGCTCGCGTCCTTCGACGTGGCCCGCGACGAGGTCGAGGCCGCGCTCCGCGACGCCCGGCGCAAGGGCGGGCTCAGCTCCGCCGACGCGGAGGCGTTGCGCGGCCTCGGGATCGACGTGGACGAGATCGTCGCCTCCGTCGAGCGGTCGTTCGGCGAGGGCGCGCTGGCCGGGTCCGCGAAGCGCAGGCGGTGGCCGTTCGGCGGGCACCTGCCGTTCACCCCGGCGGCCAAGCGGACGCTGGTGCGCGGCCTCGCCGAAGCCCGCGACCTCGGCCACGGCAGCCTCGGCGAGGAGCACCTCGTGCTGGCGCTGCTGTCCGGGAAGGGGCTCGCGGCCGAGGTGCTGGAGGCCCGGGGCGTGCGGTACGCGGACGTCAGGCAGCGGGTCGCGCACCGACCCAGGTGACCAGGGGCAGGAACGCCTGGGTCAGCGGGCCGATGGCCAGCGCGTAGAGGACCGTGCCGACCCCGATCGTGCCGCCCAGCAGCCACCCGCCCGCCAGCACCGCCAGCTCCACGACGGTGCGCACCAGGCGCAGCGACGTGCCGGTGCGGGCGCAGAAACCGGTGGTCAGGCCGTCGCGCGGGCCGGGGCCGAGCCGCGCTCCGATGTAGACGGCCGCCGCCAGGCCGTTGAGCACGATCCCCGCCACCAGGAACACGATGCGCACCACCAGGTCCGACGGGGTGGGCAGGAGCGCGAGCGTCACGTCCACGGCCACGCCGATCAGGAAGACGTTGGCCACCGTGCCCACCCCCGGTCTCTGGCGCAGGGGTATCCAGCACAGCAGGACCAGCGCGCCGACCAGCACGGTGATGGTGCCGAAGCTCAGGCCGGTGCGCTTGGTCAGGCCCTCGTGCAGCACGTCCCACGGGTCGAGGCCCAGCGTCGCGCGGATCTGGAGCGCCATGCTCGTGCCGTAGAGCCAGAGGCCCGCGACGAGCTGGGGGAGGCGGCGAACGGGCGAGACGGACACGGGGACCTGGGTGAGGGCTGCGAGCATGTGGCCCATCGTCCGCCCCGATTGGCTTTGTTTTCCAGAGCCAAAGTTCAATAATTGGCTTTATGAACCACGACGTCCCACCAGGTGGACGTATATCCGGATTCCGCCTCGCCGGGCTCCTCGGCGAGTGGCGACGCCGAGGGGCCCGCCAGGGGTCCGCCGACCTCGCGGCGGCGATCCGGATGCTCGTCCTGGACGGCCGGCTGCCCGCCGGCACCCGCCTGCCCGCCGAGCGCGAGATGGCCGACGCGCTGCCCGTCAGCCGAACCATGATCACCGCCGCGCTGGACCAGCTCCGGTCGGAGGGGCTGGTCGCCAGCAGGCGCGGTGCCGGGTCGTGGATCAGCCTGCCCACCGGATCGCTCGGCATCGTCCCGGACACCCCGCTCGTCGGGCAGAGCATGGTCGACTTCGCCCGTGCCGCGCCGCCCGCCATCCCCGGCCTGCTCGCCGCGTTCGACTCCGTCCGGCTCCGGCTGCCCGAACACCTGATGGACCACGGGTACTACGAGCACGGCTTGCCCGACCTGCGCCGACGCATCGCCGAGCGGTTCGAGGCGCGCGGGCTGCCGACCTCACCCGACCAGATCGTGATCACCAGCGGGGCGCAGCACGCCCTCGCGCTCGCCCTGCGCCTGCTCACCGGACCGGGCGACCGCGTGCTGGTCGAGCAACCCAGCTACCCGAACGCGCTGGACGCGATCAAGGCCGTGTCCGCCATCCCGGTCCCCGTCGCCATGACGCCCACCGGGTGGGACCTGCCCGGCATCGCCGCCGCGTTCCGCCAGGCCGCGCCGCGCATGGCGTACCTGGTGCTCGACTTCCACAACCCCACCGCGCACCGGCTCGACGCCGGGGGCCGGGCGGAGCTGGCCGCCATCGCCCGCCGCGCCCGCACCCCGCTCGTCGTGGACGAGACGGTGCTCGAACTGGACCTCGACGGCGACCCGCTGGACGGCCCGCCCCCGATGGCGTCCTTCGCCGAGGACCTGGTGATCACGCTGGGGTCGGCGTCCAAGGCGTACTGGGGAGGGCTGCGGATCGGCTGGATCCGCGCCACGCCCGAGGTGGTGCACCGGCTGGTGTCCACCCGGACCGCGCTCGACCTGGGGTCGGCCGTGGTCGAGCAGATGGTGCTGGCGGACCTGATGGCCGACCCGAACGCCGCCCTGGCCGGGAGGCGCGCCCTGCTGGCGGCGCAGCGCGACGTGCTGATGGCCGGCCTGCGCGAGCACTGCCCCCAGTGGACCTTCCGCCGGCCCGGGGGCGGGTTGAGCGTGTGGTGCGAGCTGGACGCGCCGATCAGCACGCGGGTGGCGGTGGTGGCCCAGAACCACGGCATCCGGCTGGCCCCGGGAGCCCGCTTCGGTGCGCACGGGGGCTTCGAGCGCTGGCTGCGCCTGCCGTACGTGCTGCCGTCCGAGGTGCTCCGCGAAGCCGTCCGCCGGCTGGGGCTGGTGGCGGCCTCGGTCAACGGCACCACCCTGACCGGAGAGGCCGACGCCACCGTGCCCGTGGCCTGAGTTCCCGCACCCGGGCCGGTTCTGCTGGTGTCACCCCATCGGGCTCCGGCTCAGCCCCTCGGTGGGCCGGAGGCCGATGGGGGTCCGTGGACCTGCGGCGGGGACGCTCCAGGGAGGGCGTCCCCGGCCGCAGGTTCCCGTGGGATCCCGCCTGTCACAGGGGCAGTGTGGGCGGCGGGATCGTGCCCGTTCCTGTCGGGGCGCGGTCGGCAGGAACGGGAAGATCGCGGGGTGGGACGCGCGGCGTCCCGAAGGGGGTGGGGAGGGCTGAGGAGGGGGTGTCCGCCGCTTCCGGGCAGGACTGTCCCGTCTTGCTCAGTCGGGTGACGTGCTGGGCAGCCCCGGGACGCTGCCGGGGGACCGGCCGTCCTCGCGCTGCTCCACGGACCACACGGCCGGCGGGATCAGCCCGGACTGGCTGGTCGCGGACGCGATCACGCCGCCGCGGTGGCCGTTCGAGCTGTCGTGGCCGGTGGACGACGCCGTGGTCGGCGCGGTGGGTGCCGGGGCCTGGGTGGGCGCCGGGGCGGGGGGTGCCGGTTCCGGGTTCTCCCAGGTGACCAGTGGTGCTGCGGGTGGCTCCTCGACCGGGGTCGCCTGGGTCGGCGGTGCGGCCGGGTGCGGTGGCGCGGCCACCGGGGGGTGCTCCGGGGCCGGCGGGACGTCGGCGGGCACCTGCTCCGGTGCCGGCGACGGCTCCGGGGTCTGGTGCGCGGCCGGGTGCGCGGCGGCCTTCGCGGCGAGCTTCGCCTCGTACAGCGGCGCCGGGATGGTGTTGGTCACCGCGCCGGTCCGGGTGCCGGTCCTGCTCTCGGTGCCACCGCTGAAGCTCGTCGGCCCCTCGTCCTCGGGCGCGGCCGTGACGAGCACCGGCTCGACGGCCTGGTCGGCGTCCACCGGGGACACCAGGTCGACCGACGCGAAGGACAGGGTCGCGGGTGCGGTCGGCACCGGGTGGTCGGCGAGGAGCGCGGTCAGCAGTTCCTCGGTCGCGGTGCGCTGCTGGTCGAACGCCATGTTCACCACGTCGGGCATCATCGACGCCTCGTCCGGGTGGTCTTGGCCCTCCGCCGCCGCGGCACCCGTGCCGAGCAGCCAGGCCGTCGTCGCCAACCCGCCCACGGTCAGCGCCCGGAGCAGCAGTGATCCGGTGCGGCGCACCGCGTCGGGGACTGCCACTGGGGATCACCACCGTTCCGGGTACGGCGAACGGGACGGACCGTTCGAGGTCGACGTTCTGCCATGTCTAGCACTGGTCACCGTGATTTCGAACGTTCTGGCACGGAACCCACCCGTAAGGGCGGCGTCGTGCGGCTGTCCGGGTAGTGGCACCCGTCCGTGAACACCGTCCGTCGTGTTCAGCGCATCGGGTGACCACAACGCGCGTCCGGTGTGGACAGCGGGCACGCTGTCCTCTGTGGACATTCACGACGTCGTCTCGCTGGCGGAACTCGCCGAGTCCTGGCGGGCCGAACAGCCCGACCTGACCGTGCACGACCCCGGGGGACCGGAGGAGTGCCTGCTCCGTTCAGGTGAACTGCTGGTGCGTTCGGATGCCGTTCCGGCGGCGGTCGACCGGTTGCGCCGGTGGGTGGACCGCGTGGACGGAACGGAGGAACCGGCCTTCGCCCGCATCCGGCTGCGGCCGGGTGAGCAGCCGGTGCGGATCGCGGCGGACTGCGGCCTCGACGTCGCGCCCAACCACGTCCACGTCGGCAGCCCGATCATGATCGGCACCGCGCGCCCCCTGCCGGAGCCGGCCGACGCGCCGCCCACCCCCGCCGACGAGGCGTGGGACGTCACGGTCGCCGTGCTCGACACCGGGCTGGACCCGCACCCGTGGTTCGCGGGGCGGAGCTGGTTCCGCGCGGTCCCCGAGGTGCTGGACGCGGACGGGCGGCCGGGCCAGGACCGGCAGGCCGGGCACGGCACGTTCGTCGCGGGAGTCCTCTTGCAACACGCGCCGGGCGTCCGGCTGCGACCCCGGCGGGTGCTGTCGTCGCTCGGGCTGACCGACGACCTGACGGTCGCGCGTGGCCTGCGCGCGGTGCGCGGGGCGGACGTCGTGCTGCTCACGGCCGGCTGCCACACGGCCGACGACCGCTGCCCGCCCGTGCTGCGGCACGAGGTCCGGCAGCCCGGCGGGGTGGTCGTGGCGGCGGCGGGCAACGGCGGGACGTCCCGCCCGGTGTGGCCGGCGGCGCTGCCGGAGGTGGTGGCGGTCGGCGCGGACGCGGAGTTCTCCAACCACGGGGAGTGGGTCGACGTCATCGCGCCGGGAGTGGGCGTGGCCAGCAGCTTCGTCCGGTTGGGAGCCGGTGGGGACGGCGGTGTCCGGCGGGAGTACGGCTTCGCGCGGTGGAGCGGGACGTCGTTCGCGGCTCCCCACGCGGCGGCCGGAGTTGCCCGGCTCCTGCACGGGGGCGCGTCGCCGGCCGACGCCGTGCGGCAGGTGGGACAGGAGCGGGGAGCCGGGGAGGAGTTCGTGGTCGGGGCGGGGTGAGGGGCGGTGGGGACGCGGGGAGGTGCGGGCAACGGCCGGTGCGGGTGTCAGCCTGCGCCGTAGCAGACGAAGCCCAGGTCACCGTGGTCGTGCTGGACCCGGGCAAGCGTTTGCGCCGGGGTGCTGAGGCCGGCGTGCAGGTCGAGCATCAGGGCGACCACCCGGTCGTCGGGCACGGCCCGCACGCTGGCGATCACCGCCCGGACGCCGCGCCGCACCAGCGTCGTCGCCAGCCCGGAATCGCACGCCGACAGGACGACGACCGAAGGCGTGCCGGTGAGGTGGTCGAAGTCGTAGCCGTGCAGGGGGCCATCGGTCAGGTGCAGGTGGGAGAACAACGGCAGATCCGTGCGGCGGATTCCGTGCGCGGCGATGTGCACGACGTCTGATCGGCTCATTTCCGGCAGCGTTCCGGTGGTGGTTCTCACGAGTTTTCCCCGGTGTTTTCGCTGTAGTGCGTCGATTTCCCGTTCCGCGTCGCGGAGGTGGGGGCCCAATACCCACGTGCGGCGGTCGACGGCGAGCGGTTTCCGGGAGGCGGCGAGCCACCCGGTCGCCGATGGGGCCACCGAGATCGGCCGGCCGCGTGCGGCCGGCAGCGCGGCCCACGGGATCCGGGCCAGCTCGGGGCTTGGCACGATCACCAGCGGCCGGTCGCCGGCCGGTGCCAGCAGGGTGCCCAGGTGGTCCAGGGCGGCGCGGTTCTCCTTCAGCTCCAACGTCTTCGCGTGCCTCAGCGCGGTCCGCGCGTCGCCCAGGTCGTGCAGGCGGAAGCGACCGGCGGTCGCGGAGACCGCGACGAGCCGGCCCCGGTGGTGGACGAAGTCGAGCAGGGCGCGCTCCCCCAGCGCATCCACGACGTCGTCCAGGTGCGCGGTCGGGGTGCGGGTGGTGCCCGCAGCCAGTGACAGGCGGCGGATCTCCCTCTCCAGCACGACGATCCGGACGTGGTCGTCGCGGGTCCTGGCCGTTCGCAGCAGGTCCAGGGGCCGAGCGGTCTGCGGCGCCGGCGCGGGTGCGCAGGTGCGGGTGCGCTCGGACCAGCGGACGACCGCGCGGGCGTCGCCGCTGGTCAGGGCGTGGTGCAGGGCGGTGTCGGCGAGCGCGGTGCCGGGCCACGAGTCGGGGGCGTGCAGGCGGAGGCCCGCCTCGCACGCCGCCGCTGCCGCCCGCCTGGTGGTGGCCGCGCGGGCGTGGGCCAGCCAGCCGATCGCGCGCGACCTCGGCGTGCCCCGGTCGCGCGGTATCCGGTGCGGCGCGGCGGTGAGGTGGAGTTCGGCGGCCTCGTCGTGGTGGCCCTGCTCGGCGCACGTCCGCGCGGTCCCGGCGGGGGTGCCCGGACGCCCGGCGCGCAGCGCCACCGCCTGGGCGGCGGGCACCCACCTGGCGCGGCGCTGGGCGGCGAACAGGGCCTCCGCCTCGTCCGCGAACGCGCGGGCGGCCCGGGAGTCGTTGTCCCGCAACGCGCACCGGGCCGCCAGGAGCAGCGCCTCGGGCAGCCGGGAGCCCCGGTCGCACCTGGTCAGCAACGCGACGGCGGGGATCAGGACGTCCCGGGCCTCCCGGAACAGGCCGGTGTCCAGGAGCGCCTGGGCCCGGTCGACCAGGGCTTCCGGGCGGGTCGACGCGCGCAGGCCCTCGCGCGAGGCCCGCTCGTAGTGGTGCAGCGCGGTGGCGGTGCGACCCGCCACCATCGCGGCGAAACCCCTGTTGTGCAGGCACATCGCGGCCCGCACCGGCTCGTCCAGCCCGGTCAGCAGGGTGTGCGCGGCGGCGAAGTCGGCGTCCGCGCCGGACGTGAGCAGGGCGTGCGCCCGCGCGATGCCCCGGCCGGTCAGGGCGTTGGCCAGCCACCGGTGGTCGCCGAGGCGGCGCAGGGCGCGGACCGCCTCGGTGAGTCGCGCGGCGGCGTGCCGGGGCGTGGACTGCTGGCACAGCAGCAGACCGTGCAGGCACAGCGCGCGGGCGCGGTCCACGCCGGTGAACGCGGTCGCGGTCAGGTGGTGCCCGCACGTCGCCGCGTCACCCCGGTCGAGCGCTATCCACGCGGCGGTCAGGTGCACCTTCGGGTCGTCGGTGGTCGCCAGGGCCTCGGCGGTGAGCAGGCCGGCGGCGGGCAGGCGGCCCTGCTCGACCAGGGCCAGGGCGTGCTCGTGGTGCTGCGCGGCGGTCATCCGACGAACCACCGGGTCGTGACGTCGGGCCGGCCCTCGTGGCGCAGCGCGAAGCGGACCGGGCCGGCCGGCACGTGCTCGACGTGGAACCAGCCGGTCGGGTCGACGGGGGTGGTGCGCGCCCCGCCCGGCCAGATCGCCACCGCGTGGGTGCCGGTGCGGGCCAGGCCGGTGACGTCCAGGCCGGTGCCGGTGGGCTCCAGGCGCAGGTCGAGGTCGGTGAAGCGCAGGGTGCGGACCTGGGACGCGCCGCGCATCCCGGTGCCGGCGAGGTGGTCGGGGGTGGTGCGCGCGGCGGTGGGGTGGGCCGGGGCGAGGTGGGCGGAGTCGGTGATCAGCCGGGTGAGGGCCGCCCCGGTGCGCTCGGCCAGGGCGGCGCTCGCGCGGGCGGTGAGCAGGCGCGGCAGCGGGTCGGCGCGGTCCAGGAGGTCGGCCAGGGCGTCCAGCAGGGTCCGGTCGTTCATCGGACGACCTCCATCCGCGCCAGGCGGCGGCGCAGCACGTCCAGGCAGCGGCCACGGGTCGGACCGAGGCTGTTGGCCGGGATGCCCACGGCCTCCGCCACCTGCGTGAACGGCATGTCCGGCGAGAACGCGACCAGGTGCAGGATCTGCCGGCACCGGTCGGTGAGCGTGCCGTAGGCGTGCCACAGCAGGGAGTCGGTCTCGCCGGCGACCGCCAGGTCCTCCGGCGAGGGCTCCTCGTCGGCCGAGTCCCACAGGTCGACCGGCTCCTCCCGGCCGCGCAGCCGCAGCACGGCCAGCGACTCGCGGCGGGTCGTGGTGGTCAGCCACGAGCTCAGCCGCTCCGGGCGGCGGATCGTGGTCAGGTTCTCGGCCAGGATCAGCCACACGGTCTGGTTGACGTCCGCCGCGTCGTCCGGGCTCAGCCGGTGCGAGCGGGCCACCGCCCACACCAGGCGGATGTGCCGGTCGACGATCTCCTGCCACGCGTGCTGGTCACCGAGGTGGGCGCGGGCCAGCAACTCGGCGTTCTGTTGATCTTGCATGGTGCTGTGAGGGCCGCTCGACGCCACCGGCTCCCGGCACCGCCCGAAGGTGTGGTTCGCGGAACGCCGTCCGGGGCCGGTGCGTCTATCAGCGCTTTGTCGACACGTCGAGATGTGGTCGTGTCCACTGCGGACCGCAGGCCGGAGGTGGGGCTACTCGGTGCGCAGGCCCTCGGGGCGGATCGCGTGCCGCAGCGCGGGCAGCGTGCACAGCGACACGGCGAGCACCACGAACGCCGCCATGGCGACCGTGGTGGCGAGTTCGGCCCAGTCGACGTGGAAGCGCTCGACGGGCACCACCAGCCACGCCGTGCCCAGGCCGACCGGGACGGCCAGGCCGAGGCCGAGCGCGGTCGGGATCGCCGACTGCCACACCGCCGCCGCCGCGAGCACCCGGCGCGGCACGCCGTTCGCGGTCAGCACGGCCGTGTGCCGGCGGCGCTCCCACACCTGGTCCACCGCCGCTGCCGCCAGGCCCACCACGGCGAGCAGGACGAGCAGGACCGAGCCGCCGATCACGCCGCCGCGCAGCGACGTGAACAGCTCCACCTGGATGTCGCGGAACTCCGACGTCAGCGCCACACCCCGGTCCACCCGGCCGGTCGCGGCCAGCAGGCGGTCGGCGAACGCCTGGTCCGGGTCGCCGACCACGACCAGTTCGGACGGCGGCGCGGAGGCGAGCGCGGGGTCCGACCCGCTCGCCACGAACAGGCCGTTCGCCGAGCCCGGCACCTCCTTCGCCGCCGGCACCGCCCACGGCCGCCCGTCGATGGTGAGCTGCGTGCCGGGCGCGGGCACGTCGCGGCCGGTGGCCGTCCGGTACGCCGCGCCCGGCGCGCAGTCAGTGACCCCGAGGCGCTCGGACAGTTCCGCGCAGTCCGTGCTGACCACGAGCGCCGAGACCGGTGACGCCTGCTGGTGCGCCCGCACCTCGCTGACCCGCCGCACCCCGCCGATCAGCGCGATCGCCTCCTCCAGCGAGCGGACCGGGGTGTGCGCGGACACGTCCAGCACCCACCGGTCGGCGTCGGAGTCCAGCGCCGACTCGGCGGTCAACCGCGCCGCGACGCCCAGCAGCACCTGCAACGCCAGCGACCCGGCCAGCACCACGACCACCCCGGACAGCACGCGCGGCACACCCGTGTCCGCCCGCAGCCCGCGCGCCGCGAGCATCGGCGCGACCCCCTCCGGCCGCATCCCGGCCGCGACCCGGCCCACCAGCCACGGCAGGACCGCGCCCGTGCCGGCCAGCACCAGGGCGATGCCCGAGCCGAGCAGGACGGCGGTGGTCGCGTCCGCCACCGCTTCCCGGAAGCTGCCCGCCACCGAGATCGCCACCAGCACCGCCGCGCCCGCGCCGACCAGCGCGAACCGCCACCACGCCCGGCGGGTCGGCACGTCGGCGGCCGTGGCGAGCGCCTGGACCAGGCCGAGCGGCCCGACGTCGACCGTGCGCAGCGCGACCAGCGCCGCGAGCACCGCGACCACCGGCACGCCCAGGCCGATCAGCGCGCCGAGCAGCGGATCGGGCAGCAGGTCGGTGGGGAAGAACCCGACGCCCTCCACCTCCACGAACCGGGCCAGCGGCCGGGCCGCGAAGAACAGCGCCACCCCGACGAACAGGCCGAGCACCGCGCCGGTCAGGATCTCGCCGCTGGCGATCCAGCGGACCTGCGCCCGGCTCGCGCCGACCAGGCGGATCGCGGCCAGCCGGCGGCCCCGGCCGGTCGCGCCGAGCCGGGTGGCGACCAGGACGAAGATGCCGAGCGGCACCAGCAGCGCGCCGATCGCGGACACCATCAGCAACCGGTACGCGGGCAGCAGCGTCGACCCGGTGCCGGTGACGCCGAACCCGGCGGTCGGCGTGGCGTCGGCGGTGAGCGCGTCGGGCAGGCCCGCGTAGAACAGCAGGGATTTGGGTCGCGGCAGGCCCGCGTCGGCGATCACGCCGATGACGCGTTCCGGGAAGCGGGCGCGCACCGAGTCGTCGGTCTGGATGAGGTGCAGCAGCTCCGGCGACACCACGACCTCGCCGGGGGCGGGCAGCCGGCCGACGCCGGGCGGGGTGGGCCGGTCGGTGCCGGTGGCGGCGACCTCCACGCCCAGGATCCGGCGACCCTGCCAGGACACGGCGACCTCGCGGGCCCGCAGCGGTGCGCCCGCCGGGTCGGCCCGCTGTGGGGTGCCCGGGTCGGCGCGCTGAGCAGCGCCCGGGTCGGTGTCGGTGTGGTGGGGGCCGGTGTAGCGCTGCTGGTCGAGAGCGGCGGCTTGGACCCGTTCGGACTTGGCTTCCCGGGCCGGGCCGATCGACGCGGCCAGCAGCAGCACCACGACGCCGAGGCCCACGCCGGTGGCGGTCAGCGCCAGCCTGGCCCACGAGGTCCGGCTGCCCCCGACAGCCAGCCGGACCCCGAGGACCAGGTCTGCCGCCCACCTCTTGTTCACCGGCGCGCGTCCGGGGTGCGGGGGCGGGAGTGGGGTGTGCGATTCGCAGGGCTCACGCAGCTTAAGACGGTTCAGGGGCCTGTCAGGTGGCTACGCCGGCGGGAATGGCTGCGGGAAAGGGCTTCGGCCGGCGTTGGCCGGGGCTGGAGGCCGGGCGGTCGTTGCGTCGGTGGGTGCGCCGCCGCCTGCCGGGTGGACAGGCGGCGGCGCTGGGACGGAGTGCCCGCGCGGGTCATTCGGAGCGCAGGCCCAGGGCTCCCGTCGCCCTCCTCATGGCGGGCAGGGTCAGGGCGGTCACCACGAGCACCAGTGCCAGGGAGGTGGCCGTCAGGATGGCGACGCCCGCCCAGTCGATGATGATCGGCTGCTCGACGATCTGGAGCAGCAGCACGGCCAACCCGCTGCCGATGGCCACCGCCACCAGCAGGGCGAGCACCAGCGGCACCGCGTTCTGCCACAGCAGCGACCGGCTCAGCGCACCCCGGGGCACGCCGCTCGCGGCCAGCACCGCCAGCGGGCGGCGGCGTTCCCGGACCTGTTCCAGGGCCAGGATCAGCAGGCTCGCCCCGGCCAGCAGCAGGGTGATCAGCGAGCCCGCCAGCAGGCCCCGGCGGATGCTCTGGAACTCCTCGACCCGGTCGCTCGCCCGGGTCGCGCCGAGGTAGTACGTGTACGCGCGCCAGGTCATCGGGGCGATGGCGTTGCCCAGCTCCTCGACCACCTCGGGCTTGTCCGGGTCGACCTCGACCACGATCGAGCCGTAGCTGTACCCGATGTCGACGCCCCGCAGCGCGCCCGGGGTCAGCAGCAGGCCGTGGTTGCTGTACCCGGTGGCCTGCCGGGGCGGCTGCACCGGCCGGTAGTCCGGGATCGTCCACTGCGGACCGACGACCACCGTGTCGCCGTGGCCTTGCGTCAGCGTGACCTTCGCACCGGGGTGCAGCGCGGCCCGGTCCTCCGCGCCGCCCACCATGCCGGTGGTCAGGTAGAAGGCGTCCCCGTCCCGGCAGTCGTCCAGCGTCGCCTGCATCCGGAGCGCCTCGCACGTGCCGACCGTCGCCCCGAACTGGTTGTCCTTGTCGATCTCCAGCTGGATGCCCAGCAGCGGGTGGACGCGGGCCGTGTCGACGGCCCGGTGCAGCAGGCCGACGGTCTGGTCCACGTTCTCCTGGGACCAGTCGGTCAGGCTCACCACCACGCGGCTGCGGTCGCCGGGGTCGACCGGGCGGTCCACGATCGCGGTCTCCGCGCTGGCCAGCACCGACTGGACGGCGATGGCACCGGCCAGGACCACCGACACGCCGCCGACCACGCGGGCCGCCGTGCCGCTGTCCATCTGGAGCCGGCGGATGGCGAGCTGCCACGACGGCACACCGCCGCGCACCTTGCCGACCGCGCGCTCCACCACCCACGGCAGCAGCAGCGGGATGCCGAGCAGCAGCAGCAGGATGCCGCCGACCACGACCGGTTCGGACGCCCGGTGCTCGGAACCGCCCAGCAGGCCGGACTGGCTGTAGAGCGCCGCCGTGCCGGCGAAGATCGGCAGCGTGCGCCACCACATCACCCGGCGCACCGGCTTGGACCGGCGGACCACGCCGAGCGGCTCGATCACCGTGCGGCGCATGGAGATCAGCGACGTCACCACGGCCAGCACCGGCACCAGCACCGCGATCAGCACGGTCGGCAGCGGTGCCGGCGTCAGGTCGCTGACGAACACGCTGATGCCCAGCAGCGTGACGTGCTCGACGAACTGGCGGGCCACGAGGAACAGCACCGCGCCGACCGCCAGGCCGGCCACCGCCCCGAGCAGCGCCTCGCCGGCGGCGATCCGGCGCACCCGCTGCGCCCCCGCGCCGACCAGCCGCAGCGCGGCCAGCCGCCGGTCGCGCTCGGAGCCCGCCAGGCGGGTGCTGATGCCCACGAACACCAGCACCGGGAACAGCAGCGCCACCACGCCGACCATGATCAGCAGCGACAGCACCGGGTCGAGGCGGCGCTCCTGCGCCGCGCCGCCGTAGGACGCGACGGCCTTGCGCACGTCGCGCTGCACCGTCGCGTCGCCCGCGACGAACGCCAGGTCGCGCGGCGAGTTCAGGCCCGGCTGGGTGATCAGCTCGACCCGGCGCTGCGGGAAGCGCTCCCGGAGCTGCTCGCCCTCCGGGGAGTCGAGCAGCCGCGCCAGCTCGGGCGACAGCGCGATCTCGCCGTCGCCGGGCACCCTCGACAGGCCCGGCGGGACCGGCGCGTCCGGACCGCTCGGCAGCACGAAGTCGCCGACGATCGACTGGCCCCGGTAGTCGGACATCCAGTCGGCGACGTAGAGCACGTCCGAGGTGGGTCGGTCGCCCTGCACCGGCACGCCCTGGCCCGCCGAGCCGCGTTCGGCGCGGGCGGCCAGCATGGTCGGCACGGACGACGCCATCAGCAGCACGACGACGCCGATGCCGATGCCGACGCCGGTCAGGACGAGCCGGACCCACGACGTCCGCCCGCCGCCCATGGCCAGCCGGATGCCCAGGGCGAGGTCGCTCAGCCACTTCGTCATCGGACCCGCCTTGAGGAGCCGGGGACGGCGGCGCTGCGGGCTGCCCGGCGAGGAGCGATGCGGCTCGCTGCGGAGCGGCTCGTAATGCGATGACTTGCTGCGGAGTGACCCACTGCGGAGTGACTCGCTGCGGGGTGGGTTGCTGCGGAGTGGCTCGTGGCGGGGTGGCGGGCCCAGGGGGCGGCCGGGTCGGTCAGGTGGTTCATCGGACCGGCTCCACCTCGCGGGAACGGCCGTCGCGGACGACGACCTCGCGGTCGGAGTAGGCGGCCACCCGCGCCTCGTGGGTCACCAGGACGACGGCCGCGTTGGTCTCCTTGGCGGCGGTGGTGAGCAGCTGCATCACCCGCTCGCCGTTCAACGAGTCGAGCGCGCCGGTCGGCTCGTCGGCGAACACCACGCGCGGGGACGTCACCAGGGCGCGGGCGACCGCGACCCGCTGGCCCTGGCCGCCGGACGTCTCGCCGGGGCGCTTGCCGCCCACGTCGGCCACCTCCAGCCGCTCCAGCCACTCCAGGGCGCGCGACTCCGCCTCGCGGCGCTTCGCACCGCCCAGCCGCAGTGGCAGCGCCACGTTCTCCAGGCAGGTCAGCTCGGGCACGAGCTGCCCGAACTGGAACACGAAGCCGAACTGGGTGCGGCGCAGCTCGCTGCGCTCCCCGTCGCCCATCGCGCTCAGCTCGACGTCCCGGTACCGGACCACGCCGGAGTCCGGTGTGAGGATGCCCGCCAGGCAGTGCAGCAGGGTGGACTTGCCCGAGCCGGACGGCCCCATCACGGCGACCACCTCGCCCGCGCGCACCCTCAGGCCGGCGCCGTCCAGCGCCGGGGTCGGGCCGAACGACTTGTGCAGGTCGACCGCTTCCAGCAGGGCGTTCACCGGCGCACCTCCCCGAGCTGGGCGGAGAGCTGGCCCAGCCGCGCGGCGGTGAGCTCCAGCCAGCGCAGGTCGGCCTCCAGGTGGAACAGGGCGTGGTCGCAGATGAGCTGGTCGGCCAGGTCGCCGGACGCCTTGCGCCTGGTCAGGTCGCGCATGGTGGCCAGGTGGGCGGCGCGCTGGACGTCGAGCACGTCGTCCGCGCTGCGCCCGGACAGCAGCGCCAGGACCACCTTCGTGTAGAGCGTGTTCTGGAGGTAGGGCTCCGGCTTCTCGGCCGTGCCCAGCCACTGCTCCACGTCCGTCACGCCCGCGTCGGTGATCGCGTACCGCTTGCGCTCCGGGCCGTCGCCGGACTCCACGCCGGCCTCCGCCACCAGGCCGTTGCGCAGGAGGCGGGACAGCGTTGTGTAGACCTGCCCGTAGTGCAGCGGCCGGTCCTGGCCGAAGCGCTCGTCGTAGGCCCTTTTCAAGTCGTAGCCGTGCCGTGGCCCCTTTTCCAAGAGGCCGAGCAGGGTGTGTCCGATCGACATGCCAGCGACTATACACACGAGGTATACACCGGGTGCATAGCCCGATCGGCGGTCAGCCGAACGGGCAATGAGGCTAACCGGCGAAAATGGTTTGACGGTTACTTCGCCACATCGCCACCCGCCGACGCCTACAGTGGAGGGGTGACTGGTCTGGCGGCCGGCTGGGACCACGCGACTTTTGCGCAGGGTCGAGCCGGCGATGCGGAACACGATGTGGAGCTGCTGCTCGCTTTCCTCAACACCCGAGATCTCGAACTCGGCACCGACGTGCTGGACCACACCGCCGCCTGGCGGGCGTGGGTGGCCGAACGCGGGCTGGGCGATGTCGGGGACCTGACCGAGGCCCGCGCCGCCCGCACCGCGCTGCGGGCGTCGCTGGGCGAACGGCACGACGGGCCCGACCCCACCCCCGCCACCGGCCTGATCCGGGTCGACCTCAGCCACGGCGTGCCCACCATGTCCAGCGACGACGCCCTGGGCGCGGTGCTGGGCGCGGCGGCCAGGCTGGCGGTGCTCGGGTCGTGGGAGCGGTTCAAGATCTGCCAGGCGGACGGCTGCCTGTGGGCGTTCTTCGACCGCTCCCGCAACCGGTCGCGCACCTGGTGCTCGATGCAGGTCTGCGGGAACCGCGAGAAGGCGCGCAACTTCCGGGAGCGGCGGGCGCTCAGCGTGTCGTAGCCGCCCCGGCGATCACACCACGAGCTGCCCGACGGTGTAGATCACCAGGCCCGCCAGGGCGCCCACCACCGTGCCGTTGATCCGGATGAACTGCAGGTCGCGCCCCACCTGGAGCTCGATCTTGCGGGAGGTCTCCTCGGCGTCCCACCGCTCGACGGTGTCGGTGATCAGCGTGGTGATCTCGTCGCGGTAGTTGCCGACGACGTGCCCCGCCGCGTCTTCCAGCCACCCGTCGACCTTGGCGCGCATCGCCTCGTCGGCGACCAGCCGGCCGCCGAACGACACCAGCCCGGTGCGGATGCGCTTGCGCAGCTCGGACGACGGGTCCTCGGCGGCGGTGAGCAGCATCCCCTTCGCCGTGCCCCAGGCCGACCCGATCAGCCGCTGCACGTCGGGGTGCTCCACGACCTGCTGCTTGACCGCCTCGGCCCGCTCCACGGTCGCCGGGTCGGACTGGAGGTCCTTGGCGAACTCGATGAGGAACTGGTCCAGCGCCTGCCGCATCGGGTGGTTGACGTCGGTCTTGACCGCCCAGGCGAAGTTCAGCAGCTCGGAGTGCACCTTGTCGCCGAGCATCGAGTCCATGAACTTCGGCGACCACACCGGCGAGCGCTCGGTGACCAGGCCGACGATCTTGTCGTAGTTGTCCCGAACCCAGTCGTGGGCGCGGTCGCACATCAGGTCGACCAGCTTGTGGTGCGCGCCGTCGGTGAGCACCTGGGAGAGCAGCCTGCCCAGCGGCGGCCCCCACGGCTGGTCGGTCAGCCGGCGCACCACCGCCTGCTCCACGACCGCCTGCACGTCCTCGTCGCGCAGCACCCTGATCGCGCCCTTGACCACGTTCGACAGCTCGCCGGTGACCCGCTCGGCGTGGTCGGGCTGCTCCAGCCACGCGCCGACCCGGTGCGCGACGCCGACCCGGCGCAGCTTGTCCCGCACCACGTCCTCGGACAGGAAGTTCGTCCCGACGAACGACCCCAGCGCGTCGCCGAAGGTGTTCTTCCTGGTCGGGATGATCGCGGTGTGCGGGATCGGCAGCCCCAGCGGCCGGCGGAACAGGGCGGTCACCGCGAACCAGTCGGCCAGCGCGCCGACCATGCCCGCCTCGGCGGCGGCGCGCACGTACCCGATCCACGGCGGGCCGTCCGCCTCGAACAGCAGCGCCACCAGGAAGATCGCGGTCGCGGCCAGGAAGAAGCCCGTGGCGACGAGCTTCATCCGGCGCAGGTCTCGGCGCTTGAGCTGGTCAGCGGCGGTCAGTTGCTCCACGGGGCCATTGTCCGTGAAGATTCGGCGTTGTGCGGGTACCAGCGCTTGTCACCAGGATGCGGCCGTTCACCTCGACGATCTTCGCGGAGATGACCGCGTTGGCGACCAGCACCGGGGCGGTGAACCTCGGGCAGGGCTTCCCCGACACCGACGGGCCGGCCGGGATGCTCGCGGTGGCCAAGGAGTCCATCGACGGCGGCCTCAACCAGTACCCGCCCGGCCCCGGGATGCCGGTGCTGCGGGAGGCGATCGCCGGGCACCGCGCGCGGTTCGGCACGCACTACGACCCGGACACCGAGGTGCTGGTCACCGTGGGGGCCACCGAGGCGATCGCGGCCAGCCTGCTCGCCCTGGTCGAGCCGGGTGACGAGGTCGTGCTGATCGAGCCCTACTACGACTCCTACGCCGCGTCGGTGGCGCTCGCCGGCGCGACCCGGCGGACCGTCGGCCTGGTCGAGGAACCCGGCACCGGGCGGCTCGGCCTCGACGTCGGGGCGCTGCGGGCCGCGATCGGCCCGAAGACCCGGGCGCTGCTGCTCAACTCGCCGCACAACCCCACCGGCACCGTGCTCGACAAGGCGGAGCTGGCCGAGGTCGCGCGGCTGTGCGTCGAGCACGACGTCATCGCGATCACCGACGAGGTCTACGAGCACCTGGTGTTCGACGGCCTCGACCACGTCCCGCTGGCCACCCTGCCCGGCATGGCCGAGCGGACCGTGACGATCTCCGGCGCGGGCAAGACGTTCAACTGCACCGGCTGGAAGATCGGCTGGGCGTGCGGGCCCGCCGACCTGATCGCCGCCGTGCGCGCGGCCAAGCAGTTCCTCACGTTCGTCGGCGGTGCGCCGTTCCAGCCCGCCGTGGCGCACGCCCTGCGGCACGAGCTCGGCTGGGTCGAGGAGCTGCGCGCGTCGCTGGAGGACAAGCGCTCGCGGCTGGCGGCGGGCCTCGCCGACGCCGGGTTCGCCGTGCGGCCCAGCCAGGGCACCTACTTCATCACCGCCGACGTGCGCCCGCTCGGCTTCACCGACGGCGCCCGGCTGTGCCGCGAGCTGCCGGCCCGGATCGGGGTCGCCGGCGTGCCCGTCCAGGTGTTCGCCGACCACCCCGGGCAGTGGCAGCACCTCGTCCGGTTCGCGTTCTGCAAGAAGGACGAGGTGCTGGACGAGGCGATCGGCCGCCTGCGCGCCCTGGGCTCCTGACCGCGCCGCCTCACGCCTCCGAGCGCACCGGGACGGGCGTGCCCGCCAGCCGCTCCTGCACCAGGGCGTGCCGGAACTGGTAGGACGCGCCCGACAGGCGCAGGACGCCCAGCTTGCGGGCATCCTCCAGGAACACGACCAGCTCCCACGGCAGCTTGCCGCGCGCGGCCAGCCAGATCCGCGCCACGGTGAACCACCACCAGCGCAGGTGCAGCACGGACAGCGTGAACCCGAGCATCAGCCCGCAGGCCAGCCCCAGCCCGACCATGCCGGTCTGGTTGGGGCCGAACACCAGCCCCGCCGCCGCGCCGAACACCACGGCGAGCACCAGCGAGCCGGTCCACACCGCGATCCGGTCGCGCGCCATGGTCCACCTCGGGCTGGTCGGGTGGGTCAGCTCGGCGCTGCTGCCCAGCGCGAACCGCAGCGCCACGGCCACCGCCAGGCCCAGGCCGACCACCAGGCCCGCCGACAGCCCGTAGAGCGCGCCGAACACGAGGCCGACCGCCATCCCGAGCACGCCGCTGACCAGCACCAGGCTCCGCCAGACGCCCAACCTCGGCTTCGGCGCGCGGTCGCGCGAGGCCGACAGCGCCGCCACCGCCACGGCCAGCCCGGCGACCAGGCCCGTCGCGGGCGCGAGCTTCGGCGTGCTCGCGTAGGCCATCAGCCAGCCCACGCCGAGGCCGCCGATCGTGCCCAGGACGAGCGCGCCGAGCACCGCGAGCCACCGCCTGCCGACCGAGCGGCGCAGCTCCCACCAGGCCAGGTCGGTGATGCCCCGGGCGCGCATCTCGCCCGCCAGGAACGTGAGCCAGCGGCGGGCCCGGTCACGCGGCCAGACCTGGGTGGCGCGCACCTGCCGCGCCACCCCCCGGTCGCCGAACGCGCCGTCCACCAGCTCGTCGACCAGGTGGTCCTCGATCGCCCGGCGGTCCGGGAACCGGGTGCGGTCGAGCAGTTCGCTGGGCTCGCCGTAGCCGTAGACGACCCCGGCCAGCCACACCGCGAGCGGCGTGGCCAGGGCGTCGGCCAGCCGGCCGTCCGGTTCGTCACGCAGGTGCAGGAAGATCGGCTCCCAGCGGGCCGCCGTCACCGGGTCGGCGTGGGCGCGCAGGTAGCCCGCGATCTCCTCGTGGTCCAGCGGGTGCAGGTGCACCACGTCCGCGCCCGCGACCGGAACGCCCGCGTCCGCGAAGGCGTCCGACCGGCTGGTCAGCACCAGCGGCGAGGACGTCGGGAAGGCGCGGTTGATGCGCTCCAGCGCGTCCGCGCGCTTGCGCTCGGCGATCCGCTCCAGGCCGTCCAGGACCGGGAACACCCGCCGCTGCTCGACCAGCAGGTCGCCCGCGTAGCTGCCGTACAGCTCGGTGTTGCGCAGCGCCGGGTGCTCCTCGTAGAGCCGGCGGGTCATCCAGGTGCGGACGTCCTCGGTGTCCGGGTCCCAGCTCGACAGCGACAGCAGCACCGGCACCGGGCCGCCGGCGTGGCGGTCGAGCAGGCCGATGGTGAGCAGCATGGCGATGGTGCTCTTGCCCGCGCCCGCCTCGCCGAGGAACACCATGCGCGGGTGGCGCTCGAACGCGCCCACCACGGCGTCGCTGCGGCCGGGGCGACCGTTCTCGGAGGACCAGTGCAGGTCCAGGAGGTCGTCGGTGAGCCCCCGGGCGCGGCACTCCTCCGTCCACTGGGCGTGCAGGGACGTGGCGAGCGCGGTCACGGCGGCGTCGAGGTTGGCGTCCGTGGCGAGCCCGGCGGCGCGCTTGCGGTGCAGCCACGGGTCGACGGCGGCGAGGAACGCCAGGAACCCGACCGCGAGGCCGGACAGCCACAGGTCGGGGTCGATGCCGTAGTCGGTGACGAACAACCCGGCCACGGTGAGCAGGGCGGTCAGGACACAGCCGACGAGCACGACGCGCTGACGGAATCGGGACACCAGGGCATAATGGCCCACCGGTCACGCCAGGTGGTGACGCGGTCACCCCCGTGTCGTGCGTACTCTCGGGTACGTGATCTGCCCCAAGTGCCAGGACCTGATGCGCACCATCACGCGCGGAGCCGTCCACATCGACCAGTGCGACAACTGCAAGGGCGTGTTCCTGGACGGCGGCGAACTGGAACAGATCCTGGCGGCCGAGCGCGACCACTACGCCCAGGCCCCGCCCTACGCCGGCACTCCGCAGGAAGGCGCGTACGCGGGCACTGACGGCGCACCGCCGCCTTACGCAGGCACTCCGCAGGATGGCGCACCGCCGCCTTACGCGGGTCCGCAGCCCGGGGCGGGCGGGGCACCGCCGCCCTACCAGCCCCCGCCCGGCACGCCCCCGCCCGGGACGCCGGCGGTGCCGCCCGGCTACCCGCCGGCCTACCCGCCCGGCTACTACGGCCCTCCCGGCCACCACCCGCCCCGGCGGCGCAGCTTCCTCGAAGAGCTGCTCGACTGAGCCGCCGCCCGGTCGGGGTCAGAGCGGCCAGGTGAGGTCCGTGCCGTCCAGGGCGAAGCGCTGGTCGTCGGCGGTCGCGGTGAACGTGAAGCGGTGCCGGCGGGGGCGGCCCAGCGAGCGCCACCGGCGGTAGGCGTCCTCGGCCTCGCGCCACAGCCCGCGCGGCCCGCCCTCCTCCACCCGCGCGCCCCGGTGCCGGGCCCACGAGCCGTCCGGGTGCACCAGCCGCACCGGGTCCAGGCCGACCACCACGTCGGGCAGCGCCAGGCCGGCGAAGAACTCGAAGCCCGACGCCGGGTCGACCGCCGTCCGCGCGGGCAGCGGGGTGGTCCGGCTCGTCCCGTCCGCGTGCAGCGCCCGGTGCAGCGCCTCGTCCGCCCACGCCTGGCGGTGCGCGCGCAGCGGCATGAACCGGCCGTCCTCCGGCAGCACCCGGCCGGTCCCGACGCCGCCGCGCACCTCCAGCCGGACCAGGCCCGCGCCCAGCGCCCGGTTGAGCGTGGTGACGATCAACCCGCCGTCCGCCACCTGCCCCAGCCACGCGGGCGGGATGCGGGACACCGCGCAGGTGCCGAGGACCCGTGAGTACGGTGCCCGCGCCGGGTGGCCCTGCTCGCCGTCGCCCACCACGCAGAACGGCCGCCGCCCGGCTTCGGCGAGCCGCGCCGCCGCGCGGGCGTGCACGCCCGGGTCGACGTCGATGGAGGTGACGGCGTCGTCGCCGAGCACGTGCGCGAGCAGCGCGGCGTTGTAGCCGGTGCCGGTGCCGATCTCCAGCACCGTCCCCTCGGCGTCCAGCGCCTCCAGCATGATCGCCATGATCGTCGGCATACTCGACGAGCTGGTGGGTACGCCTTCCACGGCACCTTCGGCGACCGCGCGCTGCCAGGCCGCGTCGGTGCCGTCGAGCTGGGTGACGCACACCTGGTTGCGGTAGACCAGCGGCAGGAAGTCCGGGTGGTCGGCGGTGACCGGCGCCCAGCCGTCGGGCGTGGCCACGAAGAACGCGGGCACGAACACGTGCCTGGGCACCTCGCGGAACGCCGCCGCCCACCGCGCGTCGGTCAGCACGCCGGCCTCGACCAGCGAGTCGACCAGCTCTTCGCGCAGGGTGGCGGCCAGGTCCACCGGCCAACGGTAGCGCTGTGGGCGAGCACACGTCCGGTTGCTAGCAGAGCGCTTGCAGGAGCTAGCACCTCGGCGTACCGTCGGAAGCGGATCGAGGAGGTGCCGTGGTGGACGCGCCCGACAAGAAGTCCATCGACCAGGCCGTCGCCGACCTGGGCCGCGACATCGGCGAGTACATCCGCGAGCAGCGCAACTCGGCGAAGATCTCGCTGCGCCAACTGGCGAAGCTCGCCGGGGTGTCCAACCCCTACCTCAGCCAGATCGAGCGGGGCCTGCGCAAGCCGAGCGCGGAGATCCTCCAGCAGATCGCCAAGGGGCTGCGGATCTCGGCCGAGGCGCTCTACGTCGAGGCCGGGTTCCTGGAGCAGCGCGCGGGCGGCGCGCTGGCCGACGCCATCGTCACCGCCCCGGACCTGACCGAGCGGCAGAAGCAGGTGCTGCTCGACGTCTACGAGTCGTTCCGCCGGGAGAACACCGCCGGCCGACCGCGAGAATCCCGACCCGAGGAGTGAACCCCCATGTCGAACCTGCCCACCACCGAGGAGCTGCGCAAGGCAGGCGAGCAGGTCGTCGCCGCCGCCCGGACGCCGCTGCTGGCCGCCCTGGGCGCCGGTGACCTGGCCGCGAAGGCCGTGGTCGAGGCGCTGAACAAGACCAAGGAGCGCGCCGAGGCCGCGAAGACCGCCGCCGAGGGCACCGACCTCAAGGACCTGCGCGACAAGTTCGAGCCGGCCGAGCTGCGCCGGATCGTGGACGCCTACACCCAGTCCGCGCTCAACCTCTACCAGTACCTCGCCGAGCACGGCCAGGAGGCGCTGGACCGGCTCAAGAGCCAGCCGCAGGTGCAGAAGGCGCTCAGCGAGGTCGAGGCCGCCGTCGAGACCGCGCAGAAGCGCACCGGGGCCGCCGCGTCCGACGCCCGCGACCTCGCCGACGACGTGCTGGGCAAGGTCACCCGCCGCACCCGCACGGTCGGCGAGAAGGTCGCCCGCGACGTGGACGACGCCACCGAGAAGCTCGCCACCGCCGTCGTGGAGACCGGCGGCGACGTCGCCCACGAGGTGCGCAGCACCACCCGCAAGGCCGCCGACCGCACGGCCGCCGCCCGGTCCGGCTCCGCCGCGCCGAAGACGACGACCGCGCGCAAGCCCGCCGCCCGCCCCGCCGGCACCAAGAAGTCCGGCGACGCGGCCGAGTGACCCCGCCGCCACGGGGCGTCCTGTCCGGGACGTCCCGTTTCGGCTGTACCCCGGACGCGCCGCGCACGTAGGCTGGGGGGGTGTTCTCACCGTTTCCGGCCCTGGACCTGATCTTCCTCGACCAGTGGATCATGATCCTGGCGTACTACGCCGGGCTGGTCGTCGGTGTCTTCGCGTTCGTGCACGCGCTGTCCCAGCGGGCCGACGCCTACACCGCGGCCGAGCGGCTCACCAAGCCCGCCTGGCTGGGCATCACCGGCGGCGGCACCTTCGCGCTGCTGCTGTTCAGCCTCAACAGCGCCGGCGCGATGTTCTGGCTGGCCGGCCTGGTCGCGGTGCTGGTGTACCTGGTCGACGTGCGGCCCCGGCTGATCGAGGTCCAGCGCGGCCCGAGGTGGTGACGCACCGGAGCTTCGGCTCCGGCACCCCGGTCACCCTGGTCGGCCACGGCCTGGGCGCGACCCCCGGCGAAGCCCGCCTGCCCACCTCCGGCCTGCCCGGCACGAAGGTCGTGGTCACCCTCCCGTCGCACGGCGACGCCCCGGACGCACCCGCCGGGTACTGGGACTACCGGCGGATCGCCGCCGACCTGCGCCGGGTCGCCCGCGAGGTGGGCGCGACGCGGGCGATCGGCGTCTCCCTCACCTCCGGCGCGCTGCTGTCGCTGCTCGCCGACGAGCCCGACGCGTTCGAGCGGGTCGCGCTGCTGCTGCCCGCCGTGCTGGACGAACCGCGCCCGCTGCTCGACCGCGAGAGCGCCGTCACCGCCCTCGGCGGGCCGCCCGAGTACCTCGCCGAGCGCCGGCGGGCGTTCGCCCGGCTGGACGGGGCGCTGGCCGAGCTGCCCGGCCGGGTCGCCGTCCCGGACCGCGCGCTGCTGGCCGCCGTGCGGGCGCCGGTCCTGGTGGTCGGCGCCACCCGGGACCCGCTGCACCCCGAGGACGTCGCCAAGGCCACCGCCGCCGCGTTCCCGGCCGGCCGGCTCGAACTGGTGCCCTCCTGGTTGACCCGCCGGGGTGACGTGCGCGGGTGGTTGGGCCATTTCCTCGCCGGGTAGCCGGAAGGCATGGCCGAACCGAAGAAGATCGCATTCCTGGTCGACACGGAGGGGATCGAGCAGGTCGAGCTGACCGACCCCTGGCAGCACGTCGAGAAGGCGGGTGCGGTGCCCCGCCTGCTCGCCCCCAAGCTGGGCGAGGTCCAGGGCTTCAACCACCTCACCCCGGCCGACAAGTTCCCCGTGGACGTCCCCTACGCGCACGCCGACCCGGCCGACTACGACGGCCTGGTGATCCCCGGCGGGGTCGCCAACGCGGACTTCCTGCGGATGGACCGGCAGGCGGTAGCGCTGGTCAAGGCGCACGTCGCCGCCGGCAAGCCGATCGCGTCGATCTGCCACGGGCCGTGGCTGCTGGTCGAGGCCGACGTCGTGCGCGGCAAGATGCTCACCTCGTTCCCGAGCCTGGCCACCGACGTCCGCAACGCCGGCGGGCAGTGGGACGACCTGGAGGTCCAGGTCTGCACCATGAACGGCTGGACGCTCGTGACCAGCCGCAACCCCGACGACCTGCCCGCGTTCGACCGCGAGATGGTCAAGGCGTTCGGGTTGTAGCGCGACGGCTCCGGCGTCGCGGGGATGTGCACCTCCCCGCGGCGTGTCAGAGCCGGGTGGCCGCGTAGGCCGCGATCGCGTCGCGCACCCACTCGGCGAAGCCCTCGGCGTGGGCGTCGAACTGCGCCTTGAAGTCCGGCGCGTCGACGTACAGCTGTCCCAGGCCGGTGTAGGACTCCCGGTTCGGGGTCCAACTCCGGCAGATCCACCGGTAGTGCCGGTCGGTCACCTCCAGCGTCTGCGGCGCGTCCGGCGCGGTGCCCGCGTCGAACAACTCGCCGTACGCCTGGGCGACGGCCTGCCACTCCGCCATGAACCCGTCGGCGTCGGACTTGGTCCATCCGCGCATCCGGCGCTTGCTCTCGTCGACGTGCTCTTGGACGCCTTCGCCGTAGCGCTCTACGAGTTCTGCCTCGTAGCGCGCCTGGCGGTCGGCGTCGAAGCCGTCGAACAGCTCTTCCATCTTCATGGTGTGCTCACCCCCTTCCAGTTCCTCGATCGTCTTGGCGACGGTGTCCGCCAACGCGGCCAGCCGCTCCTGCTCGCCGCGCAGCCACCGCTGGTGGTTGCGCAGCACGTCCACCGCGCTGTGACGGCCGTCGAGCACCTCGGACACGGTGTCCAGGTTCAGCCCCAGGTCGCGCAGCAGCAGGATCTGCTGGAGCCTCAGCAACTGCTCCCGCTCGTAGTAGCGGTAGCCGTTGCCCCCGATCCGCGCGGGCGGCAGCAGCCCGATGGCGTCGTAGTGCCGCAGCGTCCGCGAAGTCACCTTCGACATGCGCGCGACCTGTGCGATCGACCAGGCCATCGTCCGTCACCTCCCCCTGCACGACCACGGTAGAGGTTGACGCTGCGTCAACGTCAAGCCGAGCCGGCAGGATGGTCGGGGTGTGGACCATCGCCGGAAAGCTCACGCCCGCCCCCGTGCTCGACCACCTCGACCTGGTGGCCGCACCGGTGGCCGCCGCGCTGCGCGCGCTGCCCGAGGGGAACCGCCTGGCGGTCTCCGCGATCGACGCGACCCTGGCGGACACCGCCGAGTTCTGCGCCCACTACGGCTCGCCGCTGGACGCCTCCGCGAACTGCGTGATCGTCGCGGGCAAGCGCGGCGACACCGTGCGGTACGCGGCGTGCGTGGTGCCGGCGACAACGCGGGCGGACGTGAACGGTGTGGTGCGCCGCCGCCTGGACGCCCGGCGCGCGTCATTCGCGCCGATGGACGACGCCGTGTCGCTGACCGGCATGGAGTACGGCGGCATCACGCCGGTCGGCCTGCCCGGGGACTGGCCGGTGCTGCTCTCGCCCGAGGTCGCCGCCGCGCCGGAACTGGTGATCGGCAGCGGCATCCGGGGCAGCAAGCTGCTGGTGCCCGGTGAGGTGCTGGCGAAGCTGCCGGGCGCCGAGGTCGTGGAGGGGCTCGCCCGCCCGGTGTGACGCGCCCGGTGTGCCTTCGGCCCGGCGTGCTCCGGCGTGCTTGGGCGGGCGACCGCGCCGGAGCGGGGTGAGCCGGGGCCGGGCCGTGGTCAGGCGAGCTGCGGCTCGACGGGCCGGAGCCGGGCGGCGTACTCGCCGAGGAACGCCACGGCCTCCGCCACGTCGTCGGTGACCAGGACCCAGCGCTCGGCCTCCCGGCCGCGCGCCAGCCGCCGCACCAGCGGCGCGGCGGGCACCTCGCGCTCCCAGAACTCCTTGCCCAGGAACACCATCGGCGCGGCGGGGCCGACCGACCCGTAGTGGTTCTGGGTGTAGTCCTGGAACACCTCCTGCACGGTGCCCGCGCTGCCCGGCGTGTAGACGATCCCGCCGGTCGCCACGGTCAGCAGGCCCTCCTCGCGCACCGAGTTGGCGAAGTACTTGGCGTGCAGCTCGCAGGCGGGGTTCGGCGGCTCGTGCCCGTAGAACCAGGTCGGGATGCCGATCGTGCGCGGCCGGTCGAACGCCGGCAGGTCGGTCGGGAACGCCGCCAGCCACCGGCCGATCGACTCGGCGTCCCCGCCGAACTTCGGCACCCGGGCCAGCGCGCGCAGCACGGCGGCGTCCTCGCCGACCCGCACGCCCAGCGGCACGGCCTCCATCGCGCCCGGCCCGCCGCCGGTCAGCACGGTGAACCCGGCCGCGCCGAGCGCCGCGCCCAGCGCCACCGCGCGCCGGTAGCCGTCCGTGTCGCGGCCCAGCGCGTGCCCGCCCATGACGGCGACGGGGGAGCCGGTCAGCGCCTCGTCCAGCGCCTCGGTGATCGCGTGGTCGTGCAGCCGCTCGGCCAGCGCGTGCAGCGGGTCGGGGTGGTGGCCCTGCCGCTTGCTGTGCCGGTAGATCCGGGCGTCGGGGGTGTCGGCGTAGGACTGCGGCCGGGCCGGGTCGAAACCGGCGAACAGCTCGTCCGGGGTGTAGAGCGCGGACCGGTAGACCCGGTACGGCACGTCCGGGATGGTCGGGAACACCAGCGCGCCGGCCGCGTCCGCGCGCCGCCGGTCCGAGGGCGACAGCGCGCACCCCAGGAACAGCGCGCCGTCCAGCGGCACCCGCAGGTCCACGTCGGAGAGGTCGAGCCCGACGACCACCGCGCCCCGCAGGTCGCCGGCCGTCCGGACCTGGTCCAGGTCCCTGATCTCGGTGCGCACGGGCGCAGCCTACGTCCGAACGGGGTGGCGCGGTCCGCCTTTCGCGTGATGCCGCCGGTCACCCACCGTCGTGGGCGGCCGGGGTCAGAAGATGACGGTCTGGTTGCCGTGCACCAGCACCCGGTCCTCCAGGTGCCACCGCAGGCCCCGCGCCAGCACGACCTTCTCGATGTCGCGGCCCTTGCGGACCATGTCCGGGATGGAGTCGGTGTGGTCCACCCGGATCACGTCCTGCTCCACGATCGGGCCCTGGTCCAGCTCGGCGGTCACGTAGTGGCAGGTCGCGCCGACCAGCTTCACGCCCCGGCCGTGCGCCTGGTGGTACGGCCGCGCGCCGATGAACGACGGCAGGAAGCTGTGGTGGATGTTCAGCGCCCGCCCCGCCCACGCCGCGCACAGCTCGGTCGGCAGGATCTGCATGAACCGGGCCAGCACCACGGCGTGCGGGTGGTGGGCGTCCACGAGCTGGCGGAGCTGGGCGAACGCCGCCTGCCGGCCCTCCGGGTCGTTGGCCGGGAACGGCACGTGGTGGAACGGGATGCCGTGCGCGCGGGTGATGGACGCCAGGTCGGTGTGGTTGCCGATCACCGCCGACACGTCCACGTCCAGCTCGTGCGACGCGACCCGCCCCAGCAGGTCGTACAGGCAGTGCCCCTCCTTGGACACCAGCAGCACCACCCGCCGCCGCTCGCCGGTGTCGGTGACCCGCCAGTTGGTGTGCGCGCCGAGGTCCCGCGCCACCCGGCCGAACCGCTCGCGCAGCTCCTCCACGCCGAACGGCAGCGAGTCCGCCCGCACCTCCTGGCGGGTGAAGAACCAGTTGGTCGTCGGGTCGGTGTGGTAGGCCGCCTCGACGATCCAGCCGCCGTGCTCGGCCAGGAACGAGGAGATGCCGGCGACGATGCCGGTCCGGTCCGGGCACCCGAAGGTGATCACGTAGCGTCGTTCGAGCTGGGGCACGGTGAAGAAGTATCTACGGTCGCGGCAGCGCGTCCAGCAGCGACCTGTCGCCGGACACGATCGCGCCGCTCGGCCGGTCCCACGCCGCCCGGTACAGCGCGTCCGCCGTGCCCGCGACGGTGGCGTCGTGGTCGGTGCCCGACCCGGCCGCCGCGACGGTGGCCGGCGGCTGCCCCGGGACGAGCCGGACCTCCCAGGTGCGGCCCGCGTCGGCGGCGTGCCACAGCAGCCGGCCCTCCCGCGTGACCGGGCGCTCCCGCGCGAGGCGGACCAGCAGCACGGTGAGGAACTCGGTCACCCCGTCGGCCGCGAACTGCGTGTCGAACAGCAGCGGGGGCACCTCGGGGCCGTGCAGCGCGTGCTCGACGTCCAGGCGGTGGATGGCCAGCTCGTGGGCCTGCCGGCGGCTCCAGAAGCCGGCGGTGCTCGGGCCGGTGAACGTCCACGCGGGCGCGTCCGGGCCGACGTCGGCCAGCAGCCGGTTCATCGCCGTGAACCGCTCGTCCCACCAGGCCAGCAGCTCCTCCCAGCCGTCCGGGCGGTGCTCGGCGCGGGGGCGTCCGCCGTCCGCCGGGGTGGTCAGCGCGGCCAGCGCCCACGAGTTCACGCCGGCGAGGTGGTGGACCAGCGCGCGGACGTCCCAGCCGGGGCAGGTGGGCACGGGCACGTCCGGCCCGGCGGCCACCGCCGCCGCGCGGATGGCGTGGTACTGGTCACGGGCCTGGTCGAGGAAGTCCTGGTGTTCCACCCACCCGAGCCTAGGGACGCGGGCGGGCCGGGTCCACGAGCCGGAGCCGGGGTGCGGGTGGCCGGTCGGCCTGCGGGCACGGGTCGGGAGTCCGAAGTCGAACCGGACGGGTGTGTGTGCCGGGCCCGTGCCCGGGTACAGGAGCAGGTGCGGTCCGCGCGCCCCGAACGCGCGGACCGCACCTTGTGGCAGGGCCGGGAGCCGGCCTCGGTCAGCGGGGGGCGGCACCCAGTGCGTCGGCGACCCCGGTGGTGGTGGAGCTGGACTGGCGGACCGTGCCCACGGGCAGGTCCCGGTCGACAGCGACGACCTCGCGCTGCCCGATGAACGCGCCGTCCGCCGGGTCGACGATGATCTCCATGAAGTCGTCGCCGACCCGCACGCCGAGCGCCGTGCCGACCTTGCCGTCGAGGTTGGCCCGCTCGTCGGTGACCTGCAACCCCGGCACGTGCGCCAGGGCCCGGTACAGCCGGGCGCGCACGTCAGCCGGCACGCGACCGCTGGACAGCGCGCCCCGCACGGCGCTCAGGACGCCGGCGTCGGTGCCCCACGCGGCGGGCGCGTACTGCCCGCTGTCCGCCACCAACCGCTGGTAGAGGGCCTGCGGGTCGGTCGGGAGGTCGGCCAGGAACTCCGGCGACGGGTTGCCCCACCCGGTGCTGCTGCACTTGTCGGGCTGGCCCGCAGCCATGTAGGAGAAGGCGCCGCAGGGCGCGCGGAACTCGCCGAGGAGGTTCGACGGGCTGCTCGGCGGCGAGCCGGGGCCCTCCTTGCCGGGCAGCCACGTGCTCGGGCCGTCGTCGAGCCGGCGTTCCATCCACTCCGAGGTGGGGTCGGTCGGCACCCACAGCTCGTGGGTGGCGGTGCCGGTGTAGGCGGTGCCGGGGCCGACCTCCACGGTGACGCCCACGTAGCGGCTGCGCACGTACCGGTACTGGCCCGGCCCGACGGGCTGGTCGACCACCGTCGCCGCGAGGTCGGCCGCCCGGTTGAGCGAGGCGGCGGCGGCCGGGTGCGAGGTGTCCACGGCTCCCTGCCACACCACGCCGGTCGTGGTCAGCACGGCCAGCGCCGCTGCGGCGGCCAGCACGCGGCGCGGTTTCCAGGATCGTCCGCGGCGGGTGCCGATGCGCCCGGGAGCAGTGCCGCCGACCGCGAAGCCGGGAGCGGCCCGGTCGGGGACGGCCGGCGCGGCCCGGTCGGGAGCGGCCGAGGTGGCGCGGAGGGCGGCGGCCAGGTGCCCGCGGCCCTCGGACAGCCGCTCCTCGGACGGGCCGGGCTCGTCGGCGACGGCGCGGTCCAGCGCGCGGTCCAGGAGTTGGTCCAGCGAGTGCTCACTCATGGTGGTCCCCCGAGTCGGTGAGGTGGTCGGCCAGGCGGGTGCGCAGGCGGGCGCGGGTCCGGTGCAGGCGGGTGCGGACGGTGGCGACCGGGACGTCCAGGGCCACCGCGATCTCGCTCGGCGACAGCTCGGCCCACGCGGTGAGCAGCAGCACGTCCCGCTCCTCGCGGCGCAGGTCGGCCAGCCACCTCGTGACGGGCCCGGCCAGGGCGTCCGCGTCGGCCGCCTCGCCCGCCCGGTCGCCGACGTCGGCCACGTCGACCCGCGCCGCGTGCTCGCGGCCCCAGGCGCGCAGCTTGCGCTCCTCGGACCGCACGTGCCGCCGCAGCAGGTTCGTGGCGACCCCGTACAGCCAGGCGCGCAGGGTGTCCAGCTCGACCACCTGGCCCGCCCGCCCCTCCCACAGCGCGAGGAACGCCTCCGACACCACGTCCTGCGCGGTGTCGGCCCCCACGCGGCGGGCCACGTACCGGTGCAGCCGGGCCGCCGTCGACTCGTAGAGCGTGAGCAGCGCCCCCTCGTCGAGGGCCACTCGGACCGGTGTCGCCATCGGCGCTACGTCGCTTCGCACACCGGTTCCTGCCCCCGGACCCCGCCGGCGTTCCCGCTGTGTGGCCACGGGCACATCGTGTGCCCGCCCCGACCGGCCCGCAGCCCGGCCCGGCTACGGCCGCACGGACTCCCACGGCACGGTCACTTCGCCCAGCCGCCACCGCCGCCGGTCGTCCAGCACGGGCCACCGCGCGGCCAGCAGGGACACCGCCTCCACCCAGCGGGCCCTCGGGCCGAACGGCGCGAACGGCGCGGCGGTCGCCCAGCACGCGTCCAGCTCGGCGAGCAGGGCGTGCACCCGCTCACCGGGCACGTTGCGGTGGATCAGCGCCTTGGGCAGGCGCTCGGCCAGGTCACCGGGGCCCTCCAGGTCGCCGGGCAGGCAGGACAGGGTGAACGTCCTCGGCCCGCCCGCGTCCAGCGCCACCCACGAGCACCGGCGGCCGATCTCGTCGCACGTCCCCTCGACCAGCACGCCGCCGGGCGCGAGCCGGCCCAGCATGGTCGCCCACGCCTCGGCCGCCTGCTCCTCGGTGTACTGCCGCAGCACGTTGAACGCGCGCAGCAGCAGCGGCCGGCGGCCGGCGAGTTCGAACCCGCCGCGCCGGAACTCCAGCCGGGGCGGGTCGGCGGCGGCCTCGCCCGCCGCGACCCGCTCGGCGTCCAGCTCCAGGCCCAGCACCCGCAGCGCGGGGTTGAGCGGGCGCAGCCGGTTCGCCAGCTCGACCGTGGTGACCGGCGACGAGCCGTAGCCGAGGTCGACCACGAGCGGGTCGGCGGAGCCGGCGAGCAGCTCGCGGCAGGTGTGCGCCAGCCACCGGTCGACCCGGCGCAGGCGGTTCGGGTTGGTGGTGCCCCTGGTCGGCAGGCCGAGCGCGCGGGCCCGGCCGGCCGCTAGGCGCGGCGCGCGAGCCATTCGGCGGTGAACTCGGCTTCCTTGTCCAGCAGCAGGCCCACCTGCTCGGTGATCAGCCCCTCCAGCTTGCCGCCCATCAGCGGGATGGACACCTTCACCTGGCCCGCGAGGGTCAGCTCGCTCCCGCCGCCCGCCGCGTCGGCCAGCGTGAAGGTGCCGTCCAGCCGGCCCGGCACGCCCTTGAGGGTCACCTCGACGGTCCCCGCCCGACCGGCCTCGGTCCACGCCTCGGCCCGGTCGATCACCAGGTCGCCGCCCAGCACCCCGCGCGCCACCGGGGGCAGCTTGTCGGCCGGGACGCCCTGTTTGAGCTGGTACGACGTCGTCCCGCCGGTCTCGGTGAACGCGACCAGCGCGGCGTCGGTCCCGCCCAGGACCGCCAGGCGGTCGCGCAGGTACCCCTCGTCCACCAGGGCTGCGTAGACCTCGGACGCGGGCCGGGGGAACGTCGTCAGGTGCTCGATGCGGCGTGCCATGCCGCGGAGGCTACCGTTGGCAGTCGTGACCACCCCGCTGTCCGGTGCCCAGGTGCGCTCCCGCGTGCCGCTGGCCGAGCGCACGACGCTCCGGCTCGGTGGCCCGGCCGCGCGGTACCTGCGCGCCACCACCTCCGCCGAGCTGGTCGACGCCGTGCGCGCGCTCGACGCGGCCGGCGACCCCGCGCTGCTGCTCGGCGGCGGCTCCAACCTGGTGATCGCCGACACCGGCTTCGCCGGCACCGTCGTGCAGGTCGGCACGCAGGGCCGCCGGCTGGACCCGCTGGGCGACGGCATGGTGCAGCTCACCGTCGAGGCGGGCGAGGACTGGGACTCCGTCGTCGCCGAGGCGGTGTCGCAGGGCCTGGGCGGGCTGGAGTGCCTGTCCGGCATCCCCGGCCAGGTCGGCGCGACGCCCGTGCAGAACGTCGGCGCGTACGGCGTGGAGATCTCCCAGGTGCTCACCTCGGTGGACGTGCTGGACCGGCGCACCGGGCGGGTCAACCAGATGTCCGCCGACGCGCTGGGGCTGGCCTACCGCACCAGCGTGCTCAAGGGCACCGACCAGGCCGTGGTGCTGCGCGCCCGGTACGCGCTGACCTCCGGCGGCCAGTCCGCGCCGATCCGCTACGCGGAGCTGGCCCGGGTGCTGGGCGTCGGGCAGGGCGACCGGGTGCCCGCCGACGCCGCCCGCAAGGCGGTGCTGGAGCTGCGGCGCGGCAAGGGCATGGTGCTCGACCCGGCCGACCACGACACGTGGAGCGCGGGCTCGTTCTTCACCAACCCGCTGCTGGACGACTCGACGCTGGCCGGCGTGCTGATCCGGATCGCCGAACGGCTCGGGCGGCACGTCGAGGTGCCCACCTACCCGGCCGGCCCCGGCCACCGGAAGCTGTCCGCCGCGTGGCTGATCGAGCGCGCCGGGTTCACCAAGGGCCACCTCGGGCCCGGCGGGCGGGTCGCGCTGTCCGGCAAGCACACCCTGGCGCTGACCAACCGGGGCGGCGCGTCCACGGCGGACCTGCTCGACCTGGCGCGCGAGGTGCGCGACGGGGTGCGCGCGGCGTTCGGCGTGGAACTGCGCCCGGAACCCGTGCTGGTGGGCTGCGAGTTCTGACGGAACCCGCCGTCCGAACCGGACGGCCGCAAGACCGGACCGGCCGTTCGGGTGACTGCGTGTGACGAAACCTGACCCCTCGCGTTTCATTGGTGGTAGGGGTGGTTGGAGGTCGTCATGGCAGGCGACGGACGCGCGGCGATCAGGCCGATCAAGAGGCTGGTCGAGGACGATTTCCTGAGCCGGCCCGGGGTGGTCGGCGTCGACATCGGCCACAAGGCCGTCGGCGGGCGCTGCACCGGGGTGCCGTCGATCGTGGTCTACGTGCGGCGCAAAGGGGACGCGGCGCAGTTCACCGTGCCGCCGGACGTGCTGGGCATCCCGACCGACGTGGTCGAGGACACGTTCTACCCGCACCACACGCTGGCCTCGCCCGAGGGCGTGAACGGCGCCGAGCGGCACGACCTGCTGGTCGGCGGGATCGGGGTCGGGCCGAGCCGCGCCGTGCGGTTCGTGCCGCCGGACGTGGCGGAAGCGGACGACTACCTGGTCGCCGGGACGCTCGGCGCGCTGGTCACGCCGCGCGCCAAGCGCCGCACGATGGCGCTGACGGCGTTCCACATCGCGTGCGTGGACGACGCGTGGGCGGTCGGCGACCCGATGGTGCACCCGTCCCGGGTCGACGGCGGGCACCCGTACCGGGACCAGATCGGCGTGCTGGCGCGGGCGGCGCTGTCCGGGACGGTGGACGCCGCCGCGATCCTGCTCACCACGCCGCACTCGCGGGCCGAGGTGGCGGGCATCGGACCCGTTGCGGGGCAGGGGGTGGCGCGGGTCGGCGGGCACGTGCGCAAGCGCGGCCGGACCACCGCGCTGACCGCCGGCGTGGTGGCGTCCACGGACGCGGCGATCACCCTGGACTTCGGCGTGGGGCTGGGCGTGCGGACGTTGCGCGACCAGATCCGGGTGGAGGGCCCGTTCGCCGACCACGGCGACTCCGGGGCGGTGCTGCTCGACGACGACAACCGGGTCGTGGGGCTGTACTGCGGCGGCAGCCGGCAGCGGGGGTTCGCCAACCCCATCGCCAACGTCCTGGACCAGCTCGACGTGGACCTGGTGGTGCAGTCGTGACGCCCCCGGCCCAGTCCGGTCCCGAACCACTTCGCCGCGCCTGCTCGGCGTACGAGCCGGTCGCGGGCAGGGCGAACCCCCCGCTCCGCGTCGCCGACGACGCCCCGGTCGACCGGCTGGGTGCGGCGCTCAGCCCCGGTGGACCCGGGTCGCCGACGCCTGCGCGCGGGGCTTGAGCACGATCTGGTCGAGGTTCACGTGCGACGGCCTGGTCACCGCGAACGCGATGACGTCGGCCACGTCGTCGGCGGTCAGCGGGGTCACGTCGGCGTACACGGCGGCGGCGCGCTCGGCGTCGCCGGCGAAGCGGTTGACCGAGAAGTCGGTCTCCACCATGCCCGGCAGGACCTCCGTGACCCGGACGGGCTGTCCGAGCAGCTCGCCGCGCAGGGTGCGGTGCAGGGCGGACTGGGCGTGCTTGGCGGAGGTGTAGCCCGAGCCGTTGTCGTACGCCTCGTACGCGGCGACGGAGGTGACGGTCACCACGTGCCCGTCACCGGAGTCGATCAGCGCGGGCAGCAGGGCCTTGGTGACCCTCAGCGTGCCCAGCACGTTGGTCTCCCACATCCACCGCCAGTCGTCCTCGTCGGCGGTGAGCACGGGGTCCAGGCCGCGCGCGCCGCCCGCGTTGTTCACCAGCACGTGCGCCCGGGGCACGGCCGCCGCGAACTCCTCGACCGACGAGGGCGAGGTCACGTCGAGCTGCACGGCCGTGCCGCCCAGCTCATCCGCGATAGTCTTGAGCAGGTCGAGCCGCCGTGCTCCCAGCACGACGTGGAACCCCTCGGCGGCGAGCCTGCGGGCGGTGGCCTCACCGATGCCCGCGCTGGCTCCGGTGACGACTGCGATAGGACGGGTCACGAGGGTGATCCTAGGTGTGTGATGCGGATCACTCGCACCGAAAGCCCCAGTGCGCGTCCTTCGTTCGGGAGGTCGAACAGTGCACAAGAGAATCACGGCCCTGCTGCTCGGTGCGGTCGTCCTCGCCGGGTGCTCCGCCCAGGTGGAACCGGGCGTCCCCAAGGCCGAGGGCGGTGACCGCCCGCCGGTGGCGAAGGTCACCACCGCGCCGGCCGACGGCGCGAAGGACGTCCCGGTCAACCAGCCGGTCCGGGTGACCGTGGCCGAGGGCACCCTCGACGAGGTCGCGCTCGCCAACGCCGAGGGCAAGGCCGTGCAGGGCAAGATCGCCGAGGACAAGCGGACCTGGTCCAGCACCGAGCCCCTGGGCTTCGGCAAGAGCTACGCCTACCAGGGCCGGGCCACCGGCACGGACGGCAAGAAGGTCGACCTCAAGGGCTCCTTCACCACGCTGACCGCCGGCTCCCAGGTGCGCGCGACGCTGTTCCCCGGCGACGACCAGACGGTCGGCGTCGCCGTGCCGATCATGGTGAAGTTCGACGCCGACGTGGCCGACCGGGCGAGCGCCGAGAAGGCGCTGACCGTGACCAACTCGGCGAACATCAAGGGCAGCTGGGGCTGGCTGAACTCCCGTGAGGTGCACTACCGCCCCGAGGTCTACTGGCCCGCGAACACCAAGGTGCACGTCGAGGCCAAGCTCTACGGCGTGCCCTACGGCGGCGGCGCGTACGGCACGGCTGACGTGACCAGCGACTTCACCATCGGCCGCAACCAGGTCGTGAAGATCGACACGCCGTCGCACCAGCTCGTGGTGCAGCGCGACGGGCAGACCGTGGCGAGCTACCCGGCGTCGTTCGGCCGGGACGAGGACGCGGAGCTGACCACCCCGAACGGCACGTTCGTGGTGATGCAGAAGGACCCGCAGTTCAGCTTCGACAACCCGCGCTACGGCTACACGAACGTGCTGAAGAAGTGGGCCGTGCGGTTCTCGAACCACGGCGAGTTCATCCACGAGAACAACGACAACGCGGCCAACATCGGCAAGGCGAACACCTCGCACGGCTGCGCCAACCTGCTGGAAGCCGACGCCAAGGCGTACTACGACAGCGCGATGGTGGGTGATCCGGTCGAGGTGACCGGCGCGATCACCACCCTCCCGGCCCAGTACGACTGGTACGACTGGCAGATCCCGTGGGCGCAGTGGCAGACCATGTCCGCGCTGTGACCCGATCGGCCCGGCCCGCGCGGGCGGGCCGGCGGTGTGATCCGGGGTCGGGTCGGGAAGCGATGCACTCCCGGGGTTGTTGAGCATGGTCGTGCTGACTTCTCTGCTCACCGACGAGGGTGTCCGGCTCTCGGTCCGCGAGTCGGGCCCCGCGCACGGCCCGGCGGTGGTGCTGGTCCACGGCTGGGCCCAGTCCGGGGAGGTGTGGCCACCCGCCGAGCACTTCCACGCGTACGCGCCGGACCTGCGCGGGCACGGCGAGTCCGACGTGCCCGAGGACGGCTACCGGGACTCGGCGACCTGGGCGGGCGACCTGCGGACCGTGCTGGACCACACCGGACCGGCGGTCCTGGTCGGCTGGTCCTACGGCGGCCTGGTGATCGCCGACCACCTGCGCCACCACGGCACCGACCGGGTCCGGGGCCTGGTCCTGGTCGGCGCGATCACCGAGATCGGCCCCGACCGGCCCGGCGGTGCCACCGGCCCGGCCATGCGCGCCGCGCTGCCCGCCGCGCTGTCCGACGACCCGGAGGTGGCCGTGCCCGCGCTGCTGGCGTTCTGCGCCGCCCAGGGCCTGCCCGGCGCGGACGTGCAGCGGCTGCTGGGCACCGCGCTGCGGGTGCCCGCGCGGGTGCGCCGCGAGCTGTTCCGCCGGGACGTGGGCAGCGCCGAGGTGCTCGCGGCCGTCGACCGGCCCACCCTGGTGGTGCACGGGACCGCCGACCGGGTGGTCGACCCGGCTGCGGCGGAGTACGCCTCGGCGACCGTGCCCGGGGCGGAGGCGCGGTGGTACGACGGGGTGGGGCACCTGCCGTTCCGGGAGCGACCGGAGCGGTTCGCCGCCGACCTGGCCGCGTTCGTCGCGGAGGTGGGGGCGTGAGGCGGGTCGCGGTGCTGTCCGTGCACACCTCGCCGCTGGAGCAGCCCGGCACGGGCGACGCGGGCGGCATGAACGTCTACATCGTGCAGACCGCCACGCGGATGGCGCAGCGCGGCATCGAGGTGGAGGTCTTCACCCGTGCCACGTCCTCGGAGCTGCCGCCGGTGGCCGAGCTGGCACCCGGCGTCACGGTGCGGCACGTCGTCGCCGGGCCGTTCGAGGGCCTGGGCAAGGAGGAGCTGCCCGGCCAGCTCTGCGCGTTCACGGCGGGCGTGCTGCGGGCCGAGGCGCGGCACGAGCCGGGCCACTACGACGTGGTGCACTCGCACTACTGGCTCTCCGGGCAGGTCGGCTGGCTGGCCCGGGAGCGGTGGGGCGTGCCGCTGGTGCACACCGCGCACACCCTGGCGAAGGTCAAGAACGCGAACCTCGCGCTCAGCGACACCCCCGAGCCCCGGATGCGGGTGATCGGCGAGGAGCAGGTGGTCGCCGAGGCGGACCTGCTGGTCGCCAACACCGACGTCGAGGCCGCCGAGCTGGTCGGGCTCTACGCCGCCGACCCGGCCAAGGTGCGGGTCGTGCCGCCGGGGGTGGACCTCGACCGGTTCACGCCGGGCGACCGGGGCGCGGCGCGCGCCGCGCTCGGGCTGCGGCCGGAGGACGTGGTGCTCACCTTCGTCGGGCGCATCCAGCCGCTGAAGGCCCCGGACGTGCTGGTCCGGGCCGCCGCCGAGGTGCTGCGCCGCGAGCCGGGGCTGCGGGACCGGCTGGTCGTGCAGGTGGTCGGCGGACCGTCCGGCACCGGCCTGAGGACGCCGGAGGAGCTCAAGCGGCTGGCGGGCGAGCTGGGCGTCGCCGACGTGGTCCGGTTCCTGCCCCCGCAGGGCGGTGCCGACCTGGCGCGGGTGTACCGGGCGGCCGACGTGGTCGCCGTGCCCAGCCACAACGAGTCGTTCGGCCTGGTGGCGCTGGAGGCGCAGGCGTGCGGGACGCCCGTGGTCGCGGCGGCGGTCGGCGGGCTGCCGGTCGCGGTGCGCGACGGCGTGTCCGGCGTGCTGGTCGACGGGCACGAGCCGGCGGCGTGGGCGCGGGCGCTGGAGTCGGTGGCGCTGCGCCCGGCGCACCGGGAGGAGCTGGCCGCCGCCGCCGTCGGGCACGCCCGCCGGTTCTCGTGGGACCGGACGACTGATTCGCTGCTGGCGGGGTACGCCCGAGCGCGGGACGTCTTCCGCGAGGAGGTTTTCGCTTGAGCCTGGACGAGGTCATCGGGTCCGCCCTGGACGAACGCGAGCTGGAGTACGTCCACGACGAACCGGGGAAGTTCTTCGTCACCCTGCCGGGGACCAAGAAGCTCCGGACCAACTGCTGGCTGGTGGTCGGCAGGCACGCCGTCGTGGTCGAGGCGTTCGTGTGCCGCCAACCGGACGAGGCGCACGAGGACGTGTACCGGTTCCTGTTGCGGCGCAACGCGAAGCTCTACGGCGTGCACTACACCCTCGACACCGAGGGCGACATCTACCTGGTGGGGCGGATCGCGCCGCACGCGGTGACGGCGGACGAGCTGGACCGGGTCCTGGGGCAGGTGGTCGAGGCGGCCGACGGCGACTTCAACGCGTTGCTGGAGCTGGGTTTCAAGGGCGCGATCCAGCGCGAGTGGGACTGGCGGGTGTCGCGCGGCGAGTCCCTGGCCAACCTCCAGGCGTTCCGCCACCTGGTGTCCGAATCGTGATCGACCCCGCGCAACGGGTCCCTCCCGGGGTTCCGTCCCCTGTGCGACCGACCCGCCCCCGGCGGGCGGGGCGGGCACGGGACCACGGGAGGGGTAGATGGGCAGACGGGTGGGAATCGCGCTGGCCGTGGCGCTGATGGCGGTCGCGGGGTGCTCGGCGAGCCAGAGCAGCAGTGGCACGGCCGCCGCGCCGGCGGAGCGGCTGGACGCGTCCCCGCAGGTGGGCGGGCAGACGCAGGCGCCGGAGAAGCAGACCGAGGCGGCCGGCAAGCAGGTGCCGGGCAAGCAGGAGAAGAACGGCGCGGCGGCCGAGCCCGCCGCGCAGAACCGGCAGCTCGTGCGCACGGGCTCGATGGAGCTGCGCGCGGCGGACGTGGCGGGCACGCTCACCCGGGCCAAGGACGCCGCGATCGCCGAGGGCGGCTTCACCGGCGCGGAGAACCTCACCGACCAGCGCGCCACGGCGACCCTGCGGGTGCCCGGCGACCGGCTGGACGCGGTGATGAAGGCGGTCGGCGAGCTGCCCGGCGTCTCGGTCGGCGAGCGGACCGTGCGCACCGAGGACGTGACCGACCAGGTCGTGGACGTGGAAGCGCGGCTGGCGAACCAGCGGGCGAGCGTGGAGCGCGTGCGCGGGCTGCTGGACCGGGCCGCGAGCACGTCGGAGATCACCCAGATCGAGTCCGAGCTGACCAAGCGGCAGGGCGAGCTGGAGTCGCTCCAGCGGCGCTACGACTCGTTGCGGGGTCAGGTCGCCATGTCGACGTTGACCCTGGCGGTGGTCCGGGTGTCCGAGGCGGTGCAGGCGCGCGACGCGGTGGAGGACGAGAACTTCCTGACCGCGCTCGGTGACGGCTGGGGCGCGCTGACCAAGGCCGTCTCGTGGTTGTCGATCGTCATCGGGAGCGTGCTGCCGTTCGCGGTGGTGCTCGCGGTGCCGTTGATCGCTTTCGTCGTGTGGCGGCGTCGCCGCAAGGCCGCGGTTGCCCCGTGACACCCGGAATGCGCCGGGTCCCCTGACGAAAGTTCTACTGGGAGTGGCATCGCACGGGAGCGCGGGGCGGCTTGGGAGAGAGGGGGAGTAGCGAGTTCAAGCCGCCCCACGTCGGTCCCCGCTACTGGTGGATCCGGGCGGGGGGAGCCCGGGAATCCCAGCGGGCCGCGGTTCGACGGGGGGATTGCGAACCGCGGTGGTGCCTGCCGGGTCGTTGGAGTGCGTGGGAGCCGACCCGTTCGGCCCTGTCAACTTGGCAGATCGCCGGCGATCACCACAAGGGCTGACGTTACTCCATTCGAGTGTTATCCACGGGGTCGAGTAACGCTCTCGTGATCTTCGGGTTTCCTTGACCGCCGGTGTGTGGTGGCTCACGATGTCGGAATTGTCGTTACTAGTGAGTAGTGAGGCTGCCGCATGGTCTTCCGCAGTCCCTTCCCCGACGTCGAGCTGCCCGACGTGTCGCTGCACGAGCTGTTGTTCGCCGACCTCGGCGAACGGGCGGACCGCGTGGCGCTGGTCGACGGCTCCTCGGGGGCGTCCCTCACCTACGCCCAGCTCGCCGGGGCGATCGACCGCCTGGCCGCCGCCCTGGCCGAACGGGGCATCGGCAAGGGCGACGTCGTGGGCATCCTCAGCCCCAACACCCCGTACTACGCCGTCGTGTTCCACGGCATCCTCCGCGCCGGCGCGACCGCGACCACCGTCAACGCCCTCTACACTGCCGACGAGGTCGCGCACCAGCTCGCCGACGCGGGCGCGAAGATGCTGTTCACGGTGTCCGCGCTGCTGCCCAACGCCGCCCCCGGCGCGCAGAAGGCCGGCGTGGCGGACGTCGTCGTCCTCGACCAGGCCGAGGGCTACCCGAACCTGACCGAGCTGCTGGCCACCACCGGCCCCGTCCCCGAAGTGTCCGTCGACCCGGCCGACGACGTGGCCGTGCTGCCCTACTCGTCGGGCACCACCGGGCGGGCCAAGGGCGTGATGCTGACGCACCGGAACCTGGTCGCCAACATCGTGCAGTGCGGACCGCTGCTGCGGGTCGGCGCGGAGACCCGCGTGCTGGCCGTGCTCCCGTTCTTCCACATCTACGGGATGCAGGTGCTGATGAACGACGGCCTGCACGTCGGCGCAACGGTGGTGACCCTGCCGCGCTTCGACCTGCCCGAGTTCCTGCGGGTGATCCAGGACCACCGCACGGACCGCGTCTACATCGCGCCGCCGGTCGCGGTCGCGCTGGCCAAGCACCCGCTGGTCGACCAGTACGACCTGTCCGGCGTCGACACCGTCTTCTCCGGCGCCGCGCCGCTGGACGTCGACCTGGCCGCCGCCGTGGCGCACCGCCTGGGCTGCCGGGTGTCGCAGGGCTACGGGATGACCGAGATGAGCCCGGTCAGCCACGCCATCCCGGACGGCCGCGACGACATCCCGGTCGGCACGGTCGGCGTCATCGCGCCCAACATGGAGTGCCGCTTCGTGGACCCGGCGACCGGCGAGGACGTCGGCGTCGGCGAGCGCGGCGAGCTGTGGTGCCGGGGCCCGAACGTGATGAAGGGCTACCTGAACGACCCCGACGCGACGGCCGCCACCCTGGACGAGGACGGCTGGCTGCACACCGGCGACGTGGCGGTGATCGACGACCGGGGCCTGGTCAGCATCGTGGACCGGGTCAAGGAGCTGATCAAGTACAAGGGCTACCAGGTGCCGCCGGCGGAGCTGGAGGCGGTGCTGCTCACGCACCCGGAGATCGCCGACGCGGCGGTGGTCGGCGTGCGCGACGACGAGGGCGAGGAGGTGCCCAAGGCGTTCGTCGTGCGGCAGGCCGGCACGTCGCTGGACGCGGCGGGCGTGATGGCGTTCGTGGCGGGGCAGGTGGCACCGCACAAGAAGGTCCGGGTGGTGGAGTTCATCGACGCCATCCCGAAGTCGGCCTCCGGGAAGATCCTCCGCAAGGACCTGCGCGCCCGCGAAGCCCGCTGACCAGGCCGGCTTCTGTCGCTTCCGGCGGCTCCCCGCCGCCGCTCACGGGACATGCGCGGAACAACGAAGGCCCCGGCAGTGATCGACTGCCGGGGCCTGGTTGTCGCCTCTAGCTGGGCAGATGCGCCTAGTCCTGATCGAGTAGGTCATTGATCCGCCGGTTCGAGCGCCGCTGTCACCCGTCCAGCACCTTCGCGTAGACCTTCAGCAGCACCGCGCCCCTCTCGTCCTGGTGGTCGTTTTCGATCATTTCACGTACGAAGGCTCACCTGCTGAGTCCAGGTTGGCCGTAGAGGACTTGGGCAGCCACACGACGTGGGCACTCGCGCTCTCGTCGACGAAGTAGCGCAACACGTCTTCGGGCGATGTTGTCTGCACGCGGAAGGTGCCGTCACGGGAGATCGCTTCCGTGTACCCGTCGAACGCCATGCCGTAGGCGGCAACTTCCGCGTAGTGGCGGTCGCCGTACTCCAAGCCGACCGCGAACAGGAGCGGCGCGTCCTTCTCGGCCAGGCCGCGGCTGGCAACTGTGGGCATGTCGGTGTCCGCTGGTATTTTGTCCCGCATCTGCGTGCCTCGCTTCCAAAGCTCTGGCCTCTGTGGTTTCGGGATGTAGGGCTGTGCTTCGGAGGGCTCGATGGAGAAGTCCATCCCAGCCGCTTTGGTCAACAATGCGGTGCCAAGTTCGATCAGTTCGTGCCCGAGTTGCGTTTCGACCTCGAACAGGGCGGCGGTGCAGGTGGTGGTAACCAGAGGGCTGGCCTCGTCCAGGCGGCGGACGGCGTAGCGGCCCGGCCGGTGGTTGACGCTCGTCAGCCAGGCGTTGAACAGCAACTCCTCCTTGGTCATCGTGGTGGTCCTGGCTTCGGGGCCGGTACGACCTCGAAGAGGTCTTCAAACCGCAGAGGTCGCAACGCGGCCAGCGCCCCACCGATGAACGCAGGTCCGGGTTGGAGCCCGCCATCAATGACACGGCTGAGTGTTGACCGGTGGACACCCATCTTCTTGGCCAGCGCGTAATCAGAACTCAAGCCCGCGAGCCGAGCAGACCGGATCAGCTTGGCCGCACTGAGTCTCACCGTGAACGGCATCAGGCTCGATCCGTCCTGTCACTCTCTACGACCGCACAAGCCGAGAGGAAAGCCGCCGCAGCCCTGTGGAGGCGAGCTGCCTCACTACTCGCACGCCGCAGATCCAAGGTCATGCCCATTCACATCCTCGCCTTACCGATGACGAGCCGCTGGAATTCCTCATTCCATGCCACTCAAACCGGCGCGGTAGCCCATGAAAAGGGCATGGATGTCACAACTACTACGCATTCTTGCCGCATAGCTATGCTTGACTTGCGGAGACGTGATCCACAGCACAGGGAAAGCCAGGCCGGGGAGGTCACCCGATGGCAGTACGGCGCACTGCACTGGCCAAGGCACGGAAGGCGGCCGGCTACACCCAGGAGTCGTTCGCTGAAGCTGCCCATGTGGACCGAGCGACGATCGCGCGCTGGGAAGCCGGCGAGCGCTTGCCGCAGCCGCACAAGCGGCCGATGTTGGCCAGGCTGCTCGAGGTCGACATGGTGAAGCTGGACGAGTTGCTGACTGTCGCGGACGTCGAGCCGGCACCTGCACCAGTGGAGATGGGTGGCGCGCTGCTGCCGGTCGTCGTAGGTGGTCAGCGCGTGGTCATCCCGCTTGCCGCCGAGACGGTGGCGAACAGCGAGCTGGGCACACTTCTCGGCCGTCAGTTCCACCAGGACGCCAAGTCGATCGAGAACGCAGACTCCTACCCAGAGGTGGTGAGCACCGTGAACCGCCGTTCGCTTCTCGCACGCGGAATCGCGATCGCCGCGTTGCCCACACTCGGACTTGAAGAGCTGCAACGAGTCGCAAACGCCATGGGAGATCCCCGCCGCTATCTGGACGGCCCAGTGATCGACTACCTCCGGCGACAACTGGCACTGTGCAAGTCCGATGACGGCAGCTCAGGACCGGCCGCAGTGCTGCCTGTGGTGCTGGGCATCCTCGGAGCGATCGACACTCATGCCCGTGAGGTGGCCCCAGACGTACGGCGGTCGTTGCTCCTAGTCGGTGCGGACGCCGCTGAGTTCGCCGGATGGCTGTATCGCGATTCGCGCGACGCTGCGACTGCGAGCTTCTGGCACGATCGCGCGATCGAGTGGGCGCAGGAAGCCGGTGACATGCTCATGCAGGGCTACGTGCTGCTCAAGAAGTCGCAGATGGCTTACGAGGAGCGCGACGGGCTACGCGTCCTCACCCTGGCTCAAGCCGCGCAGTACGGCCCATGGCAGCTACCGCCGAAGGTTCGTGCTGAGGTGACGCAGCAGGAAGCACGTGGGATGGCCATGCTCGGCGAGTCGTTCAGCACGGTGCAGCACAAGCTCGATGAGGCACGACGCCTGGCGGACGCGGCCGACACCGGGGACGAGCGACATGCCCACCTCGGGATGTACTACGACGAAGGCGCGCACACGCTCCGCGTCGCGAGCTGCTACGTCGAAGCCGGCAAGCCCGCGCAGGCCGCCGTCCTGTTCGCCGATGTCCTGAACACCCGGACGCTCTCACGACGCGACGAGGGTTACTTCCGCGCTCGGCGTGCGAGTGCCCTGGCGCTCAGCGGCGAACCGGACGATGCGGCACAGGAAGGGCTCGCGGCCATGGGGCTCGCCGCGGAGCTGGGCTCCGGCCGCACCAAGCGGGAAGTCACCCGAGTCCTTGAGACCCTCACCCCGTGGGCGAACCGGCCAGGCCCGCGCGCTCTGCGTGCAGTCGTGAGGTCTTGACCCACGTACTCACAGCGCGTCGGTGAACCACCGGCTCACGGTCTGGATCACGGAGGCTTGCCACTGCTGGCTCTGTGGGTCGCGGTACTCAGGATCGTCGTGGACCGCGAAGCCGTGCTGTGCACCCTCGATCTCGACAAGCCGATGCTCCACCCGGAACTCATGGACTGCGGCTCGTGATGCCTCAATAGGCACGAACGTGTCCTTGGTACCGTGCACAATGATCGTGGGCACCGTAATCTCGCCTAGCACCTCGTTGGGTCGAATCCAGAAGACCTCGTTGAGGAACGCCCGGCTGTGCTGCACGGTGGGCGAGTGGTCGATGAAGCCGCGATCCGTGAGTTCATGTGCCTTGGCGGAATCCAGGAAGTCTCCTGACCAGTACGGCTTCTGGTCGATGTAGCGATCTTTGTAGTTGAGCTGCGGGTTCAGCAGGACCAACCGCGTCAACCCGTCCGGTCGCTTCGCCGCGTAGTAGGCCGCCAGGCCGCCGCCGAAACTCGTGCCGAGCAGGTTCACCACCTGTGCACCGGAGAACTCTCGGAGGTGTTCGCGGACTACGCGGATGTCGTTCAGGTGGGCCGCCAGCGACGACTCCTCCGGCCGTCCATCACTCTCGCCGTGCCCGCGAAGGTCATAGCGCAGCGTCACCACACCAGCGTCAGCAAGCCCATCGGCGAGCCTGGTGAAGAATCCGCCTTCCTCCCGAGTCACCCCGCCACCGTGGACCAGGACCACGGCTTGGCCGACCGGCTCGAGCGGAGCGGTCACCGTCCCGCGAAGCGTCAGCCCGTCCAGGGTTCGGATGGTGGTCTCGGTGCTGAGGTGAGGCATAACGCTCCTCGCTGGCTATGAGGTGGCTACCCCATGCTTCCCGGCCAGCCAACCGCAGCGCATCAACGCAGGCCTAGACCGCCACTCGCTACCTGCTCCACTCAAAACGAAGATGACCTGCATCAACCAGCAGGCAGCCGCGGCCGCTATGTCGGAACACGGAACATGCGCGGAAAAGCGGCCGCGCTAGCGGTCGACCTGGATAGCAAGAGTGCCGGTCAGGGGCTGGATGTCGCGCCTTGATCAAGATCCTGCGCAAAAACCTCCGGGCGCGCGAGAGCGCCTGACGGCCGTGCAGGGCGCACAAGTGCGGTCGGGTGTCACACGAAGGTGTTGACCACGGCCTTCCGGCTGGCGGGGACGACCGGCGGTGGCCAGCATCGTCGGTTGTTCGCACACCCCCATTGTTCGGAGTTCACATGCGCACCCTCGCCAAGGTCGTCGCCGCGACCGCCGTCGCCCTCGTCGTCACCGCCCCCGCCGCGAGCGCCGACCCGCTGGGCGGCTTGACCAACACCGCCACCTCCAGCGGTCCGCTCGGCGTGGTGAAGTCGGTGACCAACGTGCTCGGCTTCGGCCTGCTCGGCTGACCGCGACCCAACGCGCGGAGGGCCCTCGGCGATCGAGCCGGGGGCCCTCCTGCGTTCCGAGGTCCTAGAGCGCGGCGACGGCCTCGACCTCGACCAGAAATGCCGGGTTGGCCAGGCCGGCGACGATCTGCACGGTGACCGCCGGCGGGTTGGGACGGCCGCCCCAGATCCGCTGGAACGCGCCGAAACCGGGGCCGATCGCGGATCGGTCGGTGATCAGGATCGTGGTCTTGACGACGTCGGCGAAGGTGCCGCCGGCCGCCTCGACGGCCAGTTCCACGTTGCGCAGCGCCTGCGCGGCCTGCGCGCCGGCGTCGTCGCCGACCACGGCACCGGTGGCGTCCACGCCGTTCTGGCCGCCGATGAGCAGCAGGGTGCCGGGACCCTCGACCTTCACCGCCTGGGTGAAGGCGGGGTTGGCGTGGAGGGTCGGGGGGTTCAGGTGCGTGACGGTCGACATGGCACCAGTTATAGTGGTGCCATGTCGCCGAGTCAACGCGTCCCCGCCGGGGAGCGCCGCCGCTTCCGCACCGGCCGGCCCTGCCTGGACTTCACCCACACCGGCGGCGAAGGCCCGTACGCGGTGTGGGAGCTGCTGCGCGAACCCGCCGACGTCGCCCTGTACGTGGGTGCGCTGCTCGATGTCGACCTCGACGTGGTGGCCGAGGACGTCGCGGGGCTGCGCCCCCTGCGGACCGCGCTGACCAACGTCGCACGCGGTGCGGCACAAGGGGTTCCGCCGGGAGCGGGGGACATCGCGGTGATCAACGCGACAGCGGCCCACGCCCCCCTCGTGCCGCAGCTCGACGGCGGCCGGGTGGTGCTGGGGCGGGGGACCGTCCCGCAGGCTCTGTCCACTCTGGCCCGCGACGCGATCGACCTGCTCGCCTCGCCGCTGCGCGACCGCATCCGGGTGTGCGCGGCGGAGGACTGCGGCCTGCTCTTCGTGGACGCCTCGCGGCCCGGCCTGCGCCGGTGGTGCTCGATGGAGCGCTGCGGTGACCGGGCCAAGAAGCGCACCGCGCGCGGAACGTCCTAGCGGGACCACCACCCCGCCGGCCGACGAGGAGCGGCGGGTCCCGGCGTCGGCCGTCACAGGGGATGCGCCCGGGCGGGGGTCGTCTGGCAGGCTTGGCTCATGGCTGTCGGAACCCTCGTGCTGCTCCGCCACGGCGAGAGCGTCTGGAACGCGGAGAACCTGTTCACCGGCTGGGTGGACGTGCCCCTGTCGGAGAAGGGGGTGCGGGAGGCGACGCGCGGCGGTGTGCTGCTGCGCGAGGCGAACCTGCTGCCCGAGGTGGTGCACACGTCGCTGATGCGCCGCGCCATCACCACCGCCAACCTGGCGCTGGACGCGGCCGACCGCCACTGGATCCCGGTGCGCCGCGACTGGCGGCTCAACGAGCGGCACTACGGCGCGTTGCAGGGCAAGAACAAGAAGCAGACGCTGGAGGAGTTCGGCGAGGAGCAGTTCATGCTCTGGCGGCGTTCCTACGACACCCCGCCGCCGCCGATCGCGCCCGGCTCGGAGTTCAGCCAGGACACCGACCCGCGCTACGCCGACCTCGGCCCGGACCTGCCGCTGACCGAGTGCCTGCTCGACGTGGTCAAGCGGATGGTGCCGTACTGGGAGACTGCGATCGTGCCCGACCTGCGGGCCGGTCGCACGGTCCTGGTGGCCGCGCACGGCAACTCGCTGCGGGCGCTGGTGAAGCACCTCGACGGCGTGTCCGACGAGGCCATCGCGGGCCTGAACATCCCCACCGGCATCCCGCTGCGCTACGACCTGGACGAGGCGCTCAAGCCGCTCAACCCCGGCGGCACCTACCTCGACCCGGACGCGGCGGCGGACGCGATCAAGGCCGTGGCCAACCAGGGCAGGTAGTCGGAGCGGTCGACGGCGGCACGCGCGGGGACGTCACCGGCGCGCGTGCCGCCGTCTTGTACGTCCGGACCGCCTGCTACGTCTCGTTCGTCCCTTTCTTCGGCCTCTCACGCCAGCGCGGAACCTCCCGTGGAACGGCTCCGCTGAGCCCCGGGGAGTTCGTCCGTGAGACACCTGGAAGAGGACCCGGCGTCCGGCCGGCGGCACCTGTCCGAACAGGACCCGACCCGGTTGGACACGATTGGGTGAACTGGAGCCGTCCTGGGGGAGAACATCGGTGCCGGACGGTGTCGCAGGAGTCACGAACCACGCCTGCGGGCTAGGCCGCACCCGGCCTGACCTGCTTACGATGCGTCCGTGACCGCAACGGGTTACCTCGTCCTGTCGATCGGCGTTCTGCTGATCGGCGGCGCGGCCTTTCTCGCGGGGCGGGCCACCGCCCGCAAGCGCGGCGAACGGCCCGCCGGCCTCACCGTCGCCGACCTGATGGGGATGGTCGTCCAGTCCTCCCACGACGGCATCGTCGTCCTCAACGCCTTCGGGGACGTCGTGCTGCACAACCCCCGCGCCGAGGAACTCGGCGTGGTCCGCAACAACCGGGTGGACGACCGCGCCCGGCGCGCGGCGGAACTCGCCCGCGAGACCGGCGAGGTGGTCGGCGTCGACCTGTCCTCGCTGGAGGTCAAGGGCCGCCAGCCGGAGGCGGTGCACGCCCAGGTCAAGGTGATCACCGACGGCTTCGTCGTGGTGGACGCCTCGGACGAGTCCGAGGCGGTCCGCCTGGAGGCCACCCGGCGCGACTTCGTCGCCAACGTCAGCCACGAGCTCAAGACCCCGGTGGGCGCGCTCGCGCTGCTCGCCGAGGCCGTGCTCGACGGCGCGGACGACCAGGAGGAGGTCCGCCGGTTCAGCGCCAAGATCATGCAGGAGGCCACCCGCCTGGGCACCCTGGTCACCGAGCTGATCGCGCTGTCCCGGCTCCAGGGCGCGGAGAAGCTGCCCGAGCTCAACCGGGTGGGCGTCGACGTGGTCGTCGACGAGGCGATGAGCCGCTCCAAGCTGGCCGCCGAGTCGGCCGGCATCGCCATCACCACCGACGACCCCAGCGGGCTGGAGGTCGAGGGCGACCGGACCCTGCTGGTCACCGCGCTGAGCAACCTGCTGGACAACGCGGTCGCCTACTCCCCGCCGGGCAGCCCGGTGTCGGTGAGCAGGCGGCTGGTCGCGGGCTTCGTGGAGATCGCGGTGACCGACCGGGGGATCGGCATCGCCGAGGACCAGCAGGCCCGCGTGTTCGAGCGGTTCTACCGCGTCGACAAGGCCCGCTCGCGGGCCACCGGGGGCACCGGCCTCGGGCTCGCCATCGTCAAGCACGTGGCCGCCAACCACGGCGGCGAGGTCAAGCTGTGGAGCCTCCCGGGCACCGGCTCCACGTTCACCCTGCGCGTCCCGGCGCACCCCGACCGGGACGAGCGCACGGCCGACCTGCCCGGACCCGAACTCGCACTACCCGTGCCGACCAGCGCGGGCAGACCCGGAGGAGAGCTGTGACCAGGGTGCTCATCGTGGAGGACGAGGAGTCCTTCGCCGATCCGCTCGCCTTCCTGCTGCGCAAGGAGGGCTTCACCGCTGCGCTCGCGGCCACCGGCCAGGAGGCGCTGGAGGAGTTCGACCGCAACGGTGCGGACATCGTGCTGCTCGACCTCATGCTGCCCGGCATGAGCGGCACCGACGTGTGCAAGCAGCTGCGCGCCCGCTCGGCCGTGCCAGTGATCATGGTCACTGCCCGGGACAGCGAGATCGACAAGGTGGTGGGCCTCGAACTGGGTGCCGACGACTACGTCACCAAGCCCTACTCGGCCCGCGAGCTGATCGCCCGCATCCGCGCCGTGCTGCGCCGGGGCGGCGAGTCCGAAGAGCTGTTGCCGCAGGTCCTGGAGGCGGGACCGGTGCGGATGGACGTCGAGCGGCACGTCGTCACGGTCGACGGCGGCGAGGTCAACCTGCCGCTGAAGGAGTTCGACCTGCTGGAGTACCTGCTGCGCAACGTCGGCCGGGTGCTCACCCGGGGGCAGCTCATCGACCGGGTGTGGGGCGCGGACTACGTCGGCGACACGAAAACCCTGGACGTGCACGTCAAGCGCCTGCGGTCGAAGATCGAGCCCGACCCGTCGGCCCCGCGCCACCTGGTGACCGTGCGCGGACTGGGCTACAAGTTCGAGTCCTGACCCCGCCGACCGGGTACGGTGCACGCCGTGCGCCTAGGGGTGCTTGATGTCGGGTCGAACACCGTCCACCTCTTGGTGGTGGACGCTCATCGGGGTGCCCACCCGACGCCGATGAGTTCGGAGAAGTCCGTGCTGCGGCTCGCCGAGCAGCTCGACGACGACGGGCTGCTCACCAAGTCGGGTGCGGACCAGCTGGTCCGGACGGTCGCGGCCACCAAGTCCTCCGCCGCCCGGCTGGGCTGCGAGGACCTGTTGGCCTTCGCCACGTCCGCCGTGCGCGAGGCGGGCAACTCGGCCGAGGTGCTCGACCGGGTCCGCGGCGAGACCGGCGTGGACCTCAAGGTCCTCTCCGGCGAGGACGAGGCCCGCTACACGTTCCTGGCGGTGCGCCGCTGGTACGGGTGGTCGGCCGGGCGGCTGCTCTGCCTGGACATCGGCGGCGGCTCGCTGGAGCTGGCGGTCGGCGTGGACGAGGAGCCCGAGGAGGCGTTCTCGGTCCCGCTGGGCGCGGGCCGGCTGACCCGGACCCGGTTCCGGCACGACCCGCCGAGCCGCGCGGAGGTCCGCGACACCACGGAGTGGCTGGACGACCAGCTCGCCCCGGTGGCCAAGAAGCTCCGCCGCTCCGGGTCGCCCGACCGGGTGGTCGCGACGTCCAAGACGTTCCGCACGCTGGCCCGGCTGACCGGGGCCGCCCCGTCCTCGGCCGGGCCGAGGGCGCGGCGGGTGCTCACCCAGGCCGGGCTGCGGCAGCTCACCTCGTTCATCTCGCGCATGTCGGCCCACGACCTGGCCGAGCTGGAGGGCGTCAGCCCGAGCCGGGCGCACCAGCTCGTCGCGGGGGCGCTGGTGGCGGAGGCCACCATGCGAGCCCTGTCACTCGGAGAGCTGGAGATCTGCCCGTGGGCGCTGCGGGAAGGTGTCATCCTGCGTCGGCTGGACCACACTAACGGCCCGGACGACGGCGCGGCGCGGGAGTCACCCCCGGCCCGCACCCGTCGGCCGGGTGACACTGGACGGACTGGCCGCCACGGGGCACGGTGGAGTTGATGAGTCGAGAGAGCGAGTCCGAGCAGACCCAGCGCACGGTCGCGGAGTTGCTCGCCCAGTACGGCGCGGGCTCCGGCGAGGTGTCGCCGCGTCGCCGACGCCGTCGTGCCGAGGACGCCTCGGACACCGCTCCGCAGGCGATCATCGACCGGGTCAACTCCGACAGCGGCCGGCTGCTGCCGATCCGCGACGAGCCCGCCGCGCCACCGCCGGGCGCACCCCAGGCCGCGCCGGTCCCGCCCGCGCCCCACCCCGCCGCGCCCCACCCCGCCGCGCCGCCGGCCGGTCCGCCGCCGGGTGCCGTCGGGCCGCCGCCGTCGCGCGCCCGGTCCGTCGAGGCCGAGCGCACCGCCTACCAGCAGCCCGTGCGACCGGAGCCGCCGCAGGCCCCGGTCCGCCCCGAGCCGCCCGCCGCGCGCCCCGACGTGCCGCCGCCCCCGCCCGGCCGCGCCGAGCCGCCGGTCCGCCCGGACCCGCGCGCCCGCCTCGACCCGCCGGCCGGCCGCCGGGCCGCGCCGCCCGCGCCCAGCGCGGCCGAGGAGACCCGGCAGGTCCCGCCGATCACCGACGACTTCCCGGACGACTACGACTTCACGGGCGAGCCGTCCCGGTCCGACCACCCGAAGCCGAACGTCCCGACCGGCCCCGGCCAACCGCCGAAACCCGAGGTGTCCCGGTCCAACCTGGTCCGTCCCGGCCCGCCGGTCCGCGACCCGGTCACCGAGGTGCTCCCGCGCATCTCGGACAAGCTCACGCCGAACGTGCCGCTGGAGTCGCTGCCCACCGAGTCGGTGCTGATCGTGCCGCCCGCGCCGGCCGCGCTGCCCGACCCGCTGCCCGACCAGTCCGCCGAGGACTGGTTCGGCGACGACGAGGAGGAGCGCCCGGCCGAGCCGGAGAGCACCCAGTTCCACCCGTACGTCGACCTGGACGAGGACGACGACGAGGACGACGACCACCGCCCGGACCGGGACCGCGCCGACCGGGACCGCGCCGACCTGCCCGACTTCGACGACGAGCCCGCCGGCCTCGACGGCGTGGACGCCGACCCGGAGGAGCCCGTCGAGCGGTCGCCCGGCAAGGAGTGGGCGCTGATGATCGGCCAGCTGGCGATCGGCGTGGTCGGCGGCGCGGCTCTGTGGCTGGGCTTCAGCTTCCTGTGGCGCACGCTCGCGCCGGCCGCCCTGGTGGTCGCGCTGGCGGTGACCGTCGGGCTGGTCATGCTGGTCCGCAAGATCCGCCGCGCCGACGATTTGCAGACCACCGTCCTCGCCGTGCTGGTCGGCCTGATCGTGACGGTGTCACCAGCGGCGATGCTGCTGGTGAAGTCTTGATCCCGGTAGGGCTGTCCACCGCGGCCGTGTGGCCGCAACCCGCCGGCGCGGCGTTCCGGGCCGCCGCCGACCTCGGCTACGACGGGGTCGAGGTCATGGTGTGGGCCGACCCGGTCAGCCAGGACGTGGGCGCCGTGCGCCGGCTGTCCGGGGCGACCGGCGTGCCGGTGCTCGCGGTGCACGCGCCGTGCCTGCTGATCAGCCAGCGGGTGTGGTCGCCCGACCCGGCCGAGCGGCTGCGCCGCAGCGTCCGGGCCGCCCAGGACCTGGGCGCGCGCACCGTCGTGGTGCACCCGCCGTTCGTCTGGCAGCGCCGGTACGCCGACGGCTTCGCCGACCTGGTCGCCGAGCTGGAGGACGGGTCCGGCGTCGCGGTCGCCGTGGAGAACATGTTCCCGGTCCGCCGCCCCCTCGGCCGTGGCCGGTCGGTCCAGGTGACGGCGTTCCGGCCGTCCACCGACCCGACCGACGTCGGCCACCGCAACTACACGCTCGACGTGTCCCACGCCTCGGCCGCCCACGTGGACACGATGGAACTCGCCAAGCGGATGGGCGACGGGCTCTCGCACGTCCACCTGGCCGACGGGACCGGCCTGCCGAAGGACGAGCACCTCATCCCCGGACGGGGCAGCGAGCCCTGCGCCGAACTGTGCGGGTGGCTGGTCCGTTCGGGCTTCTCCGGACAGGTCGTGCTGGAGGTCAACACCCGCAAAGCGCGGACAGCCGCCGAGCGCCGCGAACTGCTCGCCGAGTCGCTGCTGTTCGCCCGCCTGCACCTCTGACCCGCTGCTTTCCCGCCGGGCACCGACTAGGGTCTTGATCGTGAATCCGTTGCGCACGACGATCCTCGCCGCCGCGGGCAACGACGCGGTGCGGCGGGTCGTGGCGACCGCTCCGGTCAGCCGGGACGTGGTGCGCCGGTTCGTGGCCGGCGAGACGGTCGCCACGGCCGTCGACGCGACCGCCGACCTGGTCGAGCACGGCCTCCGCGTCACCCTGGACTACCTCGGCGAGGACACCTCCGACCGGGCGGTCGCCGAGCGGACCGTGCAGTCCTACCTGGCGCTGCTGGACCAGCTGCACGAGACCGGGCTGTCCGACGACGCCGAGGTGAGCGTGAAGCTGTCCGCCGTCGGCCAGGCCCTGGACGAGCGGCTGGCGCTGGACAACGCATCGCGGATCTGCGCGGCGGCGGGCCAGGCGGGCACCACGGTGACCCTCGACATGGAGGACCACACCACCACCGACTCCACCCTGCGGGTGCTGGCCGAGCTGCGCCGGTACTGGCCGTCCACCGGCGCGGTGCTCCAGACGTACCTGCGGCGGACCCTGGAGGACTGCCACGCCCTGGCGGGCGCGCGGGTGCGGCTGTGCAAGGGCGCGTACGCCGAACCCGCCTCCGTGGCGTTCGACGACCCGCACGAGGTGGACCTGAACTACGTGCGCTGCGCGAACGCCCTGCTGGCCGGCGACGGCTACCCGATGTTCGCCACGCACGACCCGAGGCTGGTGGAGATCGTCGCCGAGCGGGCCCGGTGGCACGACCGCGCGCCCGGCTCGTTCGAGTACCAGATGCTGTACGGCATCCGCCCCGCCGAGCAGGCGCGGCTGGCGGCGGAGGGCCACGTGGTGCGGGTCTACGTGCCCTTCGGGGAGCAGTGGTACGGGTACCTGATGCGGAGGCTGGCCGAACGCCCGGCCAATGTGGCGTTCTTCCTGCGTTCGCTGATCAGCCGCTCGTGAGGAGCCCCGTGTCGTTCTCGGTAGCCAGTGCCGTCCGCCCGCTCGGCGACGGCACGTACACCGCGACCCTGCCCGCCGAGTGGACCATCGGCCCCAAGCCGCACGGCGGGTTCCTGCTCGCCCTCGCGGCGCGGGCGGCCGTGCACGCGGCCGGCGGCGCGATGCCCGGCACGGAGGAGCTGTCCCCGCTCGCGGTCAGCGCCCAGTTCCTGCGCGCGCCTGAGGTCGGCCCGGTGCTGCTGCGCACCGAGGTCCGCAAGGCCGGGCGGACGGCGACCGTCGTGACGTCCTCGCTGGAGCAGCGCGGGCGGCCGTGCGTCGAGTCGACCGTGACGGTGGGCCGCCTCCCGGCGCAGCCGCCGGACTACGCGGACCTGCCGGACGTGGCGGCGGTGCCGCCCGCCGACGCCGTCGACCTGGCTTCGCTGGGGCCCGGCGGGGTCTACAAGCTCGGCTCGGTGTGCGACGTGCGGCTGGACAAGGAGGGTGCGGGCTTCCTGACCGGGCGCTCGGGCGACCCGCTGGTGCTGACCCTGTGGGCGCGGCCGTCCGGGGAGCGCCCGGACCCGTACTTCGCGCTGGTCGCGGGCGACATCTCGATGCCGGTGACGTTCAACCTGGGCCGTTTCGGGTGGTCGCCGACGGTGCAGCTCACCGCCCTGCTGCGGGCCGCGCCGGCGTCGGGCTGGCTGCGGGTGCGGGTGTCGTGCAGCGCGGTGCACGGCCAGTGGTTCGACGAGGACGCCGTGGTGATCGACTCGACCGGCCGCCTGGTCTGCCAGGCCCGGCAGCTCGCGCTCACGCCCGCCGGCTGAGCCCGCCGGGTGGCGTCGGCCGAACGGCGCAGCCGTGGCAGGCTTGGCGCATGACGACGATCGCGGTGCTCGGGGCGGGGAAGATCGGTGAGGCGCTGCTGTCCGGCCTGCTGCGGGGCGGGCGGCCGGCCGACGAGCTGGTGTTCACCGAGAAGCACCCGGAGCGCTCCGCAGCGCTCACCGAGCGGTACGGGGTGAAGGGGATGGACGTGGCGTCGGCCGCCCAGGTGGCCGACGTGCTGGTGGTTGCGGTCAAGCCGCAGGACATCGAGCCGCTGCTCGACGAGCTCGCGCCCGTGCTGCGTCCCGGCGCGCTCGTCGTGTCGCTGTGCGCGGGCCTGCCCACCTCGCTCTACGAGCGCCGGCTGCCCGAGGGCACGCCCGTGGTCCGGGTCATGCCGAACACCCCGATGCTGGTCGGCGAGGCGATGAGCGCCATTTCCGCCGGGCGGTTCGCCGGCGCCGGGCACCTCGACCTGGTGGAGGACCTGCTCGGCGCGGTCGGCAAGGTGGCGCGCGTCCCGGAGAACCAGCAGGACGCCGTCACCGCGCTGTCCGGCTCGGGGCCCGCCTACTTCTTCTACCTGGTCGAGGCCATGATCGACGCGGGCATCCTGCTGGGCATCCCGCGCGAGCTGGCCGCCACCCTGATCGTCCAGTCGGCGGTCGGCGCGGCCCAGATGCTCAACCGCAACGACCAGCACCCGGTGATCCTGCGCGAGGCGGTCACCTCGCCGGCCGGCACCACCATCATGGCCATCCGCGAGCTGGAGCGGCACGGCGTCCGGGCGGCCCTGCTCGCGGCGATCGAGGCGGCCCGCGACCGTTCGGTGGAGCTGGGGCAGGCCCACCAGGCGGACTGATACCGCCATTGGCCGTCGCACCAGCCCCAGGTGTCCCGTTACCCTCAGGGGAGCACGTGCGTGTCGAACCGTCGGTGGGGAAGCCGACGGCACGACGCGTGTCGAAGGACACGGTGAACCATGCCGGAGGACAACGATCGAGCGCCCCTGGTCCAGGTCAAGTTCCTGACCGTCGCCGAGGTGGCGCTGGTGATGCGGGTGTCGAAGATGACGGTGTACCGGCTGGTGCACTCGGGCGAGCTCACCGCGGTGCGCGTGGGCAAGTCGTTCCGGGTGCCCGAGAAGGCGGTGCACGAGTACCTGAGGAACGCCTACTTCGACGCCGGGTGAGGGCGCGCGCCGGCACCCGGGTAAACTCACAGGCCGTTCGTGCCTGGTGTCGGCGTGCCCAACCTGACGGGTGCCTCATCGGCGCGTGGAGCACCCGCAATCGTCTAGTGAGTGAGGGACCCGCATGGGCTCGGTCATCAAGAAGCGCCGCAAGCGCATGTCGAAGAAGAAGCACCGCAAGCTGCTGCGCAAGACCCGCGTCCAGCGTCGCAAGCGCGGCAAGTAGGCCAACGGGTTTCCGGTGCCGACCCCCGTCCGCGGGGGTCGGCACCGTGCCTTCTCCGGGGTCGCACCGGGCCCGTGCGCGCGGCCGTCCGGGTGAACGGCGCGGTGACCTGCGTCCGGGGTCCGGTCGTGGAACGATCGGGTTCCTGATTTCGTGGGTAGCATCCACGTCGTCGCACCGCACCCACGCACGGAGTCGCATGGCCCCCAAGGTCGTACTCGTCACCGGTTGCAGCCGCTTCCTCGGCGGCCACCTCGCCGCGCGGTTCGCCGCCGACCCCGACGTCGACCGGGTGCTCGGCGTGGACACCGAACCGCCGCCGCGCGACCTGCTGCGCCGGATGGGCCGGGCCGAGTTCGTCCGCGCCGACATCCGCAACCCGCTCATCGCCAAGGTCATCGCCACCGCGCACGTCGACACCGTCGTGCACGCCTCGGTGACCGCCAACCCGGCCGGCCCGGCCGGGCGCACGGCGATGAAGGAGATGAACGTCATCGGCACCATGCAGCTGCTGGCGGCGTGCCAGAAGTCGCCGCACGTGCGCAAGCTCGTGGTGAAGTCGACCAGCGCGGTCTACGGCTCGTCCTCGCGCGACCCGGCGGTGTTCACCGAGGACATGGGCCCCAAGGACCTGCCCTCCAGCGGCTACGCGAAGGACGCCGTCGAGGTCGAGGGGTACGTGCGCGGGTTCACCCGCCGCCGGCCCGACGTGGACGTCACCACGCTGCGGTTCACCAACTTCATCGGCCCGCGCATCGACACCGTGCTGACCAGGTACTTCGCCCTGCCGGTGGTGCCGACCGTGCTGGGCTACGACGCGCGCGTGCAACTGCTGCACTCGGAGGACGCGCTGGCCGTGCTGGAGCGCGCCGCGCTGCACGACCTGCCCGGCGTGTTCAACGTCGGCGGCGACGGGGTACTGCTGTTGTCGCAGGCGATCCGGCGGGCGGGCAGGCTGCCGCTCCCGGTGCCCAGCGGCGCGGTGCCGACCGTGGGGCGGCTGTTCCGCAGCGCCCGGCTGGTCGACTTCTCGCCCGACCAGATGCGGTTCCTGAACTGGGGCCGCGTGGTGGACACCGGTTCACTGCGGCACGAGTTCGGCTTCACCCCGAGGTGGACCACGCAGCAGGCGTTCGACGACTACGTGAGCGGCCGGGGTATGCGGCCGGTGATCGACCCCGACCTGGTGGCGTCGGTCGAGCGCGGTGTGCTCGACGCGGCGGCCCGGTTCCGGTGAACCCCGCCGAGGAGGTGGACGTGGCAGAGGCCCGGGTCATCCCGCTGCACAGCCCCGACCGGGACGGCTCCCGCCGACGCCACCCGGACGCCACCGCGCCGTCGGCCGACGGGTCGGGGGGCGACGCGCCGCCGACCGGGGCGTCGGACTGGGAGCGCAGGCTGGCCGACCTGCTCGCGTTCGCCCGCCGCCGGCTGCGCGGCGACTACGAGGTCGACGAGTTCGGCTTCGACCCGGACCTGACCGACAACGTCCTGCTGCCGCCGCTGAAGCCGCTGTACGAGAAGTGGTTCCGGGTTGAGGCCATCGGGCTGCACAACGTGCCCGCCGAGGGCGGTGCGCTGATCGTGGCGAACCACTCCGGCACGCTGCCGCTGGACGCGACCATGACGGCGTACGCGGTGCGCGCCGACCACCCGGCCCACCGGCACCTGCGGATGCTCGGCGCGGACCTGGTGTTCAAGACCCCGGTGCTGGGCGCGCTGGCCCGCAAGTCCGGCCAGACCCTGGCCTGCACCCCGGACGCCGAGCGGCTGCTGCGCTCGGGCGAGCTGGTGGGCGTGTGGCCGGAGGGCTTCAAGGGCATCGGGAAGCCGTTCAAGGACCGGTACAAGCTCCAGCGGTTCGGCCGGGGCGGGTTCGTCTCGGCGGCGCTGCACACCGGGGTGCCGATCATCCCGTGCTCGATCGTGGGCGCGGAGGAGATCTACCCGAAGATCGGCGACGTCAAGGCGCTGGCCAGGCTGTTCGGCCTGCCCTACTTCCCGGTCACACCGCTGTTCCCGCTGCTCGGCCCGCTGGGCGCGATCCCGCTGCCGTCGAAGTGGTACATCGAGTTCGGCGAGCCGATCCGGACCGACGGGCACGGCGAGCACGCCGCCGACGACCCGATGCTGGTGTTCAACCTGACCGACCAGGTCCGCGAGACCATCCAGCAGACCCTCTACCGCCTGCTCACCCAGCGCCGCAACGTCTTCCTGGGCTGACCGGCCGCGCGGGCTCAGCCCCGGCGGCGGTAGGCCAGGCCCGCGGCGATGGCCCCCGCCAGGGCGCCGGCGCCCAGGACGGACGGCACGCCGATCTTGGCGGCCTTGCGGCCCGTCCGGAAGTCGCGGATCTCCCAACCGCGCTTGCGGGCGGTGTCGCGCAGGCCGGAGTCGGGGTTGACCGCGACCGCCGTGCCGACCACGGACAGCATCGGCACGTCGTTGACCGAGTCCGAGTACGCCGTGCACCGGCGCAGGTCCAGGCCCTCCTTCGCGGCCAGCGAGCGCACCGCGTGCGCCTTCGCCCGGCCGTGCAGCAGGTCGCCGACCAGCTTGCCGGTGTAGATGCCGTCCTCGCTCTCCGACACGGTGCCCAGCGCGCCGGTCAGGCCGAGCCTGCGGGCGATGATCTGGGCCAGCTCCACCGGGGTGGCGGTGACCAGCCACACCCGCTGGCCGGCGTCGAGGTGCATCCGGGCCAGCGCCTGGGTGCCGGCCCAGATCCGGTCGGCCATCAGCTCGTCGTAGATCTCCTCGCCGAGGTTGACCAGCTCGGCCACCGACCGGCCCGCCACGAACGACAGCGCCTGCTCGCGGGACGCCTGCACGCTCTGCGGGTCCTCGCGCCCGCCGACCCGGAACTTGATCTGCTGCCAGGCGAACCCGGCCAGGTCCGAGTTCTTGAAGTACTTGCGAGCGGCCAGGCCGCGCGCGAAGTGGAAGATCGACGCGCCCATCATCATCGTGTTGTCGACGTCGAAGAACGCGGCGGCGGTCAGGTCGGTGGGGGAGTCGGCACCCGGAGCGGGCACGGAGGCCAGCGCGGCGTCGGCCGATGCCTCACCGGCCAGTGCAGCGAGCCTCTCCCGCTCGGCCGAGCCCTCCACCACACGCCTTCTCACCACGTCAGCGCCTCCCAGCGTCCGATGGGGACAGGGTAGCGATCAGCCGGTGAGACCGGGCAGCGGCGGCAGCGTGATGGGCAGGGACGGGAGCTGGACGGGCGGCTGCACGCTCACCGAGACCGACGGCAGCGGCAGGCCGGGGTTGCTGGTCGCGGGCGTGGTGCCGGCTGCGGGCGGTGGTGCGGGAGGCGCGGGCGGCACGGGGGCGGACGTGGCGGTCGGGTCGCCGGCGGGTGCCGGCGGGGTCACCGCGACCGACGTCGCGGGCGGCTGCGTCGCGGACGCGCCGGGCGTGACCGGCGCGTCCGCGACGCACTCGCCGGTCGCGGGCACCGGGCCGACCTCGTCGGCCTGGCCGGTGGTCACGGCCGCGCAGCGGGCGCGCGCGGACAGGTCGGCGGCCCGCTGCGCGATGCGGCCCAGCAGGTCCAGGGACGTGGTGGCGCGCGCGGTCGCCCCGGCGGGCAGGCGGTCGCGGAGGTCGCCCAGGCGGGTCGCCTGGGACGCGGCCCACTCGCGCAGCGGGCCGAGCACCCGCCCGTCGGCGTCGATGTGCGCGGCCAGCACGCGGGACCCGGCCGAGGCGTCGGCGTCGAAGTCGGTGAGCGCGGTGAGGTAGCCGCCGAGCGGGCCGCCGCCGGAGTCGCGGTAGCGGTCGACCATGGTCTCCAGCTCGGAGACCCGGGCCGAGGCGAACTCCAGGCGCTTGTACCCCTTGGACTCCTCGTCGAAGGTCAGGCCCAGCGAGGCCGACTCGGCGGTGCGCTTGACGCCGTAGAGCGCGTCGCCGGGCAGCGCGTCGCGGGACAGCAGCAGGCTCATCCCGGCCAGCGAGAACACCAGGCACAGCGCGGCGGCGAGGGCGACCGCTAATCGACCCCGCGCCCCGCTGCGGGGACGCCGGCGCTCGATCCCGGTGACCGGGGCGGGCGCCGGGGCGGCGGCGAGCACGCGCTCCCGCATCCGGGCCCGGGCCGCCTCGTCGGGGCCGCTCGTCGCTGCGGCTTCCCGCAGCAGCGCGACGACCGCCAGCTCGTCGGCGAAGGCCGGGTCGGTTTCCCCGGGCAGCGCTTCGACGGCGCGGGCGAACTGCTCGCGCTGCCTGTGACGCCCTAGTGGCGTGATCCCTCTGCCCACCGTCCCGCACCGACTCGTGATGAGTTCCTGCCCCGAGTAACGAACCCGCGGGTGCCGGGGTTACGCGGGTCCGCCCGGCGCGTCCCACGACCACGCGATCGTGGCACCCGGGTCACCGCAGCCAGTTCGGCAGCAGTTGGGCCAGCCTGCGCACGGCGCGGTGTTGCAGGGCCTTGACGGCGCCTTCGTTGCGCCCCATCTTCGCGGCCGTCTCCGCCACGGACAAGCCCTGGATGAAGCGGAGAGTGATGCATTCTCGCTGGTCGTCACCCAGTTGGGCGACACACCGGAGGAGTTCCGCGTTGGCCGCGTCGGTCAGCACCTCCTGCTCCGGACCGCTCGTGACCTCGCGGTTGTCCGCCGGCTCGGCGGTCGTGACCTCCAGCCGGTAGCGGCTGGACTTCACGTGGTCGAAGACGATGTTGCGGGCGATGGTGACGAACCACGCACCCACGTCCCGGCCCTGGTAGCTGATCGAGCCGATGCTGCGCAGCGCGCGGAGGAACGTCTCGCTGGTCACGTCCTCGGCCAGGGCGCGGTCGCTCACCCGGAACAGCACGTACCGGAACACCACGTCCACGTACCGGTCGTAGAGCGCGCCGAACGCGTCCGTGTCGCCGGACTGGGCGGCACGCACGAGGTCCCACGGCTCCGCCGAGGCGTCTTCCACGTCCTCGATCGTGCTGGACCGGTCGCCCGCCCTCCACATCGAGCGGAGTCTCCGTTCCGTCTTGTCGCGCGCCCGTGCGGTCATCGGCTCGCGGCACCTCCACAGAGTCTCCGTCCGGGCAGCATACGTGTTGTTACTCCGTAGTAGGTAGCGGCTGTCTGTCTCGGATCTGCGACGCGTCCGGCGGCACTGCGTGACGCCGCCCGCGCGTGACAGACTGCGCGGAGGTCCGCTGAGGTTCACCAGGAGGTCGACTTGACCGCTTCCGCACACAACGTCGCCGACCTGGTTCGCGCCTCCGCGCACCGTGGACCCAAGCACGTGGCACTGGTGGATGTCACGACTGCGAATAGTTACACCTGGGCCGAGTTCGACTCGTTCGTGGACCGCGAAGCCCACCGGCTGGTCGACGCGGGCGTCGAACCCGGTGACCGGGTCGTCGTGCGGCTGCCCACCGGCCCGGCGTTCTGCGTCGCCGTGTTCGGCGCGCTGCGCGCCGGCTGCGCGGTGGTGCCCGCCGCGCCCGGACAGCCGACCCGCGAGCTGCAACGGCTGGTCGCGGACAGCGGCGCGCGCCTGCTCGTCGGCGACGCCGGCGGCTCGGACGCCACCGCGCTGCCCGAACCGGAGCTCCTGCCCGGCGACGAGTTCCCCGCCGTCGGCTCCGACGAGGACGTGGCCGTGCTCGGCTACACGTCCGGGACCTCCGGCGTGCCGCGCGGCGCGATGCTGTCGCACCGGGCGCTGCTGGCCAACGTCGACCAGTGCGCCTCGCTGCGCCCCGCCCCGGTGACCGCCGGCGACCGGGTGCTGCTGGCGCTGCCGCTGTTCCACGTCTACGGCCTGGGACCGGGCCTGCTCCAGGTGGCGGGCGCGGGCGCGACTGCCGTGCTGCTGGAGCGGTTCGACCCGGACGCCGCGCTCACCGCGATCCGCGAGCACCGGGTGACCACGCTGGTCGGCGTGCCGCCGATGTACCAGGCGATCCTCGGCCTGCCGGTCGAGCGGCTGCGCGAGGACCTGGCCACCGTGCGCCTGTTCACCTCCGGGGCCGCGCCCCTCGCGGCGGGCGTGCTGGACGGCGTGCGCCGGGCCGTGGGCCTGCCCGTGTACGAGGGCTACGGGCTGACCGAGACCGGTCCCGTGCTGACCTCCACGCTGGTCGGCGGCACGCCCAAGCCGGGTTCGGTGGGCCGGGCGCTGCCCGGTGTCGAGGTGCGCCTGGTGGACACCGACGGCCGGCCGCTGGACCTCGACGAGGACGAGCCGGGCACCGGCCTGGTGGCCGCCCGGGGCGCCAACCTGTTCAGCGGCTACTGGCCGGACGGCGCGCACGGCCCGGACGCCGAGGGCTGGTTCCGCACCGGCGACGTCGGCTACCTGGACGAGGAGGGCGACCTGCACCTGGTCGACCGGGCGGGCGACCTGATCATCGTCAACGGCTTCAACGTCTACCCGCACGAGGTCGAGCAGGTCGTGGCGGAACTGGCCGGCGTGGCCGAGGCGGCGGCGGTGGGCGTGCCCGACGAGCGGACCGGCGAGTCGGTCAAGGTCGTGGTCGTGCCCGACGAGGGCGCGGAGCTGACCGAGGAGGCGGTCAAGGAGCACTGCGCCGCCCGCCTGGCGAAGTTCAAGGTGCCGTCGGCGGTCGAGTTCGCCCCGACCCTGCCGCACTCGCCCACCGGCAAGCTCGCCCGCTCCCGCCTCCGCCTGCCGCTGACCTGACGGACCCGCGCCACCCCCGGGGGGTGCCGCACCCGGCCCGGCCGCCTCCTCGCGCCCCGGGCCGCGCCGCCGGGCGGGTGCGCGATGATGGGCGGGTGAGCCACCACGTGACCCTGCTCAGCCGCGTCGACTGCCACGCCTGCGAGCAGGCCAGGGCCGACCTCGAACGGATCTGCGGCGAGCTGGGCGTGCCGTGGGACGTGCAGGACGTGGACGCCGACCGCGAGCTGCGCGCCGAGTACGGCGACCGCGTGCCGGTGATCCTGGTCGACGGCGCCGAGCACGGCTACTGGTCCGTCGAGGAAGCCCGCCTGCGCGCCGCCCTGGCCTGATCCGGCGGCGCGGTCGCCGCTCCTCCCGCCGGTCCGGTGCCGCCGCGAGGTTCGTTCGACCGGGCACGTCGCCGCCGTTCTCGCGGATTCACCGAACCGGGGGACGTTCGGGTGCCGAACTACCGGCATGTCGCGCTGGACCGCTGCTCTGATCGGCCTCATCGGCGTCGCCGCCGCCCTGGCGGCGGGGCACCTCGTCGCGGGGCTGGTCGGGCCCTCCGCGTCGCCGTTCCTGGCGGTCGGCAACACCGCGATCGACTTCACGCCGTCGCCGCTCAAGGACTTCGCCGTCCGCACCTTCGGCACCTACGACAAGCTCGTCCTGCTGGTCGGCATGGCCGTCGTGCTCGCCGCGCTCGCGGTGGTCGCGGGCCTGCTGTCCCGCCGGAGCGCGCTGCCCGGCACCGTCCTGGCCGGCGCGCTCGGCGCGGTCGGCGTGGCGGCCGTGCTCCACCGGCCCGACCTGGGGCAGCTCGGCGTGCTCGCGCCCATCGCGGCCGGTGTCGCCGGCGTCGTGGTGTTCCGGTGGCTGCACCGGGTCGCGACCACGCCGGCGTCGCCGGGCGAGGGGCGCCGGGCGTTCCTGATCGCCGCCGGGGCGAGCGTGCTGGCGGGCGTCGGCGGGCAGTTCGCCGGCACCCGGACCGACGTGGAGGGCTCCCGCAGCGCGGTCGGCCCGCTCAGGCCCGCCACCCCCGCGCCGGCGATCCCGGCCGGCGCGGACTTGGCGGCGGACGGCACGCCGCCGTTCCTCACCCCGAACCGCGACTTCTACCGGGTCGACACGGCGCTGAGCGTGCCCCGGGTCCGGGCCGAGGACTGGGCGCTGCGGGTGCACGGCCTGGTCGACCGCGAACTCACCCTGCGCTACGACGACCTGCGCGGCCGTGACCTGGTCGAGCGCACGATCACCATGACGTGCGTCTCGAACGAGGTCGGCGGCCCGTACGTGTCCACCGCGAACTTCGTCGGCGTCCCGCTGCGCGACGTGCTGCTGGAGGCGGGCGTCCGGCCGGGTGCCGACCAGCTCTTCTCCACCAGCGTGGACGGCTGGACGGCGGGCTCGCCGGTCGACGTCGTGCTGGAGCGCGACCGGGGCGCGCTGATCGCGCTGGGCATGAACGGCGAGCCGCTCCCGGTCGAGCACGGCTTTCCGGCGCGGCTGGTCGTGCCCGGCCTCTACGGCTACCTCTCGGCCACGAAGTGGGTGGTCGACCTGGAGCTGACCACGTTCGCGGACAAGCGCGGGTACTGGCTGGAGCGCGGCTGGGGGCAGCGGGGCCCGATCAAGGTCATGTCCCGGATCGACAGCCCGCAGGGGTTCGCCACGGTCCGGGGCCGGGTGGTGGTGAGCGGGGTGGCCTGGGCGCAGCCGACCGGCGTCGCCCGGGTCGAGGTGCGGGCGGACGGCGGCCCGTGGCGGGACGCCGCGCTGGCGGCCGACGTGAACGGGTCGACGTGGCGGATGTGGCGAGTGGAGCTGGACCTCCCGCCCGGCGGGCACACCGTGGAGTGCCGGGCCACCGACGCCGCCGGCGTGACCCAGCCGGCGGAGCGGGTCGCGCCCATCCCGGACGGCGCGACCGGCTGGCACTCGATTTTCTTCACGATCGAGTGATCCGGGCGAACCGGATCGACCCGTATTTCGAACGCCTCAGTGAACACCGAATCTGGTAAACCGAGGAGTGATCCCCAGTGCGCAAGATCGCCATCGCCGGCGTCGCCGCCGCCGCTGCCCTGTCCCTCGCGGCCTGCGGAGGTGGCGACAGCGCCTCCAGCACCAGCAGCACGGCCGCCGCCACGACCACGACCGCCACCTCCTCGTCCTCCGCCATGGCCGACGGCGTCACGCAGACCACCGACGTGTTCGGCGCGGGCTGCGCCAGCGTCCCGCAGGACCCGGCCGACAAGGGCTCGCTGCAGGGCATGGTCGGCGACCCGGTGGCCACCGCGGCGAGCAACAACCCGCTGCTCACCAAGCTGGTGGCGGCGGTCAAGGCGGCCAACCTGGTCGACACCCTGAACTCCAAGCCCGCGATCACCGTGTTCGCGCCCTACGACCCCGCGTTCGCGGAGCTGGGCGACGCCAAGTTCCAGGAGCTGGCCAACGACCCGGCCACGCTGGGCAAGGTCCTGGCCTTCCACGTGACCGACAAGCGCTACGACGCCAAGGGCCTGGAGTCGGCCGGCACCGTGAAGTCGCTCACCGGCCAGGACCTGACGATCTCGGGCACGGGCGACGCGATGACCGTGAACGGCGCACCCGTGCTGTGCGGCAACATCCCGACCAAGAACGCGACCGTGTTCGTGATCGGCAAGGTCCTCACGCCCCCGGCGGCGTGACCCCCGACCGGTGGGGGTGGACCTCCCCCCGGACCACCCCCACCGCCCTGTCCTGACGCTCGTGCGCGTCCCGGAGATCCGGTCGGCCGTCCTCGGCCCGCCGGATCTTCGGCGTTCCCGGCCGGGTCGGGGCCCGGGTGCCGGAGGTTCACCCGGAGGGGGTCGCGGACGCGGGCCGGCCGGGCGCGTATCCACGGCGCAGCCGCGCTCCCCTTTCCCACGGGGGGATGTTCCGTGGGGGTTGTCCGAGTTCACGTGCCTGCCCGGCCGCCGGGCCGCCGACTTTGTGCATACGTTCACAAGCGGTACGGTGGGTGTATCACTCCGCTGGTGACGGTGCCCGGCGGGTCAGTGCTTCGGATGTCGAGGAGAGCCAGCGTGGTGGATCGGCGGGGCGAGGGTGACGAGGTCGTGACCACCACCTCGAAGCCGCCCGCCGAGTCGGTCGCGGAGGTCCGCGAGCGGGCCCGCGCGATCCCCGAGGCGGCGGTCGCGCGGCTCGCGGTCTACCTCCGGGTGCTCTCCGGGATGGCCGAGCAGGGCGTGACGACCATCTCCAGCGAGGAGCTGGCGGGCGCGGCCGGGGTCAACTCGGCGAAGCTGCGCAAGGACCTGTCCTACGTCGGCTCGTACGGCACGCGCGGCGTCGGGTACGACGTCGAGGTGCTCGTGAGCCACATCGAGCGCATCCTCGGGCTCACCCGCAAGCACTCCGTCGCGGTCGTCGGCATCGGTAATCTTGGTCACGCGCTGGCCAACTACGGCGGCTTCCCGAGCAGGGGCTTCCCGGTCGCCGCGCTGTTCGACATCGACCCCGACCTCACCGGAGTGCCGGTAGGCGGCATTCCCGTCGACCACATCGACGACATCACGTCCATCTGCGCCGACCGCGAGGTCTCGATCGGCGTCATCGCCACACCGCCCCAGGCGGCCCAGGCGGTCTGCGACCGTTTGGTATCCGCCGGGGTGCAGTGCATCCTGAACTTCGCACCCGTCGTACTCCAAGTGCCGGACAACGTCGAGGTGCGCAAGGTCGACCTGGCGGTCGAGATGCAGATCCTGTCGTTCCACGTCGCGCGGCGGGCTGACGAAGCCGCCGTCGACGTGGTCAACGGCGTCGGTGTGGACGGGGTGGTGATTCGCCCGTGATGGTGCGGGTAGTGGGCCGGACGGCTCCGGTTTCGGCGACCGGGCCGGGGGCGGTGCGGGCATGAGCGTCCTCGTCGTCGGGCTGTCCCATCGCACCACGCCGGTCCCCGTGCTGGAGCGCGTCGCCGTCGCCGACTCCGACCTGGGCAAGCTGCTCGACCAGCTCCTCAAGGCGCCCAGCGTGTCCGAGGCCGTGCTGCTGTCGACCTGCAACCGGGTCGAGGTCTACGCCGTGGTGGAGACCTTCCACGGCGGCATGAACGAGGTCGTGGAGGTGCTCGCCCGGCAGGCCGGCGCAGAGCCCTCGGACCTCTTCGAGCACCTGTACGTGCACTACGCCGCCGCCGCCGTCGAGCACCTGTTCTCGGTCGCGGGCGGCTTGGACTCGATGGTCGTGGGCGAGGCCCAGATCCTCGGCCAGCTCCGCTCGGCCTACAACCGCGCGGACGAGGCCGGCGTGGTCGGCCGCGTGCTGCACGAGCTGGTCCAGCAGGCGCTGCGGGTCGGCAAGCGCGTGCACACCGACACCGGCATCGACCACGCCGGCGCGTCCGTGGTGTCCGAGGCGCTCGCCGACGCCGCCGAGCAGCTCGGCGGCCTGACCGGCCGCACCGCCCTGGTCGTGGGCGCGGGCTCGATGGGCGGCCTGGCCGCCGCCCACCTGCGCCGCGCCGGGATCGGCGAGGTGGTCATCGCCAACCGGACCGCCGCCAACGGCGCGCGCCTGGCCGCCGCGCTGGTCGCGGACGGCGTGGCCGCCCGCTCCACCGGCCTGGACGACCTGGTGTCCGAGGTCGCCGCCGCCGACGTGCTGTTCGCCTGCACCGGCTCGGTCGACTTCGTGGTCGGCGCGGAGCACATCGGCGACCGCGAGCCCGGCCGGCCGCTGGTCGTGTGCGACCTCGGCCTGCCCAAGGACGTCGACCCCGCCGCCGCGCTGCTGGCCGGCGTGCGCGTGGTCGACCTGGAGACCCTGCAACGACGGCTGTCCGACGCCCCGACCGGGCAGGACGCCCTGCGCGCGGCGGAGATCGTCGCCGAGGAGGTGCGCGGCTACCTGGCCGGGCAGCGCTCGGCCGAGGTCACGCCCACCGTGACGGCGCTGCGCAAGCGGGCCGCCGAGGTCGTCGACACCGAGCTGCTGCGGCTGGACTCGCGGCTGCCCGGACTCGACGGCGCGGTCCGCGACGAGCTGGCCAGGACCGTGCGCCGCGTGGTCGACAAGCTCCTGCACACGCCCACCGTGCGGGTCAAGGAGCTGGCCGCCGCACCCGGCGGCGCCGGGTACGCCGAGGCGCTGCGCGAGCTGTTCGGCCTCGACCCGCAGAAACCCGCCGCCGTCAGCACCCCCCATTCGACGCGACCCAAAGGTGAGAAGCGGTGAACCGCACCCTGAGGATCGGTACGCGCGGCAGTGCGTTGGCACTCGCGCAGACCGGTCACGTGGCCGACGCGTTGCGCGCCGCCGGCGCCGACGTGGAGATCGTGACCATCTCCACCCCCGGCGACCGGTCGTCCGCGCCCATCGCCGAGATCGGCATCGGGGTGTTCACCTCGGCGCTGCGCGACGCGCTGGCCAACGGCGAGATCGACGTGGCCGTCCACTCCTACAAGGACCTGCCCACCGCGCGCGACCCGCGCCTGTCCCTGGCCGCCGTGCCGCCGCGGGAGGACCCCCGCGACGCGCTCGTCGCCCGGGACGGCCTCACCCTGGGCGAGCTGCCCACCGGGGCGAAGGTCGGCACCGGCTCGCCGCGCCGCGCGGCGCAGCTGGAGGCGCTCGGCCTCGGCCTGGACGTGGTGCCGCTGCGCGGCAACGTCGACAGCCGCATCCGCAAGGTGACCGAGGGCGTGCTGGACGCCGTGGTGCTGGCCCGCGCCGGCATCTCCCGGCTCGGCCGCACGGCCGAGATCACCGAGACCCTGGAGCCCATCCAGATGCTCCCCGCGCCCGCCCAGGGCGCGCTCGCGGTGGAGTGCCGGGTCGACGACGTCGACACCGAGCACCTCCTCCAGTCCACTCTGGACGATTCGGCCAGCAGGGCCGCTGTCGCCGCCGAGCGGGCCTTGCTGGCCAAGCTCGAAGCGGGGTGCAGCGCGCCGGTCGGCGCACTGGCCGATGTGGTGGAAGACCTTGACGACCAGGGAGCGGCAGTCCTCCGCCTGTCCCTGCGCGGGGTCATGGCGACGGAGGACGGCGACCTCCTCCGTGCGTCCGCCACCGGTGACTTGACCGCAGCAGAGGAACTCGGCCGCGCGCTGGCCGTCGAGTTGCTCGACCTCTCCGGCCTCGCCGCTGCGCGGTCGGAGGGGCGTAGTTGATGGGGAGTGCCCTGATGACCCGCGCACGCAAGACCCCCGGCCGCGTCGCCTTCGTGGGCTCCGGCCCCGGCGACACCGGCCTGCTCACGGTCCGCGCCCGTGATCTGCTGGCCAAGGCGGAACTCGTGGTGACGGACCCGGACGTGCCGTCCGAGGTGGTCGCCCTCGTCCCGGACGGGGTGGAGATCCGCCCGGCGGTCGGTGACCCGGCCGACGTGGCGAAGGACCTGGTCGCCGAGGCGAAGAACGGTCACGCCGTGGTCCGGCTGGTGGCGGGCGACCCGCTCACGCTGGACTCGGTGGTGAAGGAGGCGCAGGCCGTCTCCAAGACGACGATCGCGTTCGACGTGGTGCCGGGCGTCCCGGCGGGCACGGCGGTGCCCGCGTACGCGGGTGTCGCGCTCGGCGCGGTGCACACCGAGGCCGACGTGCGCGGCGTGGCGGACTGGGCGAGCCTGGCCGCCGCGCCCGGCACGCTGGTCCTGCACGCCACCGGCAGCCACCTCGCCGAGGCGGCGTCCTCCCTGGTGGAGAACGGCGTCGCGCCGCAGACCCCGGTGGCGGTGACCGCGGACGGCACCGGCTTCGGCCAGCGCACCGTGGACACCACGCTGGCGTCCCTGGCCGCCGACGCCGGCGACCTGGGCGGCCCGCTGGTCGTCACGGTCGGCAGCGCCGTCGCCGGTCGCGCCAAGCTGTCCTGGTGGGAGTCCCGCGCCCTGTACGGGTGGCGGGTGCTCGTGCCCCGGACGAAGGAGCAGGCGGGCGCGATGAGCGACCGGCTGCACTCGCACGGCGCGATCCCGGTGGAGGTGCCGACCATCTCGGTCGAGCCGCCGCGCAGCCCGGCGCAGATGGAGCGCTCGGTGAAGGGCCTGGTCGACGGGCGCTACCAGTGGGTGGTGTTCACCTCGACCAACGCCGTGCGCGCGGTGTGGGAGAAGTTCCGCGAGTTCGGCCTGGACGCGCGGGCGTTCTCCGGCGTGAAGATCGCCTGCGTCGGCGAGTCGACGGCGGCCAAGGTGCGCTCGTTCGGGATCATCCCCGAGCTGGTGCCCTCCGGCGAGCAGTCGTCCGAGGGCCTGCTGGCCGACTTCCCGCCCTACGACGACATCCTGGACCCGGTGGACCGGGTGCTGCTGCCGCGTGCCGACATCGCCACCGAGACCCTGGCGGCGGGCCTGCGGGAGCGCGGCTGGGAGATCGACGACGTGACGGCCTACCGCACCGTGCGGGCCGCGCCGCCGCCCGCCGACACCCGCGAGATGATCAAGTCGGGCGGGTTCGACGCGGTGTGCTTCACCTCGTCGTCCACGGTCCGCAACCTGGTCGGCATCGCGGGCAAGCCGCACGCCCGGACGCTCGTGGCGTGCATCGGACCGCAGACCGCCGAGACGGCCCGCGAGTTCGGCCTGCGGGTCGACGTCCAGCCGGAGGACGCCAACGTGCCGGCCCTGGTGGACGCGCTGGCCCAGCACGCGGCCAGGCTGCGGGCGGAGGGCGCGCTGCCCCCGCCGCGCAAGACCAAGCGCCTGCGCCGTTCGTGAGCACCCGGGTCGGGGCCCTGCCGGGCCCCGACCCCCTTCTCGCTAGGGAGTACCCCCGTGTTCCCCGCCCACCGCCCCCGCCGCCTGCGCACCACCGCCGCGATGCGCCGCCTGGTCCGCGAGACCACCGTGCGGCCCCGCCAGCTCGTGCTGCCGATGTTCGTCAAGGAGGGTGCGGACGCCCCGGTCGGGATCTCCTCGATGCCGGGCGTGGTCCAGCACACCCGCGAGTCGCTGCGCAAAGCCGCCGTCGAGGCGGTCGACGCGGGCGTCGGCGGGCTGATGCTCTTCGGCGTGCCGGCGACCCGGGACGCGGTCGGCTCCGGCGCCACCGACCCGGACGGCATCCTCAACGCGGCGCTGGCCGACCTGCGCGCCGAACTGGGCGACAGCACCGTGCTGATGTCGGACTGCTGCCTGGACGAGTTCACCGACCACGGCCACTGCGGCGTGCTCTCGCCCACCGGCGAGGTGGACAACGACGCCACGCTGGAGGTCTACGGCGAGATGGCGGTGGCGCAGGCGCAGGCCGGCGCCCACCTCGTCGGGCCCAGCGGCATGATGGACGGCCAGGTCGGCTTCATCCGCAAGGCGCTGGACGAGGCCGGGTACGCCGACACCGGGGTGCTGGCCTACGCGGTCAAGTACTCCTCGGCGCTCTACGGGCCGTTCCGCGAGGCCGTGGAGTCGCAGTTGCAGGGCGACCGCAAGACCTACCAGCAGGACCCGGCGAACGCGCGGGAAGCGCTGCGGGAGGTCGAGCTGGACCTCGACGAGGGCGCCGACATGGTCATGGTGAAGCCCGCGCTGCCGTACCTGGACGTGGTGCGGGCGGTGCGCGAGATCACCGACGTGCCGGTGGCCGCCTACCAGATCTCCGGCGAGTACGCGATGGTCGAGGCCGCCGCGCGCAACGGGTGGATCGAGCGCGAGCGGACCGTGCTGGAGACGCTGACGTCGATCCGGCGTGCGGGCGCGGACATCGTGCTCACCTACTGGGCGGTGGAGGCGGCGCGGTGGCTGGACCGGGAGTGACCAGACCCCGGCCCGCCGCGCCGAAGCCGACCCCGCCCAAGCTGGTCGACCTGGCGCGCTGGCTGTGGATCGTCAGCGCCCTGGTGGGCCTCGGCCGGTTCGTGGTGCAGTTGGCGGACCGCGAGATGCTGATCGACATGCTGCGCGCCGAGCAGCACGACGCCAGGGTCGAGCTGAGCCAGGACGAGCTGGACGCCGCCGTCTCCGGCGGCATCCTGATGGGCCTGCTGCTGGGCGGCCTGCTGGTGCTGGTCTACGCGGTGCTGGCGAACAAGGTCGCCGGCGGGCGGAACTGGGCGCGGGTGGTGCTCACCGTGTTCGGCGTGGCCGGGATCGTGGTCGGGGTGTCCCGGCTGATCCTCGTCGGGTCGGGTCTGGCGGCCGTGATGGACATGCCGGTGGCCACCCACGACCTGGTGTTCGGCGCGGTGACGATGGTGCTGGACGCGGCGGCGATCGCGCTGATGTATTTGCCGTCAGTTTCCGGGTACTTCAGATCACAGCGTTCCGTCGTCGACAAAACACCACGGGTAGCTAACGGATTGTGATTTCCGGTCGACGCGGGCACCGCACGCTCTTACGGTCCGCGCATGACCTCTCCTCAGGACCCCTACGGCCAGCAGGGCGGCGGCTACCAGCAGCCCGGCGGCCACCCCCAGCAGGGCGGTTACCCCCAGCAGGGCGGTTACCCCCAGCAGGGTGGTTACCCGCAGCAGCCCGGCTACCCGCCCCAGGCGCCGCCGCTGTCGCCGACCGAGATGAACCGCCCGCCGCGCCCGAAGTCCGTCGACACCGCTTTCCTGCTGTGGATGGTGAGCGCAGGCCTGGGCATCCTGTCGTCGATCTTCTCGCTGCTGACCGCCGAGGCGGTCGCGCGGGCCACCGTGGAGCGCATCTACGGCGACACCGTCGACAAGGCCGTGATCGACCAGGCGCTGGCGTCGGCCGGCCCGGCCTACGGCGGCACGATCTTCTCGCTGGTGCTGTTCGCGGCCTGGATCGCGGTCGTCTTCCAGATGCGCAACGGGGCGAACTGGGCCCGGATCGTGCTCGCCGTGCTGGGTGGTCTGGGCGTGCTCGGCGGCCTGTTCGGCCTGGGCCTGATCGGCGTGCTGTTCGGCCTCGGCTTCCTGGGTGCGATCCAGGTGCTGTTCAACCTGGCGCAGCTCGCCCTCACCATCGGTGCCCTGATCTTCATGTTCAAGTCGGACGCGAACCGCTTCTTCAAGGCGAGCTGACCCGGGCCCGTGCCGCCCGCGACCGGCGGGCGGCACGAACCGGTCGGATTTCCCCCCCGAACGGGGTCAACCGCCCCTCCACGAACGCGTTCTCCTCGGCCGTCGGCCATTTCCGGTCGATTCCCACCGGCCGGTCCCGTCCACGAAAGTCGTCGTTCGCCACGACCTTTGTCGATGTTCTGCGTCGCGTTCCGTCTCGACCCGGCCCGTCGCGGTGGACAGTGGCCCTGGGTGGTTCTAGCGTTTCCCGGTGTGACGACCCCACAGGACCCGGACCGGGGGCAGCAGCCCCACATCCCCGCGCCACCGCCGCTGAGCGAGTCCGAGCTGCACGGTTCGACCTCGACCGGCCCGGCGCTGCCGGTGCCGAAGGAGGTCCAGGTCTCGTTCTGGATCTGGATCGCCGGCGCGGCGCTGTCCGCGATCGGCGGGCTGCTGGCGTTCACCCAGCGCGACGCCATCGCCGAGCTGCTGCGCGGTGCGCCGCAGACCGCCAACCTCCCGCAGGACGAGTTCGACGCGCTCGTCAGCGCCAACATCATGATCACCGCCGTGGTGGGTCTGGTGTTCGCCGGCCTCTACGTGCTGTTCGCGTTCAAGGCGCGCGCCGGGCGCAACTGGGCGCGGGTCGTGCTCGCCGTGCTGACCGCCCTCGGCCTGCTGTCGACGCTGCTGGTCGGCGCGACCATCTCGGGCCTGCTCACCTCGCTGATCAGCGTGGTGGCCGTGGTCCTGCTCTACCTGCCCAACTCCAAGGCGTACTTCGACTCGGCCAAGCGGGCTGGGTGACCGCTCCGCCGTCGAGCGCGCGGAACGCCGTCGCGGTCTGGTACGCGTTGGCGGTGTTCCCCCCGCTCAGCGCCGGCTACCTGTGGCTGCGCCGGGCCGGGTGGCTGCCAGCCGGTCCGGACACCCCGGCGGTGCCGGACCGGCTGGTGCTGTTCACCGCCGCCGCGATCGGGTTCGCCGCCGGGTACGCGGCGTTCGCCACCGTGCTGCGGCGGCGGGTGCGGTGGGCGCGCTGGGCGCTCACCGCCGTGGCGGCGCTGCACGTGCTGTGGGTCGTGCTGACCGCGTCGGCCGCGCCGAACCTCGTGCTGCTGCTGTTGATCGGCACCGGTTTGGCGTTCACCTGGGCGCGCGGTACGGCAGAGTGGGTGGCGCAGCACTAGCACCCCTGCCGGAGAGCGCCCATGCCCGAGCCCGACCCGTACGCCTCGCCGTTCCACCCGGTCGTACTGCCCGGTGAGCCGGCCGCGCCGCCGCCCGGTCCGGCCGGCTACCCGCTGCCGATGCCGGAGGCGGCCCCGGACGCCGCCGCCCGGTCCCGCCCGACCGCGCTGACCGTCGCGTCCTGGTGCTGGCTGGCCGGCGCCCTGCTGGTCGTCGTGGGCCTGCCCGCCGTGTTCTACACCGACGGCGACGCGTTCGCCGAGCGGCTCTACCAGGACTCGCTGGGCACGCCCCAGCCGAACACCCGGACCGAGGCGCAGATCGGCGCGCGGCTCACCCCCGTCGTGTTCGGGCTGGGCTTCGCCGTGCTCTCCGCGCCCTACCTGCTGGGCGCGCTCAAGCTGCGCTCCGGCCGGAACTGGGCGCGCGTCCTGCTCGCCGTGCTGGCCGCCCCGGCGCTGCTCTGCGGGCTGGCGCTGCTCACCGCGTTCGGGACCGGTGCGATGCCGTTCGCGAACTGGCTGGTCGGCGCGGTGTGGGCGCTGCTGTTCCTGGCGGCGGTCCTGCTGGGCACCTCGGCCATGTTCCTGCCCCCGTCCAACGACTACGTGAGGTGGGTGACCTACCGGTGACGCAGCCGCCGTTCGACCCGTTCGACCAGCCGATGCGCCCGGTCCACCTGCCGCAGCCGGGCCCGGCCCGGCCGCCGCACCCGACCGGCTTCCCCGGCCAGATGCGCGGCATCGACCAGCACACCACGGCCGTGCCCCGGCCGGGCGCGGTCTTCGCCGCGTTCGCGGTGTGGCTGCTCGCGGCGCTCGCCTGGCCGGTGGGCACGGTCGTGCGAGAGCTGGCCGAGCAGGGCGCGTTCGCCGGGTTCGGCGCGGTGATGACGCTGTTCGCCACCGGGTGCCTCGCGGTCGGCGGGGTGTGGGGCGCGGTCGCCTTCCTCAACGGCAGCTACTACGCCCGGATCGCGCTGTGCGGCGGGCACCTGGTGCTCGGCATCCTGGCCGTGGCGGCGGCCGTGGTCGCGGCCCGGTCCGGTGACGTGGGTGCCGCGTCGTGGGCGGTGATCGTGCTGCGGCTGGTGCTGCCCGCCGCGGCGGCGGTGCTGAGCTTCCTGCCCGGCACCAAGCACTACTTCGCGGGCAACCTCGGCTGATGGACCAGCCCGTGCTGTACCGCGAACCCGGCGCGTCCTGGTGGCCGCTGCTGTGGGGGCCGGTGTTCGGCCTGGTCGGGCTCGGCGTCGAGGCGCTGACCGGGGCGGTGTTCCCGCTGCTGTGGGTGCTCGTGGCGGTCGGCCTGAGCTCCGCCGCGCTGGTGTGGGTGCAGGGCAGGCGGCGGCTGCACGGCGTGCTGCTCACGCCCGTGGCGCTGCACCTGGGCCGGGAGGAGGTGCGGGTGCGCGACATCGCCGAGGTGACCGGCGTCGAGCCGCGCGCCGGCGCACGCGTCCTGGGCGGCGGCTGGACCGAGCCGCGCGGCACCGAGCCGGTGCCGGTGCGGCTGGTCGGCGGCGAGGTGGTGCTCGGCTGGGCGCGGGACGCCGACGCGCTGCGCACCCGCCTGGACGGCCTCCTCGCACCCCGCCCGCCGGAGGGCGGGACCCGGTGACGCAGGCACCCCGGACCGGGTGAACGCCGCACGCCGCGCCGCCGTCTCGCGCCCACGGCCAGCCGGACCGGGTGAACGTCGTGCCCCGCGCCGCCTCGCGCTCCGGTCGCCCGGACGGGGTGGACGCCGCGCCGCCGCCTCGCGCCCGGCCGCCGGGCGGAGCGGCGGCCCGCGCCCCGGCCACCGGGGAGCGGCCGGCCGTGAGAGGCTGACCCGGTGACCGCTGCCACGCCCGTAGCCGCCTCCGAGGCCGCCCCCGGACCGGGGCTGCACCAGCCCGTGCGCGCCGCCGTCGCGGCCGGTGAGCTGGTGCTCGCGGTCGCGCTGGTGCTCCTCGCGGCCTGGTGCTGGAACCGGGGCGTGCTGCGCTCCGCCTACCCGGTCGAGGACCACGCGCCGCTGGAGTCCACCCGGTACCTGGGCAACTGGATCGCCTCGGCGGTCGGCCTGGGCACGGCGGCCGGCGTGCTGGTGCTCGACGCGGTCCGGCAGGTGCTGCTCGCGGTCCGGACCCGTGGTCGGGAGCAGGTCGCCGAGGCCGACGTGTGAGACTGGCCCCGTGACTTCCACGCGATCCCAGGCGCTGTTCGAGCGCGCGGCGGCGGTGATCCCCGGTGGCGTGAACTCGCCGGTCCGGGCGTTCCACTCGGTCGGCGGCACGCCCCGGTTCATGGTCCGGGGCGAGGGCCCCCACCTGTGGGACGCCGACGGCAACCGGTACGTGGACCTGGTGTCCTCGTGGGGGCCGATGATCCTCGGCCACGCCCACCCCGAGGTGGTCGACGCGGTCCGCGCCGCCGCCGTGAGCGGCCTGTCGTTCGGCACGCCCACCGAGGGCGAGGTCGAGCTGGCCGAGGAGATCATCGACCGGGTCGCGCCCGTGCAGCAGGTGCGCCTGGTCAACTCCGGCACCGAGGCCACGATGAGCGCCATCCGGCTGGCCCGGGGCTTCACCGGTCGGCGCAAGGTCGTCAAGTTCGCCGGCTGCTACCACGGCCACGTGGACGCCCTGCTCGCCGAGGCCGGCTCCGGCGTGGCCACGCTCGGCCTGCCCACCTCGCCCGGCGTCACCGGCGCGCAGGCCGCCGACACGGTCGTGCTGCCCTACAACGACCTGGACGCCCTGCGCGCCGCCTTCGCCGAGCACGCGGGCGAGATCGCGTGCGTGATCACCGAGGCGGCGGCGGGCAACATGGGCGCGGTCGCGCCCCGGCACAACGCCGAGCTGCGGGAGCTGTGCCACGCCCACGGCGCGCTGCTGGTCATGGACGAGGTGATGACCGGGTTCCGGGTCTCCCGCGCCGGCTGGTACGGGCTGGAGCAGGTGGCCGGCGACCTCTACACGTTCGGCAAGGTGATGTCCGGCGGGCTGCCGGCCGCCGCGTTCGGCGGCCGGGCCGACGTGATGGCCAGGCTCGCCCCGGCGGGCCCGGTCTACCAGGCGGGCACGCTGTCCGGGAACCCGGTCGCGGTCGCCGCCGGCCTGGCCACGCTGCGCGCCGCCACCGACGACGTGTACCGGGCGCTGGACGCCAACGCGGCCCGCCTCGGCGCGCTGTTCACCGCCGCGCTGACCGACGCCGGCGTGCCGCACCGCGTGCAGTTCGCGGGCAACCTGGTCAGCGTGTTCTTCACCGAGGACGAGGTGGTCGACTACGCGGGCGCGCAGGCCGCGCAGACCTGGCGCTTCCCGCCGTTCTTCCACGCCCTGCTGGAACGCGGCGTCTACCCGCCGCCCAGCGCGTTCGAGGCGTGGTTCGTCAACGCCGCCATGACCGAGGAGGACTTCGCGGTGATCGCGGACGCCCTGCCCCACGCCGCCCGCGCCGCCGCGGAGGCGACCCGGTGAAGACCGTCGTGCACCTGCTCCGCCACGGCGAGGTCCACAACCCGACCGGCATCCTCTACGGCCGGCTGCCCGGCTTCACGCTCTCCGAGCGCGGCCGGAAGCAGGCCCTGGTGGTCGCCGAGCACCTCGCCGACCACGACGTCGCGCACGTCGTGGCGTCGCCGCTGGAGCGCGCCCGGGAGACCGCCGCGCCGATCGTCGACTCGCACCGGCTCGACCTGGCCACCGACAACCGGCTGATCGAGGCGGGCAACAAGTTCGAGGGCCTCAAGGTCGCGGTCGGCGACGGCGCGCTGCGCTCGCCCCGGCACTGGCCGAAGCTGGTCAACCCGTTCCGGCCGTCGTGGGGCGAGCCGTACCTGGAGATCGCGCACCGGATGCTGGGCGCGGTCCAGCGGGCGCGGGCGGCGGCCGAGGGCCACGAGGCGGTGTGCGTGTCGCACCAGCTTCCGATCTGGACCCTGCGCCGGTTCCTGGAGGGCAAGCGGATGTGGCACGACCCGCGCCGCCGGGAGTGCTCGCTGGCGTCGCTGACCAGCCTGGTGTTCGAGGGCGAGGAACTGGTCCGGGTCGTCTACACCGAGCCCGCCGGCGCGACGAGCCCGAGGGTCACGGGCGCGTGAGGAGGCTCGCGGTGGTGCTGTCGCTGCTGGTCGCGGCCTCGGCGTGCGCGACCGGCGACGACGCGGTGGTGACCGGCTCGGACTTCCAGTTCGTCGCGCCCGACGGCCAGGTCCGCATCCGGTACGACGGCGAGCAGCGCAAGGCGATCCGGGCGCTGTCCGGGCCCGACGTGCGCGAGGACGGCCGGACGGTGTCGCTGGGGGACTACGCGGGCAAGGTCGTGGTGGTCAACATCTGGGGCTCGTGGTGCGGTCCGTGCCGCACCGAGTCGCCCGAGCTGCAGAAGGTGCAGGACGAGACGGGGCCGCTGGGCGTCCAGGTGCTGGGCATCGCGGTGAAGGAGAGCTCCGCCGAGCAGCCCCGCGACTTCATGCGCACCCGCGACCTGCGCTACCCGTCGATCTACGACGAGTCGGGCCGCACGCTGCTGGCGTTCAAGGGCCTGCCGCCGAACACCGTGCCGTCCACGATCGTGCTGGACAAGCAGCACCGGGTCGCGGCGGTGTTCCTGGAGACCCTGATCGCCACCGACCTGGTGCCGCTGGTCAAGGAGCTCGCGGCCGAGGCGTAGCCCGCGCCGGGACCGGGTCACGGGGCTCGGCGCAGCTCCGGGACCTTGGCCTTGAAGGCGTTCACCATCGCCTCGCGGCCGACCAGGTTGAACTCACGGCCCAGCGTGCGCATGATCGAGTTCTCGGTGGGGCGGTAGAGGCCGTACCGGTAGTACCGGCTGCCCTCGTACGCGCCGACCGTCCCGCCGTCCGGCGACACCTGGCCCAGGTGGCGCGACCACTTCGCGCCGCCCGGGTCGGCGGTCGTGTTCGGCTCGGTCGGCTCGCCGCCCGCGTACCGGTCGTACGGGTAGTCGTACTCGTCGGCCAGGCCGCCGATCGAGTGGCCCAGCTCGTGCACGGCGATCTGCCCGGCCTGCGCGTTCGCACCCGCCGCCGTGGCCACGCCGCCGCCCGCCCCGCCGTACTTGGCGGTGTTGCCCAGCGCGATCACCTGGTCGGCCTCCGGCGCGAGCGCGCCGAACTGGCCCGCCTTCGCCTGGTTCACGCACAGCAGCCGCTCGGTGTTCACGTCCCGGCCCTGGCACCAGAAACCCATGTCCAGCGCGGTGTCCCTGGCGACCCCGAGCGTGGGGTCGTTGTCCACACCGGACTCCGCCGACACGACGTCTACCCGCCACACGTTGAAGTACTGCTTGTAGGACTTGAACGGCTCCACGGCGGACAGCTCGGCCCACTTGTCCACCACGTGCGCGTGGTAGGAGCCCAGCTCGGACGCGGTGTAGCCGTCCCCGACGAACACCAGGTCGAACCGCCGGTCGGCGGGGCCCGTCTGCTGGACCGGCACCACGTCGGCGACCACCTCGGACGCCAGGGCCCTCGGCTCGGCCGCGACCGGCACGGCGACCCGCGTGATGGTGCCGTCCGGTGCGAACACCTCCTGCCAGGAGACGGCGGCCCCGACCGCGCCACCGCTCGCGGGGGCGGTGGCGGCGACGAGTGCGACGGCCACGACCGGCAGGGTCAGTCGGCTTGCGCGCATGACACTCACGCTATGAACCAGGTCACTCACCCACAAGGGTGGAAAGTCGGGTTCCACCGATGGAGGAGCGCATTGCCTCCCGGCGGGTGTGACCCAGGTCGCCGCTAAGGGAGTCCGGTGAGCGGCTCTCAGCGACCCGTACCTACCCTGTGGCCGTGGACCCGACGACGCAGCTGGCGATGTCCGGGCCGCTGGGACTGGCGATGGGCCTGGCCGTGCTGGCCGGCGCGATCTCGTTCGCCTCGCCGTGCGTGGTCCCGCTGGTCCCCGGCTACCTCGCCTACCTGGCCGGCCTGGTCGGCGCGGAGGCGCCGGCCGTCGACTCGGCCGAGGCCCGCAAGGCCGGCCGCTGGCGGGTCGCGGGCGCGGCGCTGCTGTTCGTCCTGGGTTTCACGGTCGTGTTCAGCCTGACGTCGTTCGTGGTCCTCGGGCTGACCGACACCCTCTACTTCGACGCCGACGTGTTCCAGCGGATCGGCGGCGTCGTCACCATCGCCATGGGCCTGGTGTTCATCGGTCTGGTGCCCGCCCTCCAGAAGGACGTCCGGCTGCGCCGCGCCCCGCGCGCCGGCCTGGTCGGCGCACCGCTGCTGGGCGGCGTGTTCGCGCTGGGCTGGACCCCGTGCATCGGCCCGACGCTGGCCGGCGTGCTGGCCCTGGCCCGCAGCACCGAGGTCGGGTCGGCCACGGCGCGGGGCGCGGTCCTGGTGGTGGCCTACTGCCTCGGGCTGGGCCTGCCGTTCGTGCTGATCGCGCTGGGCGCGCGGTGGGCGGTGCGGGTGACCGGGTGGCTGCGCGCCCACGTCCGCCAGGTGCAGGTGTTCGGCGGCGTGCTGCTCATCGCGGTGGGCGTCGCGCTGGTCACCGGGCTGTGGGGCGACTTCGTATTCTGGCTGCGCGACGCCGTGGTCAACGACCTCGAACTGCCGTTGTAGTGCGCGCCGCCCTCGCCTTCCTGCGCAACACGTGGCGCGGTCTGACCGCCATGCGCACCGCCCTGACCCTGCTGTTCCTGCTCGCCCTGGGCGCGATGCCGGGCGCGCTGCTGCCGCAGCGGTCGCTCAACCCGCAGAAGGTCACCGACTACATCGCGGAGAAGGGCTGGTGGGGCTCGTTCCTCGACCGGCTCCAGTTCTTCGACGTCTACGCCAGCTACTGGTTCTCCGCCGTCTACGTGCTGCTGTTCGTCTCGCTGATCGGCTGCCTGCTGCCGCGCACGTGGGAGTACGCCAAGCAGATGCGGGCCAAGCCCGTGCTCACCCCGCGCAACCTGTCCCGGATGCCGCACCACGCCTCCGCCACGAGCACCGCGTCACCCGAGGACGTGGTGGCGGCGGCGAAGCGGCGGCTGAGGGGCTGGCGGCTGGTCGAGCGGGAGGAGGGCGGCGGCGCGCGCACCGTCAGCGCCGAGCGCGGCTTCCTCCGCGAGACCGGCAACCTGGTGTTCCACTTCTCGCTGCTGGGCCTGCTGGTGGCGTTCGCGCTGGGCAAGATGTTCGGCTACGAGGGCCAGGTCATCGTCCAGTCGCAGGGCGGCCAGTTCTGCAACTCCGGCGTCTACAACTTCGACACCTTCCGGCCCGGCCTGCGCGTCGACGGCACCGGCCTCAACCAGTTCTGCGTCAAGGTCGACGACTTCCACGCCACCTACCTGCACACCGGGCAGGCGGAGACCTTCCGCGCCGACATCCAGTACCAGTCCGGCGACGACCTGGAGACCGGCACCTGGCGGCCGTACCCGCTCCGGGTCAACCACCCGCTGCGGACCGCCGGCGACCGCCTGTACCTGCTCGGCCACGGCTACACCCCGCTGTTCACGGTCACCTTCCCCGGCGGCGAGGTGCGCACCGGCTCGACCCAGTGGCGCCCGGTGAACGACGTGACGCTGGCCTCCGAGGGCGCGACCAAGTTCGACCCGCCCGGCGTGACCGACGACGAGCAGCGCCGCCGCAACCAGATCGCCATCACCGGCCTGCTCGCGCCCACCGCCGCGTTCCGGGGTCAGCTGCTCGACTCGGTGTTCCCCGAGGCGCGCGACCCGGCCGTGGCCGTCGACGTCTACCGGGGCGACCTGGGCCGGGACTCCGGGCGCGGCCAGTCGATCTTCACCGTCGACCAGGAGCAGGTGACCGACGGCAAGCTCGCCAAGGTCGCCCGGCAGAACCTGAAGGTCGGCGAGGAGGTCCGGCTCGACGACGGCACCACCATCCGCTTCGACGGCGTGCGCGACTGGGTCTCCCTCCAGGTCTCCCACGACCCCACCCAGACCTGGGTGCTGGCGTTCGCGGTGCTGGTCATCCTGGGTCTCGGGGTGTCGCTGACGGTGAAGCGCCGCCGGGTCTGGGTGCGGGCGACCCCCCAGGAGGACGGGCGTACGGTTGTCGAGGTCGGTGGCCTGGCGCGCACCGACCAGGCCGGGTACGGCGAGGAGTTCGGCTCCCTGTCCCGGGACCTGCTCAAGGAGGAGGGCTAGATGCCGGTCAACACGACGCTGGCCACGTTCAGCGACTGGACCTACGGCGCGGCGGTGGCGATCTACGTGATCGCGGCCGTGTTCTACCTGTGCGAGCAGGCTTTCGCCAAGAACACCGCCACGAGGAAGGCCGGCGAGCGCGAACTCGTCGGGGCCGGCCCCCAGGTCGCGGGCACCGGCGAGGACGGCGCGTGGCAGCCCGGCCTGGTGGTGCGCACCGAGCGATCGCGCGCCGAGAAGCTCGGGCGGATGGGCGTCGCGCTGACCCTGCTGGGCGCGCTGCTGCACGGCGGCTCCCTGGTGCTGCGCGGTCTGGCCACCGGGCGCGCGCCGTGGAGCAACATGTACGAGTACACGGCGCTGCTGACGTTCGCGGCGGTCGTGGGCTGGCTGGTCCTCGTCCGGATGTTCCCCGCGCGCAAGCTCGGCGGGTTCGTGCTGACCCCGATCGCGCTGCTGATGTTCCTCGGCGGGACCGTCCTCTACGCCGACGCGGCCCCCGTGCCGCCGCCGTTGCAGTCCTACTGGCTGGTCGTGCACGTCTCGGTGATCTCGGTGTCCAGCGGCCTGTTCCTGCTGCCGGGCGTGGCCAGCGTGCTCTACCTGCTGAAGTCCTCCGGCCGGGCGCGGTTCACCAAGCTGCCCGACGCCGACGTGCTGGACCGCCTGGCCTACCGCAGCACGGTGTTCGCGTTCCCGCTGTTCACGCTGGGCATCATCTGCGGCGCGATCTGGGCCGAGGCGGCCTGGGGCCGGTTCTGGGGCTGGGACCCCAAGGAGACGGTCTCGTTCGTGGCGTGGGTGGTCTACGCCGCGTACCTGCACGCCCGCGCGACGGCGGGCTGGCGCGGGCGGCCCGCCGCGTGGATCAACGCGCTGGGCTTCGCGCTGACCGTCTTCAACCTGTTCTTCGTCAACCTGGTCACGACCGGATTGCACTCCTACGCGGGTGTCAGTTAGACCCCTACCCAATGTCGTGGAACCGCTGCGCGCCGACTACCGTCGCAGACGTGAGGTCGGGGAGTGCTCGATCCGCTCTGCTCAGGGAGGACCCCAGCGGTGACCGGTCGCTACGAGAACCCTGAATCGTCGTGGCAGCCGCCCTCTGGCGGGGAGGGGCAGCCCAACCCGAACCAGTCCGGCGGTCACCCGGTCGAGCCCGGCGCGGCGGAACCCCGGTTCCCGGAGACGCCGCAGCCGGAGTCCCAGTACGTCGAACCGGCGACGATCACGTTCGACCCGGCGACGTCGGGCCCGGCGACGTCGGGCCCGGTGACCGGTCCGCCGTCCGGCGGCTTCCCGGCCCAGGGCACGCCGTCGGGCGCGTACCCGGTGGCGGGCCAGAGCGGTCCGCACCCGGCGGGCCCGCACCAGTCGGGCGCGTACCAGGTCGGCGGCCAGTCCGGCCCGTACCAGGTGGGCGGCCAGTACCAGCAGGGCCCGCACCAGTCCGGCGCGTATGCGGTGGCCGGCCAGAGCGGGCCGCACCAGTTCCAGGGCTCGTTCCCGAACAACTTCCCGCAGAGCGTCCAGCCCCAGCAGGCGCAGCAGGCGACCGCGCACGACGTGTCGTCGCAGCAGCTGATCAAGCGCGCGAAGCGACCACCGCAGTCCGGCTGGCGAAAGACCCTGCACGCGGTGACCGGCGGCCTGGTCAACCTGGGCGAGAGCCCGGCGGACGTGCGGCGGCGCGAGCTGATCGGGCGGATCAACCAGCCGCTGCGCGGGTGCTACAAGATCGCGATGCTCAGCCTCAAGGGCGGCGTCGGCAAGACCACGACGACCACCACCCTGGGGTCGACGTTCTCGTCGCTGCGCGGCGACCGGGTGATCGCGGTGGACGCCAACCCCGACCGGGGGACGCTCGCGCTCAAGGTGCCGAGGGAGACCACGGCTACCGTCCGGCACCTGCTGCGCGACGCCTCGCGGATCACCAAGTACAGCGACGTCCGCGCCTACACCTCGCAGTCGCCCAGCCGGCTGGAGATCCTGGCCTCCGAGCAGGACCCGGCGGTGTCCGAGGCGTTCAGCGACCAGGACTACCTGCGCACGGTGGCGCTGCTGGAGCTGTTCTACAACATCGTGCTGACCGACTGCGGCACCGGCCTGATGCACTCCGCGATGAAGGGCGTGCTGGACCAGGCGGACTCGCTGGTGCTGGTGTCGTCGGGTTCGGTGGACGGCGCGCAGACCTCGGCGGCGACGCTGGACTGGCTGGAGGCGCACGGCTACCGCGACCTGGTGGCCAAGTCGGTCGCGGTGATCAACTCGGTGCGGCCGGGGTCGGGCAAGGTCGACCTGGACAAGCTGGCCGCGCACTTCGCGCAGCGCTGCCGGGCGGTGGTGCGCATCCCGTTCGACGCGCACTTGGAGGAGGGCGCGGAGATCGAGCTGGACAAGCTCGGCCCGGAGACCCGGCTGGCGCTGCTGGAACTGGCCGCGACCGTCGCCGACGACTTCCCCAACAAGGTCACCTGAGCGGGGTCACCCGGGCGCGTCCGCGCGCGCCGACGCGACGAGGGGCCTCGCGGGAGGCCCCTCGGCAACTGCGCCCGTCACTCCTCGTCGGGGCGCTTCTTGCTCTGCTCACCCAGCTTGCGCAGGAACTCGGGATCGTCGTCCGGCGCGACGACGCGGCGGCCGGGGGCGGTCTCGACCCGGTCCGGCCCGAACGCGCGCCACAGCAGCACGGCGATCGTGAGCGCACCGATCAGCGCGAGCACGTAGAGCATGGTCGCCACCTCCTTTGCCACGACATTACCCGTGCCACCGAGGAGAACGGCGTCAGTGCCGCACCGGTTCGGTCGCCTCGGTGGTCAACTGGGACAGCAGGGCCTGCACCTCGGACTCGCGGAAGCGGCGGTGGCCGCCCGGTGTCCGGATGGAGCCGATGCGCCCGGCGGTGGCCCAGCGGGTCACGGTCTTGGGGTCGACGCGGAAGAGATTGGCCACTTCGCCCGGTGTGAGCAGCCGTTCCCCCTGGTGTCCCTGCGTCACGGTCACGGTCTTCCTCCCCGATGCCGAACAGACGTACCGGACGCATCGTGGCATCCCGACCTTCGGGTACTCGAACGCTTGGGTGATGGTAAAGAGGTAGTAAGGGACGAAGTGGGCGGTTCGGACATCGCGGTGGGTGGCCCTAGGCTAGGCCCGGTGGACGCACTCGATCGCCAGATCATCGCCGCCCTGCGGGCGAACGGCCGGGCCACCTACGCCGATCTGGGGCGCAAGGTGGGGCTGTCCGCCTCCGCCGTGCACGAGCGCGTGGGCAAGCTGGAGGCCACCGGGGTCATCGTCGGCTACCACGCCGTGGTCGACCCGAGCGCGGTCGGCCTGGGCGTGACGGCGCTGGTCAGCATCCACCCCACGGACACCGCCGACGACGACGAGCTGGCCGTGTCGCTGGGCGGGCTGATCGAGGTCGAGAGCTGCTACCGGGTGGCGGGCGACGAGTCGTTCATCGTCAAGGTCCGGGTGGCAACGGTGGACGACCTGGAGCGCTCGCTGGGCCGGCTGCGCCGCATCCCGGGCGTGGCCCGCACCCGCACCACGGTGGTCCTGTCGACCCGGTTCGAGGGCCGGCCGAACACCGAGGCCGGCGAGCCCGAGGGCAGCGCGTAGCCTGGGTAACCGTGCACCTGGGTCGTGATGTGACGTTGTACGTGTGCGCGCGGCTGGGCATGGTCGCCGCGGTCACGGCGGGGCTCGTGCTGCTCAACGTGCCGCTGCTGGTCGCCCTGGCGGTCGGCGTGGTGGTGGCGCTGCCGCTGTCGCTGTTCGTCTTCCGGGGCCTGCGCACGCGCGTGGCGCGGGGCCTGGAGGAGAAGCAGTCCGCCCGCCGCGCCGAGCGCGAGAAGCTGCGCTCCCAACTGCGCGGCGAGCCCGGCCAGTCAATCTGACCCGCCCCCGGCACCCGGACCGGCACTTCCGGCCCGGACCTCGGACGACCCGGTCTCAGACGACCAGCAGGACGACGCCGCCGAGGTTCGCCAGCAGCATCACCGCGAGCACCGCGCCGACGTTCGTGCTCTCCCGCAGCCGCAGGGCCAGGGCCAGGACACCGACCGGGAGCACCACCGGCCCCCTCCGGGTGTTGGCCACGCGCAGCGCGCCGAACGCGACGCCCAGCGGCGAGAGCCCCAGGTCACGCGCACCCAGCACGTCGGCACGCCACTGCTCGCGGTAGCGGTCGCGGTCGGCGCGCAGCAGCGCCGCCGCCCACGTGACCAGGACGAGTGCCAGGCGCGTCATCCCGCCACCTGCGGTCGGGTCTTCCCGGTGCTCCGGGTCGCGGTCCTGCGCGCGCACACCTTCACCGCCTCCTTGGCCCCGTCGGGGGTGAGCAGGTACATCCGGCGGCGGGGACCGCGCCGCTCGGCGTCGTCGTCCCACCCGGAGGTGACCCAGCCCGCCCGCTCCAGCCGGTCCAGCAGCGGGTAGACGCTGCCGGACGGGCGCCCGGTCAGCTTGATGATCTCCAGCCCCCAGCGGGGCCGGTCGCCGTCGAGCAGCACCTCCAGCACGTCGACGGTGGCCTTGCCGATGCGTTCCAGCGGTTCCACGGCGCTAATGCTACCTATGTAGATTAAGCCTGTCCACGGTCCCGTGCGCCGGCACGGCCAAGATCACCCAGGCCGCCGCAGCTCAGCGCGCGAACACCTCGGCGGCCTCGTCCGCCAGCCGCACGACCACCTCGGACAGCTCCAGCTCGTCGAGCCAGTGCCGGGGCAGCTCGTCCGCGCCGTCCCGCGCGCCCAGCAGGTTCCCGCACAGCGCGCCGGTCGAGTCGCTGTCCCCGGAGTGGTTGACCGCCAGCAGCAGCCCGTCGCCCAGGTCCCGCGCCGCCAGCGCGGTGAGCACCGCGATCGCCAGCGCCTCCTCGCCGACCCAGCCGCCGCCCAGCGCCGTCTCGATCACCTCCGGCGTCGGCCGCACCCCGCGCGTGCCCATCTCGGCGGCCAGGTCCAGCAGCACGAGCTGCTCCTCGTGGCCGTCCCAGCGCTGCAACTCCTCACGCGCCACCTCGATCGCCGAGGTCAGCTCCTCGCCGCGCCACAGCTGCTGCACCAGCACCGCCAGCACCCCGGCCGACAGGTAGCCGCTGGGGTGGCCGTGGGTGAGCGCGCCGGTCGCCGCCGCCAGCTCGAACACCTCGCCCGGCCGGTCCGACCACAGCGCCGCCGGCGCGGCGCGCATCACCGCGCCGCAGCCCTTCGAGTCGTTGATCGGCGACTCCACCGTGCCGAGCGCGCCCGAGCGCAGCGCGGTCAGGCACGTGTTGCCCGGCGCGCGGAGCTGGTGCAGCTCCGGCACGCCCAGCAGCCAGCCGTCCTCCGGCACCTCCGGCCCGCCCTGCGTGCGCAGCCAGCGCCCGTACGCGACCCGCACCTCGTGCACCGGGTCGCTGCCCCGGCGGCGGGCCAGGACCAGGCCCTCCAGCGTGAACAGGGTCATCTGGGTGTCGTCGGTGATCGCGCCGAGCCGGCCGTACGCGGGCGCGTAGTCGGTCAGCCCGGACGGGCCGAAGCGGCCCCGGATGCGGTCGATGCGGTCGAACTCGATCGACCCGCCGAGCGCGTCGCCGACCGCGCCCGCCAGCAGGCAGGCCCGCAGGGCGTCCCGCGCTGAAGTGCTCCCACGTGAGGTCACGTCGCAGAAGTTATCGTGCCGGCGTGACCATTTCGGTAGACCGATGTAGTTCGAGCACCAGGGAATGGGTGTGCGAAGCCGTCTCGATCATCGAGGCGGACGCCAACCGCAGCGCCGACACCCACCTGCTGCACTTCCCCCTCCCCCGAGAGTGGGGGATCGACCTCTACCTCAAGGACGAGTCGACCCACCCCACCGGATCGCTCAAGCACCGCCTGGCCAGGTCGCTGTTCCTGTACGCGATCTGCAACGGCTGGGTGGTCGGCGGCACGCCGGTGATCGAGGCGTCCTCCGGCTCCACGGCCGTGTCCGAGGCGTACTTCGCCCGGCTGCTCGGCCTGCCGTTCATCGCCGTGATGCCCCGCTCGACCAGCGGGGAGAAGGTGGCGCTGATCGAGCGCGAGGGCGGCAAGTGCCACTTCGTGGACGAGCCCGGCGCGATCTACGACGAGTCGCGCAGGCTCGCCGCCGACCTCGGCGGCCACTTCATGGACCAGTTCACCCACGCCGAGCGCGCCACCGACTGGCGCGGCAACAACAACATCGCCGAATCGGTGTTCCAGCAGATGTCCCACGAGTCCTCGCCGGAACCGGAGTGGATCGTGGTCGGTGCCGGCACCGGCGGCACCAGCGCCACCGTCGGCCGCTACATCCACTACCGCAAGCTGCGGTCGCGGCTGGCGGTAGTGGACCCGGAGTACTCGGTGTTCTTCGACGCGTGGCGCGACGGCGACCCCGGCCGGGTCGGCACGCGCGGCTCCCGGATCGAGGGCATCGGCCGCCCGCGCGTCGAGCCGTCGTTCGTCGGCCACGTCATCGACCGGATGATCAAGGTGCCGGACGCCGCGTCCGTCGCCACCATCCGGCACGTCGAGCACGTCCTCGGCCGCCGGGTCGGCGGGTCCACCGGGACCAACCTGTGGGGCGCGTTCCAGCTCATCGCGGAGATGCGGGCGTCCCACACGCGCGGCAGCGTCGTCACCCTCCTGTGCGATGGCGGCGAGCGCTACGCGAACACCTACTACGACGACGACTGGGTGGCCGGGCAGGGCATGGACCTCTCCGACCACCTCACGACCCTCACCCGGTTCCGCTCCACCGGGACTTGGTCGTAACAAATCCGAACCCGGGGGAACGCGGGCCGGGCGCAGCGCGTCGCAGCGTGGATCGCCAGTCGGAAGGGGTTGCCGTGGGCATGTGGCGGACCGCTGAGGTAGTGACCGCCGAGGACGTGCTGTCCAAGTCCGTGGCGGCTGCCGACCAGGCCGTGCGCGACGCCGCGAAACTCCGCTACCCGGCCCGTGAACCCTCGGCCGACGACGTGCGCCGGGTGATGCAGTTCGCCAAGTCGAACGACGCGTCACCCGAGCTCCAAGCGCTGCAGCGCCGGATCGCCGCGGGCTACCTGAGCTGGCGGCAGGTCCTGCTCGGCGAAGCCGCCGGGGACCGGGGCGTGCGCGCCGCCTTCGAGAAGGACCGCGACCGCCTGGCCGCCCTGTGCCGGGGCGAGGAGCCTCGCACCGCGCCGCCGAAGCCGAAGCGCCGGGACGACGACGAGCCGATGAGCTTCACCGAGGACGCCTGGTAGCGGTCCGGCTCAGGCCAGGAACAGGGGCACCGTCGTGGCGATCGCCCACACCAGCATCGCCAGCCCCGTGTGCTGGAGGACCGGGACCAGGTCACGGCCCTTGCTGCCCCTCATCACCCGCAGCACGCCGAGCGCCACCAGCGGCAGCGCGAGGAACCCGAGCAGGGCGAGGGGGACGCGCAGGCTGATCGCCAGCGTGATGACGAACGGGACGGTGACCAGCGCCAGGTAGAGGCGTCGGGAGTCCTTGTCGCCCAGGGTGGTGGCCAGGGTGCGCTTGCCCGCCTCGATGTCGGTCGGGATGTCGCGCAGGCTGTTGGCGATCATCACGCCGGTCGAGAACGCGCCCATGGCGACCGCCCCGCCGATGCCGATACCGGTGATCCCGCCGGCCTGGACGTAGAGCGTGCCCAGCACGGCGGCCGGGCCGAAGAAGACGAACACCGCCAGCTCGCCCAGCCCCGAGTACCCGTACGGCTTGCGCCCACCGGTGTAGAACCACGCCGCCGCGATGCACACCGCGCCGAACGCCACCATCCAGTACCGCCCGGACAGCACCACCAGCGCGAGCCCGGCCACGGCCGCCACGCCCAGCGCCGCGAACGCCGCCAGCCGCACCGCCTTCGGGTTCGCGGCACCGGACCCGACCAGGCGGAACGGGCCGACGCGGTGCTCGTCGGTTCCCCGGATGCCGTCGGAGTAGTCGTTGGCGTAGTTGACCCCCACCTGGAGCGCCACGGACACGACGAGCGCCAGCAGCGACCACGTCGAGTCGAACCCGTCGATGTGGTGCGCCGCGCCCGCGCCGACCAGGACGGGCGCGACGGAGTTCGGCAGGGTGCGGGGTCGGGCCCCCGAGATCCACTGGGCGACTGTGGCCATGCCGCCCATCCTCCGACATGGATCACCGGGACCCCCGACCGGGTTTCGGCTAACAGGCGGGCAGCTCCGGGACGCCGATGAGGTTCACCTTCGCCAGATACATGCCGGCGGCCACCCGCACCCACACGTCGGAGGTGCCCTGGGAGCCGGTGACCACCTCGCCGGTGATCCCGCACTCGGCCCTGACCTGCGCCTTGTCGACGGCGAGGCCGACCGGCGGCGCGGTGGTCGCGGGCCCGTCCCGGACCTCCAGCGGCAGCCCGCCCGAGGCCACGGTGCCCGCCGGGCCGGTCCCGGTCCACAGGTAGGTGACGGTCACCCAGGAGTTGTCGGTGAGCGCGAGCCCGTCCCAGAAGGTGCCGTCGGCGAGGTCGATGCCCGCCGGGTTGGCGACCTGCCGGCCGAACTGGTCCTTCCCGCCGTTGTAGGCGTCCTGGTGGGCGGCCTGCGCCTCGGGCTTGCCGTGGGGGAGGTCCTGCCACATCTCGCGGGTGTCCGCGAGGTTCCAGTGGTCGTCCCGGGTGTTCCACGGCCCGACGTCCCACACGGGGGCCCACTCGCAGCGACCGTTGGCGGCGCACACCTGGACGGTGTAGGTGCCGGTGTCCTTCGTGGCCAGTCCGCGCCGGGACGGCAGCGCCGCGAAGTGGTCGCGCTCGGTGATGACGTGCCCGTTGGCGGTGGTGCCGCCGACCAGTCCCTCCCGGGTGGCGAACACCCGGAACGAGTACCCGGAGGGCGGGATGCCGGCCGCCCGGCGCCCGGCCGGCTCACCCGGCGGTCGGGTGGTGGACGGCGTGAGCACCACCTCGTCCACGACCGGGCCACGGCCGACCTCCCGCTCACCGCTCGCGCCCGGCTCCTGTCCACCGCTCGGCCCCCTCCGGCCGTCGGGCCTGCGCTCACCGCTCGCGTCCTGCTCGGCAGCGGCGGTGAGGTGCAGTCGGGCCTGGACGGTGCGGACGGCGGGCAGGGCGGCGGGAGCGTCCGGGCGGGCTTCGACCCACTCCGTCCACTGGCCCCCGGCGAGCGCACCGCGCACGTCCACGGCGACCTCGGCACCCTCCGGGACGTGACCGCGCACGGCGGCGGCGACCGTGTCGGCGGGCGCGGCGAGGTCGTGCGGGGCGAGCAGGAGGTAGCCGCTGCGCTGCGCGGTGCGGGCGCTCGCCGGCCTCGGCGCGGAGCGGTCGAGCCGCACGCTGCCGCCGTCCGAGGTGACACCGACGTCGTCGGAATCCACAATGGACAGGTCGGCCCGCCACGCGCCCGCTTCGGCGGCCACCGCGCCGGGTGGCGACGCGGCGAACGTGCTGGTCAGGGCGGCGGCCACGGCCAGGGTGACCGGAAGGCGGCGTCTCGGCATCGCGGCACTCCTCGCCCGGACGGGCGAAGCGGAGGGCACCGCTACCGGGCCACCCGTACGGATTGGCCTGAAGCCAAGCGCGGTGATTGTTAGTTGTCAACCAACAATGCCGACTCTATGGGAAAAACTCACTCGAACGAGCGAGCCACCGCCCTCCGATCCACCTTCCCCGGCCCCCGGACCGGCAGTTCGGGCGCGAACGCGATCACGCTGGGCGTGGCGGACCGGCCCACGGCGTCCCGGACCGCTGCCTCCATGACGTCCACCTCGGGCGGCGCGTCGGGGTCGGGCACGACCACGGCCGCGACGGCCTGCCCCCACTCCGGGTCGGGCACGCCCACCACGCACACCTCGCGCACCCCCGGCACGGCCGCGAGCACCCGCTCGACCTCGGTCGGCGACACGTTCTCCCCGCCGCTGATGATCACGTCGTCCGCGCGCCCGAGCACCTCCAGTCGGCCGTCGTCGGCGACCCGGCCGAGGTCCCCGGTCCGGAACCACTCGCCGAAGGGATCGCCGTGCTGGTAGCCGAGCGCGAGCACGGGCCCGGCGAGTTCGATCCGGTGGTCGGCGGCGATGCGGACGCGGACGCCGTCGAGCGGGACGCCGTCGTAGACGCAGCCACCCGAGGTCTCGCTCATGCCGTAGGTGGTGACCACGCGGACACCGGCCTGACGTGCGCGGTCGAGCAGCGAGGGCGGCGCGGCGGCGCCGCCGATGAGGACGGCGTCGAACTCGCGGACCGCGGCGAGCCCGGGCCCGTCGGCCGCGACCAGGCGGGCGAGCTGGGTCGGGACGAGCGCGGTGTAGTGCGGGCCGGGCCGGGAGAGCAGGGGCCGCGCGGCGGCGGCGAACCCGGTCGCCCGGAACCCCGGGGCGAGGTCCATCAGGCAGGGCTCGCGCCCCGAGACGACGGACCGGACCAGCACCTGCAAGCCCGCGATGTGCGTGGTGGGCAGCGCGAGCAGCCAGGACCCGGGCCCGCCGAGCCGGTCGTGCGTGGCCTCGGCCGACGCGACGAGCGCGGCAGCGGACAGCAGCACGACCTTCGGCTCCCCGGACGAGCCGGAGGTGCCCACGGCAACCGCCGCGCCGGCCTCCCACCCGCGCAACACCCCCAACCCACGCCCACCAGGCAGAACCCCGGCCACCACCGGCACCCCGCCACCGCCGATGCCCTCACTCCTGATGCCCTTACCGCCGATGCCCTCACCCCTGGTGACCTCACCGCCGGTAACTTGGGGATCGACCGCGCCGGAACCGACCGGGCCGGAACCGACCGCGCCGCTGCGGGCTGCTCCGCGACCAGCCGCGCTACTGCCGCCCGTGCCGCCTGTGCCAGCCGTGCCGCCTGTGCCAGCCGCATCGCCGCTGTCAGCCGCGTCGCCGTGGGCACCGCCGGGGTCAGCCGCGCTGCTGCCAGCGGTCCCGCGACCGGCCGCGCTGCCATCCGCCGGATCACCGCTTGCCGAGCCGTCATCGGGCACATCGCCGACCCCGGTGGCCTCGGCGGTCCCGAACCCGGCGGAAGGGGAGCGGGACAGGGCAGGAGCCAGGACCACCCGCAGCGCCGCCAGAGTCTCCTCCGGCGACGGCGACGGCGGGGGAGGGGGCGGCGGAGGTGACACCGGCAGGGGCGGGGGCGTGGTGGGTGGGGGCATGGTGGCCTAGTAGTAGTAGGGGTAGGGGGACCAGTCCGGGTCCCGTTTCTCCAGGAAGGCGTCGCGGCCTTCCACCGCCTCGTCCGTCATGTAGGCGAGGCGGGTGGTCTCGCCCGCGAACAGCTGCTGGCCAACGAGGCCGTCGTCGATCAGGTTGAACGCGTACTTCAGCATCCGCTGGGCGGTCGGCGACTTGCCGTTGATCTCCTTCGCCCACTGGAGCGCCGTCTCCTCCAGCTCGGCGTGCGGGACCACGGCGTTGACCGCGCCCATCGCGTGCATCTCCGCCGCGCCGTACGTCCGGCCCAGGAAGAAGATCTCACGGGCGAACTTCTGGCCCACCTGCCTCGCCAGGTACGCCGAGCCGTACCCGCCGTCGAAGCTGCCGACGTCGGCGTCCGTCTGCTTGAACCTCGCATGCTCCGCGCTCGCCAGCGTGAGATCGCACACCACGTGCAGGCTGTGCCCGCCGCCCGCCGCCCAGCCGGGGACGACCGCGATCACCACCTTCGGCATGAAGCGGATCAGGCGCTGGCACTCCAGGATGTGCAGCCGACCGGCCCGCGCCGGGTCGACCGTGTCGGCGGTCTCCCCCGAGGCGTACTGGTACCCGCTGCGGCCACGGATGCGCTGGTCACCGCCCGAGCAGAACGCCCACCCGCCGTCCTTCGCGGACGGGCCGTTGCCGGTCAGCAGGACGCAGCCCACGTCCGAGCTCATCCGCGCGTGGTCCAGCGCGCGGTACAGCTCGTCCACGGTGTGCGGGCGGAACGCGTTGCGCACCTCGGGCCGGTCGAACGCGATGCGCACCGTGCCCTGGTCCAGCGCGCGGTGGTAGGTGATGTCGGTGAAGTCGAAGCCCTCGACCGCCTTCCAGCGGGAGGGGTCGAACAGCTCGGAGACGCCGTGATCTGCCACGGCACGGACAATATGCCCGCGCCGAAGCTGAGAACGGGCCAGGCCGGCCGGTGGTCGGGACGTGGGGTTTACGCAGTGTGATGCCCATGTGTCCATGATCCGAACACCTGTTCGACTCAGCAAGGGGAATCACCTGTTCGTGGACTAGGCGACAATGTTCAGGTGAACCCGTCCACCGCGCAGGCCAGGGTGCTCGTCGACGAGCTCCTCCGCAACGACGTCCGGCACGTCGTGCTGAGCCCCGGATCGCGCAACGCTCCGCTGTCGTTCGCCCTGGCCGAGGCCGCGGCGGCCGGACGGCTCACCCTGCACGTCCGGATCGACGAGCGGACGGCGGGCTTCCTGGCGCTGGGCCTGGCCCGGGGCAGCGGCGAGGTCACCGCCGTGACCTGCACCTCCGGCACCGCCGTGGCGAACCTGCACCCGGCCTTCCTGGAGGCCCGCCACGCGCGGGTGCCGCTGATCGCGCTCACCGCCGACCGCCCGGTCGAGCTGTACCGGACCGGCGCGAGCCAGACCGTCGACCAGCAGCGCGCGTTCGGCGTCGACACCCTCCAGTTCCCGATCGCCGAGCGCCGCGCGGGCCAGAACGGCCTGTGGCGCTCGCTGGTCTGCCGGGCCGTCGCGGACGCCCGCGAGCACGGCCCGGTGCACGTCAACGTCCCCTTCCGGGAGCCGCTGGTGCCCGCCGCCGGCCAGTGGGTCGAGTCGCTCGACGGCCGCCCGTTCGACATGCCGTGGACCCGGGTGGCGACCCGGACCACGACGTCGCTGCACCCGGCCGACCACCTCGGCCCGCGCACGCTGGTCGTGGTGGGCGACACCCGCGAGGACATCACCGACCTGGCCGAGCGGGCGGGGTGGCCGGTGATCGCCGAGCCCACCGCGCACGGCCTGCGCCACGGCACCCTCCTGCTCAACGCGGGTGAGCTGCCGGCCGAGCTGAAACCGGACGCCGTGGTGGTGGTGGGCCGCCCGACGCTGTCCCGGGGCGTCATGAAGCTCATCGCGGCCACGTCCGTCGTGCACGTGCTGTCCGACGACCCGGACTGGCCGGACCCGCAGTTCGCCGCCACGCACGCCTCCACCGGCCTGGTGCTGGGCGAGCACGAGGTGGACGACCGCTGGCTCACCGCGTGGCAGCACGCCGACAAGGCAGCCTCCGACGTGGTGGACGAGTTGCTGGCCAAGGAGTCGTGGCCGACCGGCCTCCAGGTGGCCCGCGACCTGCTCGCGCACCTGCCGGTCGGCGCGAACCTGTTCCTCGGCTCCTCCAACCCGGTCCGGGACGTGGACCTGGTGGCCGAACCCCGGCTGGACGTCCGGGTGCACGCGAACCGGGGCGTGGCGGGCATCGACGGCAGCGTCTCCACGGCCGCCGGCATCGCGCTCACCTCGGGCCACGCGTTCGCGCTGATCGGCGACCTGACCTTCCTGCACGACGCCAACGGCCTGCTGATCGGCCCGGACGAGCCGCGCCCGGACCTGACCGTGGTGGTGCTCAACGACGACGGCGGCGGCATCTTCACCCTGCTGGAACAGGGCGCGGCGGAGCACGCGGGCGCTTTCGAGCGGGTTTTCGGAACTCCGCACGGAACCGACCTGGCCGCGTTGTGCGCCGCTTACGGCGTGCCGCACGAACTGATCGGGAACGCCGACCAGCTGAGACGCGCACTGGCCCCGCCGCAGGGAATCCGGGTGCTGGAAATCCGGGCGGAACGCACCGAATTGCGCGATCTGCACAGCCGGTTGAAGCTCGCGGTGTCAACCGCTTTCCAGTGACCAGGAACCTACGGACGGGGGTACAGCGACACCCCCGGACGTGGCAGCTTCGGCCTCATGTCCCTCAGAGCGAAGCTCATGCTAGGCACCGCCACCGCGGCTTCCCTGCTGCTGCTCGCCGGTACCGCGACGGCTGCGGAACCGGGCGCACCGGGCATCGGAGACCCGTACTACCCGAATGCGGGCAACGGCGGCTACGACGTTTCCCACTACGACATCCGGCTCAACTACCAACCGTCGAGCGACAACCTCGCGGGCACCACCACGATCCTGGCCAAAACGACCAAGGACATCACCCGCTTCAACCTGGACTTCCTGCTCAAGGTCAGTTCGGTCCGGGTGAACAACAAAGTCGCCGCGTTCTCCCAGCAGTCCGGCGAACTGGTCGTCGACCCCCGGGGCAGCCTCCGCAAAGGCACCGACCTGACGATCGTCGTCACCTATTCGGACGTGCCGTCGAGCCACTCGGTGGACGGCTTCACGGCGTGGAAGCGGACCGCCGACGGCGCGCTCGCCATCAACGAGCCCGACGTCGCGCCCTGGTGGTTCCCGAGCAACAACCACCCGCGCGACAAGGCCACCTACGACGTCTCGCTGTCCGTGCCGGACGGCCTGGAGGTGCTCTCCAACGGCCTCCTGCTCGGCACCACCAAGCAGGTCAACGGCCGGACCTGGTGGCGGTGGCGCAGCCTGAAGCCGCAGGCCAGCTACCTGGCGTTCGTGGCGATCGGCCAGTTCGACGTCCGCCAGTCCAGCACGCCCGGCGGCCGGCCGGTGGTCAACGCCTACTCGCCGAACCTGGGTGCCGACGACGCGGCGGCCAAGGCCAGCGTAGAGCGCACGTCCGAGGTGGTCGAGTTCCTGGAGGGCAGCTTCGGCCCGTACCCGTTCGAGGCGGAGGGCGGTGTCGTGGTGTCGCCGGGCCTGCTGGGCTTCGCGCTGGAGAACCAGACCCGTTCGACCTACGACCCGGCGTTCTTCCGGCGCGGCGCGAACACCTACGTCGTGGCGCACGAGAACGGCCACCAGTGGTTCGGCGACTCGGTGTCGGTGCACAACTGGCGCGACATCTGGCTGAACGAGGGCTTCGCCAGCTACGCCGAGTTCCTGTGGTCGGAGCACGTCGGCGAGGGCACCGCCCAGGAGAACGCCCAGTACACCTACGACCTGTACCCGGCGGACAGCCCGTTCTGGCAGGTCCTGCCCGGTGACCCGGGGGTGGACCACCAGTTCGACGGCGCGGTCTACGACCGGGGCGCGCTGGCCGTGCACGCGCTGCGGGTCGAGGTCGGCGACGACGCGTTCTTCAAGATCCTCAAGCGGTGGACGCAGGCCAAGCGCTACGGCGACGCGACCATCGAGGAGTTCATCGCGCTGGCCGAGCGCGTGTCCGGCGAGCAGTTGGACGAGCTGTTCCGGACCTGGCTGTTCACCAAGGGCAAGCCGGCGGCGGCCCCGGGCGGCTCCGCGCTGCGGGCCGGGTCGGTGGCCGAGCCGAAGTCGTTCCAGAAGATCCGCGAGACGCACGCGCTGCTCGACCGCGAGCGGCGCTGACGGCGGCCCGGTGCCGCCTCCCCCCGAGGAGGCGGCACCGGGTGGTCGGCGCGGGTCAGCCGGTCTGGCCGATCCCGTCCACGACCTCGGTGGTGATCGAGCTGAACCCGGTCACGGTGCCGGGCGTGATCCACGCGGTGGCCGGCTTGGGGCCGGCGACGGTCCGCTCGCCGATGAAGTCGCCGGTCGCCGGGTCGACGATCAGGTCGCGGCGCTCCTGCTCGTCCTCCAGGCCGATGGCGATGCCGGTGCGGCCGTCGAGGGTGGCGGCCTCGTCGTAGACCTTCACGCCGTCCAGCGTCGCCAGCGCGCGGTACCAGCCGGCCCGCAGGTCGGCGGGCATCAGGCCGGCGCGGAGGATCTCCACGCCGAAGTGGAACATCACCGGCGGGGTCGCGCCCCGGTGCGCGGTGGTGGTCCGCAGCCACTCGACGATCGCGTCGGGGTCGCGCGGCAGCCCGGTGTAGAACTCCGGGTGGCTCCAGTCGGTGGGGTCGCCGCACTGGGTCGCGCCGCCCGAGTTGGGGAAGAAGTTGCCGCACTTGGCCCGCCGCTCACCGGTGTCGGTGTCCGTGGCCTGGGGCTCGGGTGCCTCGGACTGCGGCACGGAGCCGCCGAGCCACTTCACGCCGGGCAGCCAGCCGCGCCGCTCCAGCCAGTCCTGCGACTGGTCCTGCGGGATCCACAGCTCGTGCGAGGTCTCCTTGAGGTAGTCCCAGCCCCGGATGGTCTGGTCGGGGTTCTCCTGGGAGACGCCGAACGACGTGCCGCGCCGGTACCAGGCGTGCGTGGCGATGTAGCGGTACTGGCCGGGCGCGAGCACCGGGTCCACCGCGTTGATCTTGGCGGCGGCGTCGTCGAGCACCTGCTTGGCCGACAGCAGCGACACCTTCGGCTGGGTCGGCGCGGTGGTCGTGCCGTGCTGCGCCTGGACCTGCCCCGTGGGGTCCTGGCCCGGTGCGGCACCGTCCGGGCGGGTCACCACGATCCCGGCCACCAGGGCCGCCGCAGCCGCCGCGGCGACGGGCAGGAACCAGCGGGCGGTCCGGCGGGAGCCCCGGGGCGCCTGTTCGGCCGCCGCGGCGGCGAGCACGCGGGCGCGGATGTCGCCCAGCGGCGCGTCCGACGTGCGGGCGTCGTGTTCGAGCCGGTCGAGGGCTTCGTCGAGATCGCGCATCAGCGGGACTCCTCGGTGAGCAGTGCTTGCAGTCTGGTGCGCACCCGGTGCAGGCGGGAGCGGATGGTGCTGGCGGGTTCGCCGAGCGCCTCGGCGACCTCGGCGGGGGTCAGCCCGGCCCAGGACGTGAGCAGGAGGACGTCGCGGTCCTCGTCGCGCAGGTCGGCGATGGCCCGCTTGAGGACCTGCGACGCGCGTTCGGCGTCGACCCGGTCGGCGACGACGGCGTCGTGGTCGGGTTCGGGCCGTCCTACGGCCCGCAGGTTCGCGCGGCGGCCCCGGACCTCTTTGCGCAGGTGGTCGCGCACGAGGTTGGTGGCGATGCCGTAGAGCCACCCCTTGACCGGCGCGCGCTCCGGGTCGTAGTCGTGCCGGCGGCGCAGCGCCACCAGGAAGGTCTCCGCCACCAGGTCGTCGGCCACCGACTCGCCGACGCGGCCGGCGAGGTACCCCCGCAGCTGTCGGGCGTGCGCGTCGAACAGCCGGGCGAACACGTCCGTGACGTCGGGCCCGCGCAGGTCCGGCGGTTTGTCCAGTGCTGTGGTCACGTACCGGTTGGCCGACGGGCCGCCCGGCGTCCCCGTGTCCCCGCTCACACCGCCACGATCACACGCCTTCGAGCGCTTCGCGGAACGGGCGCATCTTGGCGTGCGCCTCGCCGACCTCCGAGTCCGGGTCGGACTCGGCGACCAGCCCGCAGCCCGCGAACAGCCGCGCCGTGCGGCCCTCGACCTGGGCGCACCGCAGCGCGACGCCCAGCTCACCGTCGCCGTTGGCGTCGATCCAGCCCACGGGGCCCGCGTACCGGCCCCGGTCCATGCCCTCCAGCTCCTCGATCAGGGCCACCGCGTCCGCGCGGGGCGTGCCGCCGACGGCGGCCGTCGGGTGCAGGGCCGCGCCGAGTTCGAGCAGCGACGGGGTCCCCCGCAGGGTGCCGATGACGTCGCTGGACAGGTGCGAGACGTTCGGCAGCCGCAGCACGGACGGCCCGTCGACGGACATCGCCGCGCAGAACGGCCGCAGCGCCCCGGTCAGCGATTCCACCGCGTACTCGTGCTCCCGGCGGTCCTTGCCCGACGAGAGCAGCGCGGCGGCCAGCTCCTCGTCGGGCACGCCGGCGCGCGGCCACGTCGTGCCGGCCAGCACCCGGGAGTCGACCACCCGGCCGGACCGGCGCAGCAGCAGTTCCGGGGTCGCGCCGATCAGCCCGTCCACCGCGTACACCCAGCACTCGGGGTAGCGCCGGGCCAGGCCCTGGAGCACGAACCGGTGGTCGACGGGCTCGTCGGTGACCGCGAGCAGGTCGTGCGCGAGGACGACCTTCTCCAGGTCGCCGGCCCGCATCCGGGCCACGGCCGCGCCGACCGCCTCCCGGTAGGCGGACGCGGACAGCTCGCCGTCCTGGTAGCGCACGGTCGTCGGGCGGCGGACCGGCCGCACCCCGGCGGGCGTGCCGTCGCCGACCGTGGTCAGCCAGGCGTCGCCGTTGCGCACGCCCGCGACCACCTCGGGCACGACCAGCACCGAGTGGCCGGGGCGGTCGGCGAACGCCAGCGAGGCGAACGCCACCGGTCCGCTTCCGGGCACGCCCAGCGGGTCGTCCACGTCGAGGCCGGCGGTGAACTCCCGCCACCAGCGGTCGGCCTCGGCGAACCGGTCCGGGCCCGACACCTCGAACCGGGCGGCCTCACCCCACCCGACCAGGCCCGACCCGTCGCGCACCCAGGCCAGCGCGCCGGTCGGCGCGGGCAGCCTGGCGAGCAGGTCGGCGTGGTCCGCGCGCGTCGTGCGCACGCGCAGCCGGTGTCGGGTCCGGGAGACGGGGGCGGAGGTCACGACGTCGAGGGTAGGTAGTCGTGGCTGAGATCCCCCGCCGGCACGGCCCTAGACTCCTCGGTTGTGGTGGACAACGCAGTGCGTGCCCGCGGTCGCCGGAAGGCCGGGCTGGTGGCCAGGGCGCTGCTGGTGCTCGGCGGCGTCGTGACGCTGATCGGGGTGGTCCTGCTGCTCTCGTGCGTGAAGGACGACCTGGCGATCGAGCGGCGGCTGGGCAAGGCGACCGCCGAGGTGGTGTCGGTGGACTTCCAGCGCACGGTGGTGCGGTTCGCCACGCCGGACGGCGCGGTGCACAGCCCGGAGCAGGGCGTGCTGTACCCGGCGGGGCTGGAGCCGGGCCAGCTCGTCCGGATCGAGTACGACACCTCCGACCCCGAGCTGGCGCGGGTCGCCGAGCGCACCTGGGCGCTGGCCGTCCTGCCGGTCTCGACGTTCCTGCTCGCGGTGTGGGCGGTGCTGGCACCGCTGGTCTGGTGGGTCCGCCGACGCATGTGACACTTGTTCCCGTAAACCGTCTCCAGGTGTAACATCGGCGGCATGGACCTGGAGGCGGAGTTCGAGCGCACCGTGGCGGCGGAGCACCGCGTCGAGCCGCGCGACTGGATGCCCGACGGCTACCGCAGGACGCTGATCCGGCAGATCGCCCAGCACGCGCACTCCGAGATCATCGGGATGCAGCCCGAGGGCAACTGGATAAGCCGCGCGCCGTCGCTGCGCCGCAAGGCGATCCTGCTGGCCAAGGTCCAGGACGAGGCCGGCCACGGCCTCTACCTGTACGCCGCCACCGAGACCCTCGGCGCGGACCGGGGCGACCTCACCGAGAAGCTCATCGAGGGCCGGCAGAAGTACTCGTCGATCTTCAACTACCCGACGCTGTCCTACGCCGACGTCGGCACCATCGGCTGGCTCGTCGACGGCGCGGCGATCTGCAACCAGGTGCCGCTGTGCCGCACCTCCTACGGCCCCTACGCGCGCGCCATGATCCGCATCTGCAAAGAAGAGTCGTTCCACCAGCGGCAGGGCTACGAGCTGCTGATGACCATGATGAGCGGCACGGACGCGCAGCGCGCCATGGTCCAGGAGTCCGTCGACCGCTTCTGGTGGCCGTCGCTGATGATGTTCGGGCCGCCGGACGCGGAGAGCGCCAACACCGAGCAGTCCATGGCGTGGCGGATCAAGCGCAACACCAACGACGAGCTGCGCCAGAAGTTCGTCGACATGACCGTGCCGCAGGCCGAGAAGCTCGGCGTCACGCTCCCCGACCCGGCCCTGGCCTGGAACGAGCAGCGCGGCCACCACGACTTCGGCCAACCCGACTGGGACGAGTTCTGGCAGGTCGTGGGCGGCAACGGGCCGACCAACGCGCAGCGCGTCGCCCACCGGCGCAAAGCACACGAAGACGGCGAGTGGGTGCGCGCGGCAGCCGCCGCGCACGCCGCGAAGCGCGCCGACCGGGCAGAGGAGGGTGCGGCGTGAGTTCTTCCTGGCCGCTGTGGGAAGTGTTCGTGCGCGGCAAGCGCGGGCTCAACCACGTGCACGTCGGTTCGCTGCACGCCCCCGACGCGGAGATGGCCGTGCGCAACGCGCGTGACGTCTACACGCGCCGCAACGAAGGCGTGTCGATCTGGGTCGTGCCCGCGACCGCGATCACCGCGTCCTCGCCCGACGAGAAGGACCCGTTCTTCGAGCCCAGCGGCGACAAGGTCTACCGGCACCCGACGTTCTACGCCATCCCCGAGGACGTGCCGCACCTATGAGCTTCGACAACGCGTACGAATCGCTGGTCGACCACGAGGACGCGCACTGGGCGTTCGGCACGGGCTTCACCGAGGCGCTCGCGGGCGTCGACCGCGACGTCCCGGCCGCCCTCGACCCGGCCGACCTGGCCCAGTACTGCCTCATGCTCGGCGACGACGCCCTGGTGCTGTCCCAGCGGCTCGCCGAGTGGTGCTCGCGCGGGCCCGAGCTGGAAGAGGACGTGGCGCTGGCCAACATCGCCCTCGACCTGCTCGGCCAGGCCCGGCTGCTGCTCACCCGCGCCGGCGAGGTCGAGGGCGCGGGCCGGGACGAGGACGCGCTCGCCTACCTGCGCGACGAGCGCGACTTCCGCAACGTGCACCTCGCCGAGATCGAGTGCGGCCCGTTCACGGGCGGCGACTTCGCCACCACGATGGCCCGGCTGCTGGTGTTCTCCTCGTGGAAGACCGCCCAGTACTCGCGGCTGCTCACCTTCGCCGACCCCGTGGTCGCCGCGATCGCCGCCAAGGGCCTCAAGGAGCTGGCCTACCACCGCGACCACGCCGCCCAGTGGGTCGTCCGGCTCGGTGACGGCACCCCCGAATCGCACGAGCGGATGCGCGCCGGGATCGACCGCGTGTGGCCCTACCTGGACGAACTGTTCACCGCCCACCACGTGGAGCTGCGGCTGGGCGTCGACCCCGCCGCCTTCCGGGCCGAGGTCGACCAGGTGCTCGACGCGGTGTTCGCCGCCGCCGGCCTCGACCGGCCGGAGCCCGTGCCCGCCGCGCGGGTCAACGGGCGGGCCGGGCGCGACGGCGTGCACACCGAGGCCATGGGCTACCTGCTCGCCGAACTCCAGCACCTGCACCGCTCGCTGCCGGGTGCGACGTGGTGACCGCGCGCGCCGCGCTCGACGTCGCCTCCCGCGTCCGGGACCCCGAGCTGCCCGTGCTCACCCTCGCCGACCTCGGCGTGCTGCGCGACGTCGCGGTCGAGGACGGCCGCGTGCTGGTCACCATCACCCCCACCTACTCGGGCTGCCCCGCCGTCGACGAGATGGGCGCCGACCTGCGGCGCACCCTGCACGACGCGGGGTTCGGCGAGGTCGAGGTGCGGCTGTCGCTCGCGCCCGCGTGGACCACCGACTGGATCACCGACGACGGCCGGCGCAAGCTCGCCGAGGCCGGCATCGCCCCGCCGTCCCGGGTCGGGCCGCGCCCGGTCGGACCGGTGCCGCTGCAACTCGTGCCACCCCCGTCGCGGGTGCCGTGCCCGCGCTGCGGGTCCTCCCGCACGGTCGAGCTGTCCCGGTTCGGCTCCACCGCCTGCAAGGCGCTGCGGCGGTGCGAGGACTGCGCCGAGCCCTTCGAGCACATCAAGGAGATCTAGATGGCCCGGCCGGTGTTCCACAAGCTGACCGTGGCCGCCGTCGACCGGCTGTGCGACGACGCGGTCGCCGTCACCTTCGACGTGCCCGACGAGTCCACCGCCGACTTCGCGTTCCGCGCCGGGCAGTACCTGACCTTGAAGATCGGCGAGGAACGCCGGTCGTACTCCATCTGCGCCCCGGTCGGCGCCGCGCCCAGGATCGGCGTGCGGCGGGTCGACGGCGGCCTGTTCTCCGAGCACCTCGTGGACCGCGTCCAGCGCGGCGACGTGCTGGAGGTGCTGCCCCCGCTGGGCAGCTTCACGCCCACCGCCGGCGAGCACCACGGCCTGGTCGTCGCCGGCTCCGGGATCACCCCGGCGCTGTCCATCGCCGCCACCGTCCTCGCGGCCGGCGCGCGCGTCACCCTCCTGTACGGCAACCGGCGCGCGGACACCGTGATGTTCACCGAAGAACTGGCCGACCTGAAGGACCGCTACCCGTCGCGGTTCCAGCTCGTGCACGTCCTGTCCCGCGAACCGCGCGACGTGGAGCTGTTCAGCGGGCGTCTCGACGCCGAGAAGCTGCGCGCGCTATTCGACACCGTGGTGCCGTTCGCGTCCATCGACCAGTGGTGGCTGTGCGGGCCTTACGGGCTCGTGCGCGACGCACAGGACGTCTTGGCGTCCCTCGGCGTGGACGAGTCGGCCGTCCACCACGAGCTGTTCTACGTCGACGAGCCGCCGCCCCCGCCCCGCCGTGCCGAAGAAGTGCTCGAAACGGCCGCCGAGGGCACGGTCATCCTGGACGGCCGGACCACGACCGTGCCGCTGCCACCCGACACGCCGATCCTCGACGCCGCCCAACGGGTGCGCTCCGACCTGCCGTTCGCCTGCAAGGGCGGGGTGTGCGGGACGTGCCGCGCGCTGGTCGTGTCCGGGACGGTCGACATGCGCCGCAACTACGCCCTCGAACCCCGCGAGGTCGCCGCCGGCTTCGTCCTGACCTGCCAGTCCGTGCCCGTGACGCCCACGGTCACGGTCGACTTCGACGCCTAGTCCAGCGCATCTGGCACCATGGGTCCCATGGGGAGATCAGTGCTGGCAGGGCTGGTCATCGGCACCATGGTGGTGGCGATGTTCCTCATGCTCATGATGACCGGCTCGCCGGGCGGCACGAGCGGGTCGCTGCCCGCCAACGTCATCGCGGTCGGCATGGTGTCGGTGTTCCTCGGCGGCGTCCCCGGCACGCTGATCGGCGTCGTCGTCGGCCTGTCCAAGACCCGCCGCACCCGCGCCCTCCCGCCGCCCGCCCTGATCCAGCCGATGCTGCTGCCGCCGCCCCCACCACCGCCGCCACTCGTCCGGCGGGACCGCTGGGCGGCCTCGGTCGGCCGCGCCGAGCTGTCCGTGCGGCGGGTCTACGCGGTGGTCGACACCGTGCCGCCGTCACCCGCCCGCGACTGGATGGGCCGGATCGCCGGCCAGTTCGAAGCCGAACTGGGCAACGTGCGGCGCATCGCCGACCTCGGCCGGGCGCTGGACGCCGACGGCGACCACCCCGTGGTGCAGCGGCTGCAAGCCGCCGTGCGCGACTTCACCGCGTTCGAGGGCGAGGTGGGCAGCGTCGCGCTGCGCATGGTCGACCACACCTCGCTCGACGCGGCCCGCGTCCACCTCGAAGTGCTCGAACAGCAGCTGCCCCAGCTGGGCCACCGCTAGCCCCGCGCCCCCGGGCCCGCCATCGAGGACTGCCACCACTCCAGCACCTCCTCGGCCACCTCCGGCAGCGCCACCAGCAGGCCGTCCCCCGGCAGCGACGCGTCCTCGCCCCGCCGGTCCAGCACCGCCGCCCCCGACTCCACCGCCAGCGCCACCGCGCCCGCCACGTCCCACTCGTGGTAGCTGTCCAGCACGGCCGCCGCCGCGTGCCCCAGCGCCACCTGCGCCACCGCCAACGCCTTCGACCCCAGCACCCGCACCCCCGACCCCGACACCGCCGCCCGCGAGATGAACTCGCCCATCCCCGGCCACGGGCCCGTCCGCGTCATCTCCGTGCACACGATCGGGCTGACCGGCTGGCCGCCGAGCTTCACCGGCGTGCCGTTCGCCCGCATCCCGCGCCCCCGCGCGGCGGCGTAGATCTGCGCCCGGTACGGGTCCGCCACCACACCCACCACCGGACCCCAGCGGTCCACCAGGGCCAGGCTGTACGCGCACCACGGCACGCCCGCCACGTAGTTCGCCGTGCCGTCCACCGGGTCCACCACCCAGCGGAACTCCGCGTCCGACGGCACGTCCACGTCGGTGTCCTCGCAGAACACCGGGATGTCCGGGAACTCCGCGGTCAGCACCCGCCGGGTGTGCCGCTCCAGGGTGCGGTCGGTGTCGGTCACCCAGTCGAACGGGTACGGGTCGTCATCGGGCTGCGCACCCCGGCCCGCCGTCGCCATGATGACGTCCGACGCGTCGTTGGCGAGGCGGCCCGCTATCTCCAGCGCGATCGACACCAGCCCCGGATCGACGGGCTGCGCGGGCCGGGACGACAAGACGGTCATGCCGCACTAGTGTCACCGCCCCCGGTGACCGCGACACGTCCACCAGGTGAAGCGACGACGATCTCCCGGGCAACGTCGACCGCGACGCGAGGAGTTCGACCGTCGTTCCGCGATCCGTCACGCCGCCGTGTCCTTCGCCGCCCAGGGTTCTCGGCGTGCGCGTAGCGATCGTCACCGAGAGCTTCCTGCCCCAGGTCAACGGGGTGACCAACTCCGTCCTGCGGGTGCTGGAGCACCTGCGCGCGACCGGCCACCCGGCCCTGGTCGTCGCACCCGGCGCGGGCGCCGACCAGCACCGGGGGACCCCCGTCGTGCGGGTGCCCGCCGTCGACCTGCCGAGGTTCAGCTCCCTGCCGGTCGGCGTGCCCACCCGCAGGGTGCAGACCGCCCTGGCCGACTTCCGGCCCGACGTCGTGCACCTGGCCAGCCCGTTCGTGATGGGCGCGCGCGGCGTGTCGGCGGCCCGGCGGCTCGGGCTGCCCTCGGTCGCCGTCTACCAGACCGACGTCGCCGGGTTCGCAGGCCACTACGGGCTGGGGCTCACCGCACGGGCCGCGTGGCGGTGGACCCGCCGGCTGCACAGCCAGGCGGACCGCACGCTCGCCCCGTCCACGTGGGCCGTGGAGGCGCTGCGCGAGCACGGCGTGCCCCGCGTGCACCGGTGGGGGCGCGGTGTGGACGTCGACCTGTTCACCCCCGCACGCCGTGACGACGCGTTGCGGCGCTCGCTCGCACCGGACGGGGAGCTGCTGGTCGGGTACGTCGGGCGGCTGTCGCCGGAGAAGCAGGTCGCCCGGCTGCGCCCGGTGCACGACCTGCCCGGCGTGCGGGTCGTCATCGTCGGCGAAGGCCCGGAAGAAGCCGCGCTGCGGCGCGACCTGCCCGGCGCGGCCTTCCTCGGGTTCCGGCACGGGGCGGACCTGGCGGCGGCCTACGCGTCGCTGGACGTGTTCGTCCACACCGGACCGCACGAGACGTTCTGCCAAGCGGTGCAGGAAGCGCTCGCCAGCGGCGTGCCCGTCGTCGCACCCGACGCGGGCGGGCCGCGCGACCTCGTGCGACCCGACACGGGTTACCTGTTCACCAGCGACGACGAACTGGTCACGGCCGTCACCGAACTGCGCGACCCGCTGCACCGCAGGCGAATGGGCAACGCCGCCCGGCGATGGGTGCGCGGCCGGACGTGGTCGGCGGTGTGCGACGAACTCCTGGGGCACTACGCCGCCGTGCTCGACCTGCCGGAGCGGCAGGCGGCATGAAGCGCGTGCAACCGGCCTCCGGCGTCCCGGTGAGGATCGTCCAACTGGCCAACTTCTACGGCCCGCGATCCGGCGGGCTGCGCACCGCCCTGCACCACCTCGGCGCCGGGTACGCGGCGGCCGGCCACGAGGTGACCCTCGTCGTACCCGGCCGGGGGCACGCCGACGAGCGGCTGGCCCCGGACGTCCGCCGGATCACGCTCCCCGCCGCCGGCATCCCCGGCACCGGTGGGTACCGGGCCGTCGACCCGTGGCGGGTGCGGGCGCTGCTCGACCACCTGCGCCCGCACCGGCTGGAGGTCTCGGACCGGGTGACGTTGCGCGGGATGGGCCGGTGGGCGGCGGCGCGCGGCGTGCCCAGCGTGGTGATCTCCCACGAGCGGCTGGACCGGCTGTTGCAGCAGTTCCTGCTGCCCCCGGGCCTGGCCGTGCGCGGCGCGGACCGGGCGAACCGGCGGATGGCGGCGTTGTACGACACGGTCGTGTGCACGACCGACTTCGCCCGCCACGAGTTCGACCGCATCGGAGCTCGGAACGTCGCAACGGTCCCGCTGGGCGTCGACCTGAGGACGTTCACCCCGAGCCGCAACGACCGGGCGCTGAAGGCGGACCTGGCGGCGGGGGCGGACGCGCTGCTGGTCCACTGCGGGAGGCTGTCACCGGAGAAGCACGTCGAACGCAGCGTCGACACGGTCGCCGAACTCCACCGCGCCGGCCACCGGGTGCGCCTGGTGATAGCCGGCGACGGCCCGAGGCGGGAGGCGCTGGAACGGAGAGCGGCGGGCCTGCCGATCACGTTCCTGGGCTTCGTGAACCGACGAACCGCCGTAGCCGACCTGCTGGCCACGGCGGACGTGTCCCTGGCCCCGGGCCCGCACGAGACGTTCGGCCTGGCAGCCCTGGAAGCACTGGCCTCCGGCACCCCGGTCGTGGTCTCGAAGTCCTCCGCCCTGGCCGAGATAGTCCGCCCGGGATGCGGCGAGGCGGTCCCCGACCACGCCCCGGCCTTCGCCGAAGCCGTGGAAGCGCTGCTGGCCGACCCCGAACCCACCCGCCGCGCGGCAGCCCGAACCCGAGCCGAGGCGTACCCGTGGCACACGGCGATAACCGGGATGCTCACCGCTCTCCGCATCCCCTGACCAACAGGCCCCAGGCCCACCACGCCGCCGACCGCGCCCGCATCACGCTGCCGCGCCGGCTTCGCCATCCATGCCTGCCAGACCCGCGCGCACCGCACTCGCGCTCACGCCGTGCCCAGGATCGCCCCGCACTGGCACTCGCACCCGGCCACCGGACCGCGCCGCGCTGACGACCGCATCCGCACCGGGACCGCCGCGCGTCAGGCCGGCTGCGCGTCCCGATCCCCGCTCAGCACCCGCCCAGCGTCATCCGGGCAGCCTTCACCCTGGCGTTGCGTGTGCCTGGTGCCTCAGTGCCTCCCGCCGTGCCGCCTCCTCTTCTCTACGGCAACGAAAGTCATCGGCGGATAGTGCCCGGATCCCTGATCTTTAGTCCCATCCGGTGATCTTCGTACGCGATGACATCTGCGATCACATCCGTCGAGCAAACCGGCCGACCATCGAATCAGTCGATCGGACCGTGCAAGCATCTCCGCTGGTCAGGAGCACCCCGAGTGGCATCCGGCGAGGATGGGGTGAGTGGCCGGGGAGTGCGTCACCTACGCTTTCCCCATGTCGCGCGCAGGTCTGGACAAGAACCCCCGCGAGGTCGCCGAGATGTTCGACGGCGTGGCGAAGGGCTACGACCGCACGAACTCCGTCATGACCCTGGGGTTCGACCGGCGCTGGCGGGAGTGGAGTCGGCGGGTCCTGGACGCGCGGGCGGGGGAGAAGGTGCTCGACCTCGCCGCCGGGACGGCGGTGTCCACGGTGGAGTACGCGGCTTCCGGTGCCTGGTGCGTGGCGGCGGACTTCTCGCTCGGGATGCTGGTCGGGGGTGCTCACCGGCCCGTGCCGAAGGTGGCCGCCGACGCCTTGCACCTGCCGTTCGCCGACGGGTCGTTCGACGCCGTCACCGTCTCCTTCGGCATCCGCAACTTCAACGACACCGAGGCCGCCCTGCGGGAGATGGCCCGCGTGGTGCGGCCCGGTGGTCGGATGGTGATCTGCGAGGTCTCCACGCCGACGTTCCGGCCCTTCCGGTTCGTCTACATGCGTTACCTGCTGCGGATCCTGCCGTTCATCGCGCGGTTCGTGTCGTCCAACCCGGACGCCTACAAGTACCTCGCCGAGTCGATGCGCACCTGGCCCGACCAGCGCGCCCTCGGCGAGATGATCGCGCGCGCCGGCTGGGACGACGTGGCCTGGATGAACCTGACCGGCGGCATGGTGGCGCTGCACCGGGCGGTCAAGCCGGAACCCGACCAGGACCGGAACTGAGCCGGCCCGGCTGACGAGTGGGCGGACAACCCGGGGCGAGCAACCCCAGGCGACCCCGGGCAACCCGGGGCGGGAACGCCCCGCAGAGCCCGGCGGCGGGTTTCACCTGGCACGAGTGGGCGTCGGCGCTGCTCTCAGGTGTCCGCCAGTAGACTCGGCACGGACTTTGTGAACTGACGCACAAGGAGCGGGGATGACGACTCCCAGCCGCCGCAAGGCAGGCGAGGACGCCGAGGTGATCGTGGTCGGCGCGGGTCCGGCGGGCTCGACCGCGGCGGCTTACCTGGCTCGCGCAGGTCTGGACGTGTTGCTGCTGGAGAAGTCCGCGTTCCCCCGCGAGAAGGTCTGCGGCGACGGGCTCACGCCGCGCGGGGTCAAGCAGCTCATCGACCTCGGCATCGACACCCGCGAGGAGGCCGGCTGGTTGCACAACCGGGGGCTGCGGGTGGTCGGTGGCGGGGTGCGGCTGGAACTGGACTGGCCGGACCTGGCGTCCTTCCCGCCCTACGGCGTGGTGCGCCCGCGCCAGGACTTCGACGAGATGCTGGCCAGGACCGCCCAGCAGGCGGGCGCGCGGCTGTTCGAGCAGACGAACGTCACGGGCGCGATCACCGAGCACGGCCGGGTCGTCGGGGTCACCGCGAAGACCGGGCCGGACAAGCGGGAGGTCTCCTACCGCGCGCCGGTGGTGATCGGGTGCGACGGGGTGTCGGCGCGGCTGGCGCTGAGCGTCGGCATCCAGAAGGACGACGCCAAGCCGATGGGTGTCGCGGTCCGCCGCTACTACGCGAGCCCGCGCACGAAGGACGACTTCCTGGAGTCGCACCTGGAGCTGTGGGACCGCGCGAACGACGTCCTGCTGCCCGGCTACGGCTGGATCTTCGGCATGGGCGACGGGACCGTGAACGTCGGCCTCGGCATCCTCAGCACCTCGAAGGCGTACGGGACTACGGATTACCGAGCCCTCCTCAAGTCGTGGCTGGACGGCACGCCGGAGGAGTGGGGCTTCCGCGAGGAGAACGCCACCAGCCGGATCGGCGGCGCCGCGCTGCCGATGGGCCTGAACCGCAAGCCGCACTACCGGGACGGCTTGCTGCTGGTCGGAGACGCGGGCGGCATGGTGAACCCGTTCAACGGCGAGGGCATCGGCTACGCGATGGAGTCGGCGCGGATCGCGGCGGAGAGCGTGGTGCAGGCGCTGGCCCGCTCGGGTCCGAGCCGGGAGCGGGCGCTGCACGGGTACCCGGTGCGCATCGAGCAGGCGCTGGGCAGCTACTACCGGATGGGCAACCTGTTCAGCCGGCTGATCGGCCACCCGACCATCATGCGCACCGCGACGAAGTACGGTCTACCTCGCAAGACGTTGATGAAACTGGTCCTGAAGCTGCTGGCGGGGCTTTACGACCCGAAGGACGGGGACGCCTTCGACCGGGTCATCACGGCGGCCACGAAACTCACCCCAACGGCCTAATCGGCACACCGCTAATCGTCGCAGCACCGGCTTCTGAGCCGGTGCTGTTTCGTTTTCGGTGTGCTCCCGTTCACGTCGGGGCACCGAAGTCGGTGATCTGGACCCCGTAAGGCCAGGTCAGACCGTGTCCAGGGGGTGCCGGTCACGGCTGTGTGTGACGTTCTACACTGGCCCTCAGGTCTTGTGAATCAGTTCACAACCGGCTGTGATGCCTTGTGAAGTGTTTCACAAGCGACCTGCGGAAAGTTAGGTGCGCCTAACTTCCGGAGGCCGCAAGAACACCCCTTAGGGTGCGCAACGGTCGGCGGTGCACCACCACCGCGACACGCGAGGAAAGGACGACGGAGAGTGCTGGACCCTTACCTCCCCCTCGTATTGATGTTCGCCCTCGCCGCGGCCTTCGCCCTGTTCTCCGTGACGGCCGCGCCGTACATCGGCCCCCGCCGCTACAACCGGGCGAAGCTCGACGCCTACGAGTGCGGCATCGAGCCGTCACCGCAGCCCGTGGTGGGTGGTGGCCGGATGCCGGTCGCCTACTACCTCACGGCGATGCTGTTCATCCTGTTCGACATCGAAATGGTGTTCCTCTACCCGTTCGCGGTGTCCGCGGACCGGCTGGGCCTGTTCGGCCTGGTGGAGATCGCACTGTTCGTCGCAACGGTCGGCTTCGCGTACGCCTACGTGTGGCGGCGCGGCGGCCTCGACTGGAACTGAGGGGGAAGACCCGTGGGTCTCGAAGAGAAGCTCCCGAACGGCATCCTGCTCGCCAGCGTGGAGAAGCTGGTCAACTGGACCCGCAAGTCCTCGCTCTGGCCGGCCACGTTCGGCCTCGCCTGCTGCGCCATCGAGATGATGACCACCGGCGGCCCGCGCTACGACCTGGCGCGCTTCGGCATGGAGGTCTTCCGCGCGTCCCCGCGCCAGGCCGACCTGATGATCGTCGCGGGTCGGGTGACCAACAAGATGGCCCCGGTGCTGCGCCAGATCTACGACCAGATGCCCGAGCCGCGCTGGGTGCTGGCGATGGGCGTGTGCGCGTCCAGCGGCGGCATGTTCAACAACTACGCGGTGGTGCAGGGCGTCGACCACGTCGTGCCGGTCGACATGTACCTGCCGGGCTGCCCGCCCCGGCCGGAGATGCTGATCGACGCGATCCTCAAGATCCACGCGAAGATCATGGACGAGCCGCTGGGCGCGACGCGGGCCGCGCTGCTGGCCGAGCAGGGCCACTCCACGGACCTCATCCCGTCCTCCCAGCGGTTTGCGAAGAAGTGAGCGGCATGGCTGACGACAAGCGCGAGGTCGAGAAGACCACCGGCGCGGACAACCCGTCCCCCAACGGCGAGGCGCTCAGCTCGGCGAGCATGAGCGAGGCCCAGCACGAGGAGCACCAGGCGCGCGGCGGCGTGGTCGCGGGCCGGGCGCGCACGGGCATGTTCGGCACGTCCGGCTCCGGCGACACGTCCGGGTTCGGCGGCCTGCGGCTGCCCGCGCACGTGGCCGCGCCCAGCGAGCGCCCGTACGGCGGCTGGTTCGACGAGGTCGCCGACGAGCTGCTGGCCGCGCTGCACGAGAAGGGCCTGCCCGCCGACACCGTCCAGCAGGTCACCGTGGACCGGGGCGAGATCACGTTCTTCCTGCGCCGCGAGCACCTGGTCGAGGTGGCCCGGGTGCTGCGCGACGACCCGGCGCTGCGCTTCGAGCTGTGCAGCTCGGTGTCCGGTGTGGACTACGGCGAGGCCGCGCCGCAGCGGCTGCACTCCGTCTACCACCTCACGTCGATGACCTACCGCCGGCGCATCCGCCTGGAGGTCGCGGTCGACGTCGACGACGCGCACGTACCCAGCCTGGTGTCGGTCTACCCGACCGCGGACTGGCAGGAGCGCGAGACCTGGGACATGTTCGGGATCGTCTACGACGGCCACCCCGGCCTGACCCGCATCCTCATGCCGGACGACTGGGACGGCCACCCGCAGCGCAAGGACTACCCGCTCGGCGGCATCCCGGTGGAGTACAAGGGCGCGGAGATCCCCCCGCCAGACCAGAGGCGGTCCTACTCATGACCGAACGTCTTTCCGACGTCACGACCGGCACCGACACGTCCGCGCCGGGCCGGGACAGCACCCCCGACGACAGCCGTCCCGACGACGGCCGCAACGGCACGGCCGACGCCTACGCCGGCTCCCGGGAGACGACCGAGGGCACCGTCTACACGGTGACCGGCGGCGACTGGGACGAGGTGCTGGCCGACGCGGCGGGCGACGAGCGCATCGTCATGAACCTGGGCCCGCAGCACCCGTCGACGCACGGCGTGCTGCGCCTGGTGCTGGAGCTGGAGGGCGAGACCGTCACCCAGGCCCGCAGCGTCATCGGCTACCTGCACACCGGGATCGAGAAGAACCTCGAGTACCGGAACTGGACGCAGGGCGTCACGTTCGTGACGCGCATGGACTACCTGGCCCCGCTGCACAACGAGGCGGCCTACTGCCTCGCGGTGGAGAAGCTGCTCGGCGTCGAGGTGCCGGAGCGCGCGCAGGTGATCCGCGTGATCCTCATGGAGCTCAACCGGATCAGCTCGCACCTGGTGGCGCTGGCCACCGGCGGCATGGAGCTGGGCGCGCTGACCGGCATGACGGCGGGCTTCCGCGAGCGCGAGGAAGTCCTGCACCTGCTGGAGCACCTGACCGGCCTGCGGATGAACCACGCGTTCATCCGGCCCGGCGGCCTGGCGCAGGACCTGCCGGCCGACGCGCCGCAGAAGATCCGGGACTTCATCAAGGTGATGGACTCGCGGCTGCCGGACTACGACAAGCTGCTCACCGGCCAGCCGATCTGGCGCAACCGGCTGGAGGGCATCGGCTACCTGCCGGTGGACGCCTGCCTCGCGCTGGGCGTCACCGGGCCGATCCTGCGCTCCGCCGGCCTGGCGTGGGACCTGCGCAAGATCGAGCCGTACTCGGGCTACGAGCACTACCGGTTCGACGTGCCGACGGCGACCGAGGCCGACTCGTTCGCCCGCTACCGGCTGCGGGTCGAGGAGATGCACCAGTCGCTCAAGATCGTCCGGCAGGCGGTGGACCGGCTGGAGCCGGGCCCGGTCATGGTGGAGGACGCCAAGATCGCGTGGCCCGCGCAGCTCACCATCGGCGCGGACGGCATGGGCAACTCGCTGGAGCACGTCCGCAAGATCATGGGCCAGTCCATGGAGTCGCTCATCCACCACTTCAAGCTGGTGACCGAGGGCTTCCACGTGCCGCCCGGCCAGGTGTACGTGCCGGTCGAGTCGCCGCGCGGCGAGCTGGGCTACCACGTGGTCTCCGACGGCGGCACCCGGCCGATGCGCGTGCACGTGCGCGAACCCAGCTTCGTGAACCTCCAGTCGATGCCCGCGATGTGCGAGGGCGGCATGGTCGCCGACGTCATCGCGTCGGTGGCCTCTATCGACCCGGTGATGGGTGGTTGTGACCGATGACTCAGACCCAGGAACCAACCGGCGTGTTCGGCGAGGACACGGTGGCCCGCGCGCGGGAGCTGGTCGCGCGCTACCCGCAGTCCCGGTCGGCGCTGCTGCCGATGCTGCACCTGGTGCAGTCGGTGGAGGGCTACGTCAGCCAGGCGGGCATCGCGTTCTGCGCGGGCCAGCTCGGCCTGACCAACGCCGAGGTCAGCGCGGTGGCGACGTTCTACACCATGTACAAGCGCCGCCCGTGCGGCGAGCACCTGGTGAGCGTCTGCACGAACACGCTGTGCGCGGCGCTCGGCGGTGACGCGATCTACGCGAAGCTGCGCGAGCACCTCGGCTCGGACGGCCGGCCGCTCGGCCACGAGGAGACCTCGGGCGAGCCGGGTGCGCCGGGTTCGATCACGCTGGAGCACGCCGAGTGCCTGGCGGCCTGCGACCTGGGCCCCGTGCTCCAGGTGAACTACGAGTTCTACGACAACCAGACCCCGGCCAAGGCGCTGGAGCTGGTGGAGTCGTTGCAGGCCGGGGTGAAGCCGGACCCGACGCGCGGTGCGCCGCTGACCGACTTCCGGCAGGCGGAACTCCAGCTCGCGGGGTTCTTCGAGGGTCGTGAGGCGGACCTGGACGGTCCGTCGGCCGCGCCCGAGACGGTGCGCGGCGCGGCGCTGGCCGCCGACCGGGGCTGGACGGCGCCGGCCATGCCGGAGAACGCCGAGTTCCCCGCGCTGCCGGAAAAGAAGTAGGGGGAGGCACCGATGGTCGACAACCTGACTCCCGTCCTCACCAAGCGCTGGCTGTCGCCGCGCTCGTGGACGCTGAAGACCTACGAGCAGCTGGAGGGGTACACGGCGCTGCGCAAGGCGCTGACCGCCCACCCGGACCAGCTCATCCAGCAGTGCAAGGACTCCGGGCTGCGCGGTCGCGGCGGCGCGGGCTTCCCGACCGGCCTGAAGTGGGGCTTCATCCCGCAGGGCGACGGCAAGCCGCACTACCTGGTGATCAACGCCGACGAGGGCGAGCCGGGCACCTGCAAGGACATCCCGCTGATGATGGCGGACCCGCACTCGCTGATCGAGGGCATCATCATCACCTCGTACGCGATCCGGGCGAACTTCGCCGCGATCTACGTGCGCGGCGAGGTGCTGCACTGCATCCGCCGGCTGAACGCGGCCGTGCGGGAGGCGTACCAGGCGGGCTACCTGGGCAAGGACATCCTCGGCTCCGGGTTCGACCTCGACGTCGTCGTGCACGCGGGCGCGGGCGCGTACATCTGCGGCGAGGAGACCGCCCTGCTGGACTCGCTGGAGGGCAAGCGCGGCCAGCCGCGGCTCAAGCCGCCCTTCCCGGCGACCGCCGGCCTCTACGCCTCGCCCACCGTGGTGAACAACGTCGAGACCATCGCGTCGGTGCCCTACATCGTCAACGGCGGCGCGGACTGGTTCCGCACCATGGGCCGCGAGCGGTCGCCGGGCCCGAAGATCTACTCGCTGTCCGGCCACGTCGAGCGGCCCGGCCAGTACGAGGCCCCGATGGGTGTCACGCTGCGCGAGCTGCTGGACCTGGCGGGCGGCATGAAGGACGGCGTCCCGCTGAAGTTCTGGACGCCGGGCGGCTCGTCCACCCCGCTGTTCACCGCCGAGCACCTCGACGTGCCGCTGGACTTCGAGGGCGCGGCCGAGGCGGGCTCGATGCTGGGCACCACGGCGCTGCAGATCTTCAACGAGACGGTGTCCGTCCCGTGGGCGGTCATGAAGTGGACCGAGTTCTACAAGCACGAGTCGTGCGGGAAGTGCACGCCGTGCCGGGAGGGCACGTACTGGCTGGTGCAGATCCTCCAGCGGATGAACCGCAACGAGGGCACCGCCGGTGACATCGAGACGCTGCTGGACATCTGCGACAACATCCTGGGCCGCTCGTTCTGCGCCCTCGGTGACGGCGCGGTCAGCCCGATCACCAGCGGCATCAAGTACTTCAAGGACGAGTTCCTCGCCCTGTGCGACGTGAACTCGAAGGTCCTGGCGGGAGCAAGCGCATGACGATCGCGCCTGACAAGTCGACCGAGCTGGTGGTGCCCGAGGGGCACGTCAAGCTGGTCATCGACGGCCTGGAGGTCGTCGCGCCCAAGGGCGAGCTGCTGATCCGCACCGCCGAGCGCCTCGGCATCGTCGTGCCGAGGTTCTGCGACCACCCGCTGCTGGACCCGGCGGGCGCGTGCCGGCAGTGCCTGGTCGAGGTGGAGATGGGCGGCCGGCCGATGCCGAAGCCGCAGGCGTCCTGCACGATGACGGTCGCCGACGGCATGGTGGTCAAGACCCAGCTCACCTCGCCGGTCGCCGACAAGGCGCAGCAGGGCGTGATGGAGCTGCTGCTCATCAACCACCCGCTGGACTGCCCGATCTGCGACAAGGGCGGCGAGTGCCCGTTGCAGAACCAGGCGCTCAAGCACGGCCGCGCGGACTCCCGCTTCCACGAGCACAAGAGGACGTTCCCGAAGCCGGTGGCGATCAGCACCCAGGTGCTGCTGGACCGCGAGCGGTGCGTGCTGTGCCAGCGCTGCACCCGGTTCTCGGCGCAGATCGCGGGCGACCCGTTCATCGAGCTGCTGGAGCGCGGCTCGCAGCAGCAGATCGGTGTCGCGGAGGAGAAGCCGTTCCAGTCCTACTTCTCCGGCAACACCATCCAGATCTGCCCGGTGGGCGCGCTCACCTCGGCCGCCTACCGGTTCCGGGCGCGGCCGTTCGACCTGGTGTCCACGCCGAGCGTGTGCGAGCACTGCTCGTCGGGCTGCGCGGAGCGCACCGACTGGCGGCGCGGCAAGGTGCAGCGCAAGCTCGCCGGCGACGACCCCGAGGTCAACGAGGAGTGGATCTGCGACAAGGGCCGGTTCGCCTTCCGCTACGCGACCGCCGACGACCGGGTCACCCGGCCGCTGGTGCGCGACCGGGAGTCCGGTGAGCTGCGCGAGTCGTCGTGGACCGAGGCGTTGCAGGTCGCGGCGGCCGGGCTGGCCAAGGCCCGGGACGGCCGGGGCGCGGCGGTGCTGGCCGGCGGCCGGCTGACCGTCGAGGACGCCTACGCGTACTCGAAGTTCGCCCGGATCGCGCTGCGCACCAACGACGTCGACTTCCGGGCCCGCCCGCACTCGGCGGAGGAGCTGGAGTTCCTCACCTCCGCGGTGCTGGGCACCACGCCGGAGGACGGCGTGACGTTCCGGGGCATCGAAGCCGCGCCGGCCGCGCTGCTGGTGGCCTTCGAGCCCGAGGAGGAGGCCCCGATCGTCTTCCTGCGGCTGCGCAAGGCGGCCCGCGCGAAGAAGACCAAGGTGTTCCACCTGGGCCAGTTCACCTCGCCCGCCGTGGAGAAGACCTACGGCACGCTGCTCGCGTGCGTGCCCGGCGGCGAGCCGGCGGCGTTGAACGCGCTGCCCGAGCACGCCTCGGACGTGGTCGAGGAGCTGGCCAGGCCGGGTTCGGTCATCCTGGTCGGCGAGCGCGCCGCCGAGGTGCCGGGCCTGTTCTCGGCGGTGGCCGCGCTGGCCGCGAGGACCGGGGCGAAGGTCGCCTGGATCCCGCGCCGGGCGGGGGAGCGGGGCGCGCTGGAAGCGGGCCTGCTGCCCACGCTGCTGCCCGGCGGCCGGCTGGTGTCCGACGCCGCCGCGCGCGCCGAGGTCGAGCGGTCCTGGGGCCTGGACGCGGGCGCGCTGCCCGGCACGGCCGGCCGCGACACCACCGGCATCCTGGTCGAGGCCGCGAGCGGCGGGCTGGACGCGCTGGTCGTGGGCGGGGTCGACCCGTTCGACCTGCCGGACCCGGCGCTGGCCGAACGCGCCCTGGACGCGGTCGGTTTCGTGGTCAGCCTGGAGCTGCGGCACAGCGCGGTCACCGCGCACGCCGACGTGGTGCTCCCGGTCGCCCCGGCGGTGGAGAAGTCGGGCAGCTTCCTGAACTGGGAGGGCCGGCTGCGCCCGTTCCCGCTGACCCTGGAGGGCACCGGCGCGCTGTCGGACGGCCGCGTGCTGGACACGCTGGCCGTGGAGATGGACGCCGACCTGTTCACCCAGACCCCGGCCGCCGCCGCTGCGGACTTCGACCGCCTGGGCCGGGGCACCGCGTCGGCCGCCGCGCCGACCGTGCCCGCGCCGCTGCTGCCCCAGCCGAAGGCCGGCCAGGCCGTGCTGGCGACCTGGCGGCGGCTGCTGGACAACGGCTCCGGGCAGGACGGCGAACCGTACCTGGCGGGCACCGCCCGGCCGGTGGCGGCGAAGCTGTCCGAGGCCACCGCGCGGAACCTGGGCGTCGAGCTGGGCGGCGTGATCACGGTGGCGACCGACCGGGGCGAGGTGTCGCTGCCCGTCGAGGCGGCCGACCTGCCCGACGGCGTGGTGTGGCTGCCCGGCAACTCCGGCGCGGTCACCGTGCGGCGCAACCTGGCGGCCGGCCACGGATCCGTGGTGGCCGTCGCCACCGCGCAGGGAGGCAAGGCATGAACGCGGGACAGCTGCTGGCCGACGACCCCGTCTGGCTGGTCCTCATCAAGGTCGTCGGGATCTTCGCGTTCCTGGTCGTGATGACCCTGTTCATGATCAACTGGGAGCGCAAGGTCGTCGCCCGGATGCAGCAGCGGCCCGGTCCCAACCGGGTCGGCCCCGGCGGCTGGCTGCAGTCCCTCGCCGACGGCCTGAAGCTGGCGTTCAAGGAGGACATCCGCCCCGTCCTGGCGGACAAGTGGGTGTTCTTCCTGGCCCCGGTGATCTCCTGCATCCCGGCGTTCGTCGCGTTCTCGGTGATCCCGCTGGGCGGCAAGGTCTCGATCTTCGGCGAGGAGACCGCCCTCCAGCTCGTCGACCTGCCGGTGGGCGTGCTCGTCGTGCTCGCCTGCTCGTCGCTGGGCGTCTACGGCATCGTGCTGTCCGGCTGGGCCTCCGGCTCGCCGTACCCGCTGCTCGGCGCGCTGCGCTCGGCCGCCCAGGTGATCTCCTACGAGATCGCCATGGGCCTGTCGATCGTCGCCGTCGTGATGAGCTCGCACTCGCTGTCCACGGCCGACATCGTCGGCAGCCAGTCCGGCACGATCGCGTGGGGCGCGCTGCCCGCGTGGAACGCGATCCTGCTGCCGGTCAGCTTCGTCATCTACGTCATCTCCATGGTCGGCGAGACCAACCGCGCGCCGTTCGACCTCCCCGAGGCCGAGTCGGAGCTGGTCGGCGGCTTCCACACCGAGTACAGCTCGCTCAAGTTCGCGCTGTTCTTCCTCGCCGAGTACGTGAACATGGTGACGGTGTCGGCGCTGGCCACGACCCTGTTCCTGGGCGGCTGGCAGTTCCCGTTCGTCGGGCCCGACCACGTGCTCAACTCCAACGGCTGGCTCGGCCTGATCTGGTTCGTGGTCAAGACGCTGGGCTTCCTGTTCCTGTTCATCTGGCTGCGCGGCACGCTGCCCCGCCTGCGCTACGACCAGTTCATGCGGCTGGGCTGGAAGTTCCTGGTCCCGATCGCCCTGTTCTGGTTCGTCGCGGTCGCGTTCACCCGCTACTTCAACCTGGAGCGCGAGGCCGACCGGTTGAGCACCGGCGTGCTGCTCGCCGTCTTCGGCGTGGTCCTGGCGGTGATCGTGCTGGTCGCGTTCCTGCTGCCGGACCAGCGCGAGCAGCGCGACCCGAACGCCGTGCCGGTCACCGGCGGCGGCTTCCCGGTGCCGCCGCTGGACCTGCAAGTGCCCAAGTCGCCCCCGCGCCGGCAGGTGCCGGTGGCGAAGCTGCCGTCGTCCGACGGCGGCGCACCACCCCTGCCCCCCGGCGGGGACCGGACAACCGCGCCCGCGCCAGCGAGTGTGTCAGCTAAGGAGGCCGGCGATGGGGATGCTTGATCCCGTCAAGGGTTTCGGGGTCACCTTCGGGACGATGTTCAAGAAGGTCGTCACCGAGGAGTACCCCGAGGTCAAGAAGGTCACCGCGCCCCGGTTCCACGGGCGGCACCAGCTCAACCGGCACCCGGACGGGCTGGAGAAGTGCGTCGGCTGCGAGCTGTGCGCGTGGGCCTGCCCGGCGGACGCGATCTTCGTCGAGGGCGGCGACAACACCGAGGAGCAGCGCTTCTCGCCCGGTGAGCGGTTCGGTGCCGACTACCAGATCAACTACCTGCGCTGCATCGGCTGCGGCCTGTGCATCGAGGCGTGCCCGACCCGGTCGCTGACCATGACCAACGAGTACGAACTCGCCGACGACGACCGGCAGAAGCTGATCTTCACCAAGGAGGACCTGCTCGCGCCGCTGCTGCCCGGCATGGAGCAGCCGCCGCACCCGATGCGGCTGGGCGAGAACGAGCAGGACTACTACGTGGACGGGCCGCGGCTGGCCCAGCAGCAGCAGGCCCAGGAGCAGCAGGCGCGGGAGGCCGGGCGATGATGCTGTTGCTCCAGCCCGAGGACGCCGCGCGCGTGGTCGACGTCGTGACCACGGGCGAGGCCGTGTCGTTCTGGGTCCTCGGCCCCCTGGCCCTGGCCGGCGCGCTGGGGATGCTGTTCGCCCGCAACGCCGTGCACTCGGCGCTGTGGCTGGTGCTGACCATGCTCAGCCTCGGCGTGCTGTACATGGTGCAGCAGGCCCCGTTCCTGGGCTTCGTGCAGATCATCGTCTACACCGGCGCGATCATGATGCTGTTCCTGTTCGTGCTGATGCTGGTCGGCCGGGACAGCTCGGACTCGGTGGTGGAGGTGCTGCGCGGGCAGCGGCTCGCGGCGAGCGTGCTCGGCGTCGGCTTCGCCGGCCTCGTGGTCGGCTCGCTGGCGCGGGCGCTCACCGACGTGCAGCCGGTGGGCCTGGCCCAGCAGAACACCCAGAACGGCGGCAACGTCGCCAACATCGGCGAGGCGCTGTTCACCGACTACCTGTTCCCGTTCGAGCTCACCTCGGCGCTGCTGATCACCGCCGCCGTCGGCGCGATGGTGCTGGCGTTCACCCAGAACGCGGGCAAGGAGCGCAAGAAGACCCAGCGCGAGCTGGTCGAGGAGCGCTTCCGGGGCGACCGGCCCGGCTCGCTGCCCGGTCCGGGCGTGTTCGCCACCGCCAACTCGGTGGCCACGCCCGCGCTGCTGCCCGACGGCTCGGTCGCCTCCGAGTCGCTGTCCGAGCTGATCGAGACCACCGCCAAGGAGACCCTCGACGGCGACGTCGCCGAGGTCTCCGGGACCGGGCACCAGGCCGACGCGCGCGCCCTCAAGGGGGACCAGCCGTGACCGCTCGGCTCACCGGGACCACCCGGCCCACCGGGTTCCTCCGGCTCACCGCGCGCTCGGCGGTCGCCGCCGCGCGGTTCGCCGAGCGGGTGCCCGCCCGCCCGGCGGTGCGGCTCGGTCGGCTCAGCACCGGGCCGGCGAACGCCCGCGCGATCGAGGGAGTGCAGTCGTGACCCCCACCTACTACCTGCTGCTGTCCGCCCTGCTGTTCAGCCTCGGCGCGGTGGGCGTGCTGGTGCGGCGCAACGCCATCGTCGTGTTCATGTGCGTGGAGCTGATGCTCAACGCGGTGAACCTGAGCCTGGTCACGTTCGCCCGGATCAACGGAGCGCTCGACGGCCAGGTCATGGCGTTCTTCGTGATGGTCGTCGCCGCCGCCGAGGTCGTGGTGGGCCTGACGATCATCATGGCGATCTTCAAGACGCGTCGCTCGGCCTCGGTCGACGATTCCAACCTGCTGAAGTACTGAGAGGTCACCGGTGACGGAACCTGTTGCCGCCAGCGGGATCGGCGGTCTCGCCTGGTTGTTGTTGGCGTTGCCCGCGTTCGGCGCGGCGGTGCTGCTGATCGGTGGCAAGCGCACCGACAAGTGGGGCCACCTGCTGGGCACGGCGACGGTCGTCGCCGCGTTCGGCTACGGCGTGGCGCTGTTCCTCGACACGGTCGGGCGGACCGGGGAGCGGACCAGCGAGCTGCACCTGTTCGACTGGGTGTCGGTCAACGCGCTCACCGTCGAGTTCGCCCTGCGGCTCGACCCGCTGTCGCTGACGTTCGTCCTGCTGATCACCGGTGTCGGCGCGCTGATCCACCTCTACTCGATCGGCTACATGGCCCACGAGGCCGGGCGGCGGAAGTTCTTCGCCTACCTGAACCTGTTCGTGGCCGCGATGCTCCTGCTGGTGCTGGGCAACGGTTTCGTGACCCTGTACTTCGGCTGGGAGGGCGTCGGCCTGGCCTCCTACCTGCTGATCGGCTGGTACCAGCACAAGCCCGAGGCCGCGTCGGCGGCCAAGAAGGCGTTCCTGATGAACCGGGTCGGCGACCTGGGTCTGGCGATCGCCATCTTCATCCTGTTCAAGGAGCTGGGCACCACCCAGTACACCGAGGTGTTCGCCCGGGTCGGCGAGCTGTCGGCGGCCGAGGTCACCGCGGTGACCCTGCTGCTCCTGCTCGGCGCGTGCGGCAAGTCCGGCCAGTTCCCGCTCCAAGCGTGGCTCCCGGACGCCATGGCGGGCCCCACCCCGGTGTCCGCGCTGATCCACGCGGCGACCATGGTCACCGCCGGCGTCTACCTGATCGCCCGGTCCAACCCGATCTACGACCTGTCGGCCGACGGCCGGCTGGTCGTGATGTGCATCGGCACGTTCACGCTGATCATCGGCTGCATCATCGGCTGCGCCTACGACGACTTCAAGAAGGTCCTGGCGTACTCGACGGTCTCCCAGATCGGCTACATGATCCTGGCCGTGGGCCTCGGCCCGGTCGGGTACGCGCTGGGCATCATGCACCTGCTCACGCACGGCTTCTTCAAGGCCGGGCTGTTCCTCGGCGCGGGCTCGGTGATGCACGGCATGAACGACGAGGGCGACATCCGCCGGATGGGCGGCCTGTGGCGCAAGATGCCGGTCACCTTCGTCACCTGGACGCTGGGCTACCTCGCGCTGATCGGCTTCCCGTTCCTGTCCGGCTACTTCTCCAAGGACGCGATCATCGCCGCGGCGTTCAGCGAGCAGGGCTGGCGCGGCTGGGTGTTCGGCGGCGCGGCGGCGCTGGGCGCGGGCCTCACCGCGTTCTACATGACCCGCCTGCTGCTGCTGGTCTTCCTCGGCAAGGCCCGCTGGACCGACCTCAAGTCCTCGGACGGCCGCGAGTACCACCCGCACGAGTCGCCGCTGTCGATGACCGTGCCGATGGTCGTGCTGGCGGTCGGCTCGGTCGGCGCGGGCGCGTTCTTCGCCTCCGGCGACAACCTGGCCGGCTGGCTCGCCCCGTCGCTGGGCGAGCTGCGGGAGCAGCACGGCGTGCTGGACCACACCGTGGTCAACTTCCTGGTGCTCGGCCTGTCCGCGCTGGGCGTGCTGGTGGCGTGGCTGCTGTTCGGCCGCAAGCCGCAGCCGGTGGCCCGGCCCGAGCGGGTGTCGTTCCCGGTCCGCGCGGCGCGCGCCGACCTGTACGGCAACGCGCTCAACGAGGCGCTGTTCGCGCGGCCGGGCACCTGGCTCACCCGCGCGCTGGTCTTCGTGGACAACAAGGGCGTGGACGGCCTGGTCAACGGGTCGGCCGCGCTGCTCGGCGGTAGCTCGGGCCGGCTGCGCAGGCTGCAGACGGGCTTCGTGCGCTCCTACGCGCTCTCCATGCTCCTGGGTGCGATCTTCGTCCTGGGTGCGCTGCTGATGGTGAGGTTCTCGTGAGCTGGACGCTGATCGCGCTGCTCCTGCTGCCCCTGGTGGGCGGCGTGGTGGTGGCCTTCCTGCGGGGCAACGACCGGCTGGCCAAGGCGGTCGCCCTGGCCGTGTCGCTGGTCGAGCTGGCGGTCGCGGTGGTCGCCTGGGTCGGCTACGACACCTCGTCGACCGAGCGGCTCCAGCTGACCAGCTCGGCCGACTGGATCCCGTCGTTCGGCGTGCACCTGTCGTTCGGCGTGGACGGCATCGCGCTGGTGATGATCGCGCTGATCGCCTTCCTGGTGCCGGTCGTCATCGGCGGCTCGTGGGCGGACAAGCTGCCCGAGGGCCGCAGCGCCGGCGGGTTCTTCGCGCTGCTGCTGGTCATGGAGACCGGCATGGTCGGCGTGTTCGCCGCCACCGACGTGTTCCTGTTCTACGTGTTCTTCGAGGCCGTGCTCGTCCCGATGTACTTCCTGATCGGCCGCTTCGGCGGTCCGAACCGGCAGTACGCGGCGATGAAGTTCTTCCTCTACTCGCTGCTCGGCGGCCTGGTCATGCTGGCGTCGGTGATCGGCGTGTACGTGGCCGCCGCCGACCGGCTGGGCTCCGGCACGTTCGACTGGGCGACGCTGGTCACGGTCACCCGCGAGCTGCCGCTGTCCCACCAGATCTGGCTGTTCCTCGGGTTCTTCGTCGCGTTCGCCATCAAGGCCCCGCTGGTGCCGCTGCACACCTGGCTGCCCGACGCCGGCGCCGAGGCGCCGGTCGGCGCGGGCGTGCTGCTGGTCGGCATCCTGGACAAGATCGGCACGTTCGGCTTCCTGCGCTACTGCCTGCCGATGTTCCCGCTGGCCAGCCAGGAGCTCGCGCCGGTGGTGCTGGTGCTGGCGGTGGCGGGCATCCTGTACGGCTCGCTGCTCGCGGTCGGCCAGTCCGACCTCAAGCGGTTCGTCGCCTACACCTCGATCGCCCACTTCGGGTTCATCGCGCTGGGCATCTTCGCGTTCAGCTCGCAGGCGGGCGCGGGCGCGGTGCTCTACATGGTCAACCACGGCATCTCGACCGGAATGCTGTTCCTGGTCGTCGGCATGGTGATGGCCCGGGGCGGGTCGCGCCTGATCGAGGACTACGGCGGCATGGCGAAGCTGACGCCGGTGCTCGGCGGCCTGTTCTTCGTGGCCGGCCTGTCGTCGCTGGCGCTGCCCGGCACCAACTCGTTCGTCAGCGAGTTCCTGGTGCTGGTCGGCTCCTACCCCAACCAGCCGGTCTACACGATCCTGGCCGCGCTGGGCATGGTGCTGGCCGCGCTCTACATCCTCTGGCTCTACCAGCGGGTGTTCCAGGGCCCGGTGCGCGGCACGGCGCTGATCGGCGCGACCGGCGGGCCCGGTGCGACGGTCGACCCGGAGCGCGCCCCGGTGCGGGACCTGGGCAAGCGGGAACTGGCGGTGCTCGCGCCGCTGGTCGCGCTGATCCTGGTGCTCGGGTTCTACCCGAAACCGGTGTTGGACGTGATCACCCCGTCCGTCGGGGCGACGCTCAGCGAGGTCGGGGTCGCGGACCCGGTCACGCAGGAAGGCAAGTGACGTGGAGACGTTCCTCGCTCAGACCCAGCGGCTCCAGGCGCCCGAGATCGACTACCTCGCGGTCGCGCCGATCCTGATCGTGCTCGGCGCGGCGTGCTTGAGCGTGCTGGTCGAGGCGTTCCTGCCCAAGACCCAGCGGTGGTCGAGCCAGGTCGTGCTGACCCTGCTCACGCTCGTCGCGTCGGGCGTCGCGCTGGCGGTGTACGGCAGCGCCGAGGAGACGCCCGCGCAGGGCGTGGTCACCCTCGCGGGCGCGATCGCGGTGGACCAGCCGGTGATCTTCCTGTGGGGCACGCTGCTGCTGCTCGGCTTCGGCGCGGTGCTGCTCATCGCGGACCGCTCGGTCGAGCCGGGCGGCGCGTTCGTCGCCGACGCGGCCATCCGCCCCGGCACGGTCCAGGACCGCGCCCAGGCGGGCCGGTTCGGGATGCAGACCGAGGTGTTCCCGCTCACGCTGTTCGCGCTCGGCGGCATGATGGTCTTCGTCGCGTCCAACGACCTGCTGACCATGTTCATCGCGCTGGAAGTGCTGTCGCTGCCGCTGTACCTGATGTGCGGCCTGGCCCGCCGCCGTCGCCTGCTCTCGCAGGAGGCGGCCGTCAAGTACTTCCTGCTCGGCGCGTTCGCGTCGGCGTTCTTCCTCTACGGCGTGGCCCTGCTCTACGGCTACGCGGGCTCGGTCAAGCTCGCCGACATCGCCACCGCGACCGCCGGCACCGACCGCTCCGACACGCTGCTCTACGCGGGCTTCGGCCTGCTCGTGGTCGGCCTGCTGTTCAAGGCGTCGGTCGGCCCGTTCCACGCGTGGACCCCGGACGTCTACCAGGGTGCGCCGACCCCGGTCACCGCGTTCATGGCCGCCTGCACGAAGGTCGCCGCGTTCGGCGGCATCCTGCGGGTGCTGTTCGTGGCGTTCGAGAACAGCAGCTGGGAGTGGAACGGCGTGCTGTGGGGCGTGGCGATCGCGTCCATGGTCATCGGCGCGGTGCTCGGCCTCACCCAGACCGACGTGAAGCGGATGATCGCCTACTCGTCGGTGGCGCACGCGGGTTTCCTGCTGGTCGGTTCCATCACGCTGACCAGCGAGGGCCTGTCGGGCACGATGTTCTACCTGATGGCCTACGGCTTCACCACCATCGCCGCGTTCGGCGTGGTGTCGCTGGTCCGCAACGCGGACGGCGAAGCCACCCACCTGTCCCAGTGGGCGGGCCTGGCCAAGCGCTCGCCGATCACCGCCGCCGTGTTCACGTTCCTGCTGCTCGCGCTCGCGGGCATCCCGCTGACCAGCGGGTTCATCGGCAAGTTCGTGGTGTTCACGGCGGCGATCAAGAGCGGCATGGCACCCCTGGTGGTGATCGCCCTGATCGCCTCGGCGGTGGCGGCGTTCTTCTACCTGCGGGTCATCGTGCTGATGTACTTCAGCGAGCCCGCGCCGGACGGCCCCACGGTCAGCGTGCCCGGCGCGTTCACCACCGTGGCCATCACCATGGGCGCGGCGATCACGCTGGTGCTGGGCCTGTGGCCGGCTTTCGCCCTCGATTGGGCGGGTGCCGGCGGGTTCGCCTTCTAGTGGTACGTAGGCTTCAGGAGTGACCAGTAGCGAGCAGGCGGGGACGGGGTTCCGGTTCACGGACCCCGTGCTCGCGGAGGTGGTGCAGGCCGGGCTGGCCGAGGTGGAGGAGCTGCTGCACAAAGTCGTGCGGAGCGAGTTCCACCCGGTGATGGAGACCTCCCTGCACCTGGTGGACGCCGGCGGCAAGAGGATCCGGCCGCTGTTCACCATCCTGTCCGCGCAGTTGGGGTCCGCCTGGAACCGGGACAGCGTCATCAAGGCCGCCGCCGTGGTCGAGCTGACGCACCTGGCCACGCTGTACCACGACGACGTGATGGACGAGGCCACCATGCGCCGGGGCGCGGAGTCGGCCAACGCGAAGTGGGACAACAGCATCGCCATCCTGACCGGCGACTACCTGTTCGCGCACGCCTCCGCGCTGGTCGCGGACCTGGGCACGCGGGCCGCGCGGATCATCGCCGAGACCTTCTCCGAGCTGGTCACCGGCCAGATGCGGGAGACGATGGGCCCGCGCCAGGGCGAGGACCCGGTCTCGCACTACCTGACCACGATCGCCGAGAAGACCGGGTCGCTGATCGCCACCGCCGCCCGGTTCGGCGCGATGTTCTCCGACATCACGCCCGCCCAGGTCGAGGCGTTGCAGACCTACGGCGACATCATCGGCGCGGCGTTCCAGATCTCCGACGACGTCATCGACATCGCCAGCCCGTCGTCCGAGTCGGGCAAGACCCCCGGCACGGACCTGCGCGAGGGCGTGAAGACGTTGCCGATGCTCTACGCGCTGGAGGACGAGCCCGACTCGCGGCTGGCGGGCCTGCTCGCCCGGCCGCTGACCGACGACGCCGAGGTGTCCGAGGCGCTGACCCTGCTGCGCTCCTCGACCGGCCTGGACCGGGCCCGGCGGACGCTGGACGACTACGCGGCGCGGGCCCGCGCCACGCTGGTCGACCTGCCCGCCGGCGCGGCGCGCGAGGCGCTCGAATCGGTCAGCGAGTACGTCGTCACGCGCTCCCGCTGACCGGGTCCGCTACTCGACCGGAGCGAGCAGCCGGGGCTTGCGCCGGGTGCGCAGCGCGTCGAGCGTGAAGACGACCAGCGCCACCCACACCAGGGCGAACCCGAACCACCGCGACGGCGGCATCGGCTCGTGCATGACGAACACGCCCCACGCGAACTGGAGGATCGGCGCGAGGTACTGGAGCATCCCCATGGTGATCAGCGGGACGCGCCGCGCGCCCGCGCCGAACAGCATCAGCGGGACGGCCGTGACCACGCCGGACGACACGAGGACCAGTGCGTGGCCGACGCCGTGGTCGTGGAACGTGCCGGCGGGGCCCAGCCAGAGCAGGTAGCCGACCGCTATCGGGGCGAGCACGACGCTCTCGGCGGTCAGGCTGGCCGTGGCGTCCAGCGGCACGGTCTTCTTCAGCAGGCCGTAGAGGCCGAACGAGCAGGCCAGGACCAGGGAGATCCACGGCAGCCTGCCGTAGTCCACGGCCAGCACGACGACCGCGACCAGCGCCACGGCGATGGCGGCGAGCTGCGCGCGGCGCAGCCGCTCCCGCAGCACCACGACCCCGAGCACGACGCTGACCAGCGGGTTGATGAAGTAGCCGAGGGCGGCCTCCACCACGTGCCCGGTGTTCACCGAGTAGATGTAGACGCCCCAGTTGACCGCGATGAGCACCGACGCGGCGGCCACCATCAGCCAGCCCTTCGCCGACAGCGTGCGCAGCCCGGCCCAGCGGCCCAGGACGGCGGTGAGCAGCACCATCACCACCAGGGACCAGGCGATCCGGTGCGCCAGGATCTCCACCGCGCCGGCCGGGGCGAGCAGCGGCCAATAGGCGGGCACGATGCCCCAGAGGAAGTACGCGCCGATGCCGAACGCGACGCCGCGATTCGTTTGGTTGGTTTCCGACGAACTGGCGGAGGAGTTTGTAAACGGCGGCACGGGGGTACTCTACGCTGCTGTTTCTCCTGGTCAGTCGGCCCAGGTGGCCTGTTGTCCGACTGGTGGTCACCGTCCGGGCGGCAGGGCGCGCTCTGCCGGTTGGTCAGGGTAGTTTTGCAGCCGCTCCACTACCGGGTGACGGCCGGAAGCGGAGCGTGTCGGGGTGTGACAGGGACGTTGCAGTGGGAGGGTCTCCCGTGGGTTCGCTGTTCGGACAGGTCTGGCTGTGGAGCCTGCTGTCGTTCGTGGCAGGCGTCGCGCTGACCTGGCTGGTCCTGGTCCGCCCGGCGAAGAAGGAGCTGGAGGAGCTGGAGGAGCGCCTGCTCACCTCCCCGCGCCCCGCCCCGGTCGCCACCCCGGTCGCCCCGGTGGCCGCCCCCGCGCAGGACGAGTACGACGACTGGCCGAGGGACCCCACCTCGCCGGTCGATTCGCTGCTGGGCGACGAGCCGCCGCGCTACGACGTGGCCGGCCTCCAGCTCGACCGGCGCGACGAGCGCTCGGACGACCTGGACGACGAGCACCGCCCGCTGTCGGACTTCGAGGAGCGGCACGTTCCGGAGGACGAGCGCCCGCGCAGCCTGTTCGAGCGCCTGACCCCCGAGGACGACCAGGCCGCCGGCCACGACGACCCGAACCGTCCCGACGCCGGTCGGACCCGTGCCGGCCACGGCGACGTGGACGCGGGTGTCGTCGGACGGGGCTTGTCCGGCGTCGACTCTTTCGGTGCGGGCCAGGAGGCGGGGGAGCCCGAATCGCCGGCCGAGCGGACCCAGCTGCTGCCGCCCACCGCGCCGCCGGCCGAACCCGCCGCGCCGCCGACCGAGCCGACCGCGCCGCCCGAGGTCGAGGCGTTCCAGCCGCGCGAGGTGTGGCGCGAGGAGCCCGCCGTGCCCGAGGTGTACGGCGAGGACGCCGACGAGCCCGGCAACTCCCCGTCCCACGAGGAGGAGGACGAGCCGGAGCGCCCGGCCGAGGCCACCGCCCTCATCCCGGCGACCGCCCTCGCCCAGGCCATCGCCGAGGTGGACGGCCGCACCGACGACCGCACCCACGCCGACGACCGCTTCCAGCCCGGCCGCTCCCAGCCCGACCACTCCCGGGACGACCGCCCCGAGGACGACGACCGCTCCCAGGAGGAGCGCGCCAGGGCGGACGAGCGCGCTCAGGCCGAACAGGCCCGTGCCGACGACTTCCACGCCGAACTCGCCCGCTCCCGCGACGCGCAGCTGTGGCCGGACCACGACCTGACCGGCGAGTACCCGGTGATCCGCGAGACCCCGCCGCCCGCCGGCCCGGCGTTCACCGAACCCGCCTTCACCGAGCCCGCAGCCTCCGGCCCCGCTGCCACCGAACCGGCGTTCACCGAGCCCGCTGCCACCGGACCCGCGTTCACGGAGCCCGCTCCGGACCGCCGCGAGGCCGAGCGGTTGTCGCCGCGCACCGAGTACATCTCGCCGTTCGGCGCGGACCTGACCGTCGATCCCGAACCACCGCTGACCGAGCCCGCCCACGCGCGCCCCGAGCCGGTGCACATCCAGCCCGAGCCGTTCGAGCCGATGCACTCGCAGCCCGAGCCGTTCGAACCCGTGTACGCACCCGAGCAGGCCACCGCAGCGCCGACCACCGAGCCGCCGGTCGTCATCCCGGCGATCGCGGAACCGGTCATCCCGGAGCCCTCGGAGCACCGCGCTCCCGACCACGCGATTCCCGAGCAAGCGACGCCCGAGCACGAGGCTCCGGAGCACGCGGCTCCCGAGGAGCCGGCGGCGGAACGAGCGGTCGAGGAGCCGCGACCGGTGGCCAACTCGCTGTTCACCGAGCCCGAGCGCGAAGCGCCCGCCGCTCCGGTGTCGATGTTCACGCCGCCGGACCTGGGCGACGAGCCCGCCGGCCCCGCGCACGCCCGCCCGGAAACCCCCGCCATCACCGCGCACACCGACACCCCGCACACCGCCGACACCTCCCACGCGGAGACCTCCCGCGCGGGGCAGACCCGGGCGGAGCGCGCGCGTTCCCTGCCCTCCCGGTCCAAGCCGGCCAAGGCGGAGGAGCCGCGCGAGCCCGGCCGTCCCCGCTCGCTGTTCGAGCCGCTGCTCACCCCCGAGGACATCGACGACGAGCCGCCGGTCCCGCCGGTCACCCCGCGTCCCCCGGCACCCGGCAACGACCAGCCGTTCGTCCCGACCCTGGCCCCGGAGCTGCTGGCGTCGAGCAGCGGCGGCCTGCCGCAGCGCCCGACCCGCCCGGCCAACAGCCCGCGCACGCCACCGCCCGCGCCGCTGTCCCCGCAGCCGATCAGCCCGCCCCCGCCGCGCCCGGTCCGGCCGCGCCCGGTCGGCTTCAGCCCCAGCACCGGCGGTCGCCCGGCGACCGGTGCCACCACCCGCTACCAGCAGCCCGAGGGCTTCAACCCGAGGTCGCCGTTCGGGCCGGGTTCGGTGCTGCCGAAGTCCGACGGCATGGCCCCCGCGCCGGACTTCCACGTCAAGGCGACCCTCACCGGCCGCCGCTACTACACCGGCGAGTCGGCGAACTTCCGCGAGACTCGCGCCGACGTCTGGTTCCGCACGACCTCCGACGCCGAGAAGGCGGGCTTCCGCCCGGCGCCGTGAGCCGGGGCGGTCCTCGCGGGACCGCCCCGTTTCACCCCCACCACAGGCGCCGCGTGGGATAGTCCTCACGGCGCGCAGAAGCTCCCTGGGGAGGGAACGCGAAGGGCCCCTGTTCCGGGAGGCGGAACAGGGGCCCTTCCGTGTCTGCCGAGCTGCGCGCCGGGGCCGTCCTAGGCCACGGTCCAGGTGTCCTTGCCGCGCAGCAGCGCGCCCAGGTCCGGTGCCTTCGCCGCCCGCGCGGCCTCCACCTGGGCCCGTGCCGCGTCGTCGTACGTGGTCCGCGCGACGTTGCGGAAGACCCCGGTCACGGTGTGCTGGAGGTCCTGGGTCGACAGCCGGGACAGCGCGAACGCCAGGTTCAGGTCGTCCGCGTCGTGCACCACGACGTCCTCCGCGGACACCTCCGAGGTCTTCGCCACGGCCAGCCCGAACCCGTCCCGCACCACCGCGAACTCGCCGCCGGTGCCGAACGTGATCGGCTGCCCGTGCACCACGTTGATGATCCGCCGGGCCGCCTCGTCGGCGTCCTTGAGCACGTCGAACGCGCCGTCGTTGAAGATCGGGCAGTTCTGGTAGATCTCGACCAGCGCCGAGCCCCGGTGCTCGGCGGCCTGCCGCAGCACCTCGGTCAGGCCCGCGCGGTCCGAGTCGACCGCGCGCCCGACGAACGTGGCCTCCGCGCCCAGCGCCAGCGACACCGGGTTGAACGGGTGGTCCAGCGAGCCCAGCGGCGTGGACTTGGTGACCTTGCCCTCCTCGGAGGTGGGCGAGTACTGGCCCTTGGTCAGGCCGTAGATCCGGTTGTTGAACAGCAGGATCTTCAGGTTCACGTTGCGCCGCAGCGTGTGGATCAGGTGGTTGCCGCCGATGGACAGCGCGTCGCCGTCACCGGTCACCACCCACACCGACAGGTCGGGTCGGGCCACGGCGAGACCGGTCGCGATGGCCGGCGCCCGCCCGTGGATCGAGTGCATCCCGTAGGTGTTCATGTAGTAGGGGAACCGGGACGAGCAGCCGATCCCGGAGACGAACACGATGTTCTCGCGCTTCAGGCCCAGCGTCGGGAGGAACGACTGCACGGCGTTGAGCACCACGTAGTCGCCGCACCCCGGACACCAGCGGACCTCCTGGTCCGACTTGTAGTCCTTGGCCTTCTGCGGCTCGTCGGAAGCAGGAACGCCGGCCAGACCCCCCAGGCCCGGCAGCCCCAAATCGATGGCCGTCACGCGGACACTCCCTTGATCACATCGGCGAGCACGTCCTGGAGCTCCTCCGCCTTGAAGGGCAGGCCCTGCACCTTGGTGTAGCTGATCGCGTCCACCAGGTACTTCGCTCGCAACAACAACGCCAGTTGACCGAGGTTCATCTCCGGCACGACGACCTTGTCGTACCGGGCGAGCACGTCCCCGAGGTTGCGCGGGAACGGGTTGAGGTGGCGCAGGTGGGCGTGGGCCACCGGCATCCCGAGCTTGCGCACCCGGCGGGCCGCCGCGCCGATCGGGCCGTAGGACGAGCCCCAGCCCACGACGAGCACCCGCGCCTCGCCGGACGGGTCGTCCACCACCACGTCGGGCACCGCGACGCCGTCGACCTTGCGCTGCCGCAGCCGCACCATCAGGTCGTGGTTGGCCGGGTCGTAGGAGATGTTGCCGTTGCCGTCGGCCTTCTCCAGGCCGCCGATGCGGTGCTGGAGGCCGGCCGTGCCGGGCACCGCCCACGGGCGGGCCAGCGTCTCCGGGTCGCGCAGGTACGGCCAGAACTCGCCGTCCGGGCCGTTGGGCTCGGTGGCGAACTCGACGCTGAGGTCCGGCAGGTCCTCGACGTCCGGGACCAGCCACGGCTCGGAGCCGTTGGCGATCGCGCCGTCCGAGAGCAGCAGCACCGGCGTGCGGTAGACCAGCGCGATCCGGGCCGCCTCCAGGGCCGCGTCGAAGCAGTCCGCGGGGGACTGCGGGGCGACGATCGGCACCGGCGACTCGCCGTTGCGGCCGAACATCGCCTGGAGCAGGTCGGCCTGCTCGGTCTTGGTCGGCAGGCCGGTGGACGGGCCGCCGCGCTGCACGTCGACCACGATCAGCGGCAGCTCGGTCATCACCGCGAGGCCGATGGTCTCGGACTTGAGCGCCACGCCGGGGCCGGACGTCGAGGTCACGCCCAGCGCGCCGCCGTAGGACGCGCCCAGCGCCGCGCCGATGCCCGCGATCTCGTCCTCGGCCTGGAGCGTGGTGATGCCGAAGTTCTTGTGCTTGGACAGCTCGTGCAGGATGTCCGACGCCGGGGTGATCGGGTAGGTGCCCAGCACGACCGGGAGCTTGGAGAGCTGCCCGGCGGCCACGAGCCCGTACGCCAGCGCGGTGTTGCCGGTGATCTGCCGGTAGGTGCCCTGGTTCAGCTTGGCGGGCGCGACCTGGTAGGTGACCGCGAAGGACTCGGTGGTCTCCCCGTAGTTCCAGCCCGCGCGGAACGCCAGCACGTTCGCCTCGGCGATGTCCGGCTTCTTGGCGAACTTCTCGCGCAGGAACCGCTCGGTGCCCTCGGTCGGCCGGTGGTACATCCAGGACAGCAGGCCCAGCGCGAACATGTTCTTGGCCCGCTCGGCGTCCTTCTTGCCCAGGCCCGTGCTCTCCAGCGCGCCGATGGTCAGGGTCGCCATGGCGACCTTGTGCACCTGGTACGCCTCCAGCGAGGTGTCGTCCAGGGGGTTGCCGGCGTAGCCGACCTTGACCAGGTTGCGCTTGGTGAACTCGTCGGTGTTCACGATCAGCATCCCGCCCTTGGGCAGGTCGCCGATGTTCGCCTTGAGCGCGGCAGGGTTCATCGCCACGAGCACGTCGGGCCGGTCGCCGGGCGTGAGGATGTCGTAGTCGGCGAAGTGCAGCTGGAAGCTGGAGACCCCGGGCAGCGTCCCCTGTGGTGCCCGGATCTCGGCCGGGAAGTTCGGCTGCGTCGCGAGGTCGTTGCCGAACGCCGCGGCTTCGGAGGTGAAGCGGTCGCCGGTGAGCTGCATCCCGTCGCCCGAGTCGCCGGCGAAGCGGATCACCACGCGGTCGAGCTTCTGGACCGTGCCCGTGCTCCTGGCGTTGCCACCACCTGGCGCGGCGCCATTACCAACGTCGGTAGTCATGTCCTACGCCGATCCCTCTCTTCACGCCCGCCTGAGGGCAAGTCGCCCCTCCCCTACCGCTGAGGGTAGTCGTGCCCGCTCACGGGCCGGTTTCTGCTGTACCACTCTGCGGGACGGATCGTTCCACCTGGTGTGACGGCGTTCCCCGGGACCGGGATCGCCGCGCTTTTGGCCGTACCCAGCGGTAACCGTTACCGGAAATTACAGGTGGTGCCGGGAGCTGTCCAGGGTCACGGCCTGCCGCTGATCCGGGCTTTCGCCGCCGCCAGCCGCGCGGCGAACTCCGGCGTGGCGATGGAGGCGGACTGCGGCCCGATCTCGACGTCGACGGCGTCCGCGTGCGCGTCCAGCACCGCCGTCGTCCGCATCGTGGACTTGATCGTGCGGACCAGCTCGCGCGGGGCTTCGGCGCACGCGCGGGCGAACTCCACCGCCGAGGCCACCAGCTCCTCGTGCCCGCCGTCCACCCGGTCCCAGGCCAGCCCGTGCCGGACCGCCGCGTCGGCGTCCAGGACCTGGCCGAACAACGTCATCGCGGTCGCCGTCTGGGGGCCCGCCAGGCGTTGCAGCATCCACGTCATCCCGCCGCCGGGGTGGATGCCGAGCTGGAGGAACCGCGCGTCGAACCGCGCCTTCGGACCGGCCAGCCGGACGTCGCAGGCCAGCGCGAGGTTCAGCCCCGCGCCCACCGCCGCGCCGCCTACGGCCGCGATCGTCGGCAGTGCGCAGCCCGCCACCGCCAGGAAGCCCGCGTAGATGCGCCGCAGGCCCTCCTCCCGGGCCTCGCCCAGCGCCGTCAGGTCCGCCCCCGCGCAGAACGCCGGCGGAGTGCCCGTCACCACCACGGCGTGGACGTCGGCATCCCGCTCGCAGGACTCGACGGCGGCGACGAGCTGGTCGGACAGGTCGAGCGTCAACGCGTTGCGCCGCTCGGGGTCGTGCACGGTGATCACGCCGACCCGGTCGCAACGCTCCAGCAGCACCTCGGACATGGCCGCGACTCTAGGGCCAGGCCGCCCGCACCCGATCGGGGTGCCGGACCCGATCGGGGTGCCGGATCCCGATCAGGGGGCCGGCGGTCGGTCGAGCAGGCGCGAGAGCACCACCGTGGACACCGTCCGGTCGATGATCTCGACCGCGCGCAGGCGCTCCAGGGCGGTCTCCAGGTGGTGGATGCTGGCCGCGCGGAGGTGGACGATCGCGTCGGCCGCCCCGGAGACCGTGTAGGCGGCCATCACCTCGGCCATCGGCTCCAGGCGCTGCTGGATGTCGTGGGGTGCCACGTTGCCCCGGCAGTGCACCTCGACGAAGGCTTCGGTGCCCCATCCGAGCTGCTCAGGGTCCACGACGGCGGTGAAGCCGCGCAGCACGCCGGTGTCCAGCAGCTTGTCCACCCGCCGCTTCACCGCCGGGGCGGACAGGCCCACCTCCTTGCCGATGTCGGCGTAGCTGGACCGGGCGTTGGCCATGAGGCACGAAATGATTCGCTGGTCGATCGAGTCCACACGCAACATTCTGCACCAACAGACGCAAAACTGCGGCATTGTTCGCTGGTCAGACGGGAATTTACCCTTCGATCCATGACCTCGGTTTCCCTCCTCGGCCCCGGCGACGAGCCGATCGTGCTGGGCGTCACCACGCCCGCGACGCCCGTGCGCGTGCCGACCACCCGCAGGTACCTCATGTGCCCGCCGGAGTACTTCACGGTGGAGTACGCCATCAACCCGTGGATGGACCCGACGCAGCCGATCGACACGGCGCTGGCGGTCCGGCAGTGGACCGCGCTGAAGGAGGCGTACGAGCGCCTGGGCCACCGCGTCGACCTGATCGAGCCGGTGCCGGGCCTGCCGGACATGGTGTTCTCGGCCAACTCGGGCACCGTCGTGGACGGCCAGGTCCTGGGTTCGAGGTTCCGCGCCGACCAACGCGTCCCGGAGGCGGACCACTTCCGCAGGTGGTTCCTGGCCAACGGCTACAAGTCCGTCGTGATGCCGGAACGCACGAACGAGGCCGAAGGCGACTTCACCTGGACGGGCAAGTACCTGCTGGCCGGCACGGGCTTCCGCACGGACCCGCTGGCCCACTCGGAGGCGCAGGAGGTGCTCGGCGTCCCGGTGATCTCGCTGCAGCTCGTGGACCCGAGGTACTACCACCTGGACGTGGCACTGTTCGTGCTGTCGGACGACCTGGTGGCGTACTACCCGGAAGCGTTCTCCCCGGGCTCCCAGAGGGTCCTCCGCCGCCTGTTCCCGGACGCCGTGATCGCCACCGCCGAAGATGCCGCCTGCCTGGGCCTGAACGCAGTCTCCGACGGCCGCAACGTGATCCTGCCGGTCGAGGCGACGGCACTGGCGGACCAGGTCGCCAGGCGCGGTTTCGAGCCGGTCTTCGTGGACATCTCCGAACTCCGCAAGTCGGGCGGCGGCCCGAAGTGCTGCACGATGGAACTCAGGGACTAAAGAGCCGAAGTCCTGGCTGCCCAAGCTTGATCGTCTTGATGCGGTTCCAGCCGTCCAAGGCTTTCGGCTTGCAGCGCGCGGAACATGCACGGAACAGCGAAGGCCCTCTGCAAGATCATTGCCGGGGGCCTTCGTCGCTGCTCACGCCACTGCATGTCTGACTTCGCGGCCCTTGCGGGCGTTCGGAGGCCGTTGCGGCCTCGGTCAGGCGGGATTGAGTCCTTGCTCGGGCGGATGAGTCGGGGTCAGCGAACTCAAGTTCGCCGCGCACGCAGGAACTCTGCCGACTGATCGACTTCGAAGGGCTTCCCGGGACGGCTGGGTGACCAGCCGCCGGCGAGGGCTGCGCGGATACCGTTGGCGACGTCGGCCGGCCTGATCGGAGTGGCAGGTGCGTTGATCCAGTTGCTCGGGTGCGGCTGGCTGGTCTTCACGACCAGAACGGTTCCTGCGGAGTCGGCCTGTTCCACTGCGTAGGTCAGGGGAGTTCAGGCGAGTCCCTGGCAGTACGACGGCTTGTGCCGGACGCGCCACCGGTAGATCGTGCCGTCGACGACGATTCGCCGAGAGCCCTTCTGCACCAGAGCCATGCCTGCCCCCGCGTCGCACTTGTTGGAACGGCGGAACATACACGGGGCAGCGGTACGGTCGACACGCTATTCCTGCATATATGCAGCTCAAGAGGGCAATGGACTTCGCCGCTACCTACGCTGGCATCGAAGAACGTCCTCGCCGGAAGGGCAGGCCAACGGGATGACTGAGCGGTGCGATTGGGTCCCGACCCAGCGGGGACCGGGGTTCGTGTCATCCCGTCGACCTTCCAGAGGACTGTCACGCGAGCTGAGGGCCTGCGAGCTTGGCACCGGTAGGCGCACGTCGACCGGGCATGTCGCAGGCCCTCAGCTCGCGTGACAGGGCTGCGCCAGGTCGACGGGATGACACGAGCCCCCTCTGTGGGGGCTGGGTCGGCGGTCATCATGTGAGGTGTGGACGTGGGGCTTGTGGTGTCTCTGGTCGCGACCGGGCTGGTGCTTCTCGGGCTGGTGGTCGTCATCGTGGTGGACCGGTGGTCCACCAAGCCCGCTTCCGAGCACGACTCGCCTGGGCCGGAGTCGTCCGGGGGTGGTGGGGGTGGTTGATCCGGCTGCTCGCGCGTAATGAAGTGGGCGCGTGGCCGGGGTGCTTAGCAGGTGTCCCGGCAAACCTGCGGCCTGTCACCCGTTGGGCTGATCGGGCTGGCGGGTCGGGGCGGGTCAGTGCTCCGATCGACGGCACTCGCTGTCGACCTAGGTAGGGAGCCGCCTCATGAACGACCTCGAAGACCGGGTGCCTTCGCCTCAGCCGCAACCGGAGGAGGACCGGGTGGAACGCGATCAGACAGCGGGTCCCCAGCAGCTCAGCGGGCTGGAGTGGCTCGTGCGGCAGGCTCAGCGGCAGCGCAAGGGCTGACCGCGCCGGGGGCCGTCTCAGGCCGCGTCGGGCCCGTCCGCACCTGCGGGCGGGCCCGTGGGCGCTCCGGGGGTGGCCGGCGTCCGGGTGAAATCCCGGCGGTTGTCGTCGGTGTCCGTGCTCGCGGTGTCCCGGGACAGCGACTCGGTGCCGAACGGGCTCGTCGGGCCTCGCGCGGCCTGCCCCTCCTGCCGGCACGCGGTGGTGCCCAGTTCGGTGGTCCACGCCAGGCCGTCCACCACCCCGTCCTGGTCGGCCACCGACACGCTGCCCTGCGGGCCGAGCAGGAGGCCCACGGGGGACGGGGAGGTATACCTCAGCAGGGTCGCCTCCGGCGGCACGGTCCCGGTGAAACCCTCGTTGACGAACACGAGCATCGCGCCCGGGTCGAGGACCGTTCCCGGCGGGATCGCCACGACGGCCTCGACGGCGCAGTTCGGCCGGTGCGCGCGCACCTCGTACCCGCTCACGTCCAGCGGCTGCGCGCCGACGTTGCGCAGCTCCAGGAACTCGTCCAGCTCACCGTTGAGCCCGCTCGCCTTCACCTCGTTCACCACCAGGGCGGTCGTCACCGCGCCCACCGGGGACGCGGGGGCGCAGAGCACCGCACCGCAGGCCGACAGCACCACCGCACCCACCGCCCGACCGCGCATGGCCCCTCCGTCCCGGCTCGACGTCACGTCCATGCTGGCGAAACCCGCACCGCCGCCGACAGGGGCCCGCGAACGGGGCCGGGGTCAGTCGGACACCTCGCGCTGGAACGCGGCCCACAGCAGGTTCAGCGGGTGGTCGGGCGGGAACTTGGCGCGCTCCTCCTTGCGCGCGAACACCCCCACCAGCCGTTCCAGCTCCGGCTTCCGGTCGTTCTCCAGCTCCACCACGCGCAGGCCCGACCCCTCGCGCAGCTCGTTGTTCGCCGCCACCACGCCCAGCCCGGACGTGACGATCATGCAGCCCTCGACCAGGCCCGACCGCAGCAGCGACATGCCGTACTGGATCTCGTCGATCTCCGCCGCGATGTCGAGCTCGTTGCGGTAGTCCGGCCCGAACCAGCCGCGCAGGAACTCCGCGATCAGGCCGTCGCCGGGCACGACCAGCGGCAGCTTCGGCAGCTCCCCGGTGCCGACGGCCGCGCCCAGCCGGTGCTCGGGCAGGTTCGTCAGCAGCGCCAGCCCGCCGCGCCGCCACTCGATGACGTCGAAGTCGGCGAAGTCCGACCCGCCGCCGGCCGGGGTGACCACGGACCCGCAGACGATGTCGACCTCCTTGCTCTCCAGCTTGTTCCAGATGTCCTTGGTCCGGATGTGCACGACCTTCAGCTCCACGTCCCGCTGCCGGAAGTCGTCGGCCACGTGGTGCCACGCCTTGGCCAGCGAGTCGAGCATGAACCGCGTGGTGCCCACGGTGAGGGTCGTGCCGAGCTTGCGCCGGCACTCGTGAATCGAATCCAGCCAGTCGCCCAGGGTGTCCTTCGCCAATTCCACCAACGCCTCGCCGGTCGGGGTGATCAGCACGTCCTTTCCCCGTCCCTGCTTGACGACGAGCGGTTCGCCGCAGAGCGACTTGAAGTTGCGGTTCAACGTGTCGACCTGCTTCTGGACGCTCGACTGCTCGCGGCCGAGCACCCGCGCGGCACGCAGCGCCGACCGCGTCTCGTGCACTGCGATCAGCGTCCTGAGCTGGTCCAACGTGGTGTCCAGCAGCAGTGGCGAGGTGTGCAGGAGCCTGCTGAGCTGGTTGCCCACGGGGAGCAGCAGCCGGGCCGAGGTGGACATCGTGGGCCTCTCGGGTCAGGGCGGAGTGATCTACCGATTAGTTGTACTGAACTTGACCACAGTGTGCCGTGAAATTATCCGAAGATCTTGACGGATTTTCCTGGACAGGTATGCGTGTTCCGTAAGAGACTTCTCCGGCAACCAGGTGCGAGTTCGCATGGGAGCAATCAGGGGGAGTTTTGGGGGGTTGGGGGCCCGCCGGGCGCGAGCCGGGCGGGCCCCCACGTATTAACCTCATCCGCCGTGACGGTTTCCACGCTCGACTGGGGTACGACGTACCGGGTCACCGTGCTCGACCTCGGGCTCGCCTGCTGCGGTGTCGAGGTGATGGCCGCCCTCGAAGGGGACCGGCCGCACGACCTGGCGGCGCTGGGGGTGGACGTGGCGCACGCCGAGGGCGAGGCCCACGTGCTCATCGTCTCCGGGACGGTCACCGACGTCATGTTGCCCGCCGTGCTCGCCACGTACCAGGAAATGCCGGAACCGCGTTACGTGCTGTCGGTCGGCGCGTGCAGCAACACCGGCGGCCCGTACTGGGACTCCTACAGCGTGACCAAGGGCATCGACCAGGTCCTCCCGGTGCACGTCGCCGTCCCCGGCTGCCCACCCCGCCCCGAGGCGCTGCTCGACGGCCTCGCCGCCCTCCACCGGCTCGTCTCGTGACCGCCGCGTCCGCCGAACTGGCCGCGCTGGTCCCCGGCGCGCGGGTGGCGACGGCGTTCGGCCAGAGCACCGCGCACGTCGCCGTGGAGCAGTGGCACGCCGCCGCCGCGCACGCGCGCGACGGGCTGGGCTGCGCGGCGTTCGACTGGCTGGGCGTCGAGGACGCCGGCCGGCCCGGCGCGTCCGGCCTGCGGCACGCGGTCTTCCTGCACGTCGTGCAGCCCGACACCCGCCTGGGCCTGCTGCTGCGCACCGAGGTGGCCGACGAGCCGCTGCCCAGCGTGGCCGGCCTGTGGGCGGGCGCGGCGTGGCACGAGCGGGAGGCCGTCGAGATGTTCGGCATCGCCCTGGCCGGCCCCGCGCCGCACCTGCTGCTGCCCGACTCGTTCGCCGGGCACCCGCTGCGCAAGGACTTCGTGCTGGCCTCCCGCGTGGTGCGGCCGTGGCCGGGGCGGCTCGAACCGGGCGAGGACGGCTCGTCCGCGCCCAGCCGCAGGCGGACCGCGCCGCCCGGCGTGCCCGACCCCTCGTGGGGTCCCCGACGTGGAGGTGAGAACGGTGCCTGACCTGCCGCCGCGCACCAGGGGCGTGATCGCGCTGCTGGAGGCCAACTGCACGGTCTGCATGATCTGCGCGCGCGAGTGCCCCGACTGGTGCATCCACATCGACTCGCACACCGAGACCGAGCAGCAGCCCGGCTCGGCCCGGCCCCGCGCGCGCAACGTGCTCGACCGGTTCGCCATCGACTACGGGCAGTGCCTGTACTGCGGGATCTGCGTCGAGGCGTGCCCGTTCGACGCCCTGCACTGGGCACCGGACTTCTCCTACCCCGGCACCGGCACGCCGACCGGTGAGGGCGCCGTGGCCGAGTTGGTCCACGAACGGGACGTCCTGGGCACGTGGGTGGCCCACGTGCCGCCGCCGCCCGCCCTCGACCCGGCCGCCGAAGCCGCCCCGGAGAGCTCCGCCGCACGCCCAGCACGAGGGGGTTCCGGAACCACGGGACGCCCTGGCGCGTTGAGGGGGAGGACGTAAGGCACCGGAGGCGAAGCAACGTGCACAAGCACTACAACGGGTTGAAGACCGCGTTGCTGCTCGGCGCGATGAGCGCGCTGATCATCGGGATCAGCTCGCTGTTCGGGCGCACCGCCCTGGTCGTCGGCGTGATCCTGGCGTTCGGGGTGAACGCGTACGCGTACTTCAACTCCGACAAGCTCGCGCTGCGGGCGATGCGGGCGCGGCCGGTGTCCGAGGTCGAGCAGCCCGCGATGCACCGGATCGTGCGGGAGCTGGCGATGGCCGCCCGGCAGCCCATGCCCCGGCTCTACCTGAGCCCGACGGCCGCCCCGAACGCCTTCGCCACCGGCCGCAACCCGCGCAACGCGGCGGTGTGCTGCACCACCGGCATCCTGGAGCTGCTCGACGAGCGCGAGCTGCGCGCCGTGCTCGGGCACGAGCTGTCGCACGTGTACAACCGCGACATCCTCATCTCCTGCGTCGCGGGCGCGCTGGCGAGCGCGGTGGGCATGGTGGCCAACCTGGCGATCTTCGCGGGGATCTTCGGCGGCGACGACGAGGAGCGCCCGAACCCGGTCGCGCTGCTGCTCGTCGCGGTGCTGGGCCCGGTCGCGGCGGCCATCGTGCAGATGGCGGTGAGCCGGTCCCGCGAGTACCAGGCCGACGCGTCCGGCGCGGAGCTGACCGGCGACCCGCTCGCGCTGGCCTCGGCGCTGCGCAAGCTGGAGCACGGCACGCAGGTCGCTCCGCTGGCCCCGGAGCCCGCCGTGGTGGCCCAGTCGCACCTGATGATCGCCTCGCCGTTCCGGGCGGGGGAGAACCTGACCAGGCTGTTCTCCACCCACCCGCCGATCGCCGACCGCGTGCGCCGGCTGGAGGAGCTGGCCCGCTCCTGACCGGCGCCGCAGGTCCTAGCGGGACTCGCGGGCCACGTTCATCAGGTACTGGCCGTAGCCGGACTTCGCCAGCCGCTCGCCCTGCGCGTAGCACTCGTCCGCCGTGATGAAGCCCATCCGCAGCGCGACCTCCTCCGGGCACGCGATCCGCACGCCCTGGCGGTGCTCCAGCACCTGCACGAACTGGCTCGCCTCGACCAGCGAGTCGTGCGTCCCGGTGTCCAGCCACGCGAACCCGCGCCCCAGGTCCACCAGGTGCGCCCGGCCCTCGCGCAGGTAGGCCAGGTTCACGTCGGTGATCTCCAGCTCGCCGCGCGCCGAGGGCTTGAGGCCGCGCGCGATGTCCACGACCTGGTTGTCGTAGAAGTACAGGCCGGTGATCGCCTTGTTCGACTTCGGCGCGGCCGGCTTCTCCTCGATCGAGACCAGCCTGCCGTCCTGGTCGACCTCGCCGACGCCGTAGCGCTCGGGGTCGCGCACCGGGTAGCCGAACAGCACGCAGCCGTCCAGCGTCGCCACGTGGTGCTGGAGGACCTTCGAGAAGCCCTGCCCGTAGAAGATGTTGTCGCCCAGGACCAGCGACACGTCGTCGTCGCCGACGAAGTCCGCGCCGATCACGAACGCCTCGGCCAGGCCGTTGGGGTGGGCCTGCTCGGCGTAGGAGATCCGCAGGCCGAACTGCGAGCCGTCGCCGAGCAGCCGGCGGAACAGCGGCAGGTCCACCGGTGTCGAGATCAGCAGCACCTCCCGGATGCCGGCGAGCATCAGCACCGACAGCGGGTAGTAGATCATCGGCTTGTCGAAGACCGGGAGGAGCTGCTTGGACACCGCCTGGGTGATCGGGTGCAGCCGCGTGCCGCTCCCGCCGGCCAGGATGATGCCCTTCACCGGTAGTTGGTGAACTGGAGGGCGATCCCGAAGTCCGACCCCTTGAGCAGGGCGATGACGTCCTGGAGGTGGTCCTTCTTCTTGCCGGAGATGCGGAGCTGGTCGCCCTGGATCTGCGCCTGGACGCCCTTGGGCGCCTCGTCGCGGACCTTCTTGGCGATCTCCTTGGCCTTCTCCGACGAGATGCCCTGCACCAGCGTGCCGGTGACCTTGAACACCTTGCCCGAGATCGCCGGGTCGCCGACCTCGAACGCCTTCATCGAGATGCCGCGCTTGACCAGCTTCTCCTGGAAGACGTCGATCGCGGCGCGGCAGCGCTCCTCCGTCTCGGACTGGAAGGTGATCGCCTCCTCGCCCGCCCAGGACACCTGGGTGCCGGTGCCCCGGAAGTCGAAGCGGGTGCTCAGCTCCTTGGCGGCCTGGTTGAGAGCGTTGTCGACTTCCTGCCGGTCGACCTTGCTCACCACGTCGAACGACGGGTCTGCCACGTGCCCGGTACCTCCGCTTAGGTGGGTCTGGAACCGCCCGGCAGCCTACCGGGGTATCCCGGTTGCGAACCCCCGTGCGGGCTTATGTATTGTCTCCTCCGCACCCGGTGATCCGGGAGCGGGGCGGGTTGCCCGAGCGGCCAATGGGAGCGGACTGTAAATCCGTCGCGAAAGCTACAGAGGTTCGAATCCTCTACCCGCCACGCGAGCCGGCAGACCCCCGTGACCAGTGCGAACTGGTCACGGGGGTCTTCTCGTAGCTGCGGCCTCACGCGCCGCACGACCGTCGTGCGCGCTTGGTGCGATCCGGCGCCCAGCGCGCTTTCCCCTGCCGGCCCCTGCTGTGGCCCTCGTGGAATCGGACTGCGGCAGCCCCCTGACGACCGAAACGGCGTTTCGGCGCAGGGCGGACCGTTCGGTCCGGTGTGATCTAAGCCTCACAAGATCGGCTCACGGGCGCTGTGCGCGCCGTCGTCAGCGTGCCCGGCGGTAGGTCCTCACGCCTGCTTCGGCCTCGGCTGCCGACGAAGGCGGGGCCGACGCGCAAGCGCTTCCTCTCGCTTGCGTGCCGGCCCCACGTCGAGAGCATAACCCATCTCGAACGTATGTTCGAGGGTTACGCGATGGCGGCTCTGCCCGCTTCCGTCAGCTCCGCGTCCGACCGCTCGTCCAGCCCGACCGCGCGCCTGGGGCGCAGCAGCCCGGCGTGCACCAGGTCGTGGGTGGCCGTCCGGTCGCAGCACGGCAGGCCGTCGACGTACAGGTCCGGTTCCCTCCCGCCGGACAGCTCGCCCCGTCCTGCGGCCACGGCCCGAAGCATGGCCTTCGCCCTGCCGGAGAGTTCCCTCGCAATGGTCATGGCGACCCCCTCGCCGTCCTTCCGCTCTTACCCCTCGTACTTGTAAGGAGGTCTCGACTCCTGCACTGAGTACCCTCCGAACGGGTGGTTGAACGCCGGGTCGTCGCCGACCACCTTCCCCCCTGCGGCCGGTCCGATCACGTCGCCACGCCGACCGGTTGCGCTGATCGGCCCAACCGGCGCGGGGGACGGGCCGCGAGCCGCCCGGTCGGCCACAATCGCGGGGTGCGCATCCACGTGGTCGACGCCTTCACGGACCGGGCCTTCGCGGGCAACCCCGCCGGCGTGGTGCTGCTCGACGAACCCCGCCGAGGACGCCTGGATGCAGGCCGTCGCGGCGGAGATGAAACACGCCGAGACCGCATTCGTGCGGCTCGTGGACGACGGCCCGCTGCCGCTGCGCTGGTTCACGCCCGTCAAGGAGGTCGACCTGTGCGGCCACGCCACCCTGGCCGCCGCGCACGTCCTGGGCGGTGACCGGAGCTTCGCCACCCGCAGCGGCGTCCTCACCTGCGCGGCCCGCGACGGCTGGGTGGAGATGGACTTCCCGGCCGACCCCGCCCGGCCGATCGGGATCACCGCGCCGCTGCGCGCCGGCCTGCCCGGCGTGACGATCACCGCCGTCGCGCGGGCCGTCTCCGACGTCCTGGTGCAGGCGGCGTCCGCCGCGGAGGTCCGCGCGCTGCGCCCCGACCCGGGGGCGTTGGGCGAGGTGCCCGGCCGGGGCGTGATCGTCACCGCGCCCGGCGACCGGCCCGGCCTCGACGTCGTCAGCCGCTGCTTCTACCCCTCGTACGGGATCCCGGAGGACCCGGTGACCGGTTCCGCGCACTGCACGCCGGCCTCCTGGTGGGCACCTCGGCTGGGCCGCGCCGAGCTGGTCGCGGAGCAGGCGTCGCCCCGGGGCGGGCAGGTCCGGGTGGTCCTGGACGGTGATCGGGTGCGGCTCGCGGGGCAGGCGGTGACCGTGCTGGCAGGAGAGCTGATCGTGTGAGCCGTTCTGTCACTTCTCGTGGTAATCGGCTCATCGACCTGCCATTTCGTCGCCCAACCGGGGTACATTGGCACCCCTGGAGGGGTCTCGGTCGGTGTTCGGGACCCCTCAGTCACGCCAGGAGTTCGTAGGCCGGCACCGGCCGTCCGCGACGACGGCCGACGAGGAGGCTGGATGTCCGACCACGCGTCGGCCACGGCGCCCAACGCGCCGACCCGGTCCACGAACCGCGCGTTCAGCGTGTTCGCGGTCCTGCTCCTCGCGGCGGGCGCGCTGTCCGCGTTCGCCGTCGGCTCCTGGCTGCCGAAGGACGACGACCGGTTCGACCTGCTGTGGGCCGGGCCGCTGCTCGTGGTCGGGTTCCTGCTCGCCGAGCAGCTCGCCATCAACGTCGACGTCCGCAGCGGCGTGGCCTGGACCATCTCGTTCACCGAGATCCCGCTCGTGCTGGGCCTGCTCGTCGCGCCGTTCGAGGTCGTGCTCGCCGCCCACGTGGTCGCGGGCGTCGGCACGCTGCTGGGCAGGCGCGTGCTCGACCGCGCCGTCTACAACGCGGGCCTGATGTTCATGGAGATCTCGGTGGCCTTCGCGGTCGCCCACTCCGTGAAGGAGTTCGTCGGCGAGGACGGCCCGTTCTGGGCCGGCGCGTTCCTCGGCACCATCGCCGTGCCGCTGCTGGCCAGCGTGCTCGGCCTGACCGCGCTGCGGCTGATGGGCAAGGGGATGCGGGTCGCGCCGAGCCTGCGCCTGGTGCTCCAGACCCTGGTCGTGGCGCTGCTCAACACCTCCGCCGGCCTGGCCGGCTACGAGATCGCCACCAAGGCCCCGTGGGGCGGGCTGCTGATCGCCCTGGTCTTCGCCGGCATCACCGCCATCTACCTCGCCTACTCCGGCCTGCTGCGCGAGCAGCGCGACCTGGAGGCGCTCAGCGAGGTCTCGCTGCGGGTCGCCCGCTCCGGCCGGCACGCCGCCGGCCCGCGCGGCGCGTCCGCCGAGGACGGCGACGGGCGGGCCGAGGACGACGAGTGGCAGCTCATCGCCGAGCGGATCCGCGAGCAGCTCAACGCCAACCGCGTGGTGCTCCGGCTGCGCACCGACCCGCAGGCCCCGATGCAGATGCTGGTCGCCGGCGAGCCGCTGCCGCACGGGATGCGCCGCGACGACCCGCGCCAGCTGCGCGAGGACGCCATGCTGCAACTGCCCGGCTCGCAGGTGCGGTACTTCCGCGTCGTCGACGCCGGCGAGGACGTGTCCGAGGCCCTGGCCCGCCGCGACGCGCAGGAGGCGCTGGTGGTGCCGCTGCGCGGCGCGACCCAGCTCCTCGGCGCGGTCGAGGTGCACGACCGGCTCAGCCGGTGGCGCGGCTTCGGCAAGGCCGACCTCCAGCTGCTGCGCACGCTGGCCAGCCACCTGTCCACCGCCGTGGACAACCGCCGGCTGCTCGCCCGGCTGCGCCACGACGCCTACCACGACCCGCTGACCGGCCTGCTCAACCGGCCGGGCTTCCGCGAGGCGGGCAA